>CAVYVY010000025.1:0-233509 GCA_963772145.1 uncultured bacterium
TTCAACGGCGACCAGAGCGTCGACGAGAACAAGGTGCGGACCGGCCGCATCCAGATGCTGCTGCCCGCCTTCGGACAGGCGATCTCCTACGTCGAGCCCGAACTGCTGGCCATCGACCAGGGGGTGCTCGACGGCTTCCTGGCCCGGCACGCGGGTCTGGGCGGAACCTACCGCTTCTACCTGCAGAACGTGCGCCGCCTCAAGGCCCACACGCTGTCGCCCGGCGAGGAGAAGATCCTCGCGCTGACCGGCAACCTGGCCGGGGTGCCGGCCGCGGTGCACGAAGCGATGCTGAACCTCGACGTCGAGTTCCCGCAGCTGATCGACGAGCAGGGTCGCTCGGTCCCGCTGACCCTCACCGGCTTCAGCCGCTACCGCTCCTCTCCCGTCTACAACGTGCGCCGGCAGGCGGCGGAGTCGTTCTTCGCCACCCTCCGCCAGTACGAGAACACGCTCGCCACCTCGCTCGACGGCGCGGTCAAGGCCCACATCATGAACAAGGACGCGCGCGGCTACGCCTCCTGCCTCGAGGCGGCGCTGACCCCCGACGACATCTCCCCCGCCGCCTACAACATGCTGGTGGAGACGGTCGGCGCGAACCTCGGCCGCTCGCTGCACAAGTACATCGCCCTGCGCCGCAAGGTGCTCGACCTCGACGGCCCGGTCACCTTCGCGAACCTCTACAATCCGCTCGTGGAGGAGGTGGAGGAGAACTACCCCTACGCCCAGGCGCAGGAGATGATCGTGGCCGGCCTCAAGCCGCTCGGCCCCGACTACCTCGCGCAACTGCGCACCGGCCTCGACCCGGCCAGCGGCTGGGTCGACGTCTACCCGAACGAGGGCAAGCGGGGCGGCGCCTACAGCAACGGCAGCGCGCGCACGGCGCACCCGTTCATCCTGCTCAACTACGACAACAGCCTCGACGCGGTGTCGACCACGGCGCACGAGCTCGGTCACGCCATGCACTCCGTCTACAGCAACCGCAGCCAGCCGGCGGTCTACTCCGGCTACACGACCTTCCTGGCCGAGGTCGCCTCCACCTGCAACGAGGCGCTGCTGCTCGACTACATGCTCGCCCGCACGACCGACATCCCGCAGCGGCTGAACCTGCTCAACCAGCGCCTCGAGAGCATCCGCCTGACCATCTTCCGCCAGACGCTGTTCGCCGAGTTCGAGCAGCGCTTCCACGCGCACGCCGAAAAGGGCGAGCCGCTCACGGCCGCCTTCCTCGACGCCACGTACAAGGAACTGATCCAGAAGTACTACGGCCCCGACTACGCGGTGGGCGAGAACGACGAGGTGGAGTGGGCCTTCATCCCCCACTTCTACTACAACTTCTACGTCTTCTCCTACGCGACCGGCCTCACGAGCGGCCTCTCGCTCGCCACCCAGATCGCCGCCGGCGGCCAGCCCGCCGCCGACCGCTACATCAACGGCATGCTCAAGCAGGGCGCCTCCGCCCCCCCGCTGACCCTGCTGCGCAACGCCGGCGTCGACCTCGAGACGCCGCGCCCCATCCTCGACATGCTCGACCTGTTCGAAAAGACCGTCGCCGAATTCGACCGCACCTGGACCCAGCTCCAGCAACAGCGGGCGGCGGCGGGCAAACCGGGCAAGGGGGGCAAGGGCGGAAAGGCCTGATCAGGCACTACTGTCGCGGAATCGGACGGCCGCGGCCCCCCTGGACCGCGGCCGCTTCACGTGGCGGCCAGCCCTGCGTTTCATGGCGTGACCTCCTCACAAGCGGGGCTCTTGCCGTCGATCGGCAGCCTGATCACGAATGTCGTCCCTTTGCCTGCCTCGCTGGCGTACGTCAGCGATCCGTGATGCTTGCTTACGACGATGGTGTGCGCGATGGCCAGACCCTGGCCACTGCCCCTGCCTACCGCTTTGGTTGTGAAGAACGGATCGTAGATGCGGTGGCGTATCGACTCGGGGATGCCTGATCCCGTGTCAGCGATATCGACACGCACAAAGTCACCTTCTCGCAGAGTCCTGATCCGAATCCTGCCCTTCGTCTGTCCCTCGCCCACCACGTCAGCAATGGCGTGGGCTGCATTGACGATAAGGTTGAGGAAGGCCTGGTTCAGGTCGCCGACCTGGCAGATAACGGGCGGCAGTTCGCCGAACTCAGTCGTGATGTCCGCCACGTACTTGTATTCGTTTTTGGCGATCGTGAGCGTGCTTTGCAGGGCCTGATTCAGGTCGGCAGGTGCGTTTTCCCTCCGGCCGGGGTGGGCGAACTCTTTCATCGCCCTCACGATGGTCGAGATGCGGGAGATGCCGTCCAGGCAGGAGTCGATGCTGCCCGGCACATTGGCGTCGAGGTAGGCGAGGTCGACCTTCTGCTCCATCTCCCGGATTTCAGTGACCAGGGCCGCGTGGCCACTGACCGCGCCAAGCGTATCGACTGCCTGCCGGTACTTCGCGATGAGCTGCCGATGACCCTCGAAGGCCTCCTTCAAGAAGTGCACATTGTCACCGACGTACTGGGCCGGCGTGTTGATTTCGTGGGCAATGCCCGAAGCGAGCTGGCCGACCGCCTCCAACTTGCGCGCATGACCCAGCTCGATTTCGAGCCGTGTGCGGTCGGTGATATCGCGGATCACTCCGACGAGAAACCGTGCACCTGACGAATCGACGTAACGGGTCTTGCGCGTGACGATCGTGCGCACCTCCCCGCTGGACAGGTTGCTCAGAGATTCCTCGTTCACGCTCTCCTCGCCGGTTTCCAGGACACGGGCGTCCATCTCCCGAAAGACCTCGACCTGTTCCTTGGGGAACATATCGTCACCATCCTCGCCGAGGAGATCCTCTGCCGGACGTCCGACGATCGCACACAACGCGCTATTGACGAGCACAAAGCGCCGTTCGTCGTCCTTGACGAAGACCGGATCCGCGATCGCATTGATGACACTGTCGAGGAAGGCTTTCGCTGATTGCAGGGCCTCTTCGCCCCGCTTGAGCTCGGTGATGTCCTGGAACGATCCGAAGAGGCGGATCGCCTTCCCGCCGGGGCCCCTCTCCGCCTGGCCTTTGGCCAGGCACACCCGGGTTTCGCCGTCCGGCCGGATGGCGCACAGTTCCATCTCATAAGGCGCCCCCTCGCTCACGGCGGCCTCGACGGCGAGCCTGAGCCGGGCCATGTCCGCGGGAGGGAAGATCCGGGAGTGTTGCGCAAAGGTCAGCGCCCCATCGGCGGGATTCCGCCGGAGAATGCGGAACAGTTCGTCTGACCATCTTACCGCATCGGTCGCCACGTCCCATTCCCAACTGCCAACGTGCGCGATGCTCTCCGTGCGCGCCAACATGGCCTGGCTGCGCTGCTGCGTCTCCCCCGCCCGGACCCGCGCGGTCACTTCAGCCAGGGTGAAGACCAGGCCCTTCACCCCGCCGCCGGCGCCGGGGACAGGGACCAGGCTCCAGTCCCAGTAGGTCGTGCCGCGCTCGAGTTGATCGGGAAATTCGAACGGCATGGCCGTCACGGAGAACGGCTCGCCCGTGTCCACGACGCGCTGGAAAATCGCCTGGTTCTCTGCGTGGGGGTAGAGGTCGAAGTGATTCCTTCCGGGAAAGAAGGCCAGCTCGTGCCCACTGGCGTCGGCATAGGCGCGGTTCACCCAGACGAAATTGAAGCGGCAGTCCAGGAGCACCACCATCATGTGCGTATGCTCAAGCACGGCCGTCAAAGTCTGATTTGTTTCCGCAAGGCGCTCTTCCGCACGCCCCTCGTCGACACCGGCCTGAATGCCGTGAAAGAATGATGTCAGTTGATCGACATCCTCCTGGGAATAGTCGGCGGGCCGGTTAGCCACGGCCACCACCGACGTGATCCTGCCACGGGAGAAGACAGGCACCACCAGGAGATTGCGCAGTCGAACATGACCTTCCGGCAGCCCCTTTTTCCCTGCGTGCGCGGCGGCGTAGTCGTTCAGGATCAACGGTGCGCGACGACGGATGGCCTCGCCCCACACGCCGGCCTCACAGACCGGGAAATGCAGAGGCTGGTCCACCATCGAGCAATCCTGCATCGCCTCGCCGGACCACGAATGGATGGTCATCACGGACTCGTACGCATCGACAAGACCGTAGAAGCCGTACTCGCTCCTCGTTATCCGCGTGATCGAGGCGAGGATCTGGTCGGAGATCGTCTGGACTGTCGTGTCGGGCCGGCTTCCCCCGACCTTGTTCCTGGATCGACTCATGCGATCATCTCCATGCCGGCGCGCTCCACCAGCGGTCGGATCGGCCCGCCGCTCCTCACTGGATTAGCGATAGGTGTTTATAATCGGCAGATGGGTGAGGGGTTTTAGCAATTGCCAGCGCCGGCGGGAGAGCGCGTCGCCTGTCAGGTCGGTCCGGAAGCGTGGCAAAAGCTCTATCTGGTCAGGGTCACCTTCGTCCTGAGCGTCCTGCCCCCGCCCTCGAAGACGACGACGTAGGCCCCCGCCGGAGCGCGCAGACCGTTCGCCGCCCGGCCGTCCCAGGCGACGATCCCGGCGGAGGGTGTTGGGGGGGAGCATGAGCCGACCGTTGCCGTACCTCAGGCCAGCGCTCCGTCCCAGAGCTGCGCGCAGAACTGCTGCCAGGGCAGGATTTCGATCCCGTCGTCGGTGGTGCGGGGTTCGTCCGTGCGCGCGACGATGATCGCCCGGCCGACCCGATGCTCCTCCTTCAGCGCCCTGAGCCCCCGGAAATCGGCGGCTCGGACGTGCCGGCCCGACTTGATCTCGATGGCAGCCTCGAGGTCGCCGACAATGAGGTCGACCTCGTAGCCCGAATGGGTCCGCCAGAACGTCAGCGGACGGTCATCTCGATGGTAGGCAAGGTACGCCCGCACTTCATTCAGCAGGAAGTGTTCGAAGGCGCGGCCGTACAGATCCGAGCCCTCGGCCACCACGGTCGCCTCCGGGTGCAGAGCGCGCGCAACGCCCACATCGAACAGGTAGTACTTCGCGGTCTCGACGAGGCGGCGCCGTGAGCTTTTCCGCCACGGCTCCAGCGTGTAACCCAGCAGCGTGTCATCGAGGATCTGGAAGTAGTTGCGGACCGTGCTCGGCGAGACCCCCGTTTCGCGGGCGATATTCGCGTAGTTGAGCTGCTGGGCATGCGTCAGCGCGACAACCTGGAGGAAGCGGGCGAAGGCTGGAACATTGCGCGTCGCCGATTCGTCGATGATCTCCTCGCGGATGTACGCGTTCACGTAGGCCTTCAGCCGGGGGGACGGCTCGTCAACCAGATAATGGACGGGCAGACCGCCGTGGTGGAGGTACCGGTCCAGATCGAGGTCGGGAATCTCGCGGCTCGTCAGCGGCAGCAGATGATGTTCGACCGCCCGTCCACCCAGCAGGTTGCGGGCGCGCCGCCGCAGCGTGCGCGCGCTGGACCCGCACAGCAGGAAGCGCGTGGCGGTGTTTTCGAGCAGCCAGTGCACCTCTTCCAGCAGGGCCGGCACTTTCTGGATTTCATCCACCACGACGACCGGCGGCCGGGCCGCGAGGATCTGCTCCCGCAACAGCTTCGGCGTGACGCTCAACTCGGCACTCAACGTGGTGTCCAGCAGGTCGTAGAAGCGGGCCGTGGGGAAGCGCTGGTGCAACAGCGTGGTCTTGCCGGACTGACGAGGCCCCCACAGAAATGCCGCAGCCGAACCCGTGACGGGATTGAGAGACCACGGTAAATCCAGCAATCTCAGGAAGTTGGCTGGTGGTTGATTCATGTGGTGATTATCGCGAAATTCAGCAACATTGTCAACGATTTTCACGGGGCGTCGGGATGGAATTATCGATCAACGATTAGAAATTCAGCCCAGGGGGAGCAAGCGAGCACCTGTGAAATCGCGCCTGGCTGAACGGGGCACCTGCGTTTTGAGCATCAGCGGGCGGCGTCACCGGGAACGGCCCGCGCGGGCGCCGCCGCCTCGGGCGCCGCCGGCCGCACGGTCCAGCGCCCGTCCTCGCCGAGCACCTGCGCGGGTGGCGCCGACGATCAGCGGATCGGGGCCGGTGCACGATGCGTGCGATCCTTGTCGGGGTAGGGCAGCGTGGCCAGGAAGTGCTGCATGCAGTTGAGCCGCGCGCGCTTCTTGTCGTCCGACTTGACGATGGTCCAGGGCGCGTCGGCGGTGTCGGTGTAGAAGAACATCGCCTCCTTCGCCTCGGTGTAGTCGTCCCACTTGTCGAGCGAGGCGCGGTCGATCGGCGAGAGCTTCCACTGCTTCAGCGGATCGGTCTCGCGCGGCCGCGAAGCGGCTGCGCTGTTCCTCGCGGCGTCACCGAGAACCAGTATTTGAACAGCATGATGCCGGAGCGGACGAGCATCCGCTCGAACTCCGGGCACTGGCGCATGAACTCCAGGTAGTCGTTGGGCGTGCAGAAGCCCATCACCCGCTCGACGCCGGCGCGGTTGTACCAGGAGCGATCGAACAGCACGATCTCGCCGGCCGCCGGCAGGTGGCTCGACGTAGCGCTGGAAGTACCACTGCGTCGTCTCGCGCTCGGTCGGCTTCGGCCAGCGCCACGACGCGCGCCGTGCGCGGGTTCAGGTGCTCCATGAAGCGCTTGATCGTGCCGCCCTTGCCGGCGGCGTCGCGGCCCTCGAACAGCATGACGATGCGCTGGCCGGTTTCCTCGACCCAGCGCTGCGCCTTCAGCAGCTCACGCTGGAGCCGCACCTTCTCCTCGTCGTACACCTCGCGCTTCATGTGCCGGGCGTAGGGGAACTTCCCCGTCTCGAAGCTCGGCCGCGGCTTCGCCGGAGCCGGTTCCGCCCGCGTCTTCCCGCCACCGACGAGGGCCCGCGGTTCCGCCACGCCCAACCCGGCCGGGGCCGTCCGGCGCGTCGAGCAGCGCGGTCGTGCCGTGCGTGGTGCGTCCGTGGTCCTTCATGCCCCGCCCTCCCGGCGATGGAGATCCCGGAAACCCGACCCTTCCCGGCCAGGTATCGGCAGGAAGGGCCGGCGCCTGAGCCGCGAACGCGGCCGGCGCGGGACTGCTGGGCGTCACGGGGCTCAACCGGGTGTCCCGGACAGCCGATCCTGACCCGTGCCCCGGCTGGCGGCCGTCTCCCCGGCGGACGCCGCCGCGGGCCTGATTTCGGGTCCCCGCTCCGCCCGGCGGCCGCCCGCGCCGCCGAGGAGGAGGCCTTTGTGACATCCGGTCCCACCCCGCCCGCGGCACCGTCGGGCATCACGGCGGAGCGCGCCCGCACGCCGGAGTTGTGGCGCAGCGCCTACTCCGACCTCGCCCGCCGCACCCGGCCGGGCGCGGTCGTGTACCTGATCGTGGCGGTGACGCTCCTCCTCGGCGCCAGCGACGACATGCGCGGCCTGGGCGCGCTGCGCCTGCTCACCGCGATCGTGGCGGTGTTCGGCGCCGCGCGCCTGGTGATGTCGCACGGCTTCGACCGCCTGTACGACGCGCACCCCGCCCGCTACCGGTTCGCGTTCCGCACCGTGAGCTTCATCCTGTCGGGCGCCTGGGGCGGCGCCACCGCGCTCATCGTGCACCTGAACGGCTTCTCCGCCGATTCGCTGCTCGTGCTGTTCGCCACCGCCGGCATCTGCGCGGGGATCATGCCCGCCCTCGTGCCCGACCTCCTGCTGGCCCGCACGGTGTTCGCGCTGATCCTGCTGCCGCTGGCGGCGGTCACCGTGCTGGTGCCCGATCCGCGGCTGTACGCCATCGCGGTGATGATCTCGGTCTACGCGTTCTACTCCATCTTCTCCACCGGCCGGCTCGAGCGCGAGTACTGGCGGGGGCTGCACAACATCGCGCTGCTCGGGCGGCGCGCGAGCCGAACTGGAGGCCGCGCGGCGGGAGGCCGAGGCGGCGAACCGGGCCAAGCGCGAGTTCCTCGCCAACATGAGCCACGAGATCCGCACGCCGATGAACGGCGTGCTCGGCATGACCGGACTGCTGCTCGACACGCCGCTGCACGGCCGACCAGCGCGAGTACGCCCGGACGATCCGCGAGTCGGCGGAGGCGCTGCTGCCGATCATCAACGACATCCTCGACTTCTCGAAGATCGAGGCCGGCCGGATCGAGCTCGAGGCGATCCGCTTCGACCTCCGCGAGCTGCTCCGGGACGTCGGTGGAGCCTGCTCTCCGTGCAGGCGCCGGCGCCAAGGGCCTCGCGCTGCGACCTCGATGCCGCCGGACGACGTGCCGCGCGGCAGTGCGTCGGCGACCCGGGCCGGCTGCGCCAGGTGCTCGTCAACCTCGCTCGGCAACGCGATCAAGTTCACCGAGCGCGGGCGGCGTCGACCATCACGGCGCGCGCGCACCGCGACCGACGCCGATCGCGTCGGGGATCCGGTTCGAGGTGCGCCGACACCGGCATCGGCATCCCGCCGGACACGCTCGCGGCCGTGATCTTCGAGCCGTTCACCCAGGCCGACGGCTCCATCGACGCGCCGCTTCGGCGGCACCGGGCCTCGGCCTGACGCATCAGCCGGCGCAGCTGGTGCAGGCTGATGGGCGGGCGACACTGGCAGTCGCAGAGCGAGCCGGCACGCGGCAGCGCGTTCACGTTGACGCTGAGGCTCGCCGCGCGCGCTCGCCGCGCCGGGTGACGCGCGCCGCCCCCGGCGCGCCCCGGTCATCCGGCCCGACGGCGCTGCCGCCGCTGCCGCGTGCTCGTCGCCGAGGACAACCCGGTCAACCAGCAGGTTGATCGCGCCGCCTGCTCGCAGAAGGGCCGGCGTCACCGTCGACGCTCGTGGCCGACGGCCTCGCGGCGCTGGCGGCGATCGCGGGCGTCCGCTACGACCTCGTGCTGATGGACGTCCAGATGCCGGGCATGGACGGGCTGAGCGCCACGCGGGCCATCCGCGCGGCGCGAGGCGGCGCACGGGCGAACACCTGCCGATCGTCGCCATGACCGCGCACGCCATGAAGGGCGACCGCGACCGCTGCCTCGCGGCCGGCATGGACGACTACGTCTCCAAGCCCGTCGAGGCCGACGAGCTGTACGCGGCCCTCGCCCGGACGCTGGCGATGCAACCCGCGGCAGCACGCAGATGATGATCTCCCCCGCCCCTGACTGACTGCGTTCCGCCCGCATACTAATGGCGCGCAACTCATTTTTTATAGTTGTCCGCTTGGGGGGGCGACCAGCCTAAACCGGCGTCCACCAATTCGGGAAATTCGCCAGTCGCGTGCTTCCGGCGGCCATCAGGGGCGCTCGGGCAGACCGGGCGCTCCTTCAGTTGCGGCAGGGTTCCTGCGCCACCAGCCGGCCACGGGCAAATGATCGGGCGCCTTGAGCAGTTGCCCCACGACCAGGACGGGGAACCCGATCGCCCACCACCAGACAGCCGCGGGAGCAACCCGCACCGCGACGATGATGCCGTCCTCGCCATCGAATGTCGGCGCGCTCGGCAGCGCCTGCCACGTGAGGATGACCAGGCCGGCAAGGTCGAGGCACCACGCGACGCGCTGACGGATCATGGGGCGGGCCTCCGGAACGGGGGACGCCAGCGACCACTGCGGGACGGGCTTTCCCGAGGGGCTGGGGGGCGCTCAAAGCGGCCCAGCGCCCCGATTTTCTTCCGCCAGGTGTCACCGGCGTGGCTCGACGGGCTTTTGACAGGGACCGCACCGGAGACCACGCCAGTAAATCACCGCAGGACAAGGGGTTGTTGGTAGGCCGCTCCGGACTCGAACCGGACACCATCTCCTTAAAAGGGAGATGCTCTGCCAGATGAGCTAGCGGCCCACCGAGGTCGGAAGGGAATGATAGACGACCCGCGCGGGGGTGTCAAAGCAGGGTGCGGGCCGTTCAGGCGTCCACGCCGTCGGGGGTCCAGATGATCGCCTCGCGGGCGCGGCCGACCCAGACGCCCTTGATCGGGGCGCCCAGGGAGGTCTGCAGGAACGACAGGTAGCTTGCGGGCGGCGGCGGGCAGATCGGCCAGGCTCCGGCAGTCGGCGGTGGGCTGCTGCCAGCCGGGCATTTCGTGGTAGACGGGGCGGCAGCGCGCCAGGATGTCGGCCCGCAGCGGGAAGATCTCCGTGCTCTTGCCGTCGATGTCGTAGGCGGTCGCCACCTTCACCACGGGCTGCGAATCGAGCACGTCGAGCTTGGTGACGTAGACGCCGGTCAGGCCGCTCAGTTCGACGGCGTAGCGGCCGGCGACCAGGTCGAACCAGCCGCAGCGGCGGGGACGGCCGGTGGTGGCGCCGAACTCGCCGCCCAGCTTGCGCAGGCAGTCCGCCTCCTCCGCCAGCAGTTCGGTCGGGAACGGGCCGTTGCCCACGCGGGTGCAGTACGCCTTGAACACCCCTTCGATCTCGCCCAGGCAGCGCGGCGGCAGGCCGGTGCCGGCGATGGCGCCGCCGACCGAGCAGTTGCTCGAGGTGACGAAGGGATAGGTGCCGTGATCCCAGTCGAGCAGCGCGCCCTGCGCCCCTTCGAACAGGGCGCTCTCCGCGCCCTGCCGCACACCGGCCAGCTTCTCGTGCGGGTTGACGATCATCGCGCCGAGGCTCTTGGCCAGCACCACGAGTTCCTCGGCGATGACCGGGGCCGGCAGCGGATCGGACTTGTAGAACTCGGACAGCACCTCGTTCGCGTCGAGCACCTTCTCGATCACCTTGCGTTCGAGATTCTCTTTGGGCAGCAGCAGATCACCCATGCGCAGGCCGGAGCGCATCGCCTTGTCGGAGTAGGCCGGGCCGATGCCGCGACCGGTGGTGCCGAGGCTGCGCCGCTTCAGCTTCGACTCGCGCAGCTCGTCCACCCGCTTGTGGTAGGGCAGGATCAGGTGGGCGGCCGCGGAGATGAACAGGCGCCCCCGCGCCTTCACGCCCCGCTCCTCGAGGGCGACGATCTCGTCGCGCAGTTCCCACGGATCGACCACCATGCCGCTGCCGAGGAAACAGCGGACGCGCTCGTGCAAGATCCCGGAAGGGATCAGGTGCAGCACGTGCTCCCGACCGCCGGTGCTGATCGTGTGCCCGGCGTTCGCGCCGCCCTGATAGCGCAGGACCCAGTCGGTCCCTTCGCTGAGGGCGTCGATGATCTTGCCCTTGCCCTCATCGCCCCACTGGCCACCCATGACGACACGGTTCGCCACGTGCTTTCCCCCCTGCGGGCCGACCGTCACACCGGCCGCGCGGCCGGGCTGCCACCCCGCAAAAAAAAGAGCCTCCGTACCAGAGACTGCCGCTCGGGCCGCCGGATAACGGCGACGCTTCACTTGCTGCTGTTGAAGAGGCTTTTCAGAGCGCCCCAGGTCTGCTCGTTCAGCGTGTTGGGCTGGCAGTCCCCGCCGCTGCCCGGATTGCTGGTCTGCTGGGGCTGATGGGCGTCCGGCTCCCCGTTGCCATCGGCGTCGCCCAGTTCGACACCGTTGGTGCAGCCGTCGCTGTCGGAATCCTTCTCCGCCAGGGCGCGGTTCCAGACCATGTTGTTGTTCTTGAAGGCCTGGCCGAATCCGTTCAGGGCGGCGCTCGCCGGGACCGTGGAGGTGGTGCCGTTCACATGGCAATTGGCGCAGCCCAGCGTGGCGGACGCCGGCAGTTGCGCCATGTGCGTGGTGTTGGCATTGACCACCGCCACCAGCGCCAGGACGGCGATGACGGCGGAGACGGTCGTAAGGCTGCGCGCCAGAAGGCGTTCCATGTTCCTGTCTTCGCGAAAGTTAGCCGATCGTCCCGTGGATCCTCCCCGTCGGGCTCCGCACCCCCAGGCAATCAGACATCATCAATTATGACAGAGTGCCGAGCCCCCTGCAAGCGAAACTTGCCCCCGGGACATCTGCCGGCCCGGCCCGGCCCGGTTGCACAGGATAACCGGCTTTGCCCGGCCGTCAACCGTCCGTCGCGGCGATGGCCAGCCGCGCCTCGATCCAGGCGGCCATCTCCCCCCGCCCCTCGCCCCGGGTGGCCGAGGTCGGAATGAACGGGGTGCCGGGCGGCAGCTCCAGCGCCGTGATGATCCGCCGCAGGTGCGCCGCCAGCTTCGTGCTGCCGATCTTGTCCACCTTGGTGACGGCGATCGCGAACGGCACCCCCGCCTCGCGCAGCCAGAACGACATTTCGGCGTCCTCGGCACTCGGTTCGTGGCGCGCGTCGAGCAGGTGGAAGAGCGCCAGCGAACGGTCCCCTGCGTTCAGGTACGCCCGCACCAGCGTCGTCCAGGCGCCGCGCTGCGCCTGGCTGACGCGGGCGTAGCCGTAGCCGGGCAGGTCCACGATGTAGTAGCGCTCATCGATCAGGAAATAGTTCAGCAGCCGGGTCTTGCCCGGCTGCCGGCTGGTCAGCGCCAGCTTCGAGCGCCCGAGGAAATAGTTGATCAGCGACGACTTGCCGCAGTTGCTGCGCCCGACGAAGGCGAACTCGGGCAACGGCGGCCGTGGCCGGTCGGCGAGCGAGGCGGCGCTGGTTATGAAACGGGCAGACACGCCGCCTCCCGATCCGGCAGCAGGGCGATGGCGAGCACCTCGTCCATCGTCTCGGCCAGATGCACCACGAGCCGCTTGCGCACCAGGTGCGGCAGTTCGAGGTACTCCCCTTCGTTGTCCTTGGGGATGATCAGGTGCGCGCGCCGACGCGGATCGCGGCCACCGCCTTCTCGGGCAGGCCGCCGATCGGCAGGACCTTGCCGCGCAGCGTGACTTCGCCGGTCATGGCGACGTCGCGCCGGACCGGCCGCCCGCAGCAGCGACACGATCGCCGTGGCCATGGCGATGCCGGCGCTCGGGCCGTCCTTGGGCATCGGCGCCCTCCGGCACGTGCAGGTGGATGTCGTGCTCCTTGATGTACTCGCGCGGCACGTCGCGGCAATGCGACCGGGCAAAGCTCAGGGCGGTCTCCGCCGATTCCTTCATGACTTCCTTGAGATTGCCGGTGATCTTCAGTTTGCCGGCCGCCCGCCATCGACAGCACCTCGATCGGCAGGATCTCGCCGCCCGCCGTCGTCCAGGCCAGTCCGGTCACGGTGCCGATCTCCGGCTCCCGATCCACGACCTGGCGACGGAATCGGCGCGCGCCGAGGTACTTCGCGAGATTGGCCGCGCGGCGTGACGGCCGCCGGCAGCTTGCCCCGTCTCGGCGCGGTGCTCTGGCCACCTTGCGGCAGATTCGCGGCGATCTCCCGCTCCAGGTTGCGCACCCCCGCTTCGCGCGTGTAGCCGTCGATGATCGCCTGAGCGCCGCGCCGGCAGCCCGCGTCCGCCAGCCCGGCACGCCGTTGCGCTTGAGCTGGCGCGGCACCAGAAACTTCTCGGCGATCCGCAGCTTCTCGTGCTCCAGGTAGCCCGGCAGCCGGATGATCTCCATGCGGTCCTCGAGCGCCAGCGGGATCGAATGCAGCGAGTTGGCGGTGGTGATGAACATCACCTCGCTCAGGTCGAAATCCACTTCGAGGTAGTGGTCGCTGAAGTGGGAGTTCTGCTCGGGGTCGAGCACCTCCAGCAGGGCGGCGCCGGGGTCGCCGCGGTAGTCCGCGCCCAGCTTGTCGATCTCGTCCAGCAGGAACACCGGGTTCTTGGTGCCGGCCTTGCGCAGCGATCTCGATGATCCGGCCCGGCTTGCTGCCGATGTAGGTGCGCCGGTGACCCCGGATCTCCGCCTCGTCGCGCACGCCGCCCAGGGAGATGCGCACGAACCGCCGCCCCATCGAGTCCGCGATGCACCGGCCGAGGCGTCGTCTTGCCCACGCCCGGGCGGACCGACGAGACAGAGGATGGTGCCCTGCATCTTCTTCGTCAGCTTGTAGACGGCCAGGAACTCGACGATGCGCTCCTTGACCTTCTCCAGTCCGTAGTGGTCGGCATCCAGGCGCGCCTGACGTGCGCCGGGTCGACACGGTCGCGCGACTTCTTCTTCCACGGCAGGGCCAGCAGCGTGTCGAGGTAGTTGCGCACGACCGTGGCCTCGGGCTCATCACCGACATGCGCTCGAGGCGCGTCCACCTCGCGGCGGGCCACCTCGAGCGCCTCGGGGCTCATGTCGGCCTCGGCCAGATGCGCGCCGTAGTCCTCGATCTCGGAGTCCTCGTCCGCGGAATAGCCGAGTTCCTTGCGGATGGCGCGCAGCTGTTCGTTCAGGTAGAACTCGCGCTGGTTGCGCTGGACCGCGGTCTGCACCTCGCCGTCGATGCGCTGCTCGATCTCGAGGATGTCCAGTTCGCCGGCCAGGATCTGGTTGATGCGCGTCAGCCGCGCTCCAGCGATCGTCTCCTCGAGCAGCTCCTGCTTCAGCGGCACCTTGCCCAGGATGTAGGCGCTGATCGAGTCGGCCATGCGGCCGATCTCCTCGAGATTCAGCACCGACAGCAGCACCTCGTCCGGCAGCCGCTTGTTCAGGCGCACGTATTCCTTGAAGCGGTCCTTGATCGAGCGGCTGAGCGCCTCGATTTCCGGGCCCTCCGCCAGTTCCTCGGCCAGCGGCGTGGCACGGCACTTCCAGGTAGCCATCGGCCTGGGCAGGACCCCTCGATGCCGGACCCGGGTGGCGCCCTCGACCAGGATCTTGAGCGTCTCGTCGGGCGTGCGGATGATCTGCAGGACGCGGATGACCGTGCCGACGTCGAACAGGTCCTCCGGCCGGTTCCTCGGTGTCCGGTTCGCGCTGGGCGGCCACGCACAGGCGCTTGTCGCGCTCGATGGCCGCTTCGACGGCCGCGATCGAGCCGCGGCACGGCCCACCAGCAGCGGCGTGACCATGTACGGGAACACGACGACGTCCCGCAGCGGCAGCAGCGGCAGGCGCGCGGGGCAGCAGCGGCGACTCGTCGGTGCGACGGGACGCGATCGGATGCGTGTGGGCTCATCGTTCTCCTTCGTGCGTGAGGACCGGGCGCGGCGGCGGCGATGGCGACGGCGCCGGGCCGGTCGGCCCGGCACGCGCGGCCCTGCGGCCGGCGCGCGCGGCGATCAGGCTTCCTTGATGTCCAGCGGTGGCTCGCCGAGCACCACCTCGGGCTCGGTCTGTTTCTCGACCGATCTCCCGGGTGATGACGACCTGCCGCACGTCGTCCAGCGACGGCACATCGTACATGGTGCCGCGCATGATGCGTTCGAGGATCGAGCGGAGTCCGCGGGCGCCGGTCTTGCGCTTGATGGCCAGATCGGCGATCGCCTCGAGCGCGGCCGGCTCGAAGACCAGTTCGACGTCCTCCATCTCCAGGAGCTTGCGGTACTGCTTGGTCAGCGCGTTGCGGGGCTCGGACAGGACGCGGATCATCGCGTCGCGGTCCAGTTCCTTGAGGCTCGTGACCACGGGCAGCCGGCCGACGAGCTCGGGGATCAGGCCGTACTTTCATCAGGTCCTCGGGCTCGACCAGGCCGAAGAACTCGTCGCGGCGCCTCCGCGCGGGATTCCTCGGTCGCGCCGAAGCCGAGCATGTTGCGGCCGATCCGCCGCTCGACGATCTTCTCGAGCCCCTCGAACGCGCCGCCGCAGATGAACAGGATGTTCGTCGTGTTGATCTCGATGTACTTCTGCTGCGGATGCTTGCGCCCGCCCTGCGGCGGCACGTTGGCCACCGTGCCCTCGAGGATCTTCAGCAGCGCCTGCTGCACGCCCTCGCCCGAGACGTCGCGCGTGATCGACGGGTTGTCGCTCTTGCGGGCGATCTTGTCGATCTCGTCGATGTAGACGATGCCCAGTTCGGCCGCGCGCGATGTTGTAGTCGGCCGCCTGCAGCAGGCGCACCAGGATGTTCTCGACGTCCTCGCCCACGTACCCGGCCTCGGTCAGCGTCGTCGCGTCGGCGATGGCGAACGGCACGTTCAGGAAGCGCGCCAGCGTCTGCGCCAGCAGCGTCTTGCCGGTGCCGGTCGGCCCGATCATCAGGATGTTGCTCTTTTCGATCTCGACGTCGTCGCCGTCACCGTGGCGCTGGTGATCCGCTTGTAGTGGTTGTAGACCGCGACCGCGAGGCTGATCTTGGCGTCGTCCTGGCCGATGACGTAGTCGTCGAGGTCGTCCTTGATCTCGCGGGGCTTGGGGAACTTGGGATCCAGCGTCGCCTCGTCGACCATTTCCTCCTCGAGAATGTCGTTGCAGAGCCTGATGCACTCGTTGCAGATGTAGACGGACGGCCCCGCGACCAGCTTTGCCACCTCATCCTGTCCCCTGCCGCAGAAAGAACATTTGATCATGGTGGGCGTGCCGGACTGGCGGCGCTTCATCTCCCCTCCCGACTGGTCAGATCCGCCGGGTCGCGATTGCGACAGCCGGCACCGGCGACGCCGGCGCGGCTCAGTCGCGGCCTTTTCCGATCACTTCGCTGCGACTCTCGATGACCTGGTCGACGATCCCGTACGCCGCGCGCCCCTCGGCCGACATGAAGAAGTCGCGGTCACTGTCGGCGGCGATCTTCTCGAGCGGCTGACCGGTGTGCTTGGCCAGGATGTCGTAGAGCTTGTCGCGGATGCTCAGAGAATCTCGCTGGCGTAGATCTCGAGCATGCTGGCCTGACCCTGGCTGCCGCCGAGCGGCTGATGGATCATCACCCGCGAGTGCGGGAGCGCCGAGCGCTTGCCGGCCGCGCCGGCCGCCAGGAGGACGGCGGCCATGCTCGCCGCCTGGCCCATGCAGATCGTCACCACGTCATTACGTAATGATATTGCATCGTATCGTAGATAGCAAGACCGGCGGTCAAGGCTGCCGCCGGGCGAGTTGATGTATAGGTAGATGTCGCGCTCGGGATCCTCGGACTGGAGGAACAGCGATCTGCGCGATGACGAGGTTGGCGACGGCGTCGTCGATCGGGCAGCCCGAGGAAGACGATCCGGTCCTTCAGCAGCCGGGAATAGATGTCGTAGGCGCGCTCGCCATGGCTGGTCTGATCGACGACATACGGGATCAGCATCGCGACTCCTTCGCTCAGGATCCTGGCTACATCCTTGTCGATGCGCGTTTGCAAACACCATCGGCGGGTCGGGTTTCAGGTTTTCCCGCGACCACATGCGGCCTTGGCAGGAACCGTTCCCGTTGCCGGTCAGGCCCCCTCCGCCTCCGCGGCCGGCGTCTCGGTGACCGCGGCGCGCGAGATCAGGAAATCGAAGGCCCGCCGCTCCTCGAGCGTGCGCCCGATCCGCTCCCGCTCCGGGCCCTGGTCGGCGTAGGCGCGGTACTTCTCGGGTCGAAGCCATACTCGCGGGCGATCTCCTCGATCCGGGCGTCGACCTCCGCCTCCGTCACCGCCAGCCCCTCCTGCCGGCGCACCGCGTCGAGCAGGAAGATGGTGCGGATGATCCGCTCGGCGAGCGGCCGCGTCAACTCGCGGTAGCGGGCGTCCTCCTCGGCGCCGTTGGGGCGCCCGTGCCGCTCGTTCTGAGGTGCGCTGGTCCTTCAGCCCGGCCGCGAGGTACTGCTCGGTCAGCGACGGGGGGACCGGGATGTCGTTGACGGCGAGCAGGGCGTCCACCAGCTGCTCCTCGAGCTCCCGCCGGGCCGCCTCCTCGTCCTGCCGACGCAGGTCGGCGCGGATGGCGCCGCGCAGGCCAAGCAGCGTCTCGCCCGGCTTGACCCGCTCCGCGAAGGCATCGTTCAGCTCCGGCAGCAGCTTCTGGCGCACCTCCTTCACCGCGACCCGGTAGGTGACCGTGGTGCCGCGCAGGCGCTCGTTGCCGTGGTCGGCGGCGTAGGTCACGCCGACCTCGCGCGTCTCGCCGGCCCGCGCGCCGGCGAGACCTTCGTCGAAGGCCTGATGTTGTCCGGTTCGCCCAGGGCGAAGACGTACTCCGGGACGCGGCGCTCCTCCTCGGGCTGCCCGTCGGCGCCGAGCGGCACGATGTCGAGTTGGAGTTCGTCGCCCGTCTCCGCCGGGCGGTCCACCCGCTCGGGGATGGCCTGCGCTTCGCGCAGGCGGCGCACCACGCCGTCGACGTCGGCGTCGGCCACCCGCGCCGCGCGACGCTGCAGCGGCAGCTGGTCGTAACCGGTGATCGTGACGGCCGGGCGCACCTCGAATTCGATCTCGAAGGTGACCGGCCGGCCCGCCTCCTCGAAGCTGAACCGTCCCACGCTCGGATCGTTCACCGGCACGAGCTCGTGGTCGTGACCGCCTCGCGATAGGCGCGTTCGATGACCGGTTCGACGGTCTTCACCCGCAGCTCGTCACGTAGTTCCTTCTCGATGACCGCCACCGGCACCCGTCCCGGGCGGAACCCGGGGCGCACGGCGCGCTTGCGCGCCGCCTGGAGCCGCCGCGCGTACTCCTGTTCGAAGAAATCCCGGGCGACCTCCACCCGGAGCACGCGGCGCCACGGCTCCGGCGCCTCGAGGGTCGAGTTGAAGGCGAGCGGGTTCGCGTTGTGGTCGGTCGGCTCGGTCATGGGGACGTCCTCGCTGGGGTGGACCGCCGGGGCCGCGAGCGGCGGCAGGATTGGTGCGAGAGGGGGACTCGAACCCCCACGGTTTGCACCACGGGATCCTAAATCCCGCGCGTCTACCAGTTCCGCCACTCTCGCGCCTCGCGGGGCGCCGCCACGGGCAACTGGCCGTCTAAGTCCTTGAAAACAAAGGCCAGTCGCATTCCGCTGGCCGGGGTCACAGTATAGCAGCGTGGCGCGAGAGGGTCAGCCACGTCGCGCGGATCCACACCTATTTGACCTTGCGATAGATCGTCCGGCTGGCGATGCCCAGGATGTTGGCGGCGTTCTCCTTGTCGCCACCGCAACTGGCCAGCGTGGCGCGAATCAGTTTCAGTTCGGCGTCCTTGAGCGTCGTGCCGATCGGCACCGACACCGATTCGTACCACTTGCGCCCCGCCACCACCGAAGGAGAGAGCGCGTCGACGTCGACGAACGGGCCCTTGCTCAGCACCACCGCCCGTTCGATGCAGTTCTCCAGTTCCCGCACGTTGCCGGGCCAGGAATACCGGGTCAGCACATCCACCGTCGGCCGGGTGAATCCGGACAGATCCTTGCGGTTCTTCTCGCTGTAGATCTTCAGGAAATAGTTGGCGAGCAGGACCACGTCCCGCCCCGGGCGCTCGCGCAGCGGCGGCAGCTCGATGTTGATCACGTTCAGCCGGTAGTAGAGATCCTCGCGGAAGCGCCCCCCTCGACCATCTTCTCGAGGTCGGGGTTGGTGGCGGCGATGATGCGCACGTCGACGTCGATCGGCTCGTTGCCGCCGAGCCGCTCGAAGGTCCCCTCCTGCAGCACGCGCAGCAGCTTGACCTGGATGGACGAGGCATCTCGCCGACCTCGTCCAGGAAGAGGGTGCCGCCGGTGCGCCGCCTCGAAGCGGCCCTTGCGTCGCTGCGACGGCGCCGGTGAAGGCTCCCTTCTCGTAGCCGAAGAGCTCCGCCTCGAGCAGGGTCTCCGGGAGCGCGGCGCAGGTGACCTTGCACGAGGGGCCGCTCGGCGCGGTCGCTCCAGCGGTGGATGGCGTTCGCGAACGACCTCCTTGCCGGTGCCGCTCTCCCCGGTCAGCAGGACCGTGGCCGACTGGAGGCCACCTGCCGCGCGGTCTCCACCGTGGCCCGCATCGTCTCGCTCGTGCCGATGATGTCGTGCTGCCCCCGGATCTCCTCCAGTTGCCGCCGCAGTTCGCGGTTCTCGGCCATCAGACTGCTGCTTTTCGAGGGCCTTGCGCACGACGTTGAGCGTGGTGGCGGTGGTGAACGGCTTCTCGAGAAAGTCGTAGGCCCCCTGCTTCATCGCCTCCACGGCGGTTTCGATCGTGCCGTGCCCGGTGATGATGACGACCTCGCTGGCTGGCGAGACGACCTGGGCCGCCTTGAGCAGGTCGAGCCCGCCGAGCCGCGGCATCATCAGGTCGGTCAGCACGAGGTGCACCTCGTGGCGCCGCAGCATCTCCAGCCCCTCCTCCCCGTTGATCGCGGTGAGGACGCGGTAGCCGTTGCGGCGGAGCAGCTTCGACAGGGCGAGACAGAGCTCCGGCTCGTCGTCCACCACCAGGATGGTGGCGGGATCGACCGCCCCGGCCGACGCCTCCTCGCGGGAACGGGCGACAGCTGTCGGGCACAGGCATACGATCCTCCGGAGATGGTCGTGCGACACGGCACCGGCTGCGGCGCCGTTAGACATTTTGTCAATGAATTGACGGAATGTCAACAGAACTTGACGAACTGGCCGCCATCGGCGCCGATGTCAGGCGCCGGCATCCCCCGGCCCGAAGCCGGGCACCGGCCGCCCGAACAGCCCCCGCTCCCGGGCGGCCCGGGTCAGATCCTCGCGGAACCGGGGCTCGGCCACTTCGATCAGCGCCATGGCCCGCTGCCGGACGTTGCGTCCGCGCAGGCGCGCCACCCCGTGCTCCGTCACGACCACGTTGACGTCGGCCCGCGTGACCACGACCCCCGCGCCGCTGTCGAGGACCGGGATGATCCGCGACACCGCCCCGTCACGCGCCGTGGCCGGCAGGGCGGTCACCGCCAGCCGCCCCTTCGACATGGCGGCCCCGCGCATGAAGTCGACCTGGCCGCCGAAGCCCGAAGTAGAAGTAGGTGCCGAGCGAATCGGCGCACACCTGGCCGGTGAGATCGACCTGCAACGCGCCGTTGACCGCAATCATGCGGTCGTTGCGGGCGATGTGGAACGGGTTGTTGACGTAGTCGGAGGGGTGGAACTCGATCTGGGCGTTGTCGTGCACGAAATCGTACAACTCGCGGCTGCCGAGGATGAAGCTGACCACCACCTTGCCAGGGTGGAAGTTCTTGCGCTCGCCGGTGACCACGCCGCGCTCGATCAGGCGCTGCAGCCCGTCGCTGAACATCTCGGTGTGCACGCCCAGATCGCGCCGCCCGTCCAGGAAATCGAGCACCGCACCGGGGATGCCCCCGATCCCGACCTGGAGGCAGGTCCCATCCTCCACCAGTCCGGCCACATGCTCGCCGATCCGCTTCTCGGTGGGACTCGGCTCCGCCGGCCGCCAGGTGTCGAGCGCACGATCGACCTCCACGAAGGCATCGATCTTCGAGACGTGGATGAAGCTGTCCCCCAGGGTGCGCGGCTGGTGCCGGTTCACCTCGGCCACGACCCGCCGCGCGGCCAGGGCGGCCGGCTTGGTGACCGCGACCTCGATGCCGAAGCTGCAGAATCCGTGCTCGTCGGGCGGCGACACCACCACGAAAGCGTGGTCCAGCGGCAGGCTGCCGTCGCGCAGCAGGGCCGGCGCCTGGTGCAGATGGACCGGCACGTAGTCGGCGCGGCCCTCGTTGACCGCCTCGCGCACGTTCGGACCGATGAACAGGGCGTTGCAGCGGAAGTGATCCGCCAGCTCCCGCGTGGCGTACGGCGCCGGACCGATGGTCAGCACCTGCAGGATCTCCACACCGGTCAACTCGGCCGCCCGCGCCGTGAGCGCATCCACGAGCGCGTGGGGCACCGCGCAACCGGAGCCGAGATAGACCCGTTCGCCCGACTGCACGGCCCGGACAGCCTCCGCCACCGTCGTGCGCCGGGCGCGATAATCATCCAGCCAGCCCATGTCTTGCTCCTCAGCGGGACAGGAGCCCCTCCAGGGGCTCATGGGGACAGCGGTGGGCCGCCGCCACGCGCTCGTGGACCACCCGTCCGCGGAAAACGTTCACGCCCTTGCGCAACGCCGCGTCGCGGCGCAGCGCCTCGCCCGCCGGTTCGGCCGCGAGGGCGGCGATGTACGGCAGGGCGAGATTGCCCAGGGCGTGCGTGGCGGTACGGGCCACGAGGCTCGGCAGATTCGGGGCACAGAAGTGGGTGATGCCGTCCACCACGTAGGTGGGATCGCTGAGCCGGGTCGGACGGCTGGTCTCGAAACAGCCCCCCTGGTCGATGGCGATGTCGAAGACGACGGCGCGATCCTTGAGCAGGGAGAGCGCCTGCCGGGTGACCAGGTGGGGCGTGCGGGCCCCGGGAATCAGCACCGCGCCGATCACCACATCGGCGTACTTCAGCACCTTGGGCAGGGTGGATTCGGTGGCGACGAACGTGGTGAGTCGCCCGTCGAACCGCCAGTCCAGTTCCCGCAGGCACTCGTAGTCCGTGTCGAGGACCGTCACGCGCGCCCCGCAACCGAGGAACGCCCGCGCCGCGTTGCGGCCGACCACGCCCCCGCCGAGGATGACCACCTCGGCCGGCGGCACCGCCGGCAGGCCGCCCAGCAGGATGCCCCGTCCACCGTGATCGCTCTGCAGATAGCGCCCCGCCAGTTGCGCCACGATGCGGCCGGCGATCTGCGACATGGGCCGCAGCACCGGCAGCGCGCCGTTCGCGTCCTCGATGGTGGCGAGGTCGATGGCGGTGGCCCCCCCCTCGCGCAGCGCCGCGAGCAGCCGCGGCGGCTGGGCCGCCAGGTGCAGCAGCGCGATGAGGACCTGCTCCGGCTGGAGGAGATCGCACTCCGCAGGCCCCGGCGCGACCACCTTCACCAGCAGCCCCGCGCGACGGTAGACCTCGTCGGCCCCGTGCACGATCTGCGCGCCGACTCCGGCGTAGGCGTCGTCCGTGAAGCCGCTGCCCGCGCCCGCGCCCTGCTCGACGAACACCTGGTGCCCCTGGCGGACCAGCCCCAGCACGGCGCTCGGCGGCAGACCGACACGGTTCTCATCCGCCGCGACCTCGCGCGGAATGCCGATGATCATCGCTCGCTCCTCGCTGCCGGCGCCGCGAGAGGAGGGCGCTCAGGCGCCCCGCCCCTCCGTCACCCAGGCGTAGCCCTTCTGGAAGGCCTGCAGATTCATATCGATGAGGTTGCGCTTCTTGACCACCTCGCGCAGCGTCTGTTCGACGAGCGCGGGCGTGAAGGCGCCGGTGGCCGCGCAGAGCGCGCCCAGGATCACCACGTTCGCGATCTTCGGCGTACCGACCTCGTCGGCGATCCGGGTCGCCGGCAGCAGGACCGTGCGCGCGCTGCCGTTCGCCACTTCGCCCTGCACGATCGAGGTGTCCACGATCAGCAGCCCCCCGTCGGCGACCTCGCCGGCGAAGGCGTCGAGCGACGGCTGGTTCATGACCGCCATCACATTGGGCCGTTCCACGATCGGCGTACCGATGCGCCGGTTCGACACGCTGACCTGGCAGTTGGCCGTGCCGCCCCGCATCTCCGGGCCGTAGGACGGGATCCACGACACCTGCAGACCGGCGCGCATCCCGATCTGCGCCGTGAACAGTCCGAGGGAGAGGATGCCCTGCCCGCCGAAGCCGGCGAACTTGCAGTGCAGGTCCTCCTTCAGGGTCACCGGACCGCCGGCCGCCGCCGTCTCGGCCCGCTCTCCCGCGCCGAAATGGCGCGACACCGCGGCGGGATCGAACGGCGTGACCGTGCGGTGCCACTGCCCCTCGCGCGTGTCCCCTTCGTCCTTGAAGACGCCGAGCGGGAACACCTTGGTCATCTCGGTGAGCATCCATTCGCGGGCGTCGACCGGCTCCATCTTCCAGCCGGTCGGACAGGGCGCGAGGATCTCGACGAAGCTGTAGCCCCGCCCCTCGACCTGGTTCTGCAGCGCCTTGCGGATCGCCTTGCGCGCCTTCTGCGTGTGCTTCGCCGTCGCCGATCGCCACGCGCTCGATGTAGGTCGGCGCCGGCAGCGTGGCGAGCAGCTCGCACACGCGGATCGGGTAGCCGTGCAGCGTGCTGACGCGGCCGCAGCGGCGAGGTGGTGGTCTTCTGGCCGATGAGCGTGGTCGGCGCCATCTGGCCGCCGGTCATGCCGTAGATGGCGTTGTTGACGAAGATGACCGTGATGTTCTCGCCGCGGTTGGCGGCGTGGATGATCTCGGCGGTGCCGATGGCCGCCAGGTCGCCGTCGCCCTGGTAGGAGATGACGATCGCGTCGGGGTGGGCCCGCTTGATCGCCGGTGGCCACGGCCGGGGCCCGGCCGTGCGCCGCCTGGATGTTGCCCACGTCGAAGTAGTAGTAGGCGAACACGCGCAGCCGACCGGGCGACACCAGGACCGTGCGCTCCGCGATGCCCAGATCCGTCCAGCGCCTCGGCCATCATCTTGTGGATGTTGCCGTGCCCGCAGCCGGGGCAGTAGTGCGTGGCCTGGCGGGCCGGCCCGGTCTTGCGCTCGAACACATCGTAGAACGCCGGGGCTTTCTCAGTGACCTTCATGGCGCGGCCCCCTTCAGGATCTGCTCGTACTGGGCCACGATCTCGTCGCCCGGTCGGGACCATGCCGCCGCAGCGGCCGTAGAAGTGCACGGGCCGGCGTCCGTTGACGGCGAGCCGCACGTCCTCGACCATCTGGCCGGTGCTCAGCTCGACCGAGAGGAACGCCTTCGCGTGCCCGGCCAGCTCCGCCAGGCGCGCCGACGGGAACGGCCAGAGGGTGATCGGGCGCAGCAGGCCGACCTTCAGGCCGCGCGCCCGCGCCTCGTCGACCGTCGAGTAGACGATGCGCGAGACGATACCGTAGGCCACCACCACCAGCTCGGCGTCCGCGGTCTGGTACTCCTCGAAGCGCACCTCGTTCGCCTCGCACTCGCTGGTACTTGGCGTCCAGCTTGCAGGTTGTGCCGCTCGAGCTCGACCGGGTCGAGCAAGATGGAGCTGACCAGGTTCGCGCCGGGTGGCGGCGTCACCGCGCACGCACCAGGCGGTGTGGTCGAACGGCACCGGCTTCGCCTGGGGCAGTTCCACCGGCTCCATCATCTGGCCGATGAAGCCGTCGGCCAGCACGCAGGCCGGATTGCGGTAGCGGTCGGCCAGGTCGAAGGCGAGCATGGTCAGGTCGCACATCTCCTGGGCGCTGTTCGGCGCCAGCACGAGCAGCCGGTAGTTGCCGTGGCCGCCCCCCTTGACCGCCTGGAAGTAGTCGCCCTGCTCGGGGGCGATGTTGCCCAGGCCCGGCCCGGCGCGCTTGATGTTCACGATCACCACCGGCAGCTCGGCGCCGGCGCAGTAGGAGAGCCCCTCCTGCTTCAGGCTGACGCCGGGGCTCGAGGAGGCGGTCATGACGCGGATGCCCATGCCCGCGGTGCCATAGCACATGTTGATGGCGGCCACTTCGCTCTCGGCCTGGATGAACGTGCCGCCGAGCGCGGGGAAATGGAGGGCGGCGGCGTGGGCGATCTCGCTGGCGGGGGTGATCGGGTAGCCGTAGTAGGCCCGACAGCCCGCCATGAGAGCCCCCACGACGATCGCGTCGTTGCCCTTCATGAACAGTTTCTTGGCCATCTCCGGACTCCTGGGTTCGGGGAGCGTGCCTACGGTTTGACCACGCGGATGGCTCCCGGTTCGGGGCATGCGTAGAAGCAGAGCGCGCAGCCGGTACAGGCCTGGCCCAGGTAGTAGGCCGGGTGATAGCTGGCGCTGTTGAGCTTCTCGCTGATGGCGATGACTTCCTTGGGGCAGATCGGGATGCACAGTTTGCACCCCTTGCAGAGCTCCGGGTCGATCTCGATGAACGGCTCGGCGGGAGAGGCGGCTTTCTCCATGCGCGTCACCTCCGGGTGAGGGGTGGCGGAGGACTCAGCGCCAAAGATAAGCGGTGGCCGCGCCGGGTACGAAAGGAATTGTTGCCGGCCCGGCGCGGGACCGGACCGGCGGGCGGGAAGCGGGAGGTCAGCGGTCCGCAAACTTCGGCGGACGCTTCTCCAGGAACGCCCGGCACCCCTCGGCGGCGTCGGCCGTGGCGCCGGCCACGCCGAACAGGGCCGCTTCGAGCCGACAGGCGGCGTCGAGGCCGGAATTGGCCCCCTCGTGGACCGCCTTGAGGGCGAGACGGAGGGTCACGGCGGAGCGGGCGGCGATCCGGCCGGCCGTCTGACGGACCGCCGGCAGCAGTTCCTCCTGCGGCACCACGCGATTGACCAGCCCCACGGCCAGCGCCTCGGTGGCGGTGAGCGGTTCGCCGGTCAGAATCAGTTCGAGCGCGCGACCCGACCCGATCAGCCGCGGCAGCCGCTGCGTGCCGCCGTAGCCGGGGATCAGGCCGAGACCGACCTCGGGCAGCCCCAGGCGCGCGTTGGTCGAGGCGTAGCGGAAGGTGCAGGCCAGCGCCAGTTCGCACCCGCCGCCGAGCGCGTAGCCGTTCACCGCGGCCAGCACCGGCTTGCCCAGATTCTCGATCTTCCACATCAGCGCCTGCCCCTTCGCGGCCAGAGCGCTCCGCTTCGCCGCCGCCCAGCGCCGCCAGTTCCGCGATGTCGGCGCCGGCCACGAACGCCTTCTCTCCCGCCCCGGTCAGGACGATCACCCGCGCCGCCGGATCGGCGCCCAGGGCGCCGAAGCAGGCGTGCAGCTCGTCGATCACCGCCGCGTTGAGGGCGTTGAGCTTCTCCGGGCGGTTGATGGTGACCTCCGCCACCCCTCCGGCACACGTGATCAGCAGATTCCGATACGCCATGTCTCGTCTCCCTTTCCTCGCTCGATTCCCGTGGCGGCCGCGGCATCAGCCGCCGGGCAGGATAGCAGATGGCCCCGACCCGGACCATGCCGGAGACCGGAGTTCCGGGCTCCGCTGCTGCCTTGACCCCCGCCGCGGCACTGCCTTAGGATCCCCCCCCGCCGGTGCGCCCGGCCAGAGCCGGCGCCGCCCGGCCGGAAGGAGCGTCATGTCTGAGGATTTCGCCGCGAGGCTCAAGCATCTTCAGGAATCTGCGCGCCGAGGCCCTGCTCGGGGGCGGGCAGGTCCAGGATCGACCGGATCCACGCCGGCGGGCGGCTGACCGCGCGGGAGCGGGTCCATCTGCTGCTGGACGAGGGCAGCTTCCAGGAGACCGGCGTCTTCGTGACCCATCGCTGCGCCGAGCTCGGCATGGAACAGCAGAAGCCGGTCGGCGACGGCATGATCACCGGGATCGGCCGCATCGACAACCGGCAGGTCTACGTCTTCGCCCAGGACTTCACGGTCTTCGGCGGCTCGATGAGCGAGGCGAACGCCCTGAAGGTGTGCCGGCTGATGGACCAGGCGCTGGAGAACGGCTGCCCGGTGATCGGCCTGAACGACAGCGGCGGCGCGCGGATCCAGGAGGGGGTGAAGTCGCTGGCCGGCTACGCCGAGATCTTCTGGCGCAACACGCAGTGCTCCGGGGTCATCCCCCAGATCTCCGCCGTGATGGGACCGTGCGCGGGCGGCGCCGTCTATTCCCCCGCCATCACCGATTTCACGCTGATGGTCGAGGGCACCAGCTACATGTTCGTGACCGGACCCAACGTCATCAGGATGGTGACGAACGAGGAGGTCACCTCCGAGCAGCTCGGCGGGGCCGAGACCCACAGCACGCGCAGCGGCGTGGCCCACTTCATGTCCCCGAACGACCAGGACTGCCTGCTGCTGATCCGCCGTCTGCTGTCGTTCCTGCCGCAGAACAACCTCGAGGATCCGCCGCGGCGCCAGCCGGTCGACCGGCCCGACCGCGATCGACCCGCGCCTGAACGCCGTCGTGCCGGACGATCCCCGCCGCCCGTACGACATGCACGAGGTGATCCGCCCCGTCGTGGACGAGGGGGACTTCCTCGAGGTGCAGCCGCGCTACGCCACCAACATCATCTGCGGGTTCGCGCGCCTGGACGGCCTGCCGGTCGGCATCGTGGCGAACCAGCCGCGGGTCAACGCCGGCGTGCTCGACATCAACTCCTCGCTGAAGGCGGCCCGCTTCATCCGCACCTGCGACTGCTACAACGTGCCGCTGGTGACGTTCGAGGACGTGCCCGGCTTCCTGCCCGGCACCGACCAGGAATACGGCGGCATCATCAAGCACGGCGCCAAGCTGCTGTACGCCTACTGCGAGGCGACGGTGCCGAAGCTGACGGTCATCACCCGCAAGGCCTACGGCGGCGCCTACGACGTCATGAGCAGCAAGCACATCCGCGGCGACTGGAACGTGGCCTGGCCGACGGCCGAGCTGGCCGTGATGGGGCCGGAGGGGGCCGTGAACATCCTCTATCGCGAAGACCTGGCGAAAGCGACCGACCCGGAGGCGCTGCGGCGACAGCTGATCGAGGAGTACAACGCCACCTACGCCAACCCGTACGTGGCCGCCGGCCTCGGCTATCTGGACGACGTCATCGAGCCGGCGCAGACGCGCCCCCTGCTGATCCAGGCGCTGCACAACCTGCGCAACAAGAAGCAGGTCGCGCCGCCGAAGAAGCACGGCAACATCCCCCTCTAGGCGGGACGCGGAGGCGGTCATGACGGTGACGGGCAGGCTCCCCTTCGACAAGGTGCTCGTGGCGAACCGCGGCGAGATCGCGGTGCGCCTGATCCGCGGCCTGCGCGAGCTGGGGCTGCACACGGTGGCGGTCTACTCCGAGGTGGACCGCACCGCGGCGCACGTGCTGCTCGCCCACGAGGCGTACCCGATCGGCCCGGCGCCCGCGGCCGAGAGCTACCTGCGCGGCGAACGGCTGATCGAGGTGGCCCAGCGCGCCGGCGCCGGCGCCATCCACCCCGGCTACGGCTTCCTCTCGGAGAACGCCGGCTTCGCGCGGGCGTGCGAGGAGGCGGGCCTCGTCTTCATCGGACCGCGCCCCGACACGATCGAGCTGATGGGCAACAAGCTGGCGGCGCGCCGGCGGATGCGCGCCAGCGGCGTGCCGGTGATCCCCGGCACCGACGAGGCGGTGCGCGACGCCGACGCCGCGCGGCGCGCGGCGGCGGAGATCGGCTATCCGGTCCTGCTGAAGGCGGCCGCGGGGGGCGGCGGCAAGGGGATGCGCGTGGTGCGCGACCCGGCCGACCTCGCCGCGGCGCTGCGCCAGACCATGGGCGAGGCGAAGTCGGCCTTCGGCGACGACTCCGTGTTCGTCGAACGCTACGTGGAGGATCCCAAGCACATCGAGGTCCAGGTGCTCGGCGACGGCGAGGGGCGGGCGCTCCACCTGTTCGAGCGCGAGTGCTCGGTGCAGCGACGGCACCAGAAGCTGATCGAGGAGTCCCCCTCCCCCAGCCTCACGCCGGCGCTGCGCGCCGCATCTGCGCCGCCGCCGTGCGCACGGCCGAGTCGGTCGCCTACCGCGGCGCCGGCACCGTGGAGTTCGTGCTCAGCCCGGCCGGCGAGTTCTTCTTCCTCGAGATGAACACCCGGCTGCAGGTCGAGCACCCGGTGACCGAGATGGTCACCGGCGTCGACCTCGTGCGCGCGCAGCTCGACGTGGCCGGCGGACGCGGCCTGCGCCTGCGTCAGGACGGAGATCACGCAGCGCGGCTGGGCGATCGAGTTCCGGATCTGCGCCGAGAACCCCCGCCGCAACTTCGCCCCCGCGATCGGCGAGATCACCGCGCTGATGGAGCCGGCCGGGCCCGGCGTGCGGGTGGACAGCGGCATCGCCGAGGGGTGCCGGGTGCCGATCCACTACGACCCGCTGCTGGCCAAGCTGATCGTCTGGGGCGAGGACCGGCCGCGCGCTCTGGCGCGGGCCCGCCGCGCGCTCGAGGAGTACATCCTGCACGGGCCGATCCACAACATCCCGTTCCACCTCTGGGCGCTCGACCAGCCGTCGTTCCGCGACGGCACCTACACGACCCGTTTCATCGAGGCGTGCTTCGACCCCGCGACCTTCGCGCCGCCCCTGGCGCCGGACGACCAGGAGGCGCTGCTCGCCGCGGGCGCGCTGTTCGAGGCGGCGCGCCGGATGGCCGGCACGCTGGCCGGCGGTCCGGACTACGTGGCCGAAGCCCCGGGGCGCGAGGGCGCCCTGACCAACTGGCGGCGCGCCGCGTTGCGCCGCATGACCGGCCGCGACTGACGCCGCCCGCGGAGGCCAGACGACCGTGTGGATGAAGAAGCGCTACCTGCTCCGCACCCCCGACGGCGAACACCGGGCCGTGGTGGCCCGCCAGGGGGACCAGCTCGCCGTGCAGCTCGACGACGGCGCGTTGCGCGACGTGGACGCCGCCGTGGTCCACAACGGCCGCGCGCTCTCCCTGCGCATCGGCAACCGCGTGCACCTGGTCCACCTCTCGGTGGCCGGCCCGCGCGGCGAGGTCACGGCGACGCTGCTGGGCCGGCCGCTGGAACTGACCGTGCTCGACGAACTGCACGCCCTCGCCCTCGGCGCCGCCGGCACGACGGCGCGGCAGCGGCGTCGTGGCCGCCGAGATCCCCGGCCTGGTGATCGAGATCCGGGTGCGGGAGGGGCAGGCGGTGAAACGCGGCGAACCGGTCGTCGTGCTCGAAGCGATGAAGATGCAGAACGAGCTGTCCGCGCCGTGTGACGGCATCGTGGCGAGCGTGACGGCGCAGGCCGGCCGCACGGTCAACGCGGGCGACACGCTGGTCGTCATCACGCCGGCCGCCGGCTGACGCGGCGAGGCGCCGGTCAGGCCAGCACCTCTGACAGGTATTTCGCGGCCAGGAACAGCGAGATCATCAGCGGCGCCATCAGCGCGCCGCCTCCGATGCCGTAGGCCCCCCCGACCGCGCCGACGACCAGCGCCAGTCCAGCCATGGCGAGCGGCGAATAGGCGTACTCCTGCGGCCCGAGCCGCGCCGTGACCCGCCGCCATGAGCGAGACACTCCAGCCACCCGAGCCCCCTCCGGCATGCGGTCCGCCCCGTCCGCGCCCGCCGTCCCGCCGCGCAGCGTCGCCGCGAGGCGCGCCACGAGCAGCAGCAGCACCGCCGCGACGAACAGTTTGAAACGACCCGGATCGCTCAGCAGCCGCACCCGCAACAGCATGCCGAGGAAAGCGCCCGGCACGAGCCCGAGCGCGAGCAGTCCGGCGAGCGTCCAGTCGAGGCGCAGACCGCGCCGATGACGAAGGTCACCAAAGGCGGCAGCCAGAGCGGCAGTTCACAGCCGGAGACGGGGAAGATCACGGGCGGCGCTCCAGGCAGCGCGCCCCGTGGGACGACGCGCCGGCGGCTAGAACCAGAAGATGAACTTCAGGCGGGACCATTCGAAGCCGCCGTACGAGGCGAAGGAATGACTCGGGTTGTCAGTCTCGACGCGCAGGATCCGGGGATCGAAGTCGTACCAGGTGTTCTCGCGGATCGTTCTCGTCCGGGTATCGAAGGCCAGCCCGGCCTCGAATTCCACGGTCAGCCGGGCCGTCGGGGCCCAGGAAGGGCGCAGGCCGAGCGCGAAGCGCCAGAGATCCGACCGGGAATTCTCGCGCGAGTTGTAGATAGTCCGCGTCTGGCGGTCGGGGTGGAGGTCGGATAGCGGTCGGACCTCTGCTCGTTGCTCCAACTGTAGGACAGGCCCGCCAGAGCGGCGGCGGCGAAGGGACCGTCCCGCCAGAATCGCCGCGCCGCCGGTGGCCCGGACCCAGCCCGATTCCCGACGGTTGCCGCTACATCTCGTGCGATTCGACCGGGGCCGGCAGATCGTTCGAATCCCAGTCGAGGCGATCTCGAGTCGGTCTTGTAGTCGTTGGGACCGGCCGCGAGACCGACCTCCCACCCCGGCCCGAGCCGGTGGCGCAGCGTCAGGCCGCGGTTGCCGTCCCTCGCCGGGATCCCAGCCGAAGCCCCAGCGCGGGACCGGCTCCGCCGCGCGGCCGTCGCGCCGGGCAGGCCCAGGACGACGAGCAGGCCGAGCGCCGGGAGGATCGACGGCCGCCGCCCGCCTCACGCCAGCCCCTCCGGGTTGAGCCCCTGCAGTTCGGGCAGCGTGAACAGGCCGTTGCGGCGCACGACCACGCCGTCGAAGACGATCTCGCCGCCCCCCCATTCCGGGGTCTGGATGTTGACGAGGTCCCAGTGGACGGCCGAGCGGTTGCCGTTGTCGGCCTTGTCGTAGGCGTTGCCGGGCGTGAGGTGGAAGGAGCCGGAGATCTTCTCGTCGAACAGGGTGTCGTTCAGCGGCGCGGTGATGTGCGGGTTGAGCCCGAGCGCGAACTCGCCGAAATAGCGCGCCCCCTCGTCGGTGTCGAGGATGCGGTTCAGCTTCGTCGGCGTCGCCTTCGCAGGTCGCCTCGACGATGCGCCCCTTCGTCACGACGAAGCGGATGTTGCGGAACAGCGTGCCCTTGTTCATGCTCGGCGCGTTGTAGGTGATCACGCCCTCCATCGAGTCGCGCACCGGCGCGGTGTAGATCTCGCCGTCGGGGATGTTGCGGCGGCCGTCGCACTTGACGGCGGGGATGTCCCTGATGCTGAACGTCAGCTCGGTGCCGGGCCCGCGCAGCTCGACCCGGTCGGTCCGCTCGAGCAGCTCCTTGAGGGGGTCCATGGCCAGCGACAGGCGGCGCGTAGTCGAGCAGGCAGACCTTGAAGTAGAAATCGGCGAACGCCTCGGTCGGCTGCTGCGCGAGGACCGCCATGCTCGGGTTGGGATAGCGCAGCACGCACCACTTCTTCTTCAGGCGCACGCCGAGGTGGACCTGCTGCCAGTAGGCCAGGTCGTGCCATTTCATCCGCTCGGGATCGACGTCGCCGAAATCGAACGGGTTGGCGGAGCCGCGGACGGCGATGTAGGCGTCCACCTGTTCCATGATGCCGCGGTGGAAGGCGCCCCACGCCTCGAACTGCGCCTCGCCGGCGTGGCGCACGAACGGCCGCGCCAGATCCTCGTCGTTGTAGTACCAGAACGGCACGGCGCCGCGCTGCGTGGCGGCGCGGACCAGCTCGCGACCGAGCGCCAGCGCCTCCACCCCCTTGATCTCGAGGTAGATCTTCTCGCCCGGCTGGACGTCGACACTGTACGAAACGAGCTGATCGGCCAGGGCGGCCAGGCGGGGGTCGTGCATCGCTCCTCCTCGGTCGGGTCCGACGAAATGCCGCCGCGGAAGGATAGCCGCTCGGGCCGGCGCGAAAAAGCGGTTTCCGGCGCGGGCCGGGGTTTCCTATCATTGCGTCGACGCCCGGCGCCCCCTGCCGGGCCTGACCGGGCAGGGCCTCAGCCCGGGGAAAGGACCCGACCATGACCGACGACCGCAAACGCCTCACCGACGCCGTGCGCGCCTGGGAGCAGGACGCCGTGGCGCCCGTGCTGAAGCGCTTTCCCGAGCGTCAGGAACGTTTCGCCACCTCGTTCGGATCTCGAAGTGAAGCGGGTCTACACCCCGCTGGACCGCCCCGACGACGACTATCTCGCCCGCCTCGGCCTGCCGGGCGCGGCCCCCTACACGCGCGGCATCCAGCCGACGATGTACCGCGGCCGCAGCTGGACCATGCGCCAGTACGCCGGCTTCGGCTCCTGCCTCGAGACCAACCAGCGCTTCCGCTACCTGCTCGGCCAGGGGCAGACGGGCCTTTCGGTCGCCTTCGACCTGCCGACGCAGATGGGCTACGACTCCGACGACCCGCTGGCCGAGGGCGAGGTCGGGCGCACCGGCGTGGCGATCGACACGCTGCAGGACATGGAAGACCTGCTCGCCGGCATCCCGCTCGACAAGGTGAGCGTCTCGATGACGATCAACGCGCCGGCCGCCATGCTGCTGCTGATGGTGGTGGCCGCGGCCGAGCGGCAGGGCATCGACCCGCAGCTCCTGACCGGGACGATCCAGAACGACGTGCTCAAGGAGTACATGGCGCGCGGCACGTACATCTACCCGCCGCAGCCGTCGATGAAGATCATCACCGACATCTTCGCCTGGTGCCGCGACAACGTCCCCCGCTGGAACACCATCTCGATCAGCGGCTACCACATCCGCGAGGCCGGACTCGACCGCCGTCCAGGAGCTGGCGTTCACCTTCGCCGACGCGATCGCCTACTGCGAGGCGGCCGTCGCCGCGGGGCTCGAGTTCGACAAGTTCGCGCCGCGGCTCTCCTTCTTCTTCAACGTGCACAACCACTTCCTCGAGGAGGTGGCCAAGTTCCGCGCCGCGCGCCGCATCTGGGAGCGGATCTGCCGCGAGCGCTTCGGGGCGCGCAACCCGGAGTCGGGCAAGCTGCGCTTCCACACCCAGACGGCCGGCTCCACGCTCACGGCCCAGGAGCCGGCGAACAACGTCGTGCGGGTGGCGATCCAGGCGCTGGCCGCCGTGCTGGGCGGGACGCAGTCGCTGCACACGAACAGCTTCGACGAGGCGCTCTCGCTGCCGACGGCCGACGCGGCGCGCCTCGCCCTGCGCACGCAGCAGATCATCGCCGAGGAGACCGGGGTCTGCGACACGGTCGACCCGCTCGGCGGCAGCTTCGCGGTGGAGTCGCTCACCGACGCCATCGAGACGGCGGTCTGGGAGGAGCTGCGCCGCATCGACGGCCTGGGCGGCATGGTCAGGGCGATCGAGGAGGGCTACCCGCAGCGGCGGATCGAGGCGAGCGCCTACGCCGCGCAGCAGGCCATCGACGCGCGGCGCACCGTGCTCGTCGGCGTGAACAAGTACGCCGACGCCCAGCCGGAGCCGGCCCGGGGCGGGTTCCAGCTGCGCCCCGAGGTCGAGGCGGAGCAGAGGCAGCGCCTGGCCGCGGTGCGCGCCCGGCGCGACGGGGCCGCGGTCGCCGCCGCGCTGGCCGACCTCGAGGCGACGGCGCGGGCCGGCGGCAACCTGATGCCGCCGCTGCTGGCGTGCGTGCGCGCCTACGGCTCGGTCGGCGAGATGTGCCACGTCCTGCGCGGCGTCTACGGCCTGTACCAGGAGACCCACTGACCGCGCCGCCCGGGCGCGGAAAGGATCCGACAACCATGACGTTTCCGGACGCCACCGGACGCGGCCGCCGCCCTCCCCCCGGGCACGGCCGGCACCGTCGATCACGTCGGCATCGCGGTGACGGACCTCGAGGCGGGCGTGCGCCTCTATCGCGACCTGCTCGGCCTCGAACTGGAGCGGATCGAGGAGGTGCCGACGGAGAAGGTGCGGGTGGCGATGCTGAAGCTCGACCGCGCCGGCGCCCTCGGACACCTCGAACTGCTGCAGCCGACGGCGTCCGAGGGGGCGATCGCGAAGTTCATCGCGAAGCGCGGCCCCGGCCTGCACCACATCGCCGTGGCGGTGACTTGATATCGAGACGGTCATGGCGGCCTGCGCCGCGGCCGGGCTCGAACTGCTCGACCGGACCCCGCGTACCGGCGCCGGCGGCAGGCGGGTGGCGTTCGTCCACCCGAAGTCGACCGGCGGCGTGCTGCTCGAGCTCTGCGCCCCCGCCCCCGCCCCCGGCGGGAGCGCCTGAACCGCGGCGCCGGCGGGAAGGCAGGGCCACCTGGTCCGGACCTCCGCATGACGGGGTCAGCTGCCGGTGCTGCCGTAGCGACGCACGCCCCGGCTCCAGATGACGTAGGCCAGGCCGAACACCGCCGCGCCGACCAGCGGCGTCAGCAGGGCGAGGCCCCGCACCTCCGGACGGCCGATGAACCAGGTCGCGGGATAGAAGGCGACCCAGGCGAACGGCAGCACGAAGGTCAAAAGCAGCCGCACCAGGGGACTGAAGATCGTCAGGGGGTAGCGGCTGAACCGGATGATGTTGTAGACCGGGGGCGCCAGCCCCATGCGATCCTCGAACCAGAATGATACCGACGTAAGACCGAGAAAGATCCCGGTGAAAACGAGCGCCGCCGACGCCGCCAGCAGCAGGAGCAGGGCCAGATCGAGGAGACTCCAGGCCAGTCCCGAGCCGCGCACTCGCGTGCACCATCACGCCGATCCCCACCGCGATCTCGTTCACCCCCGCGATATTGAACTCCTCGAACATGATCTGGGCGAGCGGATTGATCGGGCGCAGCAGCACCCGGTCGAAGTGTCCCTCGATCACGTAGCGCTCGCCGAACCGGTAGAGGTTGATGCTGACGATGTTGAACAGCCCGAGCGGAAGCAGGCTGAAGCCGTAGATGAACAGCACCTGCTCGTAGGTCCAGCCGCGCAGCGACGGCACCCTGGCGAAGAGGACCGCCAGGATCACGATCTGGACGCCGGCCTGGACGAGGTTGGCGACGAGATCGATGGCGAAATCGACGCGGTAGGCGAGTCGCATCTTGAGGAACTGGGCGAAGTAGGCGGCGAAGATGCCCCCCTGACGGCGCAGCGACCGCCAGGCCCCGTCGTCGCGCGTCGTCGCGACGCCGCCGCTCGTGCCGTTCATGGCGCCCCGCTTCCGGCGGCTCCGCGCGGCGGCGGCCAGCCCGCGGCCGCCAGCCAGGCGGCCGGCAGTTCGGCGCGGGCCACGACCCGGTAGTGCGGCGCCCGCGTCCGCGCGAAGGCCGCGCCGTGGTGCACCGCCGGCCAGCCGGCCGCGCGACCTCGGCGGTGAACGCGGCGCGCCGCGAGGAATCGGCCGTGGCGGGCCAGAGCGCCCGGTCGGCGAGCGCGCGGGTCCAGAGTCGCCGCAGCCGGCCGGCATCGCCGCGCCAGACCGCCGCCGTGCGCACGAACGCCGTCCGCGAGCGCGCTCCAGGCCGCCCGCCGCGCCTCGTCGCCGTCCGGCGCCGTCGCCGCGCGGGCCGCGAGGGGGCGCAGATGCACGCGCACGAGCAGGCTGTCGGGCCGGATCGGCTCGAGCAGCGGCCAGGCGACCGCGGGCGGGTCTGCCGTCGCGCACATTTCGCGCCACTCGTCGTCGAGCCAGGCGAGCGCCGCAGACGACGACGGCACGGCGTGCGCCGGCCCCATCACCCCCTGGTGAAGCAGCTTGTACAGGTCGGCGGGGTCGTCGCCCTGGCCGGCGCGGACCGCCCGCGCCAGCAGCGGGCGCCACGCCGCGTAGAGAGAGTCGGCCCCGCCGGCAGGGCCGGCCGCGGACGAGCCGGCGGCGGCCGCCGCCGCCAGCAGCAGCAGGCAGAGCGCCAGAGCGTGCGCCGTCCTCACGATCAGCCCCCCTGCAGCGTCACGTGACGCACCGCGCGGTTCCAGATCCAGCGGCCCAGCAGCAGCAGGCCGACCGCCCACGCCGCCTGCACGAGCAGGCCGCGCGCGAGCGCGTCGCCGGAGCGCCGACCGAGGTAGGTCATGACCGGGATGTAGTTGATCGCCTGGAACGGCAGCCACGACATCACCTTCTGCACCCACTCCGGGAACAGCGTGAACGGCACCAGCACGCCGGTGAGGAGCTCCATGATCACGAGCTTGGCGCGGATCACCCCGAGGATGTTCTGGAGATAGAAGGCGAGGCAGCCGACCAGGAAGTTCACCTGGGCGTTGACCAGGAAGGCGAGCAGGAAGCTGAGCAGCGTCCAGCCGTAGAGCGACGGACGGGGCGGCGGCAGCAGATGGAACACCGGCCCCACCACGACGATGATCGGCAGCGTGAACAGCAACAGCCGGAACGCCGCCTCGCCCAGCGCCTGGAACATCAGCATGGTCTGGGCGTGCACCGGCTTGATCAGCAGCATCGCCACCTGACCTTCGCGGATCTGTCCCGAAAGATCGCGGTCGATGTTGTTGAAGTAGAAACTGCGGCCGATCCAGCTCAGCCCGATGTAGGTGATCATCTCGCCCAGCGTCAGCCCGCCCATCGTCGCCGACCCCGCCGGACGCCGCGGAACGGCTGGCGAACAGCGCGGTGTACAGGTAGTAGTTGCCGGCCACGAAGATCGGTGTAGGTGACGACTCCTGTGTAGTAGCGCAGGCGGTAGGCGAGGAACTCCAGGAATGACAGCCGCACGAAGTGCAGGTAGAGACCGAGCGTCGCGCCGGGGCGTCGCCGCCAGGGGGTCAGCGCGACGGACTCAGCCACGTTCCGCCTCCCGGCCCGTCGTCCTCCACCGCGCCGGCGCGGTAGATGCGGCGCACGACCTCCTCGATCGTCGGTTCGACGATGCGCACGTCGTGCACACGACAGCCGTTGACGACGCGGCGGATCACCTCGGCCGCGGTCACGTCGCGGCGGCTGAAGGCGACCGCGTGCTCGTGCCCGTCAGGCCGATCGTGCCCGTCCCACGTCACCGGCAGGCCGTCGGTGCAGGCGGCCAGCGCGCGCGCGGGCGCCGGGTCGTAGAGCTCGACCAGCACCCGCACCTGATCCCCCAGTCGCAGCCGCAGCTCCTCCAGCGCGCCGTCGAACAGCAGGCGCCCGTGGTCGATGATCAGGATGCGACGGCACAGTTCCTGGATGTCGCCCAGATCGTGCGTGGTGAGGATGACCGTGGTGCCGAGCCGGTCGCGGGCCTCCTTGAGGAAGCCGCGCACGTTCTGCTTCGCCACGACATCGAGGCCGATCGTCGGCTCGTCGAGGAACAGGATGCGGGGACGGTGCAGCAGCGCCGCGGCGAGATCGCAACGCATGCGCTGGCCGAGCGACAGCTTGCGCACCGGCTGGTTGAGCAGCTCACGGATCTGCAGCAGTTCGTCGAACAGGTCGAGCTGCGCCGCGTAGACGGCGTCGTCCACCTCGTAGATCTTCTTGAGCAGCCGCAGCGACTCCACGACCGCCAGGTCCCACCAGAGCTGCGTGCGCTGCCCGAACACCACCCCGATGTGCCGCGTGTAGCGCTGCCGCTCGCGGTACGGCACCAGCCCCCCCACGTGCACGGTCCCGGCGGTCGGCGTGAGAATGCCGGTCAGCACCTTGATGGTCGTGGACTTGCCGGCGCCGTTGGCGCCGATGTAGCCCACCATCTCCCCCTCGTCGATGGCGAAGGAGACGTCGTCGACCGCCCGCACGACCCGCCGGCGCGGACGCACCAGGTCGATCAGCCCCCCCCGCACCCCCTCGCGGCGATGGCTGCTCACGTAGTCCTTGACGAGATGTTCGACGCGGATCAGGCCGGCCATGGCGTCAGAACGGCAGCCGGGAATCGCCGGCATCCCCGTCCGGCCCCGCCGCCTCGGTCGGCCCGCCGCCGGCCGGCGCGCCCGGCTCCGGCGCCTGCAGCGCGTCGACGTAGGCGCGCACCTCGGTCTCGGTGGCGGCCAGCTTGCTCCGGCAGAGGGCGATCAGCTCGACCGCCCGCCGGACTTCGCGCGCCAGGTCGTCGATGTCGACCTGCTCCGCCTCCAGACGCGCCAGGATCCGCTCGACCTCTTCCACCGCCGCGCCGAAGGCCGGCTGCCCGGTCGCTCCGGCGCCGGCGCCCCCCCGGGGCTTCCGCTTCGCCTGCTCCGCCATGTCACTCCTTCCGGTCCGACGCTTCCGCGTCGCCGCGGGCCGCCGCGGCGGCCCTCTCGATCCTCTCCACGATGCTGCTGACCGTGCCGTCGCGAAAGCGCGTGGTCAGACGATCGCCCGGCGCCAGACCGGCCACCGCGGCGAGCGGACGACCGGCCGCGTCGCAGGTCAGGGTGTAGCCGCGCGCGAGCTGCCGCTGCGGATCGAGCAGCCGCGCCTGGTCCGACGCCGCGCCGAGTCGTCGCCCGGCGGCGGCCAGGGCGGCGGCGGCCAGCCGGTCGAGACGCCCGCCGGCACGCGACAGCTCCCGCAACCGGCCGGGCCAGCCGACCAGCAGGCGCGCGGGGCGCAGCGCGTGCGCCGCAAGATCGAGCCGGACCCGGGCCAGCCGCGAGTCGCCACCGGCGCCCCCCGCCCCAGCCGCCGCTCCCGGTCCTCCTGTCGCGCCCGTTCACGCGCGAGACGAGCCGCGCGCCGCCGCCGCCAGCCGCGCCTGCCGGTCCGCCAGACCGACCCGCGCGTCGCGCACCCGGCGCGCCACCTGGCGCTCCAGCCCGTTGGCGCCGCGCTGCAACCGGTCCCGCGCCGCTCGCGAGCCGGGCCGGCGCCGCCGCCGCCAGCCGCTCGATCGCGCCCGCCACGCGCGCGGCCGCCGCGGCCACGCGGTCGACCAGCAGCTGGGCCGCCGCCGAGGGGGTCTTGCAGCGGGTGTGCGCGACCAGGTCGGCAATGGCGGTGTCGATCTCGTGCCCGATGGCGGTCACGACCGGCACCGGGCAGAGCGCGATGGCGGTGGCCAGCCCGAGCTGGTCGAACCAGGAGAGGTCGGCCCGCGAGCCGCCGCCACGCGTGATGACGATCACGTCCAGGCCGAGCGCCGACCAGGCCGCGCAGCGCCGCCACGACCTGCGGCTCCACGCTCGCCCCCTGCATCCGGCAATCCGCCCGCCACACGGTAAAGCCGCGTCCGGAGGCCGCCAGCCCGCTGAGGAAGTCGCGCTCGGCGGCGCTGCCCGCCGCGGTGATCAGGCCGACGCGCAGCGGCAGCTCCGCCAGCGACAGGGCGCCGTTGCGTGCGAGCAGCCCCTCCCCCTTCAGCCGCGCGAGCACTTCCCGCCGCCGCGCTTCGAGACGTCCCAGGGTGAACTCCCGGTCCACGCCGACGACCTTGAGCGACAGCTTGCCGTACGGCGGGTAGAAGTCGACCACGCACTCCAGGCAGACCTCCAGCCGGTCGGCAAGACGCAGGTCGGAGTCGCTGCCGTCGAGGTAGCGACCGAGACCGAACCGCTGCCGGTCCCAGCCGAGGATCGCGGCGGGGATCTGGAATCCGGCCGCGGCGCCGGACGCGCCCGGCCTGGTGCAGTTCGAAGTAGACGTGCTGGCGGCGAGCCGCGTCGATCGGCAGACGCTGCACCTCGCCCCGCACCCAGACCGGCCCCGGGAACGCGTCGTGCAGCGCGGACTGGATGGTCTGATTGAGCTCGGCCACCGTGAACACCCGGCGGTCGGCGGGAGCGTGCGGCGTCATCAGGCATGCGGTGCCTGCCGTGTCACAGACGGATCTCCTGCCAGCTTCCCTTGAGCCACCACGCCGTCATCCCGAAGGCGTAGAGACAGATCCACAGCAGCACGCCCCACCACGCGCCCAGCAGGCCGCCCCGCAACACGATGCCGAACAGCCAGGTGGCCGGCAGGAAGAGGCACCAGCCGCAGACGATGTCGATGACCATCACCGCGTGGGTCGCGCCGGCTCCGCGCAGCGCCCCCGCCAGCGTGAGACCGAGGGCGGCGACCAGTTGCACCAGACCGAGCAGCCGCAGGATCGGCCGCCCCTCGTGCGCCAGCGCCTCGCTCGGGGAGAACAGGCGCAGCAGGGCGCCCGGCGCGAGCAGGAACAGCAGACCGAACGCGCCCATGAAGATCATCGCCAGCCGCCACGCCGGTCCAGCCGGCCCGCACCGCGGCGCGCAGGTCGCGCCGGCCGATCGCCTGCCCAACGACGTCTGCGTCGCCACCGCCACCCCCACGCCCGGCATGATCGACAGGGAGGCGATGCGCAGCGCCACGTTGCCGGCCGCCACCGCCAGGGTCGAGATGCGCCCGAGGATCCCGAAGAAGACCAGCAGGGCGACGATCAGGCCGAACGACTGCAGCGCGGGGGGCCAGGCCAGACGCAGGAACGGGAGCATCAGCTGGACGTCCAGGTTGCGCCGGCGGACGAGGCCGAAGGCGCGCCGCACCGGGCGCCGCAGCGCCCAGGCGACCACCACGGCCGCGGCCAGCAGACTGGCCAGCGTGCTGGCCAGGGCGGCGCCCGCCCACCCCCAGCCGCGGCGCCCCGAGCCGGCCGAAGATGAGGATCCAGTTGAGCACGACGTTCGCCACGTTCATCACGATCACCGCGACCATGCCGATCCGGGTGGCGCCGATCCCGTCGAAGGTCGCGCGGAACATGCAGAACACGAGCCACGGCAGCAGGCCGGGATAGCGCCAGCGCAGGTAGTCGGCGCCGAGGACGCGCACCTGCGGGTCCTGGGTGACGAGGTCCATCAGCGCTTCCGGACGCCACATCCCGAGCACGGTGAACAGCGCGCCGGCGACGAGCGCCACGATGACCGCGGTCGCCAGCACGGTGCCGACCTCGGCGCGCCGCCCCGCGCCGACCCGCTGCGCGGTGAAGGTCTGCACCGCCACGTCGATCGCCTTGAGGGAGCTGGCCAGCACCGAGAAGTAGAGCGTGGCCACGCCGACCGCGGCGATCGACGCCGCGCCCAGCCGGCCGACCATGAGCGTGTCGACCAGCCCCATCAGGGTCTGGGCCAGGTTGGCCACCATCACCGGCACGGCGAGCCGTGTCAGGCGCACCGGCAGCGACTCGTGGGCGTTCCTGCGCTGCCAGCCGGACATGGCGGATCCTCGGCAGGGAAGGCGGCGAGACGACGCGCGTCGGCGGTCGCCGGCGCGCGGGACGAGCAACGCTCTCAGGATACCAACAGCTGCACCGCCCGCGCCAGCAGGCGGGCGCCGTAGCCGGTGGCCCCCTTCGGCCCGAGCGGACCGGCCGTGTCCGTCCAGACCGGGCCCGCCATGTCGATGTGCGCCCAGGGGATCGCCTCGTCCACGAAGAAGGAGAGGAACGCCCCCGCGGTGAGCGCGCTGCCGTCGCGCGGGCCGATGTTCCTGCAGTCAGCCACGTCGCTGCGCAGCGAGCGGCGGTGCTCCTCGATCAGCGGCAGCGGCCAGACCCGTTCGAAGGTGTCGCCGCCGGCGCGGTCGAGCACGGCGAGCAGGCGGGCGTCGCTGCCCATCAGGCCGGCGAACTGTTCGCCCAGGGCGACCGCGCAGGCGCCGGTGAGGGTGGCGGCGTCGATCAGCCAGTCGGGGCGCGCGCCGCAGGCGTGATGCAGGGCGTCGCCGAGCACGAGCCGCCCCTCGGCGTCGGTGTTCATGACCTCGACCGTGCGTCCGGACGCCATGGTGATGACATCGCCGGGACGCAGCGCGTCGCCGCCGGGCAGGTTCTCGGCCGCCGGGATCACCACGAGCAGCCGCACCGGCAGTTGCAGGCGCGCCACGATCAGCGCCGCCCCGAGCACCGCGGCAGCGCCCCCCATGTCGTCCTTCATCTGTTCCATGCGGGCGGCGGCCTTGAGGGAGAGGCCGCCCGAATCGAAGGTGAGCCCCTTGCCGACGAGGGCCACCAGCGGCAGCGCGCCGGCGCCGGCCGCCGGCGGGCACCGGCGGCGACTCGAGCAGGATCAGCCGCGGCTCCTGCCGGCTGCCCCGCGCCACGCCGAGCAGACCGCCCATGCCGAGCTTCGCGATCCCGGCCGGACCGAGCGCCCGGCAGGCATACCCCTGCGCGCGGGCGAGCGCGCGCGCCTCGTCGGCCAGCCGCGGACGGCGTCAGCACGTTCGGCGGCAGATTGACCAGGCGACGGGCGAACAGGCACCCCGCCGCATAGGCCCGCCCCTCCGCGAGCCCCTGCGTCAGCGCGGCCAGCCGCCGGCGACCCGGCTCGACGATCTGCCAGGCATCGGGCGGTGAAGGCCGCGTCGGTCTCCTCGTCGACGGCACGCGGACGCCGGTTACCGCGACCCGCCCGCGGGAACGCCGCGCAGCCGCTCCACCGCGCCCAGGGCGAGTTCCGTCCCCTCCACCCAGGCGCGCGCCACGGCCTGCGGGTCGAGCCCGCCGAGCGCGTCGTCCGGCAGCAGCAGCGCGCAGCGCCGCGCCTTCAGCCGACGGGCCTGGGCGGCCGCCGTGCCGGCGCAGCGCCGCAGGCGGTCGAGGGTGAGATCGCCGGCGACGGCCGAGACCCGTCAGCAGCAGCCACGGCGCCGCGCAACGCCGGCCCGGAAGCAACGCGCTCGTCTCCCGGCGTCCGGCGAAGACGCGACCGTCGGCCAGCGCGCCCAGCCCCCGTCGCACGCGCGATCGAGGCTCTCCAGCCCGCTGAAATCAGGCCCGGATCGCCCCTCCGGCACCGCCACCACGAGCAGATCGGCCGCCGTGGCGGCCGCCTTCCCCACGCCGACGCTCCACTCCATTGCGACGTCCCCTCCGCCGTTGTTGCAGGCCGGCACGACACGTCCGGCCACGCCGGCGATCTTACCACCGTCGCCGTGCAGGGGAAGAGCGGATGTGGGCGACGCGGAACCGACCGGCACGACGCGCCGCTTGCAGGCCGCGGCGCCGTGTGCGAAGCTCGGCAACCGTAACGGCGCGCCTGCGTAGTCATCCCCACGCACCGCGATTTCGGGGGCGTCGTCCGACGGCGGGAGGCCACGTGCAGATCGACGGCGAACAGTACGCATCCGCACCTCCCCCGGGACCCGCCCCGACGCTGCCGCCGTGGGAAGAGCGCGGGCGCTACGGCTTCCTGAACGCCCTCTACCTCACGACCCGCGACGTTCTGGGCGCCCCGGAGCGCTTCTTCGCGCGGGTGCCGCTGCGCGGCGGGTTGTGGCAGCCGCTGCTGTTCGCGCTCGTGGTGGGGACGCTGAGCGCCTTCCTCGACTGGATGTGGACCCTGGCCGCCTCCTCGCTGCGTATCCTGATCGAGGAGGACGTGGCGCGCCTCCTGCGGGGGCAGCTCTCCTCCGGGTTCGCCTTCATCATGAGCCCCGGCATCGCCTTCGTGACCGTCTTCGTGCAGGCCGGGATCGTCCACCTCTGCCTGCTCCTCGTGGACGGGGCGCGCCACGGATTCGAGGCGACCTTCCGCGCCGTGGCGTACGCGCAGGCGGTCTGGATCCTGGCCGCCGTGCCTTTCTGCGGCAATGTCGTGGCCCTGTTCTGGGGGGCCGTGGTGACCATCATCGGCCTGCGCCGGCTGCACGGCGCAACGACGGGCGCGCGGTGCTGGCGGTGACCCTGCCGATGATCCTCTGCCTCGCGAGTTGCGGCGGGCTCGCCGTGCTCGGCCTCACCAAGGGCCTGTTCCACTGACGCCGGCCATGCGCCTCCGCCCGGAAACCGATCCCCTGCCACGCCTGCTGGCGCTCGTCTATCTCGCGATCGCCGCGCTGGGCTGGGTCGCCCTGCGCTGGTGGGGCGACGGGATCGCGCACGCCGCCCGCTGCCCCCTGTTCGAGCTCACCGGCCTGCCCTGCCCGACCTGCGGCGGCACGCGCGCGGCGCTCGCTCTGGCGCGCCTGGATCCGGGCGCCGCGCTGCAGGCAAACCCGCTGGTAACGTTCGGGGCGCTGGCCCTGGGATTGTGGGGCGCCTGGGGCGCGACGGCGACCGCGGCGCCACGGTTGCGCGCCACGGTGGAATTCGGGCCCGCGGAGCGGCGCCTCTGGCGCCTGGGCGCCGGGGTCTCCCTGGTGGCCGCCTGGGGCTACCAGATCCTGCGCTGCCGCTGATGATGATGGAGTGGCGCCGGGTCAGGAACCGCCGTCCCGCGGAGGGAGCGCGACCGTCCGCGCGACTCAGCTCTCGGCCAGCAGCCGCCGGGCGATGACGAGGCGCTGGATCTCGCTCGTGCCCTCGTAGATGCGGGTGACGCGGACATCGCGGTAGTAGCGCTCGACCGGGTACTCCTTGACGTAGCCGTAGCCGCCGTGGATCTGCAGCGCCGCGTCGGCCGCCCGGCAGGCGGCCTCGGTGCCGTACAGCTTCGCCATGGCCGCCTCTTTGGTGCACGACCGGCCCTGGTCCTTCAGCCAGGCGGCGTGAAAGCCGAGCAGGCGGCCCGCCTGCAGCTCGGTCGCCATGTCGGCCAGCAGATTGCGCACGGACGGCTGGTCCGCGATAGGACGTCCGAACTGCTCCCGGACCTTCGCGTAGCCGATCGCCTCGTCGAGGCAGGCCAGACCGATGCCCAGCGCCTGGAACGCCACGCCGATGCGCCCGCCGTCGAGCGCCGACATGGCGATCCGGAAGCCGTCCCCTTCGCGGCCGAGCAGCTGGGCGGCCGGCACGCGCGCGTCGGTCAGGTCGAGAGCGACCGTGTCGGAGGCCCGCAGGCCCATCTTGTCTTCCTTCTTCGCGATCGTCAGGCCCGGGGTGCCCCGCTCCACCAGGAACGCGTGCACCTCCTGGTGCCCGCTGCTGCCGGGGCTGCGGGCGAGGATCACGTAGAAGGCGGCCTGCGCGCCGTTGGTCACGAACAGCTTGCTGCCGTTGAGCACGTACGTGTCGCCTTCGCGGCGGGCCGTGCTCGCCAGCGCCGCGGCATCGCTGCCGGCGCCCGGCTCGGTGACGCAGAACGCCGCGATCTCACCCGCCGCCATGCGCGGCAGAAAACGCTGCTTGATCTCCTCGCTGCCGAACATCGCCAGCGGATAGGAACCGACGCTGTTGTGCACCGTCACCATGATCGCCACGCCGGCGCTGGCGCGGCTGAGTTCTTCGATAATCAGGGCGTAGGTGACCGTGTCCACCGCCAGCCCGCCGTAGGCTTCGGGGAAGGAGAGGCCGAAGAAGCCGTTCTCGCGCATCTTCGCCAGCAGCGCGTCGGGGATCTCGCCGCGCTCGTCCATCTCGCGCGCCAGCGGGGCGATCTCGCGGCGCGCGAAAGTCGCGCACCATGTCGCGCATCATGAGCTGGTTCTCGGTGAAGTCGAAGTCCATCGCGCCGCCTACTTCAACTGGGACGCGGCGATCACCATGCGCTGCGCCTCGCTCGTGCCTTCGTAGATCTCGGTGATCTTCGCGTCGCGGAAGTGACGCTCGACCGGGAACTCCTTGCTGTAGCCGTTGCCGCCGAGGATCTGCACCGCCTCGTTCACGATGAAGCCGGACGCCTCGCTGGCCGCGAGCTTGGCCATGGCCGACTCCTCGCGTGTGCCGCACCTTCTGGTCCTTCAGCCAGGCCGCGCGGTAGGTGAGCAGGCGCGCCGACTCCAGCCGCGTCCACATGTCGGCGATCTTCCACTGGATGGCCTGGAAACTGGCGATCGGGCGGCCGAACTGCTCCCGCTGGCGGGCGTAGGCGCGCGCGGCCTCGTAGGCGGCCTGCGCGATGCCGAGCGCCTGGGCGGCGATGCCGATGCGGCCGCCGTCGAGCGTCGACATGGCGATCCGGAAGCCGTCGCCCGGCCGCGCCGAGCAGATGGCCGGCCGGGATCCGCACGTTGTCGAAGGCGAGCTGCGCGGTGTCCGAGGCGCGGATGCCGAGCTTCTTCTCCTTCGCGATCACCGCGAAACCGGGGCGGTCGGTCTCGACGATGAAGGCGTTGATGCCCTTGTGCTTCTGCTCCGGCTCGGCCATCGCGAAGACGATCAGCAGGTCGGCGTGGGCGCCGTTGGTGATGAAGTTCTTCATCCCGTTGAGCACCCAGTCGTCGCCGTCGCGGACGGCGCGGGTCTGCTGGTTGGCGGCGTCGGTGCCGGCGTTCGGCTCGCTCAGGCAGAAGGCGCCGAGCTTCTCCCCCTTCGCCAGCGGCGTGAGGAAATCGCGCTTCTGCGCCGCGTCGCCGTACGTTTCGCAGCGGCCAGCAGACCAGGCTGTTGTTCACCGACATGATCACGCCGGTGCTGGCGCAGGCCTTCGAGATCTCCTCCATCGCGACCACGTAGCTGACCGTGTCGAGCCCGGCGCCGCCGTACTCGGGCGCCACGTTCATGCCCATGAAGCCGAGCTCGCCGAGCTGCTTCACCACCTCCGCGGGGAAGCGCTCCTCGCGGTCGATCGCGGCGGCGATCGGCGCCACCTCGCGGGCGGCGAAATCGGCGGCCAGCTGCTTGATCGTCCGCTGCTGTTCGGTCAGGCTGAAGTCCACGGCCCTCTCCCCGCGTCAGGCGTAGTCGTAGAAGCCGCGGCCGCTCTTGCGGCCGAGGTGGCCGGCATCCACCATGCGGCGCAGCAGCGGGCAGGGGCGGTACTTGTCGTCGCCCGAGCCCGTCGTGCAGCACCTCCATGATGTCGAGGCAGACGTCCAGGCCGATGAAGTCGGCCAGCGCGAGCGGCCCCATCGGGTGGTTCATGCCGAGCTTCATGACGGTGTCGATCGCCTCGCGGTCGGCCACCCCCTCCATCAGGCAGAAGACCGCCTCGTTGATCATGGGCATCAGCACGCGGTTGCAGACGAAGCCGGGATAGTCCTGCACCGCCACCGGCGTCTTGCCGAGCTCGCGGGCCAGCTGCAGGACCTGGTCGCGGGTCGCCGGCGACGTGGCCTGGCCGCGGATCACCTCGACCAGCTTCATCACCGGCACCGGGTTCATGAAGTGCATGCCGATGACCTGGGCCGGGCCGCTTCGTCACCGCGGCGATCTTCGTGATCGGAGATCGAGGAGGTGTTGCTGGCCAGGATCGCCTCCGGCGGGCAGACCGCGTCCAGCGTGCGTGAAGATCTCCCGCTTCACCGCGAAGTCCTCGAAGACCGCCTCCACGACGAGCCCGGCGCCGCGCGGCCGCCGCCAGGTCGGTCGCCGGGCTGATCGCGCGCCAGCGTCGCCTGCGCGTCGGCCGCGGTGAGGGTCTCCTTCTTCACCTGCCGCTCGAGGTTGCCCTCGATGGTGGCGAGCGCCTTGTCGGCCCGGTCCTGCGTCGTCTCGATCAGCGCCACCTCGTGCCCGTGCTGGGCGAAGACATGGGCGATGCCGTTGCCCATCGTCCCGCCGCCGATCACCGCGATCTTCATGCCCTTCCCTTCGCGTTGTGGTGACTGTCGAGCGCGCGGTCACGGCCGTGCGATCGCCAGGGCGACCGCGTCGCCGCCGCCGAGGCAGAGCGCGGCGATGCCGCGCTTGACGTCCCGGTCCTCCATGGCGTGCAGCAGCGTGACCAGGATGCGCGCGCCGGAGGCGCCGATCGGATGCCCGAGGGCGATCGCGCCGCCGCGCACGTTGACCAGCGCGGGATCGAGTCCCGCCTCCCGCGAGACGGCCACCGCCTGCGCCGCGAACGCCTCGTTCAGCTCGAACAGCCCGAAGTCGGCCAGCGGACGCCCCACGCGTCCGAGCAGGTTCTGCAGCGCGCGCACCGGCGCCATCATCACCCACTGCGGCTCCACGCCGCCGGTGGCGTAGCCCTCGATCACGGCGCGCACCTTCAGGCCGTGCGACCGCGCGAACGACTGTCCGCAGATCAGCAAGCGCCGCCGCGCCGTCGTTGATGGTGGAGGCGTTGCCGGCCGTGACCGTGCCGCCGTCGCGCTTGAACGCCGGCTTGAGCTTCGCCAGCGCCGCCGCGGTGTTTTCGGCGCGCGGCCCCTCGTCCTGCGCCACCTTCAGCGGGTCGCCCTTGCGCTGCGGCACCTCGACCGGGACGATCTCGCGCGCGAACTCGCCGGCGTCGCGCGCGGCCACGGCGCGCCGCTGCGACTCGGCCGCGAAGGCGTCCTGCGCCTCGCGCGTGATCCCGTGCTTCTCGACGACCAGCTCCGCGGTCATCCCCATGTGGTAGTCGTTGTACACGTCCCACAGGCCGTCGTGGACCAGCAGGTCGGTGACCTGCCCGTGACCGAGACGCAGCCCGTCGCGCGCGCCGAACAGCGCGTACGGGATGCGGCTCATGTTCTCCATGCCGCCCGCCACGACGCAGCTCGCGTCGCCGGCGCGGATGGCCTGCGCGGCCAGCGCCACCGCCTTGAGCCCGGAACCGCAGACCTTGTTGATGGTCAGCGCGCTGACGCTCGGCGGCACGCCGCCGTGGATGGCCGCCTGCCGCGCGGGGTTCTGGCCGAGCCCCGCCTGCACGACGTTCCCCATGACGACCTCGTCGATCAGCTCGGGATCGAGGCCGCTGCGCTCGAGCACGGCGCGCACGACGACGGCGCCCAGGCGCGGCGCGGGCAGGTCGGCGAGGCCGCCCTGGAAGCGGCCGATCGGGGTGCGCACGGCTTCAACGATGACCGGCTTGTCGCTCACGGCGGGTCCTCCTTCTCAGTCGTCTTCGAGCAGGGATCGGGCGATGACGAGGCGCTGGATCTCGCTCGTCCCCTCGCCGATCGTGCAGAGTTTCGCGTCGCGGTAGAATCGCTCCACCGGATAGTCCCTGGTGTAGCCGTAGCCCCCCAGGATCTGGATGGCCCGGTCGGTGACGAACATCGCGGCTTCGCTGGCGTACAGCTTCGCCATGCCGGCCTCGCGTCCGTACGGCCGGCCGGCATCCTTCAGCCGGGCGGCCTCCCAGGACGAGCAGGCGGGAGGCCTCGATGCGGGTCGCCATGTCGGCGAGCATGAACTGCACGGCCTGGTTGGCGGCGATCGGCCGTGCCGAACTGCACCCTGGTCTTCGCGTAGGCCCGCGCCGCCTCGTAGGCGCCCGACCGCCAGGCCGAGCGCCATGGCGGCGATCGAGATCCGCCCGCCGTCGAGAGTCTGCATGAAGGCCCGGAACCCCTGCCCCTGCGCGCCGAGCAGGGCGTCCGCCGGCAGGCGGACGTCCACGAGGGTCAGCGGGGAGGTGTCGGAGGCGCGCACGCCGAGCTTGTCCTCCTTGCGCTCGACCGTGAAGCCGGCGGTCCCGGTCGGGACGATGAAGGCGCTGATGCCGTGGCCGGCGCCGCCCACCGGGTCGGTCACCGCCGTGATCGATCACCGCGCCCGCCTGGTGCGCGTTGGTGATCCACATCTTGCTGCCGTTGACGAGCCAGTCGTCGCCGTCGCGCACGGCGGTCGTGCGGGTGCCGCCGGCGTCGCTGCCGGCGCCCGCCTCGGTCAGGCCGAAGGCGAGCAGGTACTCGCCGCGGGCAGCCCCCGGCAGCCAGCGAGCCTTCTGGGCGGGCGAGCCGAAGCCGACGATCGGTCCGCAGCCGAGACTGTTGTGCGCGGCGCAGATCAGGGCGTGGCTGCCGCAGACCTTCGCCAGTTCCTCCACCACCAGCGCGTAGGAAAGCGTGTCGGCGCCGACCCCGCCGAACTCCTCGGGCACGGTCAGGCCGAGCAGCCCGAGTTCGCCCATCTCCCGCACCGTGGCGGCCGGAAAATCGCCGCTCTCGTCGCAGGCGGCGGCGATCGGCCGGACCTTGTCCTGCGCGAAGCTGCGGGCAAGGTCGCGGATCATCTTCTGGTTTTCGGTGAACTCCATCGATCCTCCTCGGCACGACCGGCGGACCCGCGCCGCGCCGCCCGGCGGGGCGGCGCGCGACGCGGGCGTCGACCGAGGGGAGGTCGGTCAGCCCGCGGGTCCGTCAACTCCCTGCCCGTCGACCGGGCGGCCCGGCAGGGCGCGGATGTAGGCGACAATCTCGGCCATGGTGCTGCCGGGGCCGAACAGGCGCCCCACGCCCAGGGTCTGCAGGGCCTGCCGGTCCGCCTCGGGAATGATGCCGCCGCCAGTGACGGCAATCTGGTCGCCGCCCCCGTCACGCAGCAGCTGCATCACCCGCGGGAACACCGTCATGTGGGCCCCCGACAGGACGCTCAGCGCGATCACATCGACGTCTTCCTGCAGCGCGGCCTGGACGATCATCTCCGGCGTCTGATGCAGCCCGGTGTAGATCACTTCCATGCCGGCGTCGCGCAGGGCATTGGCCACCACCTTGGCCCCCCGGTCATGACCATCCAGACCAGGCTTGGCGACCAGCACGCGCTTGACGGACATCCTCGAGCCTCCCGCGCTCGTCCCGCCGCGCACGCCGGACCGGCGCGAGGCGGAAGCAGGTTAACCGAACAGATCCTGCCTGCATAGCCTTTTCAGCCGGAATGTCCGGTCGAACGGCCCCGGAACCGGGCCAGAACCTCGGCCAGCAGCGCCCCGAGGGTCGTTTCGCCGCGCCGCACGGCCGCCAGCCGCGACGCCAGCGCAGGATCGGCCGCGAGCGCGCCACGCAACTCCCGCACGACGACCGTTTCCGCCAGGCTGGCGAACCGATCGCGCCAGAACGCGTCGCCGTCGCGCGCCCGCGTGCCCGCCGCCGCGGCCACGGCGCGGTGACGGTCGAGGGCCTCCGCCAGCTCCGCTGTTCCGGCCCCGTCGACGGCGCAGGTGCCGATGACAGGGGGATCCCACGCGGCGACGCCCCCGCCCTCCTCCAGACCGTGACCGGGCAGCCCGGGGGCGCGGCCGCCACGCGCGGCGAGTTGCCGCAGCATGTCCGCGGCTCCGGGGCGGTCCGCCTTGTTGACCACCAGCACGTCGGCCAGTTCCAGGATCCCGGCCTTCATGGCCTGGACCCCGTCGCCCGACTCCGGCACCATGACGACGGCTGTGGTGTCGGCCTCCAGCCGCACATCCTCCCCCACCTGGCCCATGCCGACCGTCTCGATCAGGACCACGTCGGCGCCCCAGGCGTCGAGCACGTCGGCGACCCGTCCGGTCGCCAGGCTCAGGCCGCCGAGCGAACCGCGGGTCGCCAGGGAGCGGATGAAAACGCCGGGGTCGGTGGCGACATCCCGCAGCCGGATGCGGTCGCCCAGCAGCGCGCCGCCCGTCAGCGGCGAGGTGGGATCGACAGCGATGACGCCGACCCGCCAGCCACGGTCCCGCCAGATCCGCGCCAGGCGCAGCGCCAGCGTGCTCTTGCCGGCCCCGGGCGGACCGGCCACTCCCACGCGCCAGGCCCGGCCCAGCCGCGGGAACAGGAGCGCCAGCAGCGCGTCGGACCGCGCGTCGAGCGCCTCGACGTAGGTGATCGCGCGCGCGCAGGCCAGGTTGTCGCCCGCGCAGAGCCGCGTGACGAGGGTTTCAGGATCAGACGACGCTTGTGTCACGCGGCCTCCCCGCGCCGGCGGCACCGGCGCCGGGGAAACGATAACACCGGCGCCGCCATTGCGGAAGGCGCGCGGCGGCCGGCGTCCGGGTCGCAGGACCCCCGAACGCCGGCGGCGCGCTGGCGCGATGCCGGGCGGCGCGACGGCACCGGCCGCGGACAGGTCAGCGGTAGTCGCTCTTGAGCCCCCCCCAGCTCGATCGCTCGTCGGAGACATTGCCGTCGCAGACGTTCACGGCGCCGGGCGAGGGGGCGCAACCGCTGCCGCCCGGGGTCAGCGAGCCGGTGTACGGCAGGTAGTAGTCGAACAGGATCCAGGTGCCGTCCGGCAGACGGGCGCTCGAACGATCGTCCTCCGCCTCGTGGTCGCGATAGATGTAGACGTCGACCAGTTGCGAGCCGGGCTCACCCGGAACGCCGCGGTGCATTTCAACGGTATCGCCGGCATTGTTGAGCGAGAGCCCCGTGACGGTCAGCCCCTGCGCCGTCTGCCAGGCCGCCGCGTCGCTGCCGTGAAAAACGCGCACCTCACCCGCCGACAGCAGGCCGGACAGGCGCAGGTGCGGGTCGGTCCCCAGCGCGTCGCGCAGATAGTAGGCCGCGAGATCGACCGGGTCGGGACCGGTGTTCTGCACTTCCACCCATTCGTCGTCACGACTGTCGACGGCGCCGCTGCCGTTCCAGTCGCGGGCCGGGTCGCCGAGGATTTCAGACAGCACGAGCGTCGCTGCGACCGGGGATGACGAGGTCACTCCGAGCGCGGCGGCACACAACAGGCAGACGGAGAACGGGGCGCGATGGCGCTTCGACATGGGACCGCTCCGATCCGGGAGGAGATGGGGGGCGGCGCAAGACCGCCCGGTTTGCGGAGCCGTGTTGCCAGAGTCGCGCCAGCCTGGCGTCCTGGCGTGAGGTGGGATGTCAAATGCGTGGACAACTGCGACAGCCGCTTCATGTATTACATGAATATATTGCTGCTATGTCATTGTAAAAATGTGCCTTGCTATCCGCGCAACGTTGTGCGACCTGGCTGTTCTGTCATTTGACTTTGCGTTTTCACCGGTGTACAGTCGCGAGGCATTCTACCCCGCCGCAGCGGTGTCAAACCCTCGCACGGAAAGGAATCCCTGACCATGAAACACCGTCTTTTTCGTTTGACGTGCGTGGTTCTGCCCCTGCTGGCGTTGGTGCCGGGCGGCTGCAGCAACCAGGACGTCAACGCGGTCGACATCCAGGAGAGCGATACCATCGTGATCGCCTGGAATGACCTCGGCATGCACTGCCTCAATCCGACCTACGACGAGGCGGTCATCCTGCCGCCGTACAACACGATCTGGGCCCAGGTGATCCGGCGCGGCGCCCCTCCCCAGGTCGTCACGAGCGGGGTGACGGTGGAATACCGGATCGTGGGCAACACCTCCTCCTCCGGAAAAACGGACAGCCACGGCGGGATCTTCGCCCAGTTCTGGACGCACGCGGAGCATCTCTTCGGAGTGTCGCTCGCCGTTGACACCGGGCTGAACCTGGCGGAACCGGCGGTGCACAACGGCTTGTCGGGCACGCTGACGTTGCGCGGCGACCACTTCACGGTCGACGGCGTGCCGCTGGTGCCGGTGCTCGACGACAACACCTGGACCCCCTACCAGGTGGCCGAGATCACCGTCCGCAGCGCCGGACAGGTGATCGCGCAGACCCGCTGCACGGTGCCCACCTCCGACGAGATCGACTGCGCGAAGTGCCACGCGCAGGGCGGCACCGGTACGGCTCACCTGACCGGCGGCGGCGGCGCGAGCGCGTTCAACAACATCCTGCTGGCGCACGACGTCCTGCACGGGACCAGCCATGTCGACAACAAGCCGATCCTGTGCGCAGCCTGCCACGCCAGCCCCGCCCTGGGCAGCGCCACTCCGGGCGACCCGGAAAATTACCTGTCGCGCGTGATCCACGGCTCGCATGCCGCGCGGGGCGCCGCCTGCTACGACTGCCATCCCGGCGCGGTGACGAAGTGCACGCGCAGCCTGGCCCACACGGCGGATGACGGACACTGCGTGGCGTGCCACGGCGACCTGGCACAGGTCGCCTCCAGCATCGCGACCGGTGGACGCGTTCCCTGGGTTAGCGAGCCGGAATGCGTCGACCTGCCACGGCGGCGTGCAGGAGGTCGATACCGGCGCCATCCTCTACCGGAACGCGAAGGGGCACGGCGGCGTCTACTGCGCCGGTTGCCACGGCAGTCCGCACGCGATGGTGCCGAGCCGCGAGGCAGGCGACAACTACCAGGCGATCCAGTACCAGTCGCGCGCGAAGAGCCTCGGCTCCTGCGCGGTCTGCCACGACAACTCGCACGGCGGCGGCGCGGGCGAATTCGGTGAGGAGCACGGCAGTGCGAGCGGGCAGCCGTCGGCCTGCAACGTCTGCCATACGTCGGTGCCGGCCAACACGGCGGCCTGGCCGCACCAGTTCACCTGGGCGGCGCGCCCCTGATGGCGGCGCCGCTGCGTGTCGGCGTCATCGGCGCCGGCGTTCACGGGGGGCGCTACCTCCGGCACGCGCTCGGCGACGTGCCGGGGCTGCGCCCCACCGCCCTCTGCCGGCGCGACCGCGCGGCCGGCGAGGCGCTCGCGCGGGAGACCGGCGTCCGCTACGAGGCCGACGCGGCGCGCCTGATCGCTGCCACCGACGTCGACGGTGTGATCGTGGCCACGCCCCCCTCCTCGCACCTCGAACTCGCGCGCGCGGTGCTGGCGGCCGGCAAGCCGCTGCTGCTCGAGAAGCCGCTCACCGCCACCCTCGACGAGGCGCGCGCCCTCGCGCGGCTCGACGCCGACGGCACGGCGCGCGGCGCCCCGCCCCTCATGCTCGCCCAGACCCTGCGCTGGAATCCGGTGGTGCGGCGCGCGCGGCAGCTCTGGCCGACGCTCGGCCCGGTGCGTCTCGTGCGCCTGGCGCAGCGGCTCGAGCCGACCGCGCTCGCCTGGCAGCAGGATCCGGCGACGGCGGGCGGCGGCTCGGTCCTGTTGACCGGCGTGCACATCTTCGACCTGGCGCGCTTCCTCACCGGCCGCGAGGTGGTCGCCGTGGACTCCCGCCAGCGAAGCTGGCGCAACCGCGCCTGCGAGGATCTCTTCCTCGCCCGCGCCGAGCTCGACGACGGCACGCTGGTCTCGTTCGAGGTGAGCAAGTTCGGCCGCACGCGCGGCGGCCTGCTCGAGGCGGTCGGCGAGGAGGGCCAGCTCGTGGCCGACTACCAGTTCGGCGGGCTGCGCGTCATCCGGGGACGCGAGGTCACGACGGACGATGTCGTCGGCCGACGCGCCCACCCTGCCGCTCGTGCTGGGCGACTGGCTCGCCTGCGCGCGCGACCCGCGGCGCCCCGCGCCGCCGGTCACGGCGCTGGACGGCCTGCGCACGCTCGAAATCGTCGCCGCCTGCTACCGATCCCATCGCGAGCGGCGCGAGATCGCGATCGCCGATCTGTAGACGACGGCGGGGTGCGGCAGCGACGGGCGACGTCAGCCGGCGAGCGCGCCAAGCGCCGCCTCGCGGTCGCGGGCGAGCTGGGCGACGAGGGCGTCGACGCCCGGGAACCGTCGCTCGTCGCGCAGGCGGGCGATCCAGTCGATGCGCACGGTGCGTCCGCGCAGGTCGCCCGCGAAGTCGAACAGGTGCGCCTCGACCCGGGGACGTTCGAGGCCGCCGGCGTGGAAGGTCGGAGCGCGGCCGTAGTTCAGCATGCCGGGCAGGCTGCGCCAGGCGGTCGCGGGACCGACGACGAACTCGTCCGCCTGCCGCCGCAAGGGGGAGCGCCGCGAGCGTGACCGGGTCGGCCCCCCGCGCCGCGCCGCAGCCCGCGCAGGTCCGCCGGCACCAGCACCCGGACGGCGTAGACGCCGGGCGCCGGCAGGAGCTTCTGCGCTTCGACCGGTGTGATGTTGGCGGTCGGGAAACCGATCGTGTCGCCACGACCGTCGCCGGGGCCCACCGCGCCCCAGAGCGCGTACGGGCGACCGAGCAGGGCCGCCGCGTCGGCCACGTCACCGGCGGCCAGACAGCCGCGGATGGCGGAACTGCTGACGACCCGCCCGTCCACCTCGAGGGCCGGCACCTCCTCGAAGCCGTAGCCGAGCACCGGACCGAGCGCCGCCAGGGTGACGGCGTTGCCGCCCCGTCCGGCGCCCAGATGCACGTCGTGGCCCGCCACCATGTGACGCAGACCAAGATGCCCCACGAGGAACCGGCGCACGAAGTCGTCGTACGGCGTGCGCGCGAGGGCGGGGCAGAAATCGGCGGCGACCAGGAGGTCGAGACCGAGCCCGTCCAGCAGCGCCAGCCGCTCGCGCCACGGCGTCAGCAGCGCCGGCGCCCCGTCCGGGTCGAGCAGCTGCCGCGGGTGACCGACGGAAGGTGAACAGCGCGCTGACCGGCAGCGCCGAGCCGCGCCTGCGCCGCGCGCACCGCCGCGATCAGCCGGCGGTGACCGAGGTGCAGGCCGTCGAACGAGCCGAGCGAGAGGGCGCAGGGGGCGGCGTCGGGATGCGACCGCGCACGCGCCGCCGAGCAGATCATCGATCGCCGCTCTCGGTCAGGTGGATCAGCTTCACGCCGCCCCCTCCCGGTCCGGCGCATCCGGCGCGGCGAACACCGCCGCCAGACGCAGCACCCCGCCGGAGGCGCGACGCACGACGACCGCCGCCAGCGCCCCCGTCTCGTCGAGCAGCGTGAGGAACTGGTCGCCGCTCTTCGGATCCTCCCACGGCGCCCGCGCCGAGGCGCGCCAGCCAGGCCGGCTCGGGCGCGGCGCCGTGGCGCACGGCCCGCGCCTCGTCCGCGCGCAGTCGCACCTCCGGCAGGTGCGCCACCCCGGCGACCGGGGCGCGCAGCCGCCCGCCAGCGTCGCGCCGTCGCGCAGCGCCTCGGGCAGCGACCGCGTCGGCCACGACGAACGGCCCCACCCGCTCGCGGCGCAGCAGACGCACGTGTCCGAGCGTGCCGAGGGCCGCGGCGAGGTCGCGCACGAGCGCCCGCACGTAGGTGCCGCTGGTGCAGTCGACCACGAGGTCGGCCTCGTAGATCAGACCGTCGGGCGGCAGCGGTGGGCGGCGTCCGTCTGCGGCGGATCGGGCGCGAGCGCACGCCGATCCGGCGGCGCGCCACCGGTCGGCGTGACGCCCCAGCGCGTCGCCAGCAGTTCCAGCCGGTCGATCCGCACCCGCCGCGGCGCCAGCTCCGGCAGTTCGCGCCCCTGGCGCGCCAGCTTGTACAGGCGTTCGCCGTCGCGCTTGAGCGCCGAATAGGCGGGCGGCACCTGGTCGATCTCGCCGCGGAAGCGGGCCAGGGCGGCGGTCAGCGCCGCCGGGTCCGCTGGTCGACCGGCAGACGCCCGTCGACCTGCTCCGTCGGCATCGAGCGTAACGGTGCCGACGCCAAAGCGGGCGGTCAGGCGGTAGGTCTTGTCGAGGCCCATGAGCCAGGGCGACAGGCGGGTGGCCCCGCCGACCATGACGACAAGCAGTCCGGTGGCGAGCGGGTCGAGGCTGCCGGCATGTCCCGACGCGCGGGCGCGGTCCGCCCCAGACGCCCTGCCAGCGCGCCCCGCGCGATCGCCACGGTCTGGAAGGAGGTCGGGCCGGCCGGCTTGTCCAGCAGCAGGACACCGTCGCGCAGCGCCACCTACAACTGCTCCAGGAGAGCGTCCACCAGTTCGCGCTCCAGCGCGTCCGGCTCGCCGACCAGCGTGCAGCCGGCCGCCGCCCGGTGGCCGCCACCGCCGAAGCGGGCGGCCGCAACCTGCACGTCGCCGCCGCCGGGGGCGCGCAGGGAGACGCGCCAGCGGTCCGCCTCGATCTGCTTGAGGAAGACCACGAACGCCACCCCCTCGACGGCGCTGGCCAGCATGAGCATCCCCTCGGTGTCGGCCGCCGAGGCGCCGGTCTCGGCCAGCATCGCGAGATCCGCGCGCAGGGTGAGGACCCGGCCGCGGGCGTGGTAGGTGTAGCTGGCAAGCACCTTCTGCAGCAGGGCGGTGGCGGCGCGCGAGCGACGGTGGAGGGTCGCTTCGGTCACCGCGGCGGTGTCCACCCCGGCGCGGGCGAGGGTGTGCGCCAGTTCGAAGGTAAGCGGCAGAGTGCTCGGGAAGCGGAAACCGCCGGTGTCGTTCACGATCCCCGCATAGATGTTCGTCAGCACGTCGAGATCGGGCGTGAAGCCGTCGTCGTCCGCCGCGTCGCCGCGCGCCAGTTCCTCGATCACCCGGTAGACCAGCGTGCAGGTCGACTCCGCCACCGGCTCGATCCAGCCCGGCAGCGCCTGGCGGCGACCGCTCGTGAGATGGTGATCGATGGTCCAGGCGTTCGCCACGTGCGCGAGCACGTCGGCCAGCGGCTCGGCCCGCTCGCGCCGGTGGCAGTCGAGCATCAGCAGCGTGTCGGGCGGGGCGGACTGCAGCAGGGCGGCCGCCTCCGCGGCCGGCGTGGTCCGCCGCGGAAAGCCCGGCAGCGCGGCGAAACCGGCCGGCGGCCCGGGGTAGGAGAAGACCCGCACCTCCTTGCCCAGCGCGTGCAGCGCACCGGCAAGGGCGAGACAGGCCCCCATCGCGTCGGGATCGGGGTTCCAGTGGGGCACGAGCCAGAGTCGCTCCGCCCCGCGCAGGGCGGCGAGCAGGTCGGCGGGCGGGACCAGATCGGCCAGCACGAGCCGGCGCCGACGGGCCGCCTCGTCTTCGAACTCGCCCCGGGTGGCCAGCTCGCGCAGCACCTCGTCCACGCCGAGACTGCGGTCGAGCGTTTCGTCCGGATAGAAACGCAGTTCGGGTGTCTCGCGCAGGCGGAGGATGTCGCCGAGACGGCTCTGCAGGAAACCGCGCGCCCGCCGCAGGGCCTTGGCGCACGCTTCGCGCTCGCGGTCGTCGCCGACCGTGGACCAGAAGACCTTGGCCAGCGGAACGGTCGCGATTCAGCTCCACGCTGACGATCGAGACCAGCTCGAGCCGCGGATCCTTGGCCGACTGCTGAAGCAGCTCGGCCAGGGTCTTGTGGATCGCGGCGTTGAGCTTGACGCCTTTGTACGGGCTCGTCGTCATGGCCGTCCCCGCCTACAACTCGGTGCGGACGATCTCCTCGATGCGGTAGGTCTCGATGACGTCCCCGGCCTGCAGGTCGTGGAAATTCTCGAGGCCGATGCCGCACTCGAAGCCGGTCTGGACTTCGCGGGCGTCTTCCTTGAACCGCTTCAGCGAGTTGATCTTGCCCTCGAAGATCATGACCTCGTTGCGCACCAGGCGCGCGCGCGAGTTGCGCAGGATCGAACCGTTGGTGACGTACGAGCCGGCGATCTGGCCGGTCTTCGGGATGGTGAAGACCAGACGGACCTCGGCCGAGCCGGTGGGCACCTCGCGCTCGATCGTGCCGAGCAGGCCGGCCATCGCCTTCTTCAGGGTGTCGACGGCCTCGTAGATGATGTCGAAGACCTCGATCGTCACCCCCTCCTGCTTCGCCTTCTCGCGCAGCGGTCGAGCCGGGACGCAGGTGGAACCCGACGATCATCGCGCCCGTGTTCGCCGCCAGCAGGACGTCCGATTCCGTGACCGCGCCCACCGCCTTGTGGACGATCTTGATCTGGACCTCTTCCGTGTTCAGCTGCATCAACTGGTCGCAGAGGGCCTCCACGGAACCGGCCACGTCGCCCTTGACGATGATCGGCAGCTCCTTGAGCGCCTGACTGCTGATCATGGCGGCGAGGTTGTCCAGGTTGACCTGGCGCTTGGGCCGCGCCTGCTGCTGCTGGCGCTGCAGGGTGCGGCGCCGCGTGGCGATGTCCCGGGCCTCGCGCTCGTTCTCGACGACATTGAAACGGTCGCCGGCCTCGGGCACGTCGTTGGCGCCCATGATGACCGCCGGCTCGCCCGGACCGACCTCCTGCAGGGCGTCGCCGCGCTCGTCCTGCAGCGCGCGCACCTTGCCGTCCTGCATGCCGGACACGAAGTTGTCGCCCGACCTTCAGCGTGCCCTTGTCGATCAGCACGGTGAAGAGGACGCCGCGACCCGGCTCCTTGGAAGCCTCCACGACCGTGCCGCGCGCGTGGCCCTTCGGGACTCGCCGTCAGCTCGAGCACCTCCGCCTGCAGGTGCACGAGATCGAGCAGCTTGTCCACGTTGATGTTCTTCTTGGCCGAGATCTCGGCGCTGAGCGCCTGGCCGCCGAAGTCCTCCACGACGATGCCGTGCTGCAGCAGATCCTGCTTCACGAGATCGGGACGCGCCGCCCGGCAGGTCGATCTTGTTGATGGCGACGATGAGCGGCACCCCGGCGGCCTTGGCGTGATTGATCGCCTCGACCGTCTGCGGCATGATCCGGTCGTCGGCCGCCACCACCAGGATGACGATGTCGGTCACCTGGGCGCCGCGGGCGCGCATCGCGGTGAAGGCCTCGTGGCCCGGCGTGTCGAGGAAGGTGATCGGGCCGCCCGGCGTTTCCACGCGGTAGGCGCCGATGTGCTGCGTGATGCCGCCCACCTCGCCGGCGATCACGTTGGTGCGGCGGATGGTGTCGAGCAGCGAAGTCTTGCCGTGATCGACGTGCCCCATGACCGTCACGACCGGCGCGCGGTGCACCAGATCCTCGGGCAGGATCTCCTCCTCCGCGAGGATCTCGTCCTCCTCGCCGAGGAACTCGACGTCGCGTTCGAACTCCGACGCCACCAGCTCGATCTGGTCGTGGTCGAGCCGCTGGTTGATCGTGGCCATGATGCCGAGGGCGAACAGCTTGCCGATCACGTCGCGAGCCTGCACCTCCAGCTTCTCGGCCATCTGCTGGACGGTGATGAACTCGGTCACGCGCAACAGATCTCCCTCTTCGATCGTCTCTTCCGCCTGGTCCGGCCGGCGGGCCCGATGGCGACGCCCCGGACCGGTCTCGATCTGCGCCAGCGTCTGCTTGACGTTCTTGGCGACCTCGGCCTCGTCGATCTTCTTGCGGCGATGCCGGACCCGCTTGCGCAGGACCTGCTCCGCCTCCTCCTGGGCCTTGGCGTCCTTCCGCTTGCGGATGGCGGCCTTGACCGACTCCTTCACGGAGTCCTTGACGTCCTTGCCCAGCCCCGCGGCGGCGACCTCGCCCGGCACCGGCAGTTCGCCCGACACGCCCGGCTCGATCATCGGCGCCCGCGCGCCGGCTGTACGTCGATCTTGGTGGGCGCCCCGGGGCCGAGGCGCACGATCCGGGCGCCGCGACGGACCGGCGCGACCGGCGACGGCCGGCCGCGCCGGCTCGGCCGCGACATCCGTCGGCGCGGTCAGCCGACACGGTCTCTTCGCTCGACCGCGGGCGTCTCGGCGCAGCCTCGACCGGCGCGACCGCCGACGGGCGGAGCCGGCGCGGATCCACCGGCATGTCCGGCGCCGCGGCGACGGTCGTCGCCTCGGACGCCGGGGCCGGCGAATTCGGGACCACGACGATCTCGGGCGGCGCCGGCTCGAGGCGGCGGCGGAGCGGCTCCAGCGAACGTCGCACGAGCTTCTTGACGACCTTCGTGTCGCGCGCCGCCGACCGCTCGGCGACCGACGTCTCGTCGCGCTCGCGCGTCTTGGCCTTCGCCTTCGTCACGGCCGTGCGCGTGCCGGCCTTCTTGATGATGACGATCTTGTTCTTGGCGGGCGTCTTCCTGGCCGGCGCCTTCTTGGACCGTCTCGGGCGCCTTCTCCTCCTCCGCGGCCGGCTCCGGTCGCGGCAGCTCGCGCAGGCTGGCCACGTGCTTCAGCTTTTCGGGGTCGAGCCCGTGGGCCCGGGCGTAGTTGAGCCGCGCCAGCTCTCGCTCGCGCTGGAAGCGGGCGTGGATGCGATCCACCGCGTCGTCCTCGACGACGCTCATGTGGCTCTTCGCCTCGGCCTTCATCTGGCGCAGGATGGCCATGATGGTCGGGCTTTCCACGCCGTAGTGCTTCGCGAGTTCGTAAACTCTGAGCTTCCTCGCCAAGACGGCTCACCTCCGGCCGCCGGCCTCCCCGGCCAGCCGCTCGATCCCCTGCACGAAGTCCGGGTCGCTCACGGCGACCACCGTCAATTCCTTGCGTCCCAGCGCCATCGCCAGATCGTCACGACTCACCACGTCCGCGAGCACCGCCCGCACCGGCGCCAGGCGCAGCAACCGCGCCCGCGGTCCCTCGCCGGCGTCGCTCGCGATGATCAGCAGCGGCCGCCGACCCTCGTGGACCATCCGTTCCACCGCCGACGTCCCCACGGCGAGCTTCCCCGCCCGCCGCGCCAGGCCCAGCAGGCCGAGCAGCCGGGGCCCGATTCCGTCCGTCACGGCCGCGCGCTCAATCGTCCAGGCCCGATCCGGCGAACGGATCGACCTTGGGCGCCGGCGGCTCGTCGGCCGGACGCTCCCCCTCGGGATCGACCAGCTCGATCGAACCCCGCGAAGATGTTCCCCTCGGGCATCGGCACATCCTCCGGGCCGGTCGGCTCGACCGGACGCGGCATCCGGGGCCACCTCGTTCCCGCTGAAGACGCTCTCGTCGAAGAGCGGCTTCTCCTCGGCCGCCAGCCGGGCCAGCTCCTCCTTCACGGTCGCCTCGATCTGCTGCTGCAGTTCGTCGAGCGTGGCGCGGGCCGTGCCGGCGAGCGCCTCGGCCGTCTTGGGGCCGATGCCGGGGATCGCCTCGAGCTGCTCGATGGTCGCCTCCGCCAGCTCCACGATCGTGGTGATGCCGGCCTCGCCCAGCAGCCCGGCGATGCGGGCGGTCACGCCCGACATCTCCTCAAGCTCCATCGACATCTCCTGCGTGATCCGCTGGCGCAGGTGATGCTCGCGGGCCGAGACGAGGTCGATCTTCCACTCCGTCAGCTTGGCGGCGAGGCGGACATTCTTGCCCTCCTTGCCGATCGCCTTGGAGAGCTGGTCGTCGCTGACGATGACCGTGGCGGCGTGCCGCTCCTCGTCCAGCACGATCGAACTGACCTCGGCCGGGCTGAGCGCGCGGCTGATCAGCAGCGACGGCTCGGCGCTCCACGGCACGATGTCGATCCGCTCGCCGGCCAGCTCGCGGGTGACCGCCTGCACGCGGCTCCCCTTCATGCCGACGCACGAGCCGACGGCGTCCACGCGGTCGTCGCGCGAGACGACGGCGATCTTGGAGCGGGTGCCCGGCTCGCGGGCCACCGCCTTGATCTCGACGATGCCCTCCTGGATCTCCGGCACTTCCTGCTCGAACAGCGACTTCAGGAACCCGGGGTGGCTGCGCGAGAGGATGACCTGCGGACCCTTGGCGTTGTCGAGCACCTCGATGATCAGCGCCCGGACCGTCTTGCCCTGGTGGTACTTCTCGCCCCGGATCTGCTCGCGGTACGGCAGCAGGGCCTCCACGCGGCCGAGGTTCACCAGCACGTTGCCGCGGTCCACCTGCTGGATCGTGCCGACCACGATCTCGTTCGCGCGATCCTTGAAGTCCTCGAAGATCTGGGTCCGCTCGGCCTCGCGCACCTTCTGCACGAGGATCTGCTTGGCGACCAGGATCGCGTTGCGGCCGAAGGTCTCCAGCGGCAGTTCCCAGCGCACCTCGTCGCCCGGCAGGACCTGGTCGCCGAATTCGACCTGCGCCTCGGCCAGCGAGATCTGGGCGTCGGCGACCTCGACCTGTTCCACGACGATCTTCACCTGCTCGACCACCATCTCGCCGGTGGTCTCGTCGACGCGCGCGTCGACCACGGCATCGGCCCCCACCTTCTTCTTGGCGGCGGACTGCAGGCCGGCCACAAGCGATTCGATGACGATCCGGCGGTCGACGGACTTCTCCCGCGTGATCATCGCCAGGGCGTCGAGGACATTGTAATCCATCTCGCACCGCTCCCGTAAAACTGCCGCGCGCCGCGGACCGTCCGCCCGCGCCGCCCTACTCCGCCTTGGGACGCCGGCGTCGCGCCATGCGCGCCTCCCGCGCCTCCCTGGCCTGGCTCCGCCGCGTCTTGCGCTCGTCCCGCCGACGCCGCCGGTCGGCGTTGATCAGCGCCTGCATGTCGAAATCGGGATCGAGGTTCGCCGCGACGAGGTCGTCCCACGGCCACGGTGAACTCCGTCTCCTCCGGCCGCGTCTCCACCGCCGCGGGCGCGTCGGCGGCACGACCGGCGTCACGACCGGTGTCTCGCCTCGGCTGACCGCGGCCGCATCCGCTTCCTCGTCGTCCCCGGTCGGCGCCGCCGGACGCGGCCTCGGCGCGCAGCCGCAGCCCCTCCGGACCGACCTCCAGCAGCACCCCGCGCCGCGTCGTCTGCCGCCCCCGGCCGACGCGCAACTCGATCCGCTGCCCGATCACCGCCGCGAAATGCGCCGGCAGCCGCAGGGGTCGCCGCACACCGGGCGACGAGGCCTCGATCACGTAGGCCTCGCCGAGGAACGCCGCCTCTTCCAGCAGCATCCCGATCGTCCGGCCCGCCGCGACGCAGCCGTCCAGATCGATCCCGCCCTCGCGGTCCAGGAAGACCCGCACGTGCAGGCGGCCACCGCCGGTGAACAGCCGCACATCGAGCAGTTCGTACCCGACCGCGGCGAGTTCGCTCTCGATGAGAGCGATGATCCTGCGCCGGAGCGCGTCCTTATCCAAGACCGGCAACCTTCCCACGGCGCGCCGTCCGGAGGAGGGCGGTCCCGACAAGAAAAGAAGTGGACTTACGCCCACTTCCGAGAAGCCCGCCCCGAGGTGCACCGAACCGTGGCCAATATATACCAGGCGACCGTCCTTGGCAAGCGAAATCGGCCGCCGGACGGACCGGGCGAGCAGGGAATCAGGGCCCCGGCCGGTAGCAGAGATCGGTTACCAGGCGGCCGACCTGCTCCAGGCTGGCCGGGGCGCACGCCTCCGGCGTGTCCCGCGAGGTGTGCCACTGCGGATAGTCGAAATCGATCAGATCGACGGCCGGGATCCCGGCCCGCAGGAACGGCACGTGGTCGTCCCAGATCGCGCGGCCCCGGCCGCCGGCACGAAGGCGTCCAGGCCGAGCGCTGCGGCGCGGTCGAAGACGGCGCGCGTCCAGGCGCGCGGCCTGACGCAGCGAATACCCCTCCATGGGGATCGGCCAGATCCCGCTTGCCGACCATGTCGAGCAGCACGAGCCCCTCGGGCCTGCCGCCGGCCAGAGGGCTGCCGAAGTCGCGCCAGTGCGTCGCCAGATGGGCCGCGCCGAGGCAGTAATTGGCCGGATCCCCCTCCCGTCCATAGTCCTCCGCGTCGAGGAAGAGGAGATCCACGCCGCGCGCCGGGGGGTGCGCCGCCAGCAGTTCCGCCAGGTGCAGCAGCACCGCCACGCCGCTCGCGCCGTCGTTCGCGCCGATCAGGGGGCGGGCGGCCAGCCGCGGGTCAGGGTCGCGGTCGCTGCGGGGGCGGGTGTCGTAGTGCGCGGCGATCCAGAGCCGCGGTCCTCCCGACGGTCCCGCCGAGACCACGTAATTGCAGACTTCGAGCCGACCGTCGCCGTAGGGATCGTCCAGCGTGAAGCAGACCGGCGCGCAGGCGAGCCCGAGCGAGTCGGCGTGGGCGCTGATCAGGCGCCGCAGACGCGTGCTGCCCCGGCGATCCGGGATGACGCGGCCCGAAAGCGCACTGGGCGCGCAGCCAGGACATGGCGCGGGCGCCCGAGAAGGCGGGGACCGGTCCGGGCGCGGGCGGCGCGGCGCGCGCGCCGGGGGCGAGCGGGACGAACACCACCAGCAGCAGCAGCACCGCCACGGCGGTCCCACGCGGCGCGGCGACACCGGCGACCGAAAAAACCTCAGAAGACAAATGTCGCCTCCAGACCGAGACCGAAGGTAATGTCGCTGGTGTTGGTCTCATCCACCTTGCTCCGGGAAAACACGAACCGCAGCGCACCGGAGAGGTTCCGGGTCACCTGGTAGCTGAACCGCGGATTGATCCCGAGCCGCGAAGTCCCGGTGCGCGCGTCGGCGACGGTGGCGCCCGGCACGAGACGCTCGCTGGTGTCGCGACTGTAGTTCACGCCGAAGTCCAGATTGATGGTCGGGGTGTTCCCCGGCCGGTACAGGTTCACCTTCGCCAGCAGCTTCTCGGCGCGAAAGCTGTGACGCACCTGCAGCCCCATGTTGAGACGCCGCGCATCGACGATCGTGCCGTTGGTGATGGTCCGATCGTGCGTCAGACCACCGTTCAGGGAAGCGCTCAGACCGCTGGCGAAGGTGAAATTCCAGCGCGGCGTGATCGACGTTGACATCCTCGGATTGTAGGTCGTGGACGTCGACCCGTTCACGCTCTTGGCGAACTTGTAGCCCACGTCGATGTTCGAGGAGCGGAACCAGCCGTCACCGCCCCCCCTCCGAGCACCCGCCACCGCTCCACGCCGGCAATCGCCAGTCGCAGGTCAGGCCAGGTGACCTCGTAGTTCTCGCGCCGCAGACCGCCCCCGTCCTGGTTCGCTGGTGGTCTGGCTGAATTTCACGTCGGCAGTGACGGTGCGCGCGAGTTTGAGACTGCTCGAAAGCGACTTCGTGCGGCGCTCGCTGAACTGGGACGACACGAATGCGGTGTCCGGCAGCGCGAGTCGCGACGAGAGCCCGGTGCGATACCAGAATTCGTCGGCACCGGCGAGGCGGTTGTACTGGCTCTGCTTGCGCAGGCTGTAGGACGCCTGCACGGGACTCAGGCCGCGCAGGAGGCTGAACGCCGCCCGGCGCGGATCAGGCACCCGCAGCCAGCGACGGCCGCCCCCCTCCCCGCCGGCCCAGAGGACGAGTCCGGCGGCGCGTGCCTGACGTTCTCCGCGCGTTCGCGCTCCTCCATTTCGCGCGCCTGATCGAGCAGGGCCTCATCTTCGCGACGCTGCCGATCCTCGGGGGTAAGCAGCTCCTCTTCCGACGGCGGCGTGGCGACTGACTCCGGTTCGCTCCCGTCCGGAGGTGGATTCGCGGCCGACCCGTCCGGCCCGGGCGCCCGCGCGGAGTCCGGGGACGCGCCGCCTCCCGACGGCGTCGGACCGGGCGGCATCCCCCCGTCGCCCGGCGACTCCTCCCCTTCGGCGGAACCGCCGCCCCGCCGCCCCAGCCGGCGCTGACGCTCGATAGTCTGGCGCCGCTGATCGTCCGAGGCCGGGCGACGATCGGGGAAGCGCTTTTTGATGAAGGTGTCGATCGGCAGGCTCAGGCGGAAATCCCAGTCGCCACTGTTGGACACCGAGCGGACATTCTCCGGATCGCCAGCCTGGCGCTGGCTCGGATCGCGATTGGCGGCAAACTGGCCGTTGAAGGTCACGGCGGGACGCATGGAATTCAGGGCGCTCGCCCCGTAACGCAACGGCGCCAACAGCCAGGTGTCCGGCAACCGCTCTCCATTGGGAGGGCTGAACCGCACCTGGACCCCCTGCGTGTAGTACAACTCCCGCCCGACATTCAGTCCGAAGGCGCCCGTTTGCGGGCGCAGGAAATCGCGATCGGATTTCAGATTCATGCTGATTTGCGCGACCTTCAGCGGCGCGTACTCCACCGCGGCGTTGAAGTTGCCCCGCCGCGAGTACTGCAACGGTCGCGTCGTCACCAGTCCGTTCAGGGCGATCGACTCGCTCGTCTGCCGCGAACTGCCAACCGACCCGCCAAGAGTGATCTTGCGCGGCACCAACGCCAGGTCGCCGAGCAGCGGCACGGCGTCGAGGAAAAGATAGTCCCCCACCCGGTAGTTGCCGATGATGCGCAGATCGTAGCTGACGGTCGCCTGTGAATTGCTCTGCCACTGACGGTCCGTCGGCCCGAGACGGTTCGATCGCGCGCCGCTGAGCGAGAACCGCCAGGGGTCAATCAGGTAGCGGGGCACTGCGGCGCGCGATGGCTCGTGCGAGCCACGCTGACGCTGTAGCTTTCGCGCGTGTCGACCCCGGATTGCGCGTTGCGGATCTCCTCGTCGATCAGTTCGACGTCGTCGTTCGTCAGGTACTTCGGACGATTGATGCCCTGGCGTCGCGAGAGGTTGATCGGGACCTGGAACCCCAGCAGAGGCACGAAATCGTCCGCCCTGAGGCTGGTCGTGAGACTCCAGTCCTGGTTCTGGAAGCCCTGGCCGCGGGTGGTGCCGAGACCGTGGAAATCCGCGTCGCGCTTCGACCAGTCGAAATCCACCTTGATGACGTCCGCCATGTTCAGGCGCGCCGCCACCCGTTCGGCCAGGCCCTTCTCCCGTTTCACCGCCTCGAGCCGCACGTCGTTGAAGTAGAAATAACCGCTGACCGGCAGGTCCCGCCGTTCGTTGACGACGCCGAAGTAGTAGCGCTTCACGCGCCGCAGGTCGGGCCTGCCCACCACGCGCACCCGGTAGGGCTGACCCGTCACCTGGTCCGGCACGGTGGTCGCGATCCAGCCGTACTCGGTGTCCACCGGATCGAGCTTGGCGTTGCTCAACTCCGCCAGCCCCAGCGTGATCTCCTTCCAGCCGGTGCGCGCGCCGGGGCTCTCGTCGAACCGCCACTTCACCTCGTAGTAGTTGAGCGAGTCGGAACCGACGCGGAAGAACAGGTCCACGTCGCTCTGGTCGGCGCGCGGATTGAACCAGTACCAGGAGATGTTGGTGTACTGGGTGTAGTCGTCGCCGCGCGGCGAAACGTAGCGGCTGGCGCGCGCCAGGTGGTCGCGCTCGAGCTCGGTGAAGTCGAGCACCAGCGACGATTCCTTCTCCTGGATGCGGTTCTCCTCGTGCACATTGAAGGGCGAGTAGTAGTCGGGGTTCTCCTTGTTGTTCACCTCGCCCAGGAAGAACGCCTCGCGCGGCCCCCGCTCGGCCGGCGCCAGCAGCTGCTCCGAAACGTTCTTGCGGAGCCCCTCGCGCTCCCACCGGCTGCCCAGGAACTTGATCTCGGACAGCTGGATCTGCGTCTGGGCGCGGCGCGCCGGCGTCGCCGTCCTCGTACCAGATGCGCACGTGCGTCACCTGCCGGATCTGGGGCGAGGTTCCGGTCGGCGGCGACACCGTGCGGGCATCGTTGAGCCGGATGCGGAATTTGCGCCAGGCCTGCCCCGCGGTCTCGAGCCCCGCCACCTGGTCCGGGGCATAATCGCGCAGCACATCCACCAGGGCGGAGTCGGCCAGGTCGACGGTGATGCTGCTGTAGCCGTTCAGACGGTCCAGCTGGGTGTCGCCATCGAGATCCTCGGTGTCCTCGCGCAGGTTGCGCTCGGTCCCGTTGATGAACGGATAGGGGTCGCTGTAATCGTTGAACGCGGGATCGTAGTAGTCGGGGGCGCCCGGGCCGCTCAACTCCCGGTCGAAACCCACATCCTCGGTTGCTGCGGTGAAGATACCGTCGGCGTTGACGTCCTCGCGTTCCCAGGTGTCTGTGAGCAGAGCGCCATTGCGCACGGGCCAGAAGAAATCCTCGTCGATGTAGCCGAAGTCGATGTGCAGTTTTCCGCGCCGGACCTCCGGCTGCGCACGGAAGTCGTTCACCCAGAATTCGAGGAACTGCGCCTTCGAGAGATCGATGCCGCTGCGGCCGAGCCCGCGCATGATGCCGCCCCAGGACGAACTCCCCCAGCCGGCGTCTCCGGCGTCCATCCGGACCTGCAGCACCTGCTGAGGCTCCTTGCCCTCGGCCTCGCGCAGATCGGGGTTGAGGAAACGGCGCTGCACGGTGTCCTTGGGCAGGAACCAGCGCACGTCCACGCGGTCCTGCGGGGTGAAGTCGCGCAGGTCGTTGACGGCGTTCACGTATTCCGGATCGCGCCCCTGCGCCGGCGCACTGCCCCACATCCAGGAGAGACGGCTGATCGACATGATGTCCGAAGCGTCAATGCCTTCGAAATCCTCCAGAAACACATCGCCCTGCGTGTTGGGATTGGGCACGCTGCCGGCGATCTCCCCGCTGAGCTGGAGACTGCTCTCCTTGTCGGAGTCCCGGCGGGAGAGGAAATTGGCCGCGCTCGTGAGGAACGTCGGCCTGAGCGTATGTGTCAGGTTGAGGTTCCCCACGAGGGTACGGCTCGGCTCCTCGCCGAGCTTCGCCTTGTGCCCGGCGATCTGGCTCGATTCGTAGAGCCAGGTAGTGGACAGATGGCTCTGACGACCGAGTTCAAACCCCAGGTTGAAGCCGAGCAGGTTGCTGTTGCCGCCTCCCATGAACGGCGCGTATTGGTAGTTCACGCTGATCTGCGAGTCCGCGCTCAGACGGGCCGCGGCTTCCCCCTTGAGGGTGACCTGGCCGAAGGTGTAGTCGATGTCGTAGTCCGTGCCCTTGGTCAGGGTCTGTCCGTCGAGAATGACCGTCTCCGAATCCTCCTCGATGTTGGAGTCTCGCAGATCGATCGTGCCGCTCGCCGCGGCGTGACGGGCGACCAGCCGGAAGCGGTTGTAGAGACCACGTTCGCCGGCCGGCACCGCATAGTCGTAGATCTGCGGCACGCGGTTGGTCCTCAACAGCGAGTTCTCCCAGTCGAATTCGCCCGCGCCCCCGCCGTTCTCGATGTACACGGTCGAGTCGGACATCGCGAAAGGCCGCGTAATGTTACGGGGAAACTTGAGCAGGCCGTTCTGCAGGTCGAACAGCAGGGCGTCCTGCCGATCCGCGACGTCGTCGTGCCCCGGCTGGCCGGAACTGTCGAGACGATCCAGACCGAAGATCCGGATCCACGATTTCTGGTTGGCGGTGTCCAGTTCGGGGGCGGTGAGCGAGGCGGAGTTCAACTCGATCTCGAACTCGAACGAGGCGGCATCGATGTTCGTGCCGCCGAGCGGGTAGATGTTGCGCATCGCGTAGTACCAGGTGTGCGAATTCTGCGCCGTGTAGAAGTCCGGCTTGAGCAACTTCATGCGCAGGTACTGCATTCCCCTCCAGCCCGAGGGGCACGCGGTTGCCCTCGTCGACCCCGGGGTCGTCGCCCACCTCGTACACGAGCGTCCCGGCGGCGTCCACAACGTCGTAGATCACGCCCAGCGTGGCGCCATCCTCGTACGAGCGCGTCAGGTCGAGGGCGATCATGCGGTTGTTCTGGTCGTTTAGCGGCTGCCATTCCACCTCGCTGAAGCGCTGACCCAGATACGGGGACGGCGCCGCCGTCGAGATCCCAGCGTCCGGTGTCGTCGAGGTACAGGGCCACGTTCTCGACCGCGCTCGCCGACGGCGGCGCGTTCGCCACGAACTGGTACACGTGGACCGACTGCGGATCGATGGCCCAGCCCGCCGGGCGTCCGGGTGAGTCAACCACGCCGTCGAAAGCGGTGGACCCGGCCTGGAGGTCGAGGTAGAAGAAGCGGTTGCTCACGTAGTTCTGGCACTCGATGATGTGCTCCGCGACCTCGCCTCCCTTGCTGTTGAACGACTTGGAGGCGCTCTCCGACTTCTGCTTGCTGACCACGACAGCAAAATCGGCGCGCCCCATCTGCCCGGTCACCTTGACGCCGAACAGACCCGACTTGTTCGAACTGTAGCCGAGCAGCTGGCTGCCCGGCAGGGTCAGGCCGACGTCGCCGGTCTCGATGGTCTTGATCACCTCGTCCTCGGTACCGCGGTAGGAGAGCTTGATCGTCGTCCCTCCGGGGCCGATAACCTCGCTGTTGTGGGCCACTTCCATGATGATCTTCTCTCCGATCGTGCCGGAGAGGTTGATCTGGAGCTGCTGTTCCATGTCGAGATTCGGGAAGAGGCTCGGTTTGCTGCGCCGTTCGTTGCCGACGAACGGCTTGATGACCGTGCTTTCGCCCGAGATCGCGATGTGCTCCCGCCCGCTCACCCGAATGTTGGTCTTTTCGCCCTTGCCGATGATCTTTTCGAGCGTGCGCGGCAGCTTGATGGGGATGGTCAGGTTGAGCAGCCCCTCGCTCCCGCCTCGCCCCCCTTTGCCGGAGCGGACATCGAGCCGCTCGGCCCACGCCGCGCGCCGGGCCACGCCAGCGCGTCGCTCCGCGGCGATCCCCGGACGCTCGATCGTGACGCGGACCTCCACCGCGTCGACCGGTCGCGGCGGCCACCAGGTGAACCCGTCCGGCAGCGGCTCGGAAGCCGGGAACAACACGAACCAGCCCGGGTATTCGAAGGTCGTCTCCACGCCGATGATGCGATCCGACTCGCGCGTGGTCTCCAACCGCTCCCGGTCGCGCCGCCACTCGCGGTCGTAGTAGGCGCGCAGCACGCTTTCGAGCGTGGGATGTTCGACGAGGCGCGCCGGATCGACTCCCTGGGCGAGCAGCCGCTGGCGGGCTTCCAGACGCCCGGCGCCCAGCAGGCGCGGATCGTTCGTGGCGGCCAGGAGGGGATCGAAGCCGGGCAGGATGGGACCGTCGTAGACGGGCTCGGCCAGGAGAGAACCGGCTCCCAGGAGCAGGAAAACGGCCACGGCGAGCACGGCAGACGACGACAGCGCCCCCCGCCGCCAGGCTCGGCGAGGGCGGCGGGCGGGTCGGCGCGGCAATACGGCGCTGGCGCTCAACGACCGGGCTCCTTCGCGGACTCTCGCCTCGGGCCGGGCCGTCGGCGTCTCTGCGGCGTTGTCCCGGGACGAACCGGGGGCTACACTGCGGCAGTGCCGCGCCGACCGTTGGGTCGCCGTGGGCGACCGCGTCCACCAAAAGGGTCAGCGTGACCCCGGAGCGGGTCGCCCGCCACGACCGGGGCCCTGCGGGCCGGAGCGCACATCATCCCGCCCCCCGTCCCCCGGACCGCCCGCTCCGGCGGCCACCCGGGGGCGCTGACGAACCGCGGGAGTCCGCCCGGATGGCGCCGGGGCACGGGAGATCGATGTACCTGATCTACAAACACTTGCTCAAGGCCACGGCGGGACCGTTCGCCTTCGGTTTCTTCGTCATCACTTTCGTGCTCATCATCAACGATCTCTATCGCTACGTGGAGATGTTCGTCACCAAGGGAGTGCCTTTTCTGCTGGCCACGGAGGTGCTGTTCCTGAGCCTGGGATATACACTTGCATTATCCATACCAATGGCCGTGCTGGTCGGGGTGCTCATGGGCGTGGGGCAGCTGGCGGCGGACCATGAGATCGTGGCGCTCAAGGCGAGCGGCATCGGTCTCGACGCGCTGCTGCGCCCCCTGCTCGCCGGCGGCGTCGTGGTGGCGCTGAGCCTGACCGCCTATAACCATTACATCCTGCCGGAAGCGAACCACAGGCTAGTCAACCTGCTGTTCGACATCAATCGGAAAAAGCCGATGCTGGAGATCCGCCCGCAGATGTTCGCCGAGTTGAACGACCGGGTCACGATCTGGGTCGAGGAGAAGGACGACCGCACCGGCCGGCTGAGCGGGGTGCGGATCCTGGAGAAGGCGCAGCCGGGCGACCTGCGCCCCCGGCTGACGACCGCCACCTGGGGACTGCTCGTGCCGCGCCCCGCGGAGGACGCCGTGGTGCTCGAGCTGCACGACGGCGAGATCCACAGCCTGCCCGACGACGGCGACCCGGGCCGCTACGACGTGGTCCGTTTCGTCCAGCACAACCTGTACGTCCGCAACACCGAGCGCGATCTCGAAGCGTCGGGCCGCACCTCCCGCGGGCGACCGCGAGATGGACCTCACCGCGCTTGGGACGGCCGCCCGCGCGGAACACGCCGGCCAGGGCGAGATCCTGGCGAACACGACCGACCTCGCCACCCGGCTGACCCGCCGCGTCTGGGGGCTGCTCGACCCGCAGGAACGCACCCTGCTGCTCGGCCGCGGGACCACGCCGCGGCGAACCGGCGCCGGAAGGCTTCCGCGATGGCGGTCCTGCGGGCCGCGCAGCAGGAGGTCGAGCTGGCGGCCGGCTCCGCGCGCGTCCAGGCGGACCTGCGCGACAGCCACCGGCAGATCGAGAACAAGTACCTGGTCGAGTTCCACAAGAAGTTCGCCATCCCGTTCGCCTGCCTCGTCTTCGTGCTGTGGGGACTGCCCTCTGTCGCTCGGTTCCGGTGCGCGCGGGACGCGGCGTCTCGGTGGCGGTGGCGCTGGGGATCTACCTGGTCTACTACCTTTTCCTCATCGGGGGCGAAAAGCTCGCCGACCGCGGGCGCTGCGACCCGTTCCTGGCGATGTGGGCCGCCAACTGCTGCTGACCGCGATCGGCATCCCGATCGCCGTGCGCGCGGTGCGCGAGTCGGCACCGCTGCGCCTCTGGCCGCGCCGGCGGGCCGCGGCGGACGCGCGCCACCGCCGACCGGCCCGGAGCCGCGTCCATGAACCTCATCCACCGCGCGGTCCTCGCCTCCTTCCTGCGCACTCTGTTCACGACGCTCGCCGGCGCGTGCGTGCTGTTCCTGCTGGTGGATCTGTTCGAGCACGTGGACAACTTCCTGGACAACCACGCCACGTTGTCGCAGATCGGGCGCTACTACCTCTACAAGCTGCCCGTGGGTGCTGGACCTCTGCCTGCCGATCGCGATGCTGATGGCGGCGCTCTTCACGGTCGGCTCTCTGGCCCGCTACAACGAGCTGACGGCGCTGTTCGCGGCCGGCCGTTCGCTGGCTCAGATCGTGCGCCCGCTGCTCGGCCTGGCGGCCGCGGCCAGCATCTTCTCCCTCGCCTGGAGCGAATGGGTCCTGCCACGCGCCAACAGCGCGCGCGATCACGTCTACAATGTGGAGATCCACCGCCGTCCCGACCGCGCCCGCCCCACCATCGACGTGGCCGTCACCGGCGAGGATCAGCGGCTCTACTACGCCCGCACCTACCGCCCCGAGCAAGGGGGAGGTCACGACCTGTCGGTGCAGACGCTGCGCGACGCCAGCGTCGTCGAGCGGCTCGATGCGGCGCGGGCGGAGTGGGACGGCCGCCAGTGGGTTCTCTTCGACGGGACCCGGCGCATCTTCACGGGCGACCAGGAATCGGCCACGCCGTTCCGGCGACTCGAGGCGCCGTTCCTCTCGGTCACCCCGGAGGAGCTCAATCGCGAGCGGGTGCGCCCCGAGGACATGAACGTGCGCCAGCTCGCCCGCCGCGTCGCCCTGCTGCGGCGCACGGGAGCCGACGCGACCTCCTGCGCTGTCGATCTGCAGTTCCGGCTCGCCTTCCCCTGGATCCACCTGATCGTCGTGGCGCTGGGCGTGCTGCTGGCCTCGGGACCGCGCAAGACGAACGTGGCCTCCGGTTTCGGCTGGACGGTGCTGATCAGTTTCGGCTACTACCTCGACCATGAATCTGCGGGCGCGCCCTCGGTCACAGCGGGGCCCTGCCGCCGGTCGTGGCCGGCTGGGGCGGCAATGTCGTCTTCACCGGTTTCGCCGCCGCTCTCTGGGTCCGCGCCCGGCGCTGAGACCCGTCTGGCCGCGTTCTTTTCGCGGGAATCCCTTGATCCCGCCCCGCCCGATGGCCTAATTTGATGCGGTTCGGGTCGCCGGCGGCGGCTCTTCCCCGCAGCCGCTGAGCCCCACCCTGCCAGCGTCAGGAGCCGATGCGCTTATGCGGAAGATTCTGGTGATCGTCGTCATGACCGTCCTGAGCACCGTCCTGTTGGCCGGTTGCCAGGACAACAATCTCGTCCCCTACTTCACGCGCTGGGCCAGCAGCACCGACTGCGGCGTGGCCCCGCTGCTGGTCCAGTTCACGGCCCGCGCTTCGGGCGGCGACCTCGAATCGGACCCCACCGGCGCCAACAGCTATCTCACGATCGATTGGGACTTCCGCGACGGCAGCACCGGCTAACGGGAGCCTCGCCTTCCACACGTTCGACACGCCGGGCGTCTACGACGTGGCGCTGACCGTGCGCGACAAGGACGGCGAGGGCGAGACCCAGCACCTGCTGATCACCGTGCGGGAAGATTCGCTCTCCCTGCGCGCCCTGCCGACCGGCGACGGCGCCGAGCCCGACACGACGGTCACGGCCGGCGAAGTGGTGCAGTTCGGCCTCTTCGCCCACGCCTGCGGCTTCGATACCGACGCCGGCAACTATGAGAATCGCTTCCTGTTCCGCTGGGACATGGGCAACGTCCGCACACGATCTTCACCGGACACGCGCCGCGGTTCGCTTACAGCGCCGACCGATGCCGGCCTGCGCCACGCCATCGTCACCGTCACCGATGACCAGTTCAGCGTGACCCGCCGCGACACCGTCACCGTCCAGGTGAACTGGAGCGCTGACCACGCCTCCGGCTTGCGCCTCTGTCCGGTCGGAAGAGCGCGGCCCGCAGGGGCCGCGCTCTTTTTCTGCCTCCAGGCCCGCCGAAGGGCCGGGCCGGCACCGGTCTCAGCCGACGGCGCGCTGGAGCGCCGCATATCATGTCGGTCAGCTCCCAGGTGAACTCCGGCTCCTCGCGACCGAAGTGCCCGTAGGCCGCGGTCTTGCGGTAGATTCCGCGGCGCAGCCTGAGCCGTTCGATGATGCCGGCGCGGCGTCAGGTCGAAGGTCTTCACGACCGCGTCGCGCAGCCGCGCGTCGGGCGCCTTGCCGGTGCCGCCGGTGTCGATCATGACGGAGACCGGCTCGGCCACGCCGATGGCGTAGGCCACCTGCACCTGGCAGCGCTCGGCCAGGCCGGCCGCCACGACGTTCTTGGCCACGTGGCGCGCGGCATAGCAGGCGGAACGGTCGACCTTGGTGGGATCCTTACCGGAAAAGGCGCCGCCGCCGTGGCTGGCGGCCCCGCCGTAGGTGTCCACGATGATCTTGCGTCCGGTCAGGCCGCAGTCCCCCTGCGGCCCCCCCACCACGAAGCGGCCGGTGGGATTGATGTGCGTCTTGAACCCGTCGTGGCTGATCGGGAACTGGTCGAGCACCGGCCGGATGACGTGCTCGGCGATCTTCGGCGCGCAAGGTAGCGTTCGTCGACTTCGGGTGCGTGCTGCGTGGAGATCGACGATCGTCTCCACGGCGACGGGGCAGTGAACCCTCGTAGGCGATGGTGACCTGCGTCTTGCCGTCGGGCCGCACCCACGGCAGCACCCCCTCGCGGCGGACCTGGGCGAGGCGCATCGCCAGGCGGTGCGCCATGGTGATCGGCAGCGGCATCAGGACGTCGGTCTCGCGGCAGGCATAGCCGAACATCAGCCCCTGGTCGCCGGCACCGCCGGGATTGACCCCCTGGGCGATGTCCGGCGACTGCTCGTCGATCGAGGTCACGACGGCGCAGGTGGCATAGTCGAAGCCGAAATCGGCGCGGGTGTAGCCGATGTCCCGGATCGTCTCGCGCACGAGCCGGGGGATGTCGACATACGTATTGGTCGTGATCTCGCCGGCCACGAAAGCGATGCCGGTCGTGACGAGGGTCTCGCAGGCGACGCGCCCCAGGGGATCGGCGCTCAGGATGGCGTCGACCACGCTGTCGGAGATCTGGTCCGCGACCTTGTCCGGATGACCCTCGGTCACGGACTCGCTGGTGAAGAGGTGGCGCTCGGCCATGCTCGCTCCTTTTCCGTGAAGATGGCCCGCCGCGCCGGCGCCCGGGCGCCGCGAACGGGCCGCTGTCTGCCGCCGCGCGCCCCTCAGGCGCCTTCGACGACCACTTCGCAATAGTCTCCCACGTTCAGACGTCCACGCGCGCCGCGCACGACCGCCTGTTCGCCCACCAGGCTGTCGCGCAGGTGACAACCCCGCACCTGGGCGCCGGATCCGATGACGCAGTCCGCCAGATCCGAATCCACGATGACGGCGCCCGCACCGACCGAAACATACGGCCCCAGCCGCGAGCCGGTCACCACGACGTCCGGCGCCACCGCGCAGGGCGCCTCGGCGCCCGCCGGCGCGCGCCCCGGATGACGGTCGAGCAGGACGCGATTCGTCTCCAGCCAGGTTTCCGGCTTGCCGCAATCGTACCAGTCGGTGACGGTGGCGATGCTGAACGGCACCCCCTGCTCCACCATCAGCTGCAGGGCGTCGGTGAGCTGGTACTCGCCCCGGGTGCGGCGGTCCTCGCGCACCACGCGGGTCAGCGCCGCCCAAAGCGCGGGGGCGTCACGCAGCAGATAGGCGCCGACAATCGCCAGGTTGCTGGGCGGCTGCTCCGGTTTCTCGACGAAGCGGACGACGCGACCGTCGCGCAGTTCGACCACGCCGAACCGCCGGGGATCGGCCACCTCGCGCACCGCGATGCAGTTGGCGGGATCAGCGAGCAGGGCGGCATAGTCCGCCTTGAGGATGGTATCGCCGAGAATGCAGAAGAACGGGTCATCGCCGATGGCTTCGCGCGCCGTCCAGACGGCATGCCCCAGCCCGAGCCGCTCGGTCTGCTCGACAAAGGTCACCGGCAATCCGGGGCAGGCGCTCCGGAACCAGGTGCGCACCGCCTCCCCCTCGAAACCGACCACCAGCACGAATTCGTCGATGCCGGCCGCGCGCAGGTCGTCGACGATGTGGGCCAGGATCGGCTTGCCGGCCACCGGCAGCAGCGCCTTGGGCTTGTTCAGGGTGTGCGGCCGCAGTCGCGTGCCGATGCCGGCCGCCGGAATCAGCGCTTTCACGGGCTCACGCCTCCCTGAGACGCGCCTTGAGCGCGTCGATGCGAGCCACCGGAAGCGGGTCCACGCCGGCCGCCTCGGCCAGACGGCAGGAGACGACATCGGCCTGCTGCACCAGGGACAGCACGCGGGCCAGCGGACGGGCGCCGCGCGCAACCACGTCGTGGATGGAGTGGAACTCGGCCGCCAGCAGCTCGCGCGTGATCGCCACGCGGCGGGTCGTGCGGGGATGCTCGTCGCCGCCGCGCAGGATCACCAGCGCGAACGCCTCGCGCCGGCGGCGCAGCACCTCCCAGCCGACGATCTCGTTGTGATCCAGCTCCGGGAATTCCGCCAGGCTCGCCGGGTGCTTGGCGTTCTCGTTGAGCTGCGCCCGCAGGCGGACGCCGGCCCCGTGGGCCTCGGGCGAAGTCGTGAAAATCACCGTGAAGCGGCCGAGCAGGGCGCGCGCCAGCGCCGCCGGCGCCTCATCGGCCGATGGATCTCCGGGGACCAGCCAGCGCGCACGGCCGGCGCGCAACTCCGCCACGGCGTCGGCGAGCTCCTCGCGCGGCGACGGCGTGACGCCGGCGCGGTGCAGCGCCCACAGCAGGGCGCCCAGCCCGTGGCCGAGCGCGGCGCGCGGCGGCAGTCCGCCCGGCAGCACGACCGCGGGCACCGGCCGGCCGCGCGCATCGCCGGCCCGGGCCAGGGCCAGGAGCGCACCGCCGGAGGTGATCGCCAGCGCCGGCAGACCCGCCGCCAGGACGCGGCGCGCCGCCGCCAGAGTCTCTTCGGTGTCGCCGGAATAGCTGCTCAGCACGACCAGGGTGTCGTCGCCGACCCAGCCGGGCAGTTTCGTAGTCGCGCCACACCGTGAGCTGCGCGCCGGCCGCGGCGACGAGCGGGCGCGCCAGATCGCCCGCCACGGCCGAGCCCCCCAGTCCGCACAGCAGGACCCGACGGACCGGGCCGGTCGGGCGGCGACACCGCGTCGAGGCCCGGCAAGCTGTTCGCTGGCCGCCAGATGCGTCCGGCATGTCCGCCACGAGGGGCAGCATGCCGTCGCCGCTCCCGGGCCGGCCGTTCATGGCTGGTCCTCCCCGTAGTGCCGCAGCCGCTTCTTGCGCTCGATGTACGCCGCCAGGTGGGCGGCCGCCTCCGCCGCCGTGCCCAGGTCGGCCAGCTCCGCCACAAGGGCCCGCGCCTCCGTGTAGGGGGTCCAGCGGATGACCTGCTTGATCTTCGGCAGCGCCGCGCCGTGCAGGCTGATCTCGTCGAAGCCCAGCCCGAGCAGCACCTCGGCGTAGCGGGTCTCCGCGCCCATCTCGCCGCACAGGCCGGCCGGGATGCCCGCCGCCGCGGCCGCCTGCACCACCGCGCGCAGCGTGCGCAGCACGGCCGGGTGCAGCGGCTGGTAGAGGTAGGCGACGCGGCTGTTCGTGCGGTCCATGGCCAGCGTGTACTGGATGAGGTCGTTGGTGCCGAGGCTGAAGAAATCGCACTCCCGGGCCAGCAGGTCGGCGATAACGGCGGCGGCGGGGGTTTCGATCATGATGCCGACCGGCGTGTCGGAGGCGTGCGGCCGTCCCTCGCGAGCCAGTTCGTCCAGGCATTCGGCGCACAACTCCCGGGCGGCGCGCAGCTCCTCGAGCCCGGTCACCATCGGGAACATCAACCGCGCCGGTCCCTGCGCCGCGGCGCGGTACATGGCGCGGATCTGGGTCTTGAAGAGCGTGCGATTCGCCAGACAGAACCGGATGCCGCGCCAGCCGAGGAACGGATTGTACTCCCGCTTGGCGCCGAGGTAGCGCGACACCTTGTCGCCCCCCACGTCGAGGGTGCGCATGACGACCGGCCGACCGGCCATGCGGCGCAGCACGTCGGCGTACGCTTCGACCTGTTCCTCCTCGTCCGGAATGTCCTGGTGCCGGAAATAGAGGTACTCCGTGCGCAGCAGGCCGATCCCCTCGGCGCCCCTCGCCAGCGCCTCGTCCGCCTCCTCCGGCAGCTCCACGTTGGCCATCAGCTGCACGCGGCGGCCGTCGGGGGTGACGGCGGGCGCGTCGCGCAGCCCGGCCAGGCGCAGGTCCACCCGCTGCTGCTCACAGCCCCGCCGGCGGCACTGTTCCACGACCTCCGGATCGGGGTCGAGCACGACCTCGCCCAGCCTCGCCATCCACCGCCGCCAGCACGCCGTCGGTCAGCCCCGCCACGGCATCGCCCAGACCGACGACGGCCGGCACGCCGAGCGAGCGGGCCAGGATCGCCACGTGGCTCGTCTGGCTCCCCTCGTCCATCAGGAAGGCCAGCACGTTGCGCCGGCCGAGCGCGGCGGTGTCCGACGGGGTCAGGTTGGGAGCGGCCACGATGCTCGGCACCGGCGGCGGCGCCACGCGCGGCGACACCTCGCCGGTCAGGGCGCGCAGCACCCGCTCCTCGACGTCGCGCAGATCGACGACCCGCTCGCGGAAGACAGCGTCCGTGTCGCGCAGCTGCACCGCGATGTCGGCGCAGGCGCGGCTGAAGGCCTGCTCGGCGCCGAGACGCTCCTCCCGAATGCGGGCGATCGTGCGGTCCCAGGTCAGTTCGTCTTCGAGGATGAGGAGGTGGCTGCCGAGGATCCGCGCCTCGGCCGGGCCGAGTTCCCGCTCGAGCTTCTCCATGAGGACCCGGATTTCCGCCCGCGCCCGCCCGACCGCGACGCGGAACCGCTCCACCTCCGCCTCGACCTCGCTCCGCGGTCACCGCGCGGAACGGCAGCTCGGGGGCCCGTTTGACGATCCGGTGGACCGGCCCGACGGCGTAACCGGGCGAGGCGGCGATGCCGCGCAGCGTCCGCATCAGGTCACGGCTCCTGCTCGGGATGGGCGAGTTCGATGGCGATGAGCTGGACGAGCGCGTCGAGGGCCTCGCCTTCGTCAGGCCCGTCCGCCTCGATGTCGACCCGGCTGCCGCACTCCGCCGCCAGGCTGGCCAGGCCCATGATGCTCTTGGCGTTGGCGGCCCGGCCGTTGTAGCGGATCGTCACCTCGGCGGCGAACCGCTTGGTGAGCTTGACGATACGCCCCGCCGCACGCAGGTGGAAACCGACCGGGTCGGAGACAGTGGCCGTGGTGGCTTTCAAGAGACCGTTCCTCTCCCCGACGGCACGCGGCCGCGCGCTGCAAACGCAGGAAGACTAAAGAACCGTCAGGACCAGGGCAAGGGGGATTCCCAGGAGGAAGACCAATTCCCCCGGCAGGCGCCGGTGCAGCAGCAGCTCCGCACACGGCCCCCGCGCCGGACGCTCCAGAGTGCGGCCCGGACACCGCCGGGAGTCGTCTCGGCCAACGCTTCAAGATACACCCCGGCCAGGATTCCGGCCAGAACCATCCCCGTCCGCTTGCTCAACCGGATCAACCGATGCCAGACCGGCCGGGAAAGCAGATCAACAATGTCCAGTCCCAGGCGATAACCGGTTTCCAGCGCCCGCCAGCGGAGCCAGAGCTGGGCGAGGGCCAGCGACGCGACGAGACCGAAACCGATCCAGGGCCGATCGGCCCACGCCAGCACCGACGCCGCCAGCAACAGCGACGGCTGCAGCCCCAGCCAGAACAGCTGGTCGCCGAGCGAAGCGAAGGCTCGCGCCACGGAAGTGCGGAACGCCACCACCTGCCGGGTTTCCCGGCCTCCCTCGTGCAGATTCTCATCCTCCAGGCGCATCAGGCCGCCAATGATGAAGTTGGCGAAATAGGGATTGGTATTGAAGAACTCGTAGTGCCGGCGGCAGATACGGCGGACGATCGGCACCGCGGGCGCCCGCGCCCGCAACCAGGGCGCCAGCGCCGTCACGAGTCCGAGATTCTGCATGCGCTGGGGATTCCATGCCGCCTGCAGCGCGAGAGCCCGCAGCCAGACACTCCAGCGGAGGCGCCGTGATGGCGTCGGATAGGGCGGGAGCCCCTCCTGACCGACCTGAATCGTCTCCGCCCCCTTCATAGCCGCCACGCGAACAGGATCGCCACGGTCAATCCACCCGCGATCCAGCGCCAGGCATTGCGCCATCCGTAAAGATCGCCCAGCGCGGCCACCGCCAACGGCGGCGCCAGCAGGGGCAGCAGCGCCAGCGCGCGCACCAGACGCGGCGGGAGCAGGGCGTACAGCGGGAGCCAGAAGCCGACCATCAGGGTCAGCCAGAGCAGGCAGAGAACGAGGCCCCGCAGCGCGGTGGCGGCAAGGCACCTGGCCAGCAGCCGTTCCAGGCGTGCGGTACGACCATCCCAGAGGGTCCGGTGCCCTTCGAGCATCCATTGAAAGTGGGTGGACCGTTCCACCTGCACGATCCGGTGACCGACGAGGCTGAACAGGCAGACAGCCACCAGCGTCCAGCCCAGCGCGCCCGCCGCCGCTTCGGGCGCCCGGTGGGCCAGTTGAGGCAGGGCCTGTCCGGTCAGGACCGCCCCCCCGACCCCCGCCACCACCGCGGCCACCTTTTCGCCCGTGAAGGTCTGGCCGACCGGCAGGTTCGCCAGCGTGACGAGTTGGAACGGCAGACCCACCGCCAGCCCGGTGCCGGGATCGCCGCACACCGCCCCCGCCAGCAACCCGGCCGGCAACGGCTGGCTGAGCCAGGTCTGGGCCAGCGCGGTTTCGTCGAGACTGAGCACCATGGCCAGCAACGCCAGCCACGCCACCGGGAGCCAGGGCAGCGCCAGCAAGCCGGTCCCGACCGCCGCCAGCAGCAGGGGCGCCACCCGCGTCGTCACGACCGCCAGTCCGGGGGCGATCACAGCCGCTCCTCGAGGGCCGCGATCAACGGCAGATCGATCTCCGTCTCGCGCGCGCCCGGCACCGGGCGGGCCGCAAGCCGCACCCCCCGCCCCAGGAACGCCCGGAAGACATCAAGATCGGTGCGGTTGACGTAGACGTAGGGCAGCATCTCCTCCTTGCCCTTCACCCAGTGCATGCCCCCCACGTTGACTTCTTCCAGCAGCAGCCCACGCGCGAGCAGATCGTGCATGTCGAGAGGCGTTCCGGCCAGGAGGATCACCCGTTCACCCGGCGCTCCGTCGGCGAGCGCGGCCGCGGCAGCCTCGGGGGAGAGGATGTCCACGGCGATCCGCGGCGGCACGGAACTGCGGTAGACCCGGCTCTGCCACGGATCGGCGGCGATTTCGGCGTTGCAGAGCACGATCCGGTGCGGCCTCAATTTCTGGCTCCAGCCGACCGTGACCTGGCCGTGGATGAAGCGGTCGTCGATCCTGGCCAGCACGATGCCCATGCGCCGCCCGGCCTCCTCTACGCGCCCGCGCCGGGACCCAGGAGCGCAATGGCCTGCCGCCCCTTCTCCACGAGACGACGGGACAGTTCGGCCACCGAAAGCGAATCGCGCCAGGTGAGGAAATCAAGCACCATGGCCAGATTGACCCCGGTCAGGATGGCGGCCGACGGCCCCGTCTGGACCGCGATCTGGGCCGCGTTGGCGCAACTGCCGCCGAAATCGTCGATGAACAGCAGCACTCCGCCCGCCCCCTGCTCCGGCTCGCCCGCGATCCAGTCGCGGATCGCCGCGGTCAGCTCGCGCGCGCCCAGACCGCGGTTGGACAGCGCGCCCAGATTTTCCACGGGGCCGAGCACGAGCGTCACCACGCGCACGAGTTCCTCGCCCAGGGCGCCATGGGTGACCACCAGGCCGCTGATCATGACACGACCGCTCCTTCTATTCGTTGTCGTGACGCAGATAGCGATTCAGGCTGCTGCCCGGTTTCATCGTCTCCAGGATGCGCCGGTTGAGCGCCTGGGCCGCGTCGTAGCCGTAGATCTTGAGCATGAAATCGAGGGCGATGACCTCGGCGATCACCGTGATGTTCTTGCCGGGGAAGATCGGCACCACCACGCGCGGAATGGCCACGCCGAGGATGTGCGTGTACTGCCGCTCCAGACCCAGCCGTCTCGTAGTCGACGTTCTCGTCCCAGTCCTGGAGATGCACTTCGACCTCGATCCGCTTCTGCATGCGGATCGCCTTGATGCCGAAAATCGCCTGCACGTCGATGACGCCGACGCCGCGGATCTCGATGTTGTGCTGGAGCACCTCGCGAAAGCGGCCCACGATGACGTCATCGCCGCGCTTGACGATCTCGACCACGTCGTCGGCCACCAGCCGGTGATTGCGCTCGACCAGATCGAGCACGCACTCGCTCTTGCCGATGCCGCTGCGCCCGGTGAACAGCAGACCGACGCCGTAGACGTCAGCCAGCGAACCGTGCACCTCCGTGCGCGGCGCGAAAATCTCCTGCAGGTGCTCCGAAAGCTCATCGATGAAATCCACCGAGGCCAGCGAAGTGCGCAGGATCGGCACCCCCCGCGCCCGCGCCAGGTCGAGCAGCGGCTCCGGCAGCCCCTGTCCGCGGGCGACGAAAACGGCGGGGGCCTGGAGATCGAGCACGCTGCCCGAAGGCCACGATCTGCCTGTCCGCAGACAGCCCGGCCAGGTAGGCCAGTTCCGATTCGCCCATCACCTGCAGGCGGTGGGGCAGGAAGTTCTCGGCGAACCCCATCAGCGCCATGCCGGGCCGGTGCACGTCGCGCACCGGGACCGGAATGTCGTCTCCCGGGAGAGGCGTCAGGGGGGTGAGGTCCAGCGCATCGCGCAGGTCGGCGTAGAGGCGCTGGACGGTGATCCTGTTCATGGCGTCACTCTCGAGCCGCGACGGCGGCGGTTGCGGGCCCCTGCGGCAGCCCGGTCCGGAGTTCAGTCCTCGCGCTGCTCCAGGAGTCCGTACTCGCCTTCCTCACGCTGATAGACGACGGCCACGCGGGAACTGTCGCGGTTGCGGAAGACCAGGAACGGGTGGCGCGAATTCCGGAACGCCTCCACGGCCGCCTCGACCGTCAGGTCCCGCAGGCGGAACCCCTCCTCTTCGAGCACGGCCCCCTCGCTCGCGAGCAGACCGCCCGCGGCCATGGCCTCGCCGAGCCCGGCGCCCCCCTCCTCGCCCTTGTCGCGGTTGGCCACGCGATCCTTGAACCGGCGCAACTGCCTCTCGAGGCTCTCGATCGCCTCGTCGGCCGCGAGGTCGGGCTCGGTGCGCTCCGCCTTCGCGTGGAAATCGGTATTGCGAAGATAGTAGGAAAGATCGGCCTCGAAACGCCCGCCCTCCTTGGTGATCGTGAGCCGGATGGAAACCGGGCTGCGGGGGCTGTAACGTTCGAGCTTGGCGATCCGCTTCTCAATCTTTTCCTTGGCTTCGTCCTCGAGCGCGAAGTGCCGGGTGTTGAACTCGAACTGCATGCCTTCCTCCTTGCCGGATTCGCCCCTGTCACTCAGAACTGCTTGCGCATGCGCGCGGACAGGATGCCGAGCTGTTCGCGGTACTTGGCCACGGTGCGGCGCGCGATTTTGAGTCCGCGCTGCGCGAGCAGGTCCACGATCTTCTTGTCGGACAACGGACGCTGCGGGGACTCGGCCGCGACGATGTCCTTGATCATCTCCTTGACCGCCTTGGCGGCGACCTCCTCGCCCGTCCTCGACGTCGAGACCGGCCGAGAAGAAGTACTTCAGCGGGAAGACGCCGCGCGGCGTCTGCACGAACTTCTGCTTGGTGACGCGCGAAACCGTCGATTCGTGCATGCCGATGACATTGGCCACCTGCTGCAGCGTCAGCGGACGCAGGGCGATGGCGCCCTGTTCGAAGAACGCCGACTGCTGGTCGACGATCGCCTCCATCACCTTGATCATGGTGCGGCGCCGCTGTTCGATGGTCTTGATGATCCACTCGGCATAACGCTTCTTCTCGTCGATGAACTGGACGGTCTGGTTGTCGCGGCCGGGACCCTGGCGCGGCTGGTTCTCGTAGGCCTTGCTCACGCGCAGGCGCGGGATGTTGCCGTCGTTCAGGTAGACCACGTACTCGTCGTCGACTTCTGCACCACCAGATCGGGCACGATGTAGCGCGCGCCTTCGCTCTCGCTCGCCATGCCCGGCTTGGGATCGAGTTCGCCGATGCGCTCGGCGATCGCCTGCACCTCCTGCACCGTGATGTGCATCTCGCGCGCGATGTCGCCGAACTTGCGGGTCTTGAGCGCCTCGAAGTGGTTGCGGATGATCGTCGGCTTCCGGCGAGTCGGCTGCGGCCCTTCGTCTTGAGCTGCAGCAGCAGGCATTCCTGCAGGTCGCGCGCCGCCACGCCGGGCGGGTCGAATTCCTGGATCAGCGCCAGCACGCGCTCCACCCGCGCCGCGTCGGTCTCGAAGAAGGCGGCGATTTCGGCTACCGGCGCCGTCAGGTATCCGTCACCGTTGAGGCTGCCGATGATGTACTCGCCGATGCGACGATCGAGGTCATCGCTGACGGCGAACTGGAGCTGCTCGAGCAGCGACTGCTGCCCGCTCGGCACGTAGACCGGCGGCCGCTCGAAAGGATCCTCTTCCGCCGTCTCGGGCTCGAGATGCTCGGCGACGAAACCGTCCTTGAAGTACTCGTCCCAGTCGACCGGCTCCGGCGACTCCTCGGTGGCCCCGGTGGTTTCCGCCGCGGCGGCCTCGGTCGCCTCCTCGCCCGCGTCGTCGCCGAGGCGCCGGTCCCCTCGTCGGCGCCGGCCGCGACGCCCTCCTCCCCCTCGTCCTCGCCGGCGTCGGACGCTCGCTCCCCGCGTCCTCCTCCTCCTCCTCGTCGAAATCGATCTCTTCGAGCAGCGGATTGATCTGCAGTTCCAGCCGCAGGATCTGCTCCAGCTCCAGGGTCGGCACCTGGAGCAGCTTGAGAGCCTGCTGCAGGCGCACGGTCATGACCAGCTGCTGGCGCAGATGCATGCCCTGGCGCAGGCTCAGATTCATGTTCATGGACATGCCCTCCCGGGCCGGACGGCCGCGCGCGGCGCGGCGTCTAGAGACGGAACGAATCGCCGAGGTAGATCTCGCGCGCCCGCGCGTTGCCGACGATCTCGTCGGGCGTGCCGGACAGCGCGATCCGTCCCTCGAACATGACATAGGCGCGATCGGTGATGCTCAGCGTCTCCCGCACGTTGTGGTCGGTGATCAGGACCCCCAGGCCGCGCGCCCGCAGCTTGGCCACGCTGCGCTGCAGGTCGGCCACCGCGATCGGATCGATCCCGGCGAACGGCTCGTCGAGCAGCATGAACCGCGGCTCGGTGGTCAGCGCGCGCGCGATCTCCACGCGGCGCCGCTCGCCGCCCGACAAGCTGATAGCCGCGGCTGCGACGGACGTGCTCGATGCCCATCTCGGCCAGCAGCGCCTCGAGCCGTTCGTGGCGCCCCTGCGCGCGACAGGGGCAGCGTCTCCAGGATGGCCAGGATATTCTCCTCGACCGTCATCTTCCGGAAGATCGACGCCTCCTGCGGCAGGTAGCCGATCCCCAGCCGCGCCCGGCGGTGCATCGGCAGCCGCGAGATGTCCCGCTCGCCCAGGATGACCGTCCCGCCGTCGGGACGGATGAAGCCGACGATGATATAGAAAGTGGTCGTCTTGCCGGCGCCGTTCGGACCCAGCAGACCGGTCACCTCGCCCGGGCGCAATTCCAGATCGACATCGTCCACGACCGCCCGGCCACGGTAGATCTTGCGCAGGTTCCTCGCCGCGCAGCGCGATCGGAGGCGCGATCGCCTCGACGGACGGCCGCGGCCCCGGTTCATGGCGCCCGCCCCGCCGGCGCGAAGGTGCCGAGCGTGTCGCTGACCTCGGCGGCCACCCGCTCGCGCAGCTCGAAATGCTCGAGGTCCGGGCTGGCGTCGAGTCCGTATCCGGTCACCACGTCGCCGCCGCGCGTGAAGCGGTTGAAGACCGTGTTGGTGATGCGCCCGGTGCCGTTGTCGTAGCGCATCTCCTCCGTCTCGAGCCGCCGGCCGTCGGTCGTCACCACGACGACCCCGCCCTGGGCGAACATGTTCCTGCCGTCCAGATTGGCCCGGCCATGGCGGGCGGTCAAGGTGGAGTAGTAGACTCCGTCGCGGTAGAACTCCATGCGCGGCTCGTCCAGCTCGACCTCGACCTGATCCGCGTACTTGCGCATCCGTTCGCTGGTCAGGGTCCAGCGCCGCACCCCCGCTTCGGTCTGGATGAGGCGGTAGTCGAGAATTTCCTGTTCGGGCAGGCGACCGGGCAACCGCCGGCGCCGGCGGCCGGCTGCCGGCTCCCGGCCGCAGCCGCCGCCGCGGCAGGATCAGCAGCAGGGCCAGGACGGGCGGCAGGCCAGGTCCGGACCGGCGCGGGCGGCGCTGCGCTGGTCAGGCATGTCCCCTCCGCCTCCCGCCCCCGCCCCTACCAGCGCGCATGGAACCACACCCATTCGGCCGGCGCGCGCCGGATCAGGGTTTCGAGGGCGGCGTTGCACCGGGTCAGACATGAATATACCGCCCCCTCATCCGTTCCGCCCTGCGGCCTCAGCGGCGGCAGCTGGTCCACGAAGTGCCCGTGCCCCTCCCGCCGGATCGCCAGCGGCAGGACCGGCGCGCCGGTCCGCAGCGCCAGCCGCGCAAATCCCGCGGCCGTGGGCGCCGGTCGGCCAAAGAACGGCACCGGCAGGTTCGGGACCGGCGAATTCTGATCCAGAAGCACCGCTATCGCGCCGCCCCGCCGCGCAGCACCCGCAGCAGCGGCCGCAGATCCCCTTCCCGCGGCAGCGGGGTCAGGCCGAGACGACGCCGCCGGTCGTTCACCAGGCGATCGAACGGCGCGTTGTGGATCGTGCCGGTTACCACCGCCAGCCCGCCGAGTTCCCGCGCCAGCCAGCCGCCGAGCAGCTCCCAGCAACCGAGGTGACCGGTCAGGATCAGCAGCCCCCGCCCCTCCGCCAGCAGGGCGCGGGCCGTGGCGGCAGCCGCCGTCCCCTCCACGCCGGCGTAGCCACCGGCCGACAGCCGTTCGAGCGCCAGCGTGTCGTGCAGATTCGCTCCGAGCGCCGCCGCGGCCCGTTTCAGGAGCGCCTCCCGCGCGCCGACAGCCAGTTCCGGCAGGGCCAGCGCCAGATTCGCGCGGGCGCGTTCCCGCTCTCGCGGCCGCACCCGCAGGGCCAGCGCCGCCCAGCCCCGCCCCCGCCGCGCGTCCCACCGCCAGCGGCACCACCCTCGCCATCGCCAGCAGCACCCGTGCGAGGACGAAGTAGCCGCGCCGTCGCCAGCGGCGCCACCATGGCGGCCGCGACCGCCCCCCGCTCCGCTCCGGTTGTGGCACCGGAGGGGGCAGGCGTCAATGCACAATTTGTGCCATGTCCGCAGACTGTTGTCAAGAAACGACATGGATCAAAGCAGGCCGGCGCGCAGGACATCGTGGATGTGCAGCAGGCCGAGCGGGCGACGCTCCGCGTCGACAGCGATCAGCAGGGTGACCGGCCCCTCCGGCCGCGCCTCCATCAACCGCAGGGCGGACAGGGCGAGGGCGTCCGGATCGACCGTGGTCGGGCGCGGATTCATCGACTCGGTGATCGGGCGGCCGAGCGCGTCCTCCCGCGCGAGCAGGGCCCGCTTGACGTCGCCGTCCACGCAGAGCCCGAGCAGCCGGCCGTCGTCATCCACGACGCAGACCCCGCCGAGCCGCTTGTCCACGATCTCCGGCAGCGAGTCCCGCAGCGTGAAGCGGTGGGAGACGACCGGCAGCTGGTCACCGGTGTGCATCAGTTCGCGCACCCGCACGAGCAGCGACCGTCCCAGCACCCCGCTCGGGTGGAAGGCGGCGAAGTCCTGCGCCGTGAAGCCGCGCAGCTCGAGCAGGCTCATCGCCAGGGCATCGCCCATCACGGAGGCGGCGGTGGCGCTGCTGGTGGGGGTAAGGTTCAGCGGACAGGCCTCGCGCGCGACGGGGCAGAGCAGCACGATGTCGCTCAGCCGGGCCAGTTCCGACTCCGGCTGCCCGGTGATCGCGATCACCGTCATGCCGAGCTGCCGGGACGGTCCGATCAGGCCGTTCACCTCGCGGTTGTTCCCGCTGCGCGAGATCGCGATCAGCACGTCGCCCCGCCGCACGATGCCGAGATCGCCGTGCGTCGCCTCGACCGGATGGATGAAGACACTCGGCGTGCCGGTGGCGGTCAGCGTCGCCGCCACCTTGCGCGCCACCAGGCCCGACTTGCCCAGCCCGGTCACCAGCACGCTGCCGCGGCAGTCGAACATCGCTCCGCGTCGGCCCGGACGAAGGCGGCGTCGAGCCGCTCCCCCACGACGGCCAGCGCGGCCGCCTCGGCGGCGAACGTGCGCCGTCCCGCGGCCAGGACCGCGGCCTCATCGAGCGGCAGCCGGACGGTCGTTCACGAGTTCGGCGCCTCCGGCTGGGTGGCCGTGCCGGCGAGCGGCTCCGGCGGATGCGGCGCCGGCGCCGCGGCCAGGCGCACCAGGGCCGGCCCGTAGAGGCCGCGCAGCTTGAGCACCAGATCGGTCACCTCGCGCACCGCGCCGCGCCCGCCCGCGGCGCGGGTCACGTAGCGGCTCCGCTCCCGCACCTCGGCCGGCGCGGCCGGCACGGTCACCGGCAGGCCGACGGCGTCGAGCGCGGGAATGTCGATCACGTCGTCGCCGACGTAGCAGGTCTCCGCGGCCGCGCAGCCGGTCTCCGCCAGGATCTCGCGCAGGGCCGCCACCTTGTCGAAGCGACCGAGCTTGATGACGTCGAACCCGAGATCGCGGCAGCGCCGCTCCGCGATGCGGCTCGGGCGTCCGGTCAGCAGGGCCAGCTTCAGCCCGGCGGCGTGCGCCTGGACCAGACCGAAGCCGTCGCGGCTGTCGAACTCCTTGAGCGCCTCGCCCTCGGGCCCGTAGAGGATGTTGGCCGGCGTCAGCACGCCGTCGGCGTCGAGCACGAGCAGGCGGACGGCGGCGAAGGGGGCTTGCAGCGAAGGATCGAGCGCGGCGGCCGCCTCGCACCGGTACGCCTCGGGGGTGCGCGGCGGCCACGGACGCCCGCTCACGACACGTACTCCCGGTAGAGATCGCGAAAGCGCAGCGCCTGCTCGACGCAGGCCGGCGAACGCCGGCAGCGGCAGCTGGCTCGCGGCGTCGCTGAGCGCGCGCGGCGGATCGGGATGCACCTCGAGGAACAGGGCGTCGGCGCCCGCCGCCATGCCGCAGCGCACGTAGAGCGGGATCATTTCCGGCGCGCCGCCGGTGACGGTTCCCGTGCTGCCGGGCGACTGCACGGCGTGGGTGGCGTCCATCACGACCGGCAGACCGAGCCGGTGCAGGAGCGGCATCGCGCGGAAGTCCACCACGAGGTCGCGATAGCCGAAGAACGAGCCGCGCTCGGTGGCGAGCACGCCCGGGCAGCCGGCCCCCCGCACTTTCGCCGCGGCGTGGCCGAGGTCGGCCGGGGCGAGGAACTGCCCCTTCTTGACGTTCACCAGCCGCCCCGTCCGTCCGGCGGCCTCGAGCAGCGAGGTCTGACGGCAGAGGAAGGCGGGGATCTGCAGGATGTCGACGACCTGCGGCCGCGGCCGCCGCCTCGTCGGGCTGGTGCACGTCGGTCAGCAGCGGCACGCCGTGCGCGTCGCCGATGCGGGCGAGCAGGCGCAGCCCCTCCTCCGGACCGGGTCCGCGGGGCGAGGCGCCGCTGGTGCGGTTGTCCTTCAGGTAGCTCGCCTTGAAACAGTAGCCGAGGCCGAGTCGCGCGCAGACGGCCGCGAGGTCGCCGGCGAGCCGGAGCATCGCGTCGGGCTCCTCGAGCACGCACGGCCCGGCGATCACGAACAGCGGCTCGCCGGAGCCGATCCGCCGGCCGCGCAGCGTCACCGCGGCGGCGCGCCGTCGTCACCGCGGCCGCCCGCCCGGGTTCGCTGCGTGACCATGCCGACCTCCCGCCGCGCCTCAGCGCGCGACCGCGGTCCGCGCCCGGTTCTGGTGGGCCACCGCGGCCCCCACGAACTCGCGGAACAGGGGGTGCGGCCGGTTGGGCCGCGACTGCAGCTCCGGGTGGAACTGGACGGCGATGAAGAAGGGATGCGCGGGCAGTTCGAGGATCTCCACGAGCTGGCCGTCGGGCGAGGTGCCGGAGAAGACGAAGCCGGCCTGGGCGAACGCCTCGCGGTAGCGGTTGTTCACCTCGTAGCGATGCCGGTGGCGCTCGCTGATCTCCGGCGCGCCGTAGCAGCGCGCGGCCAGCGTTCCCGGCTGCGAGGTGGCAGGGGTAGGCGCCCAGGCGCATCGTGCCGCCGAGCCGGTCGATCCGCGCGCTGCTCGCGCATCAGGTCGATCACGGGGTGCGGCGTCAGCGGATCGAACTCGCTGCTGTTGGCCATCGGCAGGCCGACCACGTCGCGGCCGAACTCGATCATCGCGCACTGCAGGCCGAGGCAGATGCCGAAGAACGGCAGCCGCCGCTCGCGCGCGTAGCGGATCGCCGCCACCTTGCCCATGATGCCGCGATCGCCGAAACCGCCCGGCACCAGAATGCCGTGGCAGCCGTCGAACACCTCGGCCAGCCGCTGCTCGCCGACCTCGGCGCCCTCGAGGCTCGCGGCGTCGACCCAGACCTGCTCCACCTGCACATGGTTGGGGATCCCGGCGTGGATGAACGCCTCGATGATGCTCTTGTAGGCGTCGTGCAGCTCGACGTACTTGCCCACGATCGCCACGCGCACGCGGTCGGGCGGATTGAGCAGCGCCTCCACCATGCGCTCCCACTCGGCCAGATCGGCCGGCGGAGGCGTCAGCCCGAGGCGGCGGCAGAGCAGCGTGTCGAAGTCCTGGCGGTGGAAGTTGAGCGGCACCTCGTAGATCGAGCGCGCGTCGGGCCCGTCCATGACGTGCTGCGGCGGCAGGTTGCAGAACAGGGCGATCTTGCGGCGCGCCTCGTCGGTCAGCGGCTCGCGGGCGCGGCAGATCAGGAAGTCGGGCTGGATGCCGATGCTGCGCAGTTCGCGCACGGAGTGCTGGGTCGGCTTGGTCTTGATCTCGCCGGCGGCCTCGATGTACGGCACCAGCGTGAGATGGATCGACGCGGTGTCCTCCGGCGGCCGTTCGAGGCGGAACTGGCGGATCGCCTCGAGGAACGGCAGCGACTCGATGTCGCCCACCGTGCCGCCGATCTCGGTGATGACGACGTCCACGTCGCCGCGCTCGGCCGGCAGCAGGATCCGCCGCTTGATCTCGTCGGTCACGTGGGGAATCACCTGCACGGTGCGGCCGAGGAACTCCCCCTTGCGCTCGCGCGTGATGATCGTGTCGTAGACCTGGCCGCTGGTGAGGTTGTTGATCCGCGCCACGTTCGTGTCGGTGAAGCGCTCGTAGTGCCCCAGGTCGAGGTCGGTCTCGGCGCCGTCGTCGGTGACGTAGACCTCGCCGTGCTGGTAGGGGCTCATCGTGCCGGGATCGACGTTCAGGTAGGGATCGAACTTCTGCAGGACGACCCGCAGGCCGCGCGACTTGAGCAGGCGGCCGAGCGAGGCGCTGGCGATCCCCTTGCCGAGGGCGGAAACGACGCCGCCGGTCACGAACACGAACTTCGTCATCGCCACCTCCGGGCGCTCGCCGCCCCGCCGCTCAGGCGGTCCAGAGCCGGCGCACGCGCTCCAGGTCCTCCGGCGTGTCCACCCCGACCGGCCGCGTTTCCGAACGCGCCACCACGATCGGCAGTCCGTGCTCGAGCGCACGCAACTGCTCCAGCCCCTCGGCCGTCTCGAGCGGCGTGGCGGGCCAGGCCAGGAAATCGAGCAGGGCCGCGCGCCGCCAGGCGTAGATCCCGACGTGGCGCAGCGCGAGCCGCTCGCCGCGCACGTCGCGCCCCGGGAAGGCCCCGGGCAGCGGCGCGCGGGAAAAATACAGGGCGCGTCCCCGCCGATCCAGCAGAACCTTGACCACGTTGGGATCGCGCCACTCGTCGGCGTCGGCGAGCGGGTGCGCCAGCGTGGCGAGCCCCGCCGTGGGCTCGGCGCGCAGCAGCGCCACCAGACGATCGGCCTCGGCCGGATCGAGCAGCGGCTCGTCCCCCTGCAGGTTCACCACGAATTCCGCCGTGCGGCGCGCCGCGACCTCGCCGACGCGGTCGGTGCCGGTGGCGATGCTCGCCGGTCAGTTCGGCGGCGAACCCGGCCGCCACGACCGCGTCGCGGATGCGGGGATCGTCGGTGGCGACCACGACCTCGTCCGCCTCGCGCATCGCCGCCGCCCGCTCGGCCACCCGCACGACCAGCGGCCGCCCGTGCAGATCGGCCAGCGCCTTGCCCGGAAACCGGCTCGACCCGTACCGGGCCGGGATCACCACCAGCGCCCCCGCCACCGCCAGCCTCCCGTGTCGCGCGCGGCGCGGCGACCCGCCGCCGGCCTTCAAAACGGAACCCATCCCCCGCGGGGGATGGGTTCACGAATGACCGTCGATCCGCACCCCGCTACGCGGGCGTGATGCTGACGCGCTTGCGCCCCTTGCCGAAGGTCTCGTAGAGGACCACGCCGTCGGACAGGGCGAACAGGGTGAAGTCCCGCCCGAGCCCGACGTTGCGACCCGGATGCACGCGGGTGCCGTGCTGGCGGACCAGGATCGTCCCGGCCAGGACGCGTCTGGCCGCCGAAACGCTTCACGCCGAGCCGCTGCGAATTGCTGTCGCGACCGTTGCGCGAACTGCCTACGCCTTTTTTGTGCGCCATGTCCTCTTGCTCCTCGCCCGGGGACCTGGCCGGCCGTCCGTCAGGCCGTCACGATGCTCGTGACGCGGATCTCGGTGAAGTCCTGCCGGTGACCGCGGGTCCGCCGGTAGTTCTTCCGCCGCTTCTTCTTGAAAACGATGATCTTCTCGTCGCGTCCGTGCCGCAGGATCTCGGCGGCCACGCTGCAACCCGCCACGGCGGGCGAGCCGACCTTGACCTGCTCGCCGTCGCTGAACAGCAGCACTTCGTCGAACGTCACCTGCGCGCCGACCTCGGCCTCCAGGAGCGGCACCTCGAGGCGCAGATTCGGTTCGACCCGGAACTGCTGGCTCTTGATCTTGACCACCGCGTACATGGGCATTCTCCGCCGTCACAGCCGGGCGCCCCGGGCGCCGGCCGGGCTGGAAAGACACAACAACGACCGCCCCCGGGGCGGCCGGAACCGCTAATTAATAGCACCGCCGGGCCGCCCCGTCAAGTCCCGGAATCGGGATCCGGCGCGGGCGCGGCGGCGGCTGAACGCGCCGCATCCAGGCGGTTGCGCCGAGTCGGGACAAGGCGTTAGACTCCGGCCACCGGCTCGATTCCTGATGCTCTCGAGCGGCAGAATCTGGAGGCTCCATGACCAGCGCGCCGACTCCCCAGGACCATCATCATCGGTTCCGGTCCGGCCGGCTTCACCGCGGCCATCTACCTGGGCCGCGCCAACGTCCCCAACCTGGTGCTCGAGGGGACCCAGCCGGGCGGGCAACTCACCATCACCAGCGAGGTGGAGAATTTTCCCGGCTTTCCCGAGGGGATCCAGGGACCGGAACTGATGGCGAAGTTCCGCGCGCAGGCGGCCCGTTTCGGCAGCGAGATCGTCGGGCAGTCGGCGCGCCGGGTCGACCTGTCGCGCCGGCCGTTCACGGTCCGGACCGACGAGGCGACCTACACGGCGCCGTCGCTCATCCTCGCCACCGGCTCGACGGCCCGCTGGCTCGGCCTGCCGGAGGAGCCGACCTTCCAGGGCAAGGGGCTGTCGGCCTGCGCCACCTGCGACGGCTTCTTCTTCCGCGGCCAGGAGATCGCGGTGGTGGGCGGCGGCGACACGGCGCTGGAGGAGGCGCTCTTCCTCACCAATTTCGCCGCCAGGGTGACCCTGGTCCACCGGCGCGGCGAGCTGCGCGGCCTCGCGCATCATGCAGGAGCGGGCGCTCAAGCACCCGAAGATCGAATTCGCCTGGCACGCCAAGGTGGCCGGGCTGCTGCCCGACGCGCAACGGCCTGCTCGCGCGGACTGCGTCTCGCGGACACCCGCGACGGCGCCGTGCGCGAGCTGGCGGTGACCGGCTGCTTCGTCGCCATCGGCCACACGCCCAACACCGGCTTCCTGGACGGGCAGCTCGAGCTGGACGCGAACGGCTACGTCGTGACCCGGCCGGACCGCACCGCCACCAGCGTGGCGGGGGTGTTCGCCTGCGGCGACGTGCAGGACCACGTCTGGCGCCAGGCGGTCACCGCGGCCGGCAGCGGCTGCATGGCGGCGCTGGAGTGCGAGCGCTGGCTGGCGGAGCAGTAGCCGCCCACGGCGCCTAGTTCCAGGTCTTCTCGCCGATGAGCGTGAGGAATTCGGCGCGGGTCTTGGCGTTGTCGCGGAACTCGCCGAGCATTTCGCTCGTGACCGCGAAGCTGTTCTGCTTCTGGACGCCGCGCATCATCATGCACAGGTGCTGGGCGTGCAGGATGACCCCCACGCCGTCCGCCTGCAGATTCCGGTGCAGGCATTCGGCGATCTGCGCGGTCATCCGTTCCTGCACCTGCAGACGGCGCGCGAACGCCTCCACCACGCGCGCGATCTTCGACAGCCCGACGATTTTCCCGTTGGGGATGTAGGCCACGTGGGCCTTGCCGAAGAACGGCAGCAGATGGTGCTCGCACATGCTGTAGAAATCGATGTCGTTGACGAGGACCATCTCCTTGCCGCTGGACGTGAACAGCGCCTTCTGCACCAGCGCGTCGGCGTCGACGCGGTAGCCGGCGGTCAGTTCCCGCCACGCCCGTGCCACGCGGGCGGGGGTCTCCACGAGTCCCTCCCGCCGGGGGTCCTCGTCGATCTTCACCAGGAGGCTCCGGATCAATTCTTCCATTTCGGCCCACATCCCTTCGCGTCGGACGGCGCCGTTCCCGCCACGGCGACCGGCGGCGCCCACCATAGGCGCGACCCGCGGCGCGGTCAAGACGGCCCGGCGGCGGCGCGCCGCACCGCACGATATCCTGTCCGGCATGACGGTTGCTTCGCAGGCCTCCACCTGTCCGGGAGCGGGCAGTTTCCAAATTCCAAGGGCCGACCACCAGGCTGGAACGGCGCGCCCGCGCCGGCGATCTGACGACCGAAGTCCCCCCGGTTCGTCCTGATCGCATCCACCACCGGTCGGCCCTTATTTTCTTGTCTGTCGTCGACCTTCCCACGAAATTGAAGCCTCGCGCCCGGTTCGGCCCCAGGCCGCCCCGCTGCGCCGGGACTATTTGGAGGGCTGGTCAGGGAGGGGATTTCGCCTTAAACTCCCACGAATCCGTTGCGTTATTCCCGCTGCCGCCGGAGGAGAATGCCTTGGGCAACAAGATCGTCGCCGCCCGTGAGCTGGCCCCGAAGCAGATGCTGTTCGAGGTCGAGGCCCCCCACATCGCCGAGCGGGGTCGCGCCGGACAGTTCGTCATCCTGCGGGTCGTCGACAACGGCGAGCGGATCCCGTTGACGATCGCCCACCGCGACCCCGCCCGCGGTACGATCACGCTCGTGGCGGCGGAGGTGGGCCACACCACGCACCTCCTGAACGCGCTGCGCCCCGGCGACGAGATCCTCGATTTGGCGGGACCGCTCGGCCGTCCCACCGACATCCCGGTCGGCGGCCGCACCGTCTGCTGTGTCGGCGGCGGCATCGGCATCGCCGTGGTCTGGCCGCAGGTGCAGGCGCTGAAGGCGGCCGGCAACCGCGTGATCGCCATCCTCGGGGCACGCACGAAGGAACTGCTGATCCTCGAGTCCGAGGTCGGCGCCCACTGCGATCTGCTGATCGTCACCACCGACGACGGCTCGCACGGCCGCAAGGGGCTGGTCACCGACGCCCTGCGCGCGCTGGTCGAGGGGGGCGAGAAGATCGACGAGGTGATCGCGATCGGCCCGGTGATCATGATGAAGTTCGTCTGCAGGCTGACCCAGGAGCTCGGCATCCCGAGCCAGGCTTCGCTCAACCCGATCATGGTGGACGGCACCGGGATGTGCGGCGCCTGCCGCGTCACGGTGGGCGGCAAGACCCGCTTCGCCTGCGTGGAGGGGCCGGAGTTCAACGGCCACGAGGTGGACTTCGACGAACTGATGACGCGTCTCGCCTACTACCGCGATGAAGAGGCCGTGGCGCGCGACCGCGACCACACCTGCCGTCTGGAGGAACCGCGATGACCGACGAGACCGGCAAGCCCCGGCGCGTCCTCAACCGCAGCACCGTGAAGGTGCCGATGCGCGAACAGCCGCCGGGCGAGCGCATCTACAACTTCGAGGAGGTGCCGCTCGGCTATACGCCCGAGGAGGCGGTGCAGGAGGCGCAGCGCTGCCTGCTCTGCCGGGACAAGCCGTGCGTGCAGGGCTGCCCGGTCGGCGTGGACATCCCGGCGTTCCAGCAGCTCGTCATGGCCGGCGACTTCGAGGGGGCGCTGCGCAAGATCAAGGAGATGAACTTCCTGCCGGCGATCTGCGGCCGCGTCTGCCCGCAGGAGGACCAGTGCGAAGTCGGTCTGCCGTGCTCACCAAAAAGGGCGAGCCGGGCGGCGTGGGGCGGCTCGAGCGCTTCCTGGGCGACTACGCCCTCACGCACGACATCAACGTCACCCCGAACGTCGCCGCGCCGACCGGCAAAACGGTGGCGATCATCGGCTCCGGGCCGGCCGGCCTGACCTGCGCCAGCGACCTGGTGCAGCGCGGCCACGAGGTGACGGTCTTCGAGGCGCTGCACCGGCCGGGCGGCGTCCTGTTCTACGGCATCCCCGAGTTCCGCCTGCCGAAGGTGACCCTGGTGCGCGAGATCGACGGCCTCAAGAGGATGGGCGTCAAGTTCGTGATGAACTACCCCGTCGGGAAGGCGGAATCGCTGACCGCGATCCGCGGGCGTTTCGACGCGGTGTTCGTCGGCACCGGCGCCGGCCTGCCGTGGTTCCTGAACATCCCGGGCGAGAACCTCAACGGCGTCTACTCGGCCAACGAGTTCCTCACGCGCGTGAATCTGATGGGCGCCTACAAGTTCCCCGACAACGACACGCCGGTGAAGCCGATCCGCCGCATCGCGGTCGTCGGGGCCGGCAACACCGCCATGGATTCCGCCCGCACGTCGAAGCGCCTGCGTCCGGAAGTGGTGCACCTGATCTACCGGCGCAGCCGCCTCGAGATGCCGGCGCGCCAGGAAGAGATCCACCACGCCGAGCAGGAGGGGATCGATTTCAAACTGCTGCACTCCCCCACGCGGATCATCGACAACGGCAAGGGGGCCGTGGCCGCGATCGAGTGCCAGCAGATGGAGCTCGGCGAGCCGGACGCCTCGGGGCGCCGCCGTCCCGTGCCGATCGCCGGCGCGCTGAAGGTGTTCGAGGTGGACACCGTGGTGATCGCCATCGGCCAGGGCACCAACCCGCTGCTGCTGGCCGACTGCCCCGAGATCGAGCGCGACCCCGCGCGGCACGATCGTGGTCGATCCGCAGACCATGCAGACGTCGCTGCCGGGGCTGTTCGCCGGCGGCGACATCGTCACCGGCGGCGCCACCGTGATCCTGGCCATGGGCGCCGGCCGCAGCGCCGCCACCGCCATGCACCGCTACCTGACGACCGGCTCGGCGACGCCGCGGGCGGAAACGGCCGCCGAGCGCGGATGAACCGGAGGACACGGACGGACCGTGAAGAACGGGCGGGGCGCCGCACCGCCGGTTCGGTCCGCGGCCGGCGGCGACGCGCCGGAGCAGGCGTCAGCGTCCCGCGGCGCCCTGGATCTCCCGCGCCAGCCGCGCCACGACCTCCGGGTAGAGCTCGCTCTCGGCGGCGAAGACGCGGGCGGCGAGGGTGTGCGCGTCATCGCCCGGCAGGACCGGCACGCGGCGCCGGGCGAGGATCTCCCCGTGATCGTACTGATCGTCCACCCGGTGCACGGTGCAGCCGCTCTCGGTCTCGCCGGCGGCGAGCACGGCGGCGTGGACCCGGTCGCCGTACATGCCCTGACCGCCGAACTTCGGCAGCAGCGCGGGGTGGATGTTGAGCACCGGACCGGGGAATCCCGGCGGGCGCGAAGTAGGGGCAGAGGTAGCCGGCCAGCAGGATCATCCGCGGCGCGTGCGGCGCGAGCCACGCGGTTGATGGCGTCGCTGTGGGCCGACGGGTCGGCGTGATCCCGCCGCCGGAAGACCGCGACCGGCAGCCCGGCCGCGCCGCGCGATCTCCACCCCCCGCGCGTCGGGACGACTCGCCACCACCGCCACGATGCGGATCGGCAGCGTGCCGGCGGCGATGCGGCGCAGGAAATTCTCGAGCGTGCGCCCGCTGCCGGACAGCAGGACGGCGGCCGCGACGGCACCGCCGGACGCCGTTCACGTCCGCCCTCCGCGGTCGCGTTCGGCGCGCAGGGCGGCCAGCACCTTGCGGTGCGCCGCGAAGGCGATCTCGCCCGGCAGGTCGTCGAGATCGAAGAAGCCGACCGCCGCGGCGTCGTCGCCCGCCTGCAGCACCCCGCCCGTTTCCCGCGCGCGATAGACCACGAGCAGCACCGGGCGATCGGGCGGCAGCACGCCGGTGTGGGCGGCGAACAGGCCGTCGAGTTCGACCTCGAGACCGGTCTCCTCGCGCACCTCGCGCACCGCGCAGGCGCCGATCTCCTCGTCGTACTCCTGGAAGCCGGCCGGCAGGGTCCACTGTCCGACCTTCGGCGGGAACTTCCGCCGCACGAGACAGAGCTTTCCGTCGCGCAGCAGGATCGCGGCCGCCGCCGGCGCCGGGTTGAGGTACTGGATGTAGTCGCACTCCGGACAGGCGGGACGCACCAGGCCGTTGTCGCTCCGGCAGGTCATGGCGGCGGCGCAGCGGGGGCAGAATTTGTGCGCGTGACGCAGGGGGTCGAGCCGATTCACGGGGCGCTCCGGTCTCGGGTGCGGGTCCGGGTCAGCAACGACGCCAGGACGCTCCAGAGGATAAGCACGGCCCACACCGGCCGCGATCCCCAGCGCACGAAAAGGGTGCCGCCCGGGCCGGGCGTGACCTCGGCCGCGACGATCGCGCGCTGCCGCAGACCGGCGCGCGCCAGGATCCGCCCCCGCGCGTCGGTCACGAAGCTGATGCCGTTGTTGGCGCAGCGCACCAGCGGCACGCCGCACTCGGCGGCGCGCAGGCGGGCCAGTTCGGCATGCTGCCGCGGGCCGGCCGTGACGCCGAACCAGCCGTCGTTGGTGATGTTGACGAGCAGCTCCGCCCCCCGCCGCACCGCCACCCGGGACAGCCCGGGGAAGATCGACTCGAAGCAGATCAGGCCGGCCAGCCGATAGTCGCCGCCCGGGAGTCTGCAGGGTCATCGGCGTCGGCAGGGCGCCGGGCGTCCACTCGGCCTGTCCGAAATCGACCCGCGAAATCGCCGGCACGACCGCCGAGAACGGCATCTTCTCGCCGAACGGCAGCAGATGGAACTTGGCGTAGAAGTCCTCCAGGCGACCGTCGGCGCGGAACAGGCCGGCGCCGTTGTAGCGCAGCGGCTCCCCGCCGCCCGCGCGCGAGCGTGGCGTGGGGATAGCCGAGGAAGATGGCGATGCGGTTGTCCATGCGCCGTGTGGCGGACCCAGGTCAGCAGGGCCGGGACGTGGATCAGGTAGTCCGGCACCGCGGTCTCGGCCCAGACCACGAGTTGCGCGCCCTCGCGCGCCGCGCGCGCCGTCAGTCGCGAGTAGGGGACGATCGTGGAGTCGATCTTCGCCGCGTCCCACTTGTCGGCCAGCGCGACATCGGCCTGGATCGCGGCCACGCGCAGCGGCGGCCGGGCGGCGGTCCCGCCGGCGGCCGGCGAGCGGGCGGTCACCCCGGCGCCGAGCGCCAGCCCGGCCCAGGCGAGCGGCGGCCAGCGCGATCGCCGCGCGCCGCCAGGCCCGCGGCCCGCCCGCCGGCGCCCGCCCCCGCGCCAGATCCCGCGCCGCCACGAGCGCCAGCGCCGTCAACGCCGTCGCCGCGCCGAGCCCCAGCTCCCCGGCGGTGGCCGCGAGCGGCAACAGCGGCGTGCCGATCCAGGCGGCGCCGCTCAGACACCACGGGAACCCGAGCTCTCCCACGCCGCGCGCCGCCTCCATGCCGGTCCAGAGCAGCGGCAGCAGAATCAGCGCCGCCTCCCGTCCGCAATACCGCCGCGCCAGGGCGAACGCCCAGCCGAACCCGAGGACGGACAGCGCCGCGTAGAGCACTGCCAACGTCGCCATGACCGGCACGAGGCCGCGCGAGGAGATCGTCGCCTCCGGTCCGAGCAGATAGATCCAGTGCAGGAGGCTGGCCTGGTGGGCGAGACCGAACCAGCCGGCGACGCGCGCCGGGCGCGGCGCGTCCGCGAGCAGGCCGAACAGCAGCGTCAGCGCCGGCACGATCAGCCAGCCGGTGGCGGCGAAGGGGGGCATCGCCGTGGTGGCCATCAGGCCGGCCACGATGGCGCACCCATCCACAGCGTCAGGCCTGGCATGCGTGAAGATGCCATCGAAAAAAAGGCGAAGGCGGGCTGTCATGTGCAGGAAAATAGCGTGCGCGCCAGGCGCTGTCGAGCGGACGCTCGCGGATTCCCCCCCCCGTCGACGCCGCAGCAAGACTCCGGATCCGGACGGCGTCCAGGGGATTCGCCACTCGCCGGCCGGCGGGCGTCGATTTGCCAAGGCAAACGACTTGAATATTGTCTATAATAGATGTGCAGGCTGGCAGCCCTCGTTACGAGCGACGGCGCCACCCGACCTCTGGAGGACACCTTTGACGAGAACCGCGAGTGATCGGCTCCTGTGGAGCCTGCTGTTGCTGCTGCCGCTGACCGGCGTCCTGGTCAGCCCGCTCCCGACGACCGCCGGGGAACCTCCCGCGACCGCGCCGTCGCCGGCCGTCGTCCCGGTGCTGACCTCCGCTCCGTCCCCCGCGGACGGCGGCATGATCGTGACGCGCGATCCGGAAACGGGCGCGCTCACCGTACCCACGCCGGAGCAGCGCCGCGAACTGCTGCCCGAGGAGTTCGGCGCCGCCCTGCTCTCGGATCAGCCTCTCTTCGAGGAAGAGATGCCGGGAGGCGGCATCATGATCCGCCTCGACGGGCTGCTCATGGACTACGTGCTGGTGACCCGCGACGCGAACGGGAAACTGAGCGTCACATGCGTGCACGAGGCGGACGCCGCGGCCCGCCTCGTTGCGGACGGTTCCGCCGCCCCGGCTGCCTCCCCCGAACCGGGAGAGCAGTAGGCCATGCGTGCTCTCCATCGCGCTTCCAGCCGACGCGCCCTGGCCATTGCCCTGGTCCTCGGACTCGCTCTGACGGCGTCGGCCGGGCTCGCCGCCACGATCACGATCGTCAACGTCGACGGGGCCGGGGAGGGGTTCAACGACCCCACGCCGGCAGCCCCCGTCGGCGGCAACCCCGGCGTCACCATCGGCCAGCAGCGCCTCAACGTCTTCCAGACCGCGGCCGATATCTGGGGCGCCATCCTGCCGGGCAGCGTGCAGATCCGCGTGCAGTCCGCCTTCGATCCCCTCACCTGCACCGCCACCAGCGCGGTCCTGGGCAGCGCCGGGCCGATGATCGGTGTTCCGCGACTTCACCGGCGCGGAGTTTCCCGGCGCCTGGTACCACGTGGCGCTCGCCAACCAGCGGGCCGGCCTCGACATGGATCCGACCGGCAACGACATCAACGCACGCTTCAACTCCAACCTGGGCCAGACGACCTGCCTGAGCGGCAGCGGCTGGTACTACGGTTACGACGGCAACGAGGGAACGCTCATCGACCTGCTGGCGGTGGTGCTGCACGAGTTGGGTCACGGCCTCGGCTTCAGCACGACCACGAACGGATCGACCGGCGCCTACCTGAGCAGCCTTCCCCTCCGTCTTCGACCAGTACCTGCTCGACAGGACGACCGGCCTGCACTGGAACCAGATGAGCGCCGTCGAGCGTGCGGCCTCCGCCATCAACACCGGCAATCTGGTGTGGGACGGCCCGGCCGTGCACCAGCGGGCGCGCGGCACACTTTCACCGCGACCGACGCTGTTCGTGGACAGCCCCGCCGCGATCGCCGGCGTCTACCGGGTCGGCACGGCCGCCTTCGGCGCGCCGCTGAACGACCCCGGCGTGGCGGGTCTGGTCGTGCAGGCGAACGACGGCGTCGGCACCACCAGCGACGCCTGCACGGCGCTCGTCAACGGCGCCGCCATGGCCGGCAACATCGCACTGATCGACCGCGGCACCTGCACCTACGCGAGCAAGGCGCTCAACGCCCAGAACGCCGGCGCCATCGGCATGATCGTCGTCGATAACGCGATCTCATCCACGCCGCCCGGCATGGGCGGGAGCGATCCCACGATCGTCATCCCGATCGTCAGCCTGACCCAGGCAGACGGCAACCTGATCCGGGCCCAGCTCGCGTCCGGAGTGCAGGTCCGGATCGCCCTCGACCCCACCCTGCTCGCCGGCGGCGACGAGATGGGACACCCCCTGATGTACGCGCCGAATCCCTTCGAAGGAGGCTCCTCGGTCTCGCACTGGGACGTCTCGGCCACGCCGAACCTGCTCATGGAGCCGGTCATCAACCTCGACCTGACGCAGGATGTCGACCTGGCGCGCGAACTGTTCGAGGACATCGGCTGGTTCGCGCACGTGACCGCGGCGCAGCCCGATCCACAGTCCGGCGTCATGACCGCCACGCTCGGCCGCAACTCCCCCAACCCGTTCGGCGGCGCCACGACCATCCGCTTCGCGTTGCCGGCCGCGGGACCGGTCGACCTGGCGGTGTACGATCTGGCGGGGCGCCTGGTGCGTCGCCTCGCGCGCGGCGAGCACGCCGCCGGCGAGCACTTCGTCACCTGGAATGGCGCCGATGAGGGCGGCCGCCGCGTGGCGGCCGGCGTCTACTTCTACCGCCTCACGGCGACCGGACGGACGGCGACGAAGACAATGGTACTGTTCGAGTAGATGACCCGCCCGGGCGGGAGCCGGCGGCGGCGATGGCGGCCGCCGGCTCCGCGTCCGCCGACGCCCCGTTCGCCATCCCCTCCGCCTCCCCCACCGCGCCCGGCAGCAGATCCAGCAGACCGTACCGACGGATCTTGCGGTACAGCCCCTGCCGCGACAGGCCGAGCCGCCGCGCCGCGGCGGACTTGCGCCCCGCGCACGCCTCCACCGCCTTGCGGATGAGATGACGCTCGAGCAACACCGCCGCCTCGCTGAGCGGACGCAGCAGTCCCAGATCATCACCGTCGACCGGCCGGATCGCCGCGCCCCGCACCTCCGGCGAGAGATGCTCGGCCCGGATGACCGGGGCCTCGCCGTGCAGCGCCAGCAGCCGCCGCGCCTCGTTTTCCAGCTCGCGCGCGTTGCCGGGCCAGCTGTGCGCCTGGAGCGCGGCCAGCGCCGTCTCCTGGATGCGCCTGCCCGCGGGCGCCGCCGCCGTGGCGCTGCAGGAAGTACGCCAGCAGATGCGGCACGTCCTCCGGCCGGCGCCGTAGCGGCGGAATGGTGATGCGGACGACGTGCAGGCGGTAGAACAGGTCGAGCCGGAAGCGTCCGGCGGCGATCTCGGCGTTGAGATCCTTGTGCGTGGCCGCGATCCAGCGCAGGTTCACCGGACGGCTTTCCAGCTCCCCGATCCGTCGCACCTGCCGCTCCTGCATCACCCGCAGCAGCTTGATCTGCAGCGCCAGCGGCATGTCGCCGATCTCGTCCAGGAAGAAGGTGCCCCCGCTGGCGGCTTCGAGCAGACCGGCCTTTTCCTGCGCGGCCCCCGTGAACGCACCGGCCCGGTGTCCGAACAGTTCGCTCTCGAGCAGCCCCTCCGGCAGGGCGGCGCAGTTCTCCCCCAGGAAGGCCCGTTCCCGGCGCGTGCTCGCCAGATGGACGGCCCGCGCCAGAATCTCCTTGCCGGTCCCGCTCTCGCCATACAGGAGGACGTTCACATCGGCCGCCGCCACCGCGAGCGCCGTGTCGCAGCAGGCCAGGAATTCGGCCGAGACCCCGACCGCCCCCGGTACGCCCGGCACCGGGACCGGGCGCGGCAGAGGCAGACCGCCGGCGCTGGCGCGGGACCGCCGTGGCGCGACGGCCGCGCCCCCCGGCGACGGCAGCGGGAAGAGGGTCGGTTGCACCGCCGCTGCCGTAGCGATCAGGCGCCCCGTGGCCGGCCAGGGCGGCAGGCAGTCGAGCAGGGGGGCGACGCGCGCGGCAAAGCGCGCGCCCCACAGCCGCACCGCCTCGTCCCACGGAGGGGTGGCATCGAACCCCAGCGCGAAGGCCCCCGTCACCTCCGTCCCCCGGCGCAGCGGTTCGATCCAGAGGACCGGCCTGCCGGCGCGCCCCGGCAGACGCCGTCCCCCGGCCGGTGCCTCGCCGGCGCTGCGCCACGGCCTTTCCGCGCCGACCCCCTCCTGCACCGCCCGCCACAGCGGCTGCAACGGGGGCGGCGGGGAGGTTGCCGGGGTGTCCGCCACGCCCACGCCCCGGCCCGGCCCGGGCGCCCAGCCGGCGGGCGGGTGGGGCCAGGCATGCGCGTACAGCAGACGCAGCCCGGTCCTCTCCCGCTCCCCTTCGCAGCGCACCACCCAGAGCGCGGAGCCGGCCCCCAGCCCGAGCAGTGGAAAACCGCGGATCTCCTCCGCCCAGAAGGCCCACGCCATGCCGGATCCTTTCGACCGGTGCTGCCCGCTGCGCCCCGCGGCCTGGAAACGGAGCCGATGCAGCAGGAACCGAACCGCACGGCACGCTTGTCCACAGCCGAGTGGAAAACGCCCCGCCTGCGGCCAAACGGCCCGGCAGACGGCCGCCAGACGACCGGCAAGCCTGGCCGACCAGCGGGCAGGCCCTGACGCACCACCCCCGCCAGCTGTCATCCGGCGGGAGCGGCTGAGGCCATGAAACGGGGATCATCAATCATGGGAACGGGTTGACGCGGTGTATCCGGAAGATGACGCGGGTCCGTGGCAGGACGCCACGCCATAGATCAAAAAATGACGTCGACCTTGCGCGGTCCCGCCACGACCTCGCCGATCGGCCAGGCCTCCACGCCGGCGGCGGCGGGTTCGGCGGCGGGGTCGAGGAACAGCACCATGCCAACGCCCATGTTGAAGACACGGTACATCTCGGCCGGCTCGACCGCGCCGCGCGTCTGCAGCAGCCGGAACAGCGCCGGCGGCTGCCAGGCCCGGGTGTCGATGCGGGCAGTCAGCCCGTCCGGGACCACGCGGGGCACGTTGTCGAAAAAGCCACCCCCGGTGATGTGCGCCAGACCGTGCAGGGCGCCCCGTCCCAGCGTCGCCCAGAGCGCCCGCGCCTGGGGCAGGTAGCTGCGGTGCACCGCCAGCAGCGCCTCGGCCACGGTGCCGCCGAGCTCCGGCAGCGTCGCGTGCAAACCGGCGCCGTCCTCGGCGAGCAGGATTTGCCGGGCCAGCGAGTAGCCGTTGGTGTGCAGACCGCTGCTCGGCAGGCCCCACAGGCGATCGCCCGCCCGGATCGCCGAGCCGTCGATCAGATCGGCCTCGGCCACGCGCCCCACGATGCACCCGGCGAGGTCGAACTCGCCCACCGCGTACACCCCCGGCATTTCGGCCGTTTCGCCGCCGAGCAGGGCGCAGCCGTTCTCCCGGCAGGCCCGGGCCACTCCGTCGAGCACCGCCTCCAGCACCCCCTCATCGAGCCGCCCCGCGGCGAAGTAATCGAGGAAGAAGAGCGGCTCGGCCCCCTGTACCAGGATGTCGTTGACGCAGTGGTTGACCAGGTCCTGGCCGACGGTGTCGTGGCAGCCGGCAAGGGCGGCCACCTTGACTTTGGTGCCGACCCCGTCGATGCTCGCCACCAGCAGCGGCTCGCCCGGCGCCGGCCGGTACAAGCCCCCGAACGCGCCGAGGTCGCTGCGCACCCGCGCATCCCAGGTGGAGCGGATCGCCATTTTCGCGCGCGCGAGGGCACGCTGGGCGGCATCGATGTTTACGCCGCTGTCGCTGTAACGCACGTCTCTCTCCAGATTATCAGACCGGCACGCTCTCGGGGAGCGCCGGCCGGCGGCGCCCGGGCGTGCTGGTGATCTCGAGCGGCATCCCCTCGGTCTCGCGGATGATCCCGAATTCGCCGCGGTGGTACAGCTCGATCACAGAGTCGACGACCCGCACGTCGAACTGCGTGCCGCGCCAGCGGACCAGCTCCTCCATGGCGAACTCGAGACTGCGGGCCGGCCGGTACGGCCGGTCGGTCGTCATGGCATCGAACGCGTCGCAGACCCCCAGGATGCGCGCCTCGAGCGTGAGCGCGTCGGCGCCGAGACCGTCGGGATAGCCCTTGCCGTCGGGACGTTCGTGATGATGCCGCACCATGTCGGCCACCTCGTGCAGGAACTTGATCTGCCGGACGATGTCGTCGCCGATCTCGGGGTGGCGGGCCTGCTCGGCCCGCTCGTCCGCCGTGAGCTTGCCCGGCTTGAGCAGGATGTCGTTCGTGATGGCGAGCTTCCCGATGTCGTGCAGCAATCCACCATACTCGAGCATCTCCAGCCGCCGCGGCGAGAGACCCAGCGCGCGGCCGATGCGCAGCGCATACATCGACACCCGATAGCTGTGCCCCCGCGTGTAGCGGTCGTTCTCCTTCTCCTCGAGCGCGGTCGTGAGCGCGGCAATCGAGTGGACGTGGGCGCGTTTCATCTCCGCCGCCAGCCTGTCCGCCTGGTAGAGCACAAGGACCGGGAACAGATAGAGCAGCAGTGTCCACACGCCGGCCTGCAGGTAAAGCAGGATGACCATGGCCGCGAACGGCGCATCCATGAGTACGCGCAAATGAGACCAGCCGAAGTTTTGGCGGTAGATCTCCGGTGCCGGCACTTTCTGATCAAAGGCAAGCACCACGGTCAACAACAACTGGTTGCAAATGGAATAGGCGAGAATTGCCAGCAACAGAGCAACGAGATAGAGCGGCCCATCGAAGCGGTCGTGCCACGGCACGGCACGATAGACCAGGCCAGCCGCTCCGGCCGACAACGACAGCATGGCGGCATTGAAAATGGCCTTCTGAGGCGGCATGCGCCGCAGCACGAAGCCGCGCGTAAGAGACGAGAGCGCCTCGAGCGCAGCGGCGATTGCGGGGCCGAACAGCGCGATGACGGTGAGGTCGATGGACTTCGATGAGAGCAGACGCCCGCCACCCACCTGCAGTTCGGCCAACTTGGTGTCTGCCAGCAGCAGGAAGGCGAAGAATACGCCCACCTCCCACCAGCGCACGTCGCGCGGCGGCCCGTCGTGCAGCAGCATGGCGATCAGACAGACGGCGGCAACAACGGTCAGGCCGTAGAAGAGGTGGAACAGCCAGCGGCGCTTGCGTGGGCGGTCGTTTGCCACCGTGGTCTTTCCGCTTTGGAGTCCGTGCGCGGCGCCAGGCGACCGCCCGTGCGGGCACGCCTGGCGCGGAGCAGATCTGGTATCGGCAGATACCCCTGAAGATTAAGCGGAACCGGCTCCCGGACTCAAGGTCTACCACTCCCACTTGGAGAAGATCGCCATGATCCACAGAAGCATTGTGCCTCACCTCCCTTAGAACCAGGGATTTGCCATCAGACCGCTCCTGACGGCAGAGACCGCTTCGCTCGGATGCTCCGCTCTTCCAAGGGTTACCCTTGCCGATTGCCGGTTCCGCTATGAAGTCAGCGTGTCAGCTCAACGCCCCCTTTGTCGGCGTTTCGGAAACTGAGCAACGAAACCCGTCGGTTCAGCGCGTCCAGGACGGCGTAGACAGCGCCCTGGGGACGGCTCGGGAGACCGGAGCAGGTGCCGTAGAGGCGCTCTGACCGCCGCCCTTCCGTCAATTCGACCGCCGCGAGGATTACGGTCTCGCCCGCCACTTCTGTCAACTGCAGATCGGCGAGCGTCAGGGTGATGGGATCGACCAGCAACTGCCGAACAGCGTCGATGGCCGCGCGGGCCACCAGGACGAGGTCACTCCCGTTGGTATTGACCCCCTCCTGCTGACCCCGGGCCTCGAGCAGCCCCGCCCGCAGTTCAACCTCCGCCTTGACCGTCCGGTCCGTGGCCAGGAGGCCGATTCCGCCGAGCTGGATGCGCGGCGGCACCGCCTCTTCGAGCAGGACCGCCTCCAGCGGCAGGTCGGGACGCTGAACGCCGGCGATCGCGGCGACCGCCCCGCTCTCCTCCGCCTCGGATTCCTCGTCCTCGATCGCCTCGTCCTGCTCGCTGTCCACAATCTGGACAACGCCGATCTTCTTATAGAAGACACTCAGACCGAGACGGGCCTTGAGCAACCCCTCCACGTCGCGCACCACATGCCGCGCCTCGCGCTCCATGCCGGCCACGACGTGGACCCCGCTCACCTCTCCCTGGCCGTCGAGATCGACCTTGCACTGCCTCACGCCATGGATCTGGCAGATCCAGCGCTCGGCGTCTTTCACCCACGCATCACGCGGGTTCGGATGGCTCTCCAAAGCGTCTCCTTTCCGCGCCGACGCCTGCGCGCCCGCACGGGATGTTGCCGTCCTCGCATGACTATAGCAGACGGCTCCGCAGGAGACAATCGGGCAGGTTCCCGTCACCCGCGAAGCAGCGGCTCAGGGCCGCATCATGGCGAGGAGAGACTCGAGACGCTGGCTGCGGGCCGGCGCGTCGGCCCGCAGCAATCCTTCAACACTGAAGCCCTCGGGACAGAAGCTGGCCGTCACCGTGCCGTCGAGCATGGCGCGGCGGAAGAGCGCGTCGCCCGCCCCTGCATCGGCGCCGGCGGCCGCGAGGCTGCCGAGAAACCCGCCGGCGAAGGCGTCGCCGGCACCGGTCGGGTCGACCACTCGCGGCAGGAGCAGGGCCGGCACCGCGAGCACCCCTTCCGGGCCGAAATAGAGCGCGCCGTGCTCCCCCTTCTTGACCACGACCCGCGCGGGACCGAGCGCGCGGATGACCGCCGCGGCGTCCGCCAGCCCGCACCGGCCGGAGAGGAGACGCGCTTCGCTGTCGTTCACCAGCAGTACGTCCGTGCCGGCCAGAACGACCTCCAGATCCTGACGGGCCCCCTCGATCCAGAAGTTCATCGTGTCGGTGACGACAAGCCGCGGCCGGCGCAGTTGCGCCAGGACCCCGGCCTGCAGCGCGGGGTGGATGTTGCCGAGGAACAGGTAGGGGGTGTCACGCCAGGCGGGCGGGATCACCGGCGCGAAATCGGCGAAGACGCCCAGTTCGGTGGCCAGGGTGTCGCGTTCGATCAGGTCGGCGTGGTAGCGACCGGACCAGTGAAAGGTCGGGCCGGGCAAGCGCACGATGCCGCTCAGGTCAGCGCCACGCGCGGCCAGCAGCTCGAGGTCGGCCGTGCCGGAAATCGTCGCCCACCGCCCCCACCACGCGCACCGGCGCCCAGCGGCGCGGCGGCCAGCGCGAAGTAGCTGGCGCTGCCGCCGAGCTGGCGTTCGCGGCGCTCCGCGGGCGTTTCCACGGTGTCGTAGGCCACCGAGCCGACGGCCAGGATCGCCATCTACTCCTTCCCCCCCATCGATCTCCGGCGCTTCGACGCCGATCAGTTCGAGCACCTGGGCGATCACCCGCCGGGTGATCAGGCAGAGCTGCAGCCGGGCCCGCGTGACGGCGACGTCGTCGCTGAGAATGACGCAGTGCGTGGTAGAACTGGTGGAACAGACCGGCCAGATCGTTCGCGTAGCTGCTGAGACGATGCGGCTCGCGCGCCAGGGCGGCCCCCACCATCACCTGCGGCAGCCGCACCAGCTCGCGCGGCCAGATTCCACTCGGCGGGATTGTCCAGGCGCGCCAGATCGGCGGCCGAAGGCTCGCCGGGATCGCGGCCCGCCGCCGCGGCCTTGCGCAGCACCGCGCAGATCCGGGCGTGCGCGTACTTTACGTAGTAGACGGGGTTGTCGTTCGACTCGGCCCGCGCCAGATCCAGATCGAAGTCGAGGTGGGAATTGGGCTTGCGGGTAAGGAAGATGTACTTGGCCACGTCCGCGCCCACTTCGTCGATCAGGGCGTCCATGGTGACGAACTGCCCCAGGCGCTTCGACATCTCGAGCGGACGCCCCTGCTCGATGAAGTTGACCTGCTGCAGGATCTGGATCTCCAGCCAGCCATCGGGGATGCCCAGGGCGGTCATCGCGGCCTGCATGCGCGCGATGTGACCGTGGTGATCGGGACCCCAGAAATCGATGGCGTGCTCGAATCCGCGCTGGAACTTGTGGTGATGGTAGGCGATGTCCGCCAGGAAGTAGGTGGGAGTGCCGTCGGAGCGCACGAGCACCCGGTCCTTCTCGTCGCCCCAGGTGGTGGAACGGAACCAGACCGCCCCCTCCTGTTCGAAGATCGCGCCGCGCTTGCGCAACTGCTCCAGGGCCCGCTCGATGCGGCGGGTCTCGTGCAGCTCCGACTCGAAATACCAGGTGTCGAAACGGAGGCCGAACCGCCGGCAGGTCTCGCGCTGCCAGGCGAGGATTTTCATCAGGGCGTACTTGGCGAAGCAGCGGACGGCGTCGTCGGGAGGGAGGCGCCGCCAGTCTTCGGCCGTGCCGGTCGGCACCGCCACGCGCTGGAAGCTCTCGTCCGCGAAGGTGCCGGCGGCCGCCTGGATGGCCGCCGCATCGAGCCCGCGCAGCTCCTCCGCCATCACCTCGAGGTACTGTCCCTGGTATCCCTCTTCCGGGAACGGCTCCGCCTCGCCGCACAACTGGAGATAGCGCGCGCGCAGCGAGGCGCCGAGCAGACGCACCTGGCGGCCCGCATCGTTGACGTAGTATTCGCTGTGCGCATCGTAACCGATCGCGTCGAGCAGGCGCACCAGCGCCGCGCCGAAGGCCCCGGCGCGCGCCGAGACGATGTTCAGCGGTCCGGTCGGATTGGCGCTGATGTATTCGACGTTGATGCGACGGCCCGCCTCGGTGCGGATCGCGGCCCGCTCGCCCTCCCCCCGCCAGAGATCGAGCAGGCGCGTGATCTGGAACGGCCGCGCGAGGCGGAAAGTTGATGAAGCCGGGACCGGCGATCTCCACCGACTCGACGACATCGTGCGCGAAGTTCAGGCTGGCAGCGATCTCCCCCGCCAGCTCTCGCGGCTTGCGACCGAGACGCTTGGCCAGACTGAGCGCGATGCTCGTGCTCAGGTCCCCGTGCTCCCGCTCACGGGGTTTCTCGACGACGACCTCGATCTCCTCTTCGAAGATCCCGTAGGCCTCCAGACAGCTGAGGATCCCCTCGCGGATCAGGTTCTCGATCATGGATGTCCCGGCGGAAGCGGCGCGTCCGGAGCGTCGGACCAGCCAGGGGTGTCGCGCCCGCACGGCGGGGTCGGCGAAGAACTCGTCCGCGATGTCCATCCGCCCGGCGTCGTTCCAGAGCCGCTCCAGCAGGTAGTACTGGCGGGTCTGCGGCTGGAAGACGTGCACGATCACGTCCACGATAGTCGAGCAGGGCCCAGCGGCCCGCGGTGGTCCCTTCCGCGTGGAGCGGGCGCTGGTCCTGGCGGCGCGAGGCCGTCGGTGACGGCGTCGCAGATGGCGCGCACCTGGGTCTCGACCGCGCCGGTGGCGAGCACGAAAAAGTCACAGACGTCGGATCGTCCGCGCAGGTCGAGCACGCAGACGTTCTCGGCCCGGCGGGAGAGGGCCCACCAGGCGGCCGACTCGGCCAGGAGGTAGCCCGGAGCGCTCTCGAGGGGGGACAGGGAAGGTGGCAATGGGCTCATGCTCCCGTCCGCGCCCGGGCGCAGCGGCCGCGCCGGGACGGATCGTCAGTTGAGGCGGTGGATGACATACTCCGCGGCGGCCGCCAGCAGATCCTTCTGCGGACCTGCGGCGACGGGGGCCAGCTCCGCCTTGGCCTCCTCGCTGTACTGCCGGGCCAGGGCGCGCGCGTAGTCCACGCCGCCGTGCTCGTTCACGAACGACTTCACCTGCGGCCACAGATCCTTCCAGGCCGCGCCGGTCGTCGCCGGTCGCCGCGGCGGTGAAGGCCGCGCGCGCCGCGGGCGGCGCCTGCCGCAGGGAGGCGATCAGGGGCAGCGTGACCCGCCCCTCCTCCCAATCCTGGCCGGTCGGCTTGCCGAGCCGCCGCTCGTCGCCGAGGTAGTCGAAAATATCGTCTGTGATCTGGAAGACAAGCCCGACCTTCCGGCCGAAACGGCCGAAGGCGGCGCCATGGCCGTTGGCGCGCGGATTGAAGGAGGCGCCGATCTCGCACGCCGCCTCGATCAGCGAGGCGGTCTTGCCGGCGATGATGCGCAGGTAGAGCGCTTCGTCCACGTCCAGCGAGAACTTCGACTCCAGCTGCAGCATCTCCGCCTCGCTCATCAGGAACGTGGTGGCGGCGAGCTGGCGGACGGCATCGTCGAGACCCCGGCGGCACAGCACGTCCAGCGCCCGGGCGTAGAGGTAATCGCCCATGATCAGCGCCGCCGCCTCGCCCCACGCCCGGTTGACGCTGGGCAGACCGCGCCGCGTGAGCGCGCCGTCGATGAAGTCGTCGTGGACGAGGGTGGCGTTGTGGACCAGCTCGACGCTGGCGGCCGCCGCGACGGCCCGTTCGTCCACCGGACCCTCCGCCTTGGCGGCCAGCAGCAGAAGGGTCGGTCGGAAGCGCTTGCTGCGCCCCTGCTGGATGTGGTCGCAGATCTCGCGCGCGAGCGACGTTCCCCCTGCCATCAGCGCCGCCAGCTCCACCTCGAACCGCTCCAGTTCGGGCGCGACGATCCGTTGCAGAGTCAGCAGTTTGATGCGTTCGCGGTCCAGCAGCGACATGGGGCTCCGACCCTCCCGCCGTCGGGGCATCTATCAATGAATACTGTACTTAGCCTGAAAAGACCGCTCGTGTCAATCCCCATCTGGCGGGACCGGCGCGCGGCGCCGGCGGGTGACAACGAGGGCGACGAGCGCCGATGAGAGATACAGGAAAGTCACCGGAACCGCCATCACCAGTTGCGAGACGACATCCGGGCCGGGGGTGAGCACGGCCGAAACGAAGACGATGATGATCACCGCGTAGCGCCAGGCGCGCAGCAGGGCGCGCGGCTGGACGATGCCGAGCCAGCTCAGCAGCAGCACCACCAGCGGCAGCTCGAAGACCAGTCCGAACGCAAAACAGAGTTGGGCAACGAAGGAGATGTACTGCCCGACGCCGATCAGCGGCTGGACCTCCGCGGTGCCGAATCCGATCAGGATCCGCACCACCTGCGGCACCAGCAGGAAGAAGGCGAACGCCACGCCCGCATAGAAAAGCAGCACGGAACTGAGGATCAGCGGTGTCGCGACCCGGCGCTCCCGCCGGTGGAGGCCCGGCACCACGAAACCGTACACCCGAGCCAGCACGTACGGCAGCACCAGCAGCAGCCCGCAGAAGAACGCCACTTTCAGGCGCATCACGAACGCCTCGGTCGGCGCCATGAAGAACACCTTGTGGCCCGCCGCGCGCATGGGACGCACCAGCAGATCGAGCAGGCGGGCCGACACGAACCAGCAACCGGCGGTGGCCAGCAGCACGGCGATCGCGGCGGAGAGGATCACGCTGCGCAGCTCCGCGAGGTGACCGAGCAGGGTCAGGCCGGAGCGCGGTTCGTCGGGCGGCGACGCGGAAACCGGCGTCGACCCGGGGGGGGGGGTCACGGCTGGTCCTCCCGCCCCGCGAGCAGGCCGCGCAGCTCCCGCATGAACTCCTCCACGTCCCGGAAGGAGCGGTAGACCGAGGCGAAGCGCACGTAGGCCACCTCGTCCACCTCCCGCAACTGCTCCATCACCAGGCGCCCGATCGTCTGTGAGGGGACCTCCCGCGCCAGGCTGCCGCCGGCCTCGCGCTCGACGAAGTCGGCGATCGCCTCCAGGCGCTCCAGAGGGACCGGGCGCTTCTCGCACGCCTTCGCCATGCCGGTCATCACCCGTGCGCGGTCAAACGGCACGCGCCGGCCATCCTTCTTGATGACCAGCAGCGGACGGGTCTCGACCGCCTCGTAGGTGGTGAAACGCTCGCCACAGACGAGACATTCGCGGCGCCGGCGGACCGCGCTCCCCTCGCGCACCGCGCGCGAGTCGATGACGCGGTCATTGTCGTCCGCGCAGCGCGGGCACCTCACGGCGAACCGCCTCCTCCGCTCACAGTTCGGGATAGAGCGGGAAGGCGCGGGCCAGCTCCTCGCTCCCGCCGTGCAGCCGCGCCAGCGCGTCGGCATCGCCGCGGGCCGCGACGGCGCCGTCGATGATGGCCGCGATGCGTTCCATCTCGGCGACCCCCATCCCCCGCGTGGTGAGCGCCGGCGTGCCGATCCGCACGCCGCTGGTGACGAACGGACTGTTCTGGTCGAACGGGACCGTGTTCTTGTTCACGGTGATGCCGACCCGATGCAGCAGCGCCTCCATCTCCTTGCCGGTGAGCCCCTTGTTGGTCACGTTGACCAGCAGCAGGTGGTTGTCGGTGCCGCCACTGACGAGGTGGAAGCCCCGCGCGAGCAGCCCCTTCGCGAGCGCCTGCGCATTCTCGACCACGCGACGCGCCCAGGCCCGGAACGGCTCCTGCATCGCCTCGTGCAGGCAGACCGCCTTGGCGGCGATGACGTGCATGAACGGACCACCCTGGATGCCGGGGAAGTTGAGCTTGTCGATCGCCTTGGCGTGCGCCTCGCGGCAGAGGATCAGGCCGCCGCGCGGTCCACGGAGGGTCTTGTGCGTCGTGGTGGTGACCACGTCGCAGAACGGCACCGGGCTCGGGTGGACGCCGCCCGCCACCAGCCCGGCGATGTGGGCCATGTCGAAGACGAGCACCGCGCCGATCTCATCCGCGATCGACCGCATGGCCGCGTAGTCCCAGAAGCGCGGGTAGGCGCTCGCGCCCCCCACGATCATCTTCGGCCGCTCGCGCACCGCCTGCTCCCGCAGCCGGTCGTAGTCGATCATCTCCGTGCCCGGTTCGACCTCGTAGTGCACCGCCTCGAACAGCAGGCCGGAGAAGTTCACCGGATGGCCGTGCGTCAGGTGGCCGCCGTGCGACAGCGACAGGCCCAGCAGCTTGTCGCCCGGCTTCAGGAACGCCAGGTAGGCGATCATGTTGGCGGTCGAGCCGGAGTGGGGCTGTACGTTCGCGTGCTCCGCACCGAACAGCGTGCAGGCGCGACCGCGCGCCAGCTCCTCCGCCTCGTCCACAAACTCGCAGCCGCCGTAGTAGCGCTTCTTCGGGTAGCCCTCGGCATACTTGTTGGTCAGCACGCTGCCCATCGCGGCGAGCACGGCGCGGCTGGTGAAATTCTCGCTGGCGATCATCTCCAGCTGGTCGCGCTGTCGCGCCAGTTCCGCCGCCACGATGCGGGCGATTTCCGGATCGGTCGTCAGCAGCGGATCGGGAGCGCTGTCCCTGGTCATGACGGTCCTGCCTCCTGTGGCCCGCGCCGGGACTGTGGCGGCGAAGCGCCATCCTCCCCGCGTCCGGCCTCGTAGGTCGTGATGCGGTCGACTCGTCGCGCGTGACGGCCGCCCTCGAACGTAGTCTCGAGCCAGGCCTGGAGAATTTCGCGGGCCTGCTCCGGTGTCGTCCCGTCGCCGCTCAGGCACAGGACATTCGCGTCGTTGTGGCATCGCGAGGCGCGGGCATCCTCCACGCTGCAGCAGCGCGCGGCGCGCACGCCCGCCACCTTGTTGGCGGCGATGCTCACGCCGATGCCGGAGCCGCACACCAGCACGCCACGCACGCAGCGGCCGGCGGCGACCGCTTCGCCCACGGCCAGCGCCGGTTCCGGGTAGTCGATGCCGGCGGGCGGCTGCCCTCCCAGATCGACCACTTCGTGGCCGGCCGCGATCAGCCACGCCGACAGCGCCGTCTTGTGCGCGTAGCCCCGGTGATCGGCCCCGATCGCGATCCTCATGCGCCGTCTCCCGTGCCGGGCCGCGAACCGCCCGCGGCGGCGAAGTGGGCGCGCCAGCCCTCGAGCAGGCGCGCCACCTGATCGGTCATGCGGTGGTAGTCGGCCAGCGGCTCCCCGTAGGGGTCGGCCACCTCTTCCCCGCCGGCCGCGTCCGCAACGGTCGCCAGATCCACGCCCGGCAACCCGAGCAGACCGAGCCGCCCGCGGTAGTGGGGAAAACGGACCCGCACCTGCGCCACCTGGTCGCGCGTCATCGCGACGACCCAGGCGGCCTCGGCCAGCAACTCCGCGGTCAGCGGCCGCGAACGGTGCCCGGAAAGGTCGAACCCCAGCTCAGCCGCCATCAGCAGGGAACCGTCGCTGGCCGGTTGTCCGGCGGCGGCGTGCAGCCCGGCAGAGGAGAACTGCACCGTCGATCCGCCGTACCTGTGTCGCGCCAGTCCCTCCACGAGCGGACTGCGGCAGGTATTGCCGACGCAGAGGAACAGTACTTTGAGCGACTTCACCATGGATCGCGTTAACTTCCTGTCAACAAGCTGGTAATAATGGCGCCCCCCGTCAAGACGATGCCCTGTCAGGGCCGTCGACCACCCCCCACGCAGGGGGCGGGCACGGTCCCGGACGCAGCAGGCGGGGCGGCCAGATCGCCAGGTCCAGCAGGGCAGACGGGCCGGAGGGCGTCACGGACTCCGGCAGCCACCCCTCCAGAACGGCGTCCACCTGATCGCCCAGGAGCGCCACCGCGGCGTCCAGGGTCGGACAGGGCGCCTCGCCGGTGCGGTTGGCGCTGGTCGAGACCAGCGGCCCGCCCGCAGCGAGCACCAGCGCCCGCAGCGCCGCCGGGGCCGGCACCCGGCAGGCCACCGTACCGCCCGCGCCACAGACCGCCGCCGGCGCCACCGCGCCGCGCGGCAACACCAGCGTGAAGGGACCTGGCCAGCAGCGCCGGGCATAGGCGACGGCCAGCGCGGACAGCGGCGCGGCGAGCGCGAAGGCCTGCGCCTCGTCAGCGCAGAGCAGCAGCAACGGTCGGACCGGATCGCGCGCCTTGATCGCCTGCAGACGCGCCAGAGCCGGCGCCGCGTCGGCGCGGCAGTGCAGGCCCGGGAGGGTGTCGGTCGGCAACAGCACGACCCCGCCTCCGGCGAGCAGTCGCGCCGCCTCGGCAGGATCTCGCAGGCGCCGCACCGGCTACTTCCCGCCGCGCGCCAGCGCGCGACGATAGGCCCGCAGCCGCGCCGCCACCGCGACGTCCCCCAAAGCGAGGATACGCGCCGCCAGCACTGCCGCGTTGCGGGCGCCGGCCGGACCGATGGCCACGGTGGCCACCGGCACGCCGGGCGGCATCTGCACCATCGACAGCAGGGCGTCGATCCCGGCCAGCGGCCCGGCGGCCACCGGCACGCCGATCACCGGACGCGCCGTGAGCGACGCCACCACTCCCGGCAGATGCGCGGCCATCCCGGCCACCGCGATGAACACCTCCACCCCGGCCCGCTCCGCCGCGGCCACGAGTCGACGCAGCCGTTCCGGCTGGCGGTGCGCGGAGGCGACCTCGACGCGGCACGGCAGACCGAAGCGCTCCAGCAACGGCAGCGCCCCTTCCGTCACCGGCAGATCGGAAGCGCTGCCCACGATGATCATCACCCGCGGTCTGGCCGCGGCCCGGCGCACTGCCATGGTCACACCTCCGCCCGCGCCCCGGCCACGCGCGCGATGTCGCGCCGGTAGTGCAGACCGTCCGAGGAAATCCCGGCCATCAGGGCGTAGGCGCGGTCGCGGGCCCGCGCCAGATCGGAGCCCAGACCGACCGCCGCCAGCACCCGTCCGCCGGCCGTGACCAGCCGTCCGTCCACGAGCGCGGTCCCGGCCTGGACGATCCAGGCCTCGTCGCCGGGAGCGGCCGGCAGTTGCACCGCCGTGCCGCGCGCGTACGGTCCCGGGTAACCGGCGGCCGCGCCCACGACCGCCACGCAGGCGCGCGTCCAGTCGGTGAGCGAGGCGCCGGGCCAGTCGCACGGCGCCCCGGGACCGGGCGGCGGCAGTTGCGCCAGATGCTCGCCGAGGCGTCCGGCGGCCGTCGCCTGCACAAGCGCCAGGAAATCGCCCCGCAGCAGCGGCAGCACCGCCTGGGTTTCCGGATCGCCGAAGCGGCAGTTGAACTCCAGCACCTGCGGGCCGGCGGCGGTCAGCATCAGGCCCGCGTACAGCACGCCGCGGAAGTCGATGGCGCGCCGGCGCAGTTCCGCGAGCGTCGGTTCGATCACCCGCCGCGCGATCATCCCGGCGAGCGTCGGATCCCCGAACGGGACCGGCGCGAAGGCGCCCATCCCCCCGGTGTTCGGCCCCGTGTCGCCGTCACCGACCCGCTTGTGATCGCGCGCGGGGGCGAGCAGGGCGTAGTCGCGGCCGTCGGTCACGGCCAGCACCGACAGCTCCGGACCTTCGAGACAGCTCTCGATCAGCACCCGTTCCCCCGCCCGGCCGAAACGCCGCTCGTCGAGACAGGCCTCCACATGGGCCGCCGCCGAGGCGCGATCGGGACAGACCGCCACCCCCTTGCCCTGCGCCGCGCCGACCGCCTTGACGACGACCGGACAGACCACCCCGTCGAGATGGGCCAGAGCGTCGACGCGGTTGTCGAAGAGGGCATACGGCGCAGTCGGCACTCCGGCCGCCGCCAGGATCTCCTTCGCCCACCCCTTGTCGCCCTCGATCCGGGCGCCGTCCGCACCCGGGCCGAAGACCGCCAGCCCGGCGGCGCGCAGATGATCGGCGAGACCGGCGATGAGAGGATCCTCGGGACCGATGAGGACGAGGCCGATCTGCTCGTCCGCGCAGAAGGCGGCGAGACAGTCGGGGGCGTCGGCGGTGAGGGGGACGTTCCGGGCCACCCCGGCCGTGCCGGGATTGCCCGGGGCGACGAAGATCACGGGGCGCTGTGGCGAGAGCGCCAGCTGGCGGGCCAGGGCGTGCTCCCGCCCACCGGCGCCGACGATGAGAATCCTGACGGCCATGGCCCCTCCCGGCGCGGATCACCATAGTCCGACGCGCGCGCCGGCGGCAAGGGCGGACTGGCGGGAGATCCCGCGGCCGGGCGACGCGCTCAGGCCGCCGGCGCCGGCACGATGCGGGTACCGGCACGCCCCTGCAGCGCGGCGTGCAGCGAATCGGGATCGGTAATGATCACCTCGCGGCCTCCCGCCTCGAGAAAGGCGAGCGCCGACTCGATCTTCGGCCCCATGCTGCCGGCGGGGAACTCGCCCGCCGCGAGCAGCGCCGCCGCGCGCGCGACATCGAGCGTGTCGAGCGCCACCGCCTCCGGCGTGCCGAACCGCAGGTAGACGCGATCCACGGAGGTGATGATGACCAGCGTGTCGGCGCCGATCAGGCCGGCCAGCAGGGCAGAGGCCCGGTCCTTGTCGATGACCGCGTCCACCCCGGCGAGATCGCCGTCGGCGTCCCGCGCGACCGGCACGCCCCCGCCGCCGACCGCGACCGCGATCACTCCCGCCTCGATCAGCGCCTGGATCGCCTCCCACTCCACGACCTCGCGCGGGCGGGGACTCGGCACGACGCGCCGGAAGCCGCGGCCGGCATCCTCGACGATGGTCCAGCCGAACTCGCGCCGCAGGGTCTCGGCGCGCGCGGCGTCGTAGAACGGACCGATCGGCTTGGTCGGCTTGCGGAAGGCGGGATCGTCACGGTCGACGATGACCTGCGTCACCACCGACGCGACCGGACGGTGCAGATCGCGGGCGCGCAGGCTGTTCTGCAGCGCCTGCTGGAGCATGTAGCCGATGCCGCCCTGGGTAGTCGGCGCCACAGACGTGCAGCGGCATGGGCGGGATGTTGTGCAGCGTGAGGCCGGCGTCGTTGCGCAGCACGATGTTGCCGACGATCGGTCCGTTGCCGTGCGTCAGCACGATCTGGTGTCCCTCGCCGGCCAGCGTGGCCACCTGATCCATGGTGCGGGTGGTGATGTCGAGCTGCTCTTCGTACGTGCCCCGCGTGCCGGCCGGCAGGATCGCGTTGCCGCCGAGGGCGATCACGAGACGGCGCCCCGCGCGCCGCGGCGTTGTGTCGGACATGGAAACCCCCTGAAACGCGGCGGCCGTGCCCGCGCGGGCACGGCCCCGCAACCCCCGTTCGCCGCGACCTAGCGGCGCACCGCTTTGACGAAATCGGCCACCCGCGTGAGCGCCTTGCGCAGATTCTCGCGGCTGTTGGCGTAGCTGAAGCGCAGGTACCCCTCGCCGAAGGCGCCGAAGGCCGTGCCGGCGAGCGCCGCCACGCCGAATTCGTCGAGCAGCCGCGTCTCGGCCTCCTTGCTGTTCAGGCCGAGCCGCTGGATGTTCGGGAAGACGTAGAACGCGCCGTGCGGCCGCTGGCAACTCACGCCGTCGATGGCGTTCAGGCCGTCGACCAGCAGGTCGCGTCGGGCCTGGAACTCGGCCACCATCGCCTTCGCCGCGTCCTGGGGACCGGTCAGCGCCTCGACGCCGGCCATCTGCGTGAAGCTGGCCGTGCAGCTGGCGACGTTGGTCTGCAGCTTCGCCACCGCCTGCGCGAGCAGCTCCGGCATCACGCCGAAGCCGAGCCGCCAGCCGGTCATGGCGTAGGTCTTGGAATGACCGTCGAGGATGATCGTCCGCTCCAGCATGCCCGGTCGCGTGGCGATCGACTCGTGCTTCCCGTCATAGATGATCTTGCTGTAGATCTCGTCCGACAGAACCCAGAAATCGTGCTTCACGGCCAGCCGGGCGATCGCGTCGAGGTCGGCCGCCGTCAGCACGCCGCCGGTCGGGTTCTGCGGCGAGTTGATGATCAGCAGCTTCGTCTTCTTGCTGATCAGCCGCTCGAGATCGGCGAGGTCGAAGTTGAACTGCTTCTCCTCCGCCAGCTTCAGCGGCACCGCCGTGGCGCCGAGGAAATTGATGACCGACTCGTAGATCGGGAAACCGGGGTTCGGATAGATGACCTCGTCGCCCTCGTCGACGAGGGCGGTCATCACGTAGTACATGATCGGCTTGCCGCCCGGCGTGATGACGATGTGCTCCGGCTTGACCGGCAGACCGCGGTCCTTCGCCATGTATTCGGCGAAGGCCCGCCGCGCATCGACCATACCGGCGGCCGGACCGTAGTGGGTGAAGCCGCCGCGCAGCGCCTCGACCGCCTTGTCGACGATGTTCACCGGGGTGTCGAAATCGGGCTCGCCGATCTCGAGGTGCACGATGTCGCGTCCCTGGGCCTCGAGAGCCTTCGCCCGCGCCAGGATGACAAACGCCGTTTCGGTACCGAGCCGTTCCATCCGCTTCGCCAGCATCGCTCGCTCCCTTGCCGGAGACGTCACCCGCTGCCGGCGATTTCCCGACCGCCGGTCGCCCGCAAACCTAGACCCGTGAGCGCCACAAGTCAAGGTCACGAAACAGGTTGTCGCATTTGAGGTTGGCGCTGTCGACTGCGGTCAGTTCCCACCGAGCGTATCGAGATAGGACTGGATTTCCTTGATGACCTCACGGCGGATCCCGGTCTTGTCTTTGGCCATCCGCTGGAGATCGATCCGGTGGACGAACTTGACGTGGATGAACTTGGCCAGCGACTTGACCGGAATGTTGCAGGGGCTCAACAGGAGCGCGCGCGGCACGTCCTTGTTGGCGAACCCGGAGTAGAGATTGCGGTCGCTGGCGATCACATCGAGGATGCGCGCCGTGCGACAGCGCGTCACGATCGCCGCCACCATCCCGGGAATCGCGGTCACGCGCGCGTTGCGCAGGAAGCCGGTCGTCACGCTGACGTTGTCCAGATTCGCCAGCACGAGGCGCTTCAGCGCGGTGGGGTCGAGCACGGCCGCCAGCGTCTCGGGATCGATCTCGTCCGCCGTCGACACCGGCAGGTCGTGCCGCCACGGGCGATCGACGCGCCCCTCCTGGGGCACCCGCAGCAGCAGTTCCCCCTCCCCCAGCCGGAAACCGTCGAGCGACCAGGCCAGCGATTCCCCCGCACCGGGCGCGGCGTGCGTGCCGGCAGCGCCGGCGACCGGCGTCAACCCGGCGTTGAGCAGCACCGCGGCCGCTTCGGCATCCCCCAGCGGCAGGGCCGGCAGCGCGGCGGGCCCGGCCAGCCCGGTGCTCGCCAGCATCGGCTCGGTCGCCGGATCGTCGCCGTCCGGGACACCGCCGCGGACGACGGCCAGCAGTTCGCTGACCGTGGCCGCGAGATCGGCGCCGAGCGGCAGATGCACCTCGCCGTCGCGTTCGTAGCGTTGGGCCAGGCCCACGGCCGTCAGCAGGTCGAGGTCGGTGCGACGCAGACCGCGCGCGCGCAGATGCGCGCCGAGCGCCATCAGACGCGCCGCGGCGCCGGCGAGCCGCCGCATCGGCACCGGATTGCGCTCGATCCCCCGCAGCAGCGCCAGCATTTCGGAGAGTTCCGGGCGCCCCTCGAGCGAACGGAGCAGCGCCCCCCGTTCGTCGGGCGAGAGCGCCTCGTGCAGACGGGGCAGACGACGACGGAACGCCACGCCGGCCCGGCCCGCCTCGATGCTGTGGATGAACTCCCGCATCGCGCGCACCTCGCTGTCCGCCTGACCGAGCAGTGGCAATACCCGCGACACGGCGGACGCCAGATACGGATTGACCGCGCCGGCAGCGCGGCTGACCCGCTCTTCGTAGGCATCCACTTCCAGGCGCGACAGCGCCAGCAGGAGTTCCACCCCCCGCGGTTCGAGCTCGCCATGCCGGGCCAGATCGGCCAGCAGGTGCTCGAGCCAGCGGCGCAACAGCGGCAGCGGCGGTTCGCCGCGCGGTCCCGGCACGTGGGCCGGCGCCCCGCCGGGCAACTCGTCCGCGCGCCCGGCACAGATCGCGGCCACATCATCGAACCGATGCCGCCAGGCCGCGGGAGCCGCCGCGCCGCGGCTCCCGGCCCGGTCCGACGCGTGAAGACGACGGGTGCTGTCGAAGCGGTGGATGCGGGAGATCATCTCCGCGCCGGGGGCGTGAACGTCCAGCAGGGCGGCCAGCAGTCGCGCCCCGGCGGGATCGCCCGCCCTGGCCAGCAGCATCACGCCCCGCAGCAACTCGGGGATTTCGGGCTGCCCCAGACGCTTGCGCAGGATTTGCCAGAGGCGATCGGAGCGATCCGCCACGGAATCGGTGGCGCCGGCCAGCCCTTCCAGCTCCGCCCGCAGCGCCGGATCGAGGCGCACCCCGGCCACGACGGGCGATTCCTGCAAAAGAGGCTGTACCGGCAGCGCTTCCAGCGCCGCGCGCGCTTCGCGATCCAAGGTGCGCCTCCAGGCGGATGAACGGGGCGCCGGGGTGGCGCCATCCAAAGCATCGGCCGTTGCGCGCTCCGATTTAGGCGCGGTTGCTTCACCAGTTGAGCGCAGCACGCTGCCACAGTTCACACTGCATCGGCAGCGCCGGATCGGCCGGCCGGCGCAGACAACCGCCCATGGCGAAGGTCCAACGCCGTCCAACGCGGGCACAACCAACGCTCCGCTCCCCCGCCCAGTACCCCCAGCGCCGCGGCACCGCCAGACCGGGCGCCGGCGCGGCGCACGAGGCCAGGTCGGCCGGCCCGCCCCAGGCGCCGGCCCAGGCCAGCCGGAGCGACCACCCGGCCCCGAGCAGGCGCTCGGCCCGCGCCTCGGCCAGCCCGCGCGCGAGCGGGGCCCCGGCTTCCGCTCCGGCCACGGTCTGCGCAACAGCCAGGCCCCGGGCCGCCAGGCGGATCTTCCAGCCGGACAGCGCGCCGTCGACGGTCGCCACCACCTGCGTCCGGTTTTCCGCTTCCAGCCGGGCGGGCGGCAGCCAGGGGCTGCGATCCCGCCAGCCGTCCTGCGTCCGCACCCCAAGGCGCAGCCGCAGGTCGACCGTCCAACCCGCTCGCCGGCCCGCCTCCAGCGCGAACTCGCAACGCCGGCGGCCGGAGGTGGTGACGCCACCGATATCGACCTCATCCCTCTCCCTGGCACTGGCGAACAGCGCCTGCGCCCGCACGTGCGATCCGAGCGCGGTCGACGCGCGCACGCACCAGCCACTGCCGGCCCACCCGGACAGGCAGGGGGGCGGTCGCCCAAGGCACGGGCCGCGGCCGGCGTCCGCGGCGGCAGCCTGCACCTCGACCAGCCAGCCGCAGCGTCGCACCCCCGCGGCGGCCGCCCAGGCCAGTTCCGGTCGACCATCCCTCCCCGCGCGCCACGCCGCGGCCTCGCCCGCATACCAGGCATCGGGACCACGGCCGGTCAGCGCGAGACTCGCACCGCCTGCCTGCTCCCCCGCGCAAACCAGCAGCGCCGCCTCACCCCGCGCGGTGGCGCAGGCGAGGCGGGCCAGAGTCACCGGCCGACTCGTCGCCCCGGCGGCCGTCCCCGACTCCGCCGGCAGGGATCCCACGACCCCCGTCAAATCCCACCTCCCACAGGCAAGAGCGCCGGACACCCCGCGCAGGGATCCCTCCGCATCGCCCGCGGACAGCAGGCGGACACCGGCCACCGGCAGTGCCAGGGAAGCGGTGGCGGCGGGCGTCGCGCCCCTTCCCGCGCCCGCGGCCAGCAGCCCCAGCCCGTGGCTGCAGCCGAGCGTGCCCCCGACCAGCCCCCCGTTCCCGCTCCGCAGCGCCAGTCCCCCTCCCCAGACCACCTCCCCCGTCGCGGCCGTGCGCCGCCGGACCAGGAGTTGGGCCGGACCCTGCCGCCCCTCGAGACGCAGGGTCGTCCCGGTGGACGCTCCCAACGCCCCCCCCCGCCAGGACAGTCGCCAGGCCGGTGCCCCCCCGGACCGCGCCCGCGGCGCGCGCTGTTTATCCGACCCCGAGCCGGCCGGTGCGGGGGCAGCAGGACCCGCGAGTTCAGCGAGCTCCGCGCGGCCCAGGAGCGCTTCGGCGCTCTCCAATTCCTCCTGCTCAGGCGTTCGCTCGTTGCCGTTGAGTTCGTCGGGCGCGAAGGCGGCCGGTTCCGCGGCGGCGGTCGAATCCTCGCCGGACGATTGCCCGCGCGCGACAGGCGCGCGCGTCAGGACGGCCGTCACCAGAACGGCCACCAGCAGGCGGCGGTCGGTCAAGGCCACATCTCCCCCCGGCCGGCGCCCAGACTCCAGCGGTGGGTCACCCCGAGCACCGGATGGGCCAGGTGCGACGATCGCAGCAGCAGACCCCGCCACAACCAGGCAGTGGTCAGGCCGAGCGCACCGGTGGCCGGTTCCCAGCGCAGGCCGAGACCACAGCGGTCGGCCACCCTCACCGCCCCCTCCCCCTCCAGCAGCGGCGCACCGCGCGCGTCGCGGTCCAGGGCGAGGCACCAGGCCGCGTCGCCATTGGCAGCGGCGAGCGACCACCAGCGCCGCACCCCGCCGCGCCCGTACCAGACCGGCGCCGGCAACAGCGGCAGGCTGCCGGTCAGCCGGATCCCCGCCGGCCCCGCCACCCGCAGTTCGAGACTCAAGACCGGCTGACGACAGGGCGGCGCGTCGGCCAGGCGCAGCGCGTCCCACCCCGCCGCCAGACCAAACGCCTGTCGCCTGCCGATCAGGAACTGCCCACGGATCCGTTCTTCGCCCAACAGCTCGGCGCCCAGACGCTGCCAGGCCAGGGCGGCGCGCCACCGCGGGGCACGCCATCCGACCGCCAGGGCCCGCAGAGGCAGTTCGGGCATCCCGTACAGGCGCGCCTGTCCCATCACGATCCACGGACCGGTGTCACCCCCCGACTGCCCGGGAGCCAGCCACGGACGCAGCAGGTCGGGCGGCAGGAGCCAGCCATCGTGGAGATCACGACTGCCGCCGCCGACCGCGGGCGATCCGCTGCCGAGCCACGCGACGACCAGGGCCGCGACCACACCCCGCCGTCCCCTCACGGCCGACCCCGCTCCGCGTCGACGACCGCCAGACCGCGCGCACTGCCGAGCCGCCCGCCGTCGACCGCGAATCGCCGCACGACCACCACATAGCCGCCCGGCGCCACCGCCTCGCCGCCATCGTCGCGCCCATCCCAGGCCGCATCCCGCGGACCGGGTCCCAGCGCGTCTCCCCCGAGGTCGCGCACCTGACGGCCCCACAGATCGAAGATCCTCGCCTCCCACGCGCATTCCGGGTCCTCCAGGGAGAACTGGACGTGCATCAGGGCGCCCGTGGCGGGATCGAACGGGTTGGGTCGCAGTGCCGGCCCGACCGCGGGCGGCGCCACGAGCGAAAGGGCGTTGGGACAGCCGGGAGTGGCGCCGGCGGCCGCGCTGGACGGACCCCAATTGCGCGCCGGCTGGCCTCGCGGGCGCAGGTACGCCCGCTCGAGGCTGCGTCCCGCCGGCACCCCGAGTCCGTCGCCTCCGATCACGACGCAGTCGAGCACCGTGCCCGCGGAGTCGGCCAGCAGGAGCCGGTCGGCAAAGGCACGCCCCGACGGCGGGCTGTTGTTGAGCGACGGCCAGGCGCCCGACGGATCGAGCGAATGTTCCGCCAGACTCGCCGCCCCGCACTCCCCCTCCCCCTCGCGACCGACGCCGCGCCACCACGCGAGCAGCCGGGACAGGTCGGCGGCGAGCACCACCAGCTCGCCAGGCGCCAGCACGCGCGGCGGCAGCGACCGCCAGCTGCTGTCCTCGTCGCGCCACTGCAACTCGCCCAGCGCGCACGACGCCGCGCCGGCATTGCCCACCTCCACCCACTCGCACCCGCCCGTGGACGGGGCGGCCATCACCTCGCTGAGATACGGACCGGCCGGCCCCACCTGATAGGCGCCTGCCGGGAGACTCAGTCCGACGCCGCACGAGTCGGGGGCGCTGGTCAGGTGGAGCCGGCGCCGCCCCTCGGCGGCCGGCGTCCAGACGAAGCTGAGCACGCGGGCCTCGCCCGGTCCGATCGCCTCCAGCCAGGTCATGGTCGATTCCGGCCGGGCTGCGGCCCCGGATTCCCCCACCGGCAGGGCGAGCAGGTGGATCAGGCCGGCCGGCAGCGGTTCAAGACCGTCGTTGCGCAGGCGCAGGGCCAGGGTTACCGGCCAGCCGGCCGCCGCCGCCATCGGCGGCTCCGCCGTCAGCGACTCCACCGTGGCGGCGCGGGCCGCGAAGTTCGGCGCTCCCGGCGTCGGGGGGTCGAGCCCCACCCAATCGGCCGCGTTGTCGTCCGTGTCGCGCCCATCGGGCCGCCGGGCCAGCGACTGTCCCGCGCGCGCCCCCGGATGGGGCGCCCCCTCACAAAAGTCGGATGCCGCGAGGGGGCCGTAGCCGAGCCGGTCATCGGTCGTTCCGGGCCGCGCCAGACGCAGCGCGTCGGGTCCGTTCTGCAGGGCGAGCGTTGCCGTCGCCGCGGCGGCCGGCGGGCCGATCCAGCCGGTGTCCACGACGAGGAACCGGCCGCCTGGTCCGATCGTGTCGGTCAGGGCTCCGGTCCAGCGGGTCGACCAGAAGGGGGGACTGTCGGCGCCGTTGGCCGTCTGGAGGCGATACCCGGCCAGGCAGACGGCGGTCGGCCCCGGGTTGAACAGTTCGATGAACTCCTTGCCCGCGTCCGCCCCGGACGGATCGTACAGGACCTCGTTGAGCACGACGGACGCCGCCGCCCGGCACGGCGTAACGAGCGCCACCGCGCCTGACAGGCACAGCGTGGCAACAACCCTGCCCCGACCGCTCCGCACGGCACACCTCCGGAATGCGCGACGGGAGGAGACAGAGGCCCCGGCAGGGGCGACGCGTGAAAAACCACCGCGGGAGGGGGAGGAATCGATCGGGGAGGTAACCACCGCGAGCCTGCCGCCAGGCGTGCGCTACAACAGGCCCTGGCCGCGCCGCAGCGCCCACTCGACGCCCAGCAGGGCCGTGGCGAGCAGGACCAGCGGCCAGCCGCTCAGCGGATCCCAGCGACCGCGCACCGTCCGCGTGCCGGACTCCGGCGACCACCGGGCGAACGTTTCGGTCAGACGGCGTCCGGCATCGGCCGTCTCGCCCGGCAGGAAGACCCCGCCGGCCCCGGCCGCAAGCGCGCGCAGAGCGCGCCGGTCCTGCGTGGTCTGGCTCCCTTCGAGCGTCTGCGGCACGACCGCGAACGCCCGCGTCTGGCTCTGCGGAACCGGCGCGCCCCCGGCAAGCGCGACCAGCTCGTACCGACCGGCCGGCAGCGGCGGCAGCACGGTGCGGGCGCGGGTGGAATCAGCGGTCACCGGCTCCAGCGAGAAGACCCGCTCCCCGCCGGCGGCCGGCCCGTCGAGGGCACGCAGGAGGACGGAAAGCGGCGGTCGTCCGCCCGGTCCGCCGCGCCCGGGGCCGTCGTCGCCGCGCGCTTCGATCGGAACGCGCTCCCCCTCCGCGAACAGCTGCCGTCCCCCGGCGAGACTCAGGCCGGTCGTCGCGACGCCGCTCGCCGTCCAGACGAGCAGGTTCCGCACCAGCCCGCGCCCCAGGTGCGGAAGATCAGCGAGCGAGGACCGCGGGCTCTCCCAGAAAACAAGCCGCCAGAGGTCGCGGCCGCCGAACCAGGCGACCCGCCCCTCGCCCGCGCGCGCGGCCGCCAACAACGCTCCCCCGGTGCCGGGGGCGGCGCCGGGCAACGGCTCGGCCGTGAGCAGCACCTGCGCGGTCGGTCGCGGCCGCACCATCAGGAGACGGGTCAGCGGCGGCAGACGATCGCCGTCGAACCCGGCGCCGGCCGTCGCACCGCCGTCGAGGCCGGCCAGCAGCGGATGTCCCACCGCGTCCGCCACCGGGCGCAGCGCCAGCGGCCCGTCGCGCCAGACGGCGCCACGCCCGTCCACCGGCAGCAGGTCGGATAGCGCGGCCGGAGGCCCCGGGGCCGCCGGATCGTCGGCCGCCAGCACCAGCAGACCGCGTCCCTCGCGCACCGCCGCGGCCAGCGGCTCCCACGGGAAGTCCGCGCCGAGACCGCCCCACCCCACGAGCACGATCCCGTCCCAGCGGCGCCAGCCCGCCACCGTGCGGGGCGCCTGCCAGGCGCGGGCGCTGTCGGCAAGAACCAGGCCGTCCGGTCCGCCGCGCACGACCTCCAGACGCAGCCGCCCGGCCGCCGCGGCCCCCTGCGCCAGGAAACGGACGTCCCAGTTGGGCCGACCGGCCAGCAGCAGCAGGCGTGCCGGCTCGCGGCGTACGTCAACGGCCAGTGTCGCCCGGTTGTTGGTGAGGTAACGCTCGTTGTCGAGCGGAGCGATCTCCAGGTCGTAGACCGTCAGACCGGACGCGACGGGCCGCACGGGCAGCGTGACCGTCACCACGCCGTCCCCCTCCGGCGCCGGCGCCACCCCCTCGGCGACCACGCGCTCCCCTTCCCGCAGCCGCACGATGATCGGCGCCCGCCCGGCCGTCCCGCCCCGACCACCGACGGCGACCTCCACCAGCGCCTCCTCGCCCACGTAGGCCGTCCGGGGATAGCGCAGGTCCTGCAGGAACCGGTCCGGGGGGCCGACCGGGTCCCCCACGCCCACGACCAGCAGCGTCGCGCCACCGTCATTCCCCGGCTCGCCCAGACCGCCAAACGTGCCGACCGCGATCGCCTGCCCTTCGGTGTCATGACCGTCCGTGAACAGGACGATCCCCCGGGGCGGATCCCCGTCGCCCCCGCCGGCGGCCCCCCGCAGCAGGGCCGCCAGGTCGGTGCCGACCGCTTCGGGGGGGGCAGGGTCCCGTCCACGGCACGGAGTTCGCGCGCCGGGGTCAGCCCGTTGCCGCGCAGCAGGCGAACGCGCGCGGCCGGCTCGCGCCGACTCAGGACGGAGTCGAGCCGGGCCGCCAGACGCACCGCGCGCGACCAGCGCGTCTCCCCCTGCGGGCCATCCGGCAGGTCCATGCTGGCCGAATCGTCGATCACGACGACAATCCCGGGGATCCGTGTCTCCTGCCATGACCGCAGGACGGTCGGGCCGGCCAGCGCGAGCAGAAGCAGCAGGAAAACGGCGGCGCGGAGTCCGGTCAGACAGCGGCGAATGGGCGGCGCCGGGCGGGGGTCGGCCCGATCATAATGGCGGTGCGCCCAGACCGTGAGCCCCACCGCCGCCACGAACAGCAGCAGCCAGGCCCAGGGGGGCAGAGACCAGGCGACATGCACGCGAGCCTCCGCAGCATACGAAAACGACCCGGCTGCGGGCCGGGCCGTTCCTGCCAGAATCCGTCAGGATCGCAGACCTGTCAACCCGGCAGCAACATCGATTCATCACGCAGCGTCGGTGCGAAGCCGGCGCACGCCTCGTCGAGCGAACGGTGGTGCGCCAGCACGGAGCGGAACTCCAGCAGTTCGTAGACCTCGTAGACCTCGGGCTTCATCCCGACCAGCCGCAGGTCCCCCCCCTGCTGGCGGATATGACGGATCTCGCTGAGAAAGATCCCCCAGCCCGCGGAACTGATGTAGTCGACCCCCGACAGGTCGATGACGACCTGCCAGCAGCGCGCGCGAAGCACCCGCTGCAGTTCCTTCTCCAGGTCGACGGAGGTGGCGGTGTCGAGAAAACCGTGGACCGCGATGACCGTGGCGCCGGTCGGCTCGTGCCGTCGGGCGTGGATGTGGATACTGTCCATTGAAACCTCCCCGGACGCCGCCGACGCGGCCGTTGCATGGCTCGCGTCCGATCGCTTCCAGGGTAGGTTTCGACCGCCGGGCGGTCACCTTGAATGGCGAATCGCTGAAAACGTCGCCGGCTCAGGGGGTACGGTTCAGGAAGCCCCGGTCCCGCCGGGCTCCGGACCGCCGTCGCGCCGCAATTCGTCCATCTGCTTGAGCCCCTCAAGCAGCAGCAGGTCGAGACTGACGTCCAGCAGAATGTCTTCGCCGTCCGGCAGGACATCCGCAAAGAAGCGGAATTCGCCGGCTCCGAGCGCGAGGATGTGGTACACGGTTTCCAGGATCTGGTCGCGCACGACCTGCTGCAGCCGGGCCTGGTCGAGCGATCCCGCCTCGACGAGGATCTGGCCGATCCGCCGCTTGTCGGGGTTGATCTCGACCCGGATGTCGGCGCCGGCGATTTGCGAGGCGGTCACCAGGCCGAGCCGCACCAGCCGGTCGCCCAGCCGTTCCGTCGGTCCTTCGCGTCGGGCGTAGACCAGGGCGCCATCGTGGAAGTAGATCCGCGCCTTTTCCCGCCGCGTGTCGAGCACCAGCTTCCCGGTGACCCTCGACAGCGAGAGGAACTGCAGCACGTCCACGACCGAAAACGGGCCGATGCGTCCGTTCAGGATCATTCCGACCTCCACCGACCGCGGCCTGACTGAGAGCCGGCCGGCCCCGCGAGGCCGGCCGGCACGAAGCAGCGTCTTACTGTCCCGTCGCGTCTTCGAGGGCCGCCTGGGCCGCGGCCAGACGGGCAATCGGCACGCGGAACGGTGAACAGCTCACATAGTCGAGTCCGACCCGGTGGCAGAAGGCGACCGAGCTCGGCTCGCCTCCGTGCTCGCCGCAGATCCCGAGGTGCAGGTGCGGATTCGCCTGGCGTCCGAGTTCGCACGCCATCGCCACCAGCCGGCCGACGCCGTCCGGATCGAGCACCTGGAACGGATCCACCGGCAGCAGCTTCTGCTCCACGTAGGCCGGCACGAACCCACCGATGTCGTCGCGCGAGAAACCGAAGGTCATCTGCGTCAGATCGTTCGTGCCGAACGAGAAGAACTGGGCGGTGCGCGCGATGCGATCGGCGGTCAGGGCCGCGCGCGGGATCTCGATCATGGTTCCGTACAGATATTCGACCCTGTCCACGCCATACGCCGCGCACACCTCGGCGTGCACGCGGTCCACCACGACCTTCTGGTGGTCGAGTTCACTGACCGCCGCGACCACCGGCACCATGATCTCCGGCAGCGCCCGTTTCCCCTCGCGCGTCAGTTCCACGGCCGACTCGAGGATGGCCCGCACCTGCATCTCGGTGATCTCCGGGTAGGTGACCCCGAGCCGGACGCCGCGGTGCCCCATCATCGGATTGCTCTCGTGGAGCGCTTCGGCGCGCTGGTCGAGCTCCGCCGCCGTGATGCCGAGCGCCTGCGCCAGTTTGGCCCGCTCCGCCGCCTCCTTCGGCACGAACTCGTGCAGCGGCGGATCGAGCAGGCGGAACGTCACCGGCAGTCCGTCCATCACGGCCAGGGTGTCCTTGATGTCCTTCTTCACGTGGGGATACAGTTCGTCCAGCGCCGCCCGGCGCTCCGCCTCGGACGCCGAAACGATCATCCGGCGTAGCAGGAACAGCGGTTTTTCGGAATTCCTGCCGTAGAACATGTGCTCGGTCCGGAACAGGCCGATCCCCTCGGCGCCGAAACCGCGCGCCTTGAGCGCGTCTTCCGGCGTATCGGCGTTGGTGCGCACGCCCAGCCGCCGGTACCGGTCGACGATCTGCATGAACGCCACGAAGCGCGGATTCTCGGCCGCGCTCACCATCCCCAGCCGCCCCGCGTAGACCCGTCCGCGCGTGCCGTTGAGCGTGACCGGGTCGCCCTCCCTGAGCACCTGTCCGTCAACCGTGAGCGTGCGGGCGTGCACATCGACGTGCAGGCCCGAGCAGCCGACGATGCAGCACTTGCCCCAGCCGCGCGCCACCAGCGCCGCGTGGCTGGTCATGCCGCCACGGGCGGTCAGGATCCCCTCGGCGGCGCGCATCCCCTCGACGTCTTCGGGGTTGGTCTCCTCGCGGACGAGGATGACCGTCTTGCCCTGCGCGGCCCACGTCACCGCGTCGGCGGCGGTGAAGACGATCTGCCCGGTGGCGCCGCCCGGGCCGGCCGGCAGGCCGGTGGCCAGCGGCTGCGCGGACTTTTCGGCCTGCGGGTCGACGATCGGGTGGAGCAGCTCGTCCAGCTGCGCGGGAGCGACACGGCGCACGACCTCGCGCTCGTCGATCAGCCCCTCCGCCAGCATGTCCATGGCGATGTTCAGGGCGGCGGTGCCGGTCCGCTTGCCGACCCGGCACTGCAGCATCCAGAGCCGTCCGTCCTGGATCGTGAACTCGATGTCCTGCATGTCGTGGAAGTGCGCCTCGAGATCGCCCCGGATGCCGTCGAGCCGGGCGTAGACCTCGGTCATGCGCGGCCTCGAGCGACGGCAGGTGGCGGTTCTGCTCGCTCTTCGTGGCCTCGTTCAGCGGGTTGGGCGTGCGGATGCCGGCCACGACATCCTCGCCCTGCGCGTTGGGCAGCCACTCGCCGTAGAAACGGTTCTCGCCGGTGGCCGGGTTGCGCGAGAACGCCACGCCGGTGGCCGACGTATCTCCCATGTTGCCGAACACCATCGCCTGCACGGTGACCGCCGTGCCCCACTCGTGGGGGATGCCCTCGATCCGGCGGTAGGAAATGGCGCGCCGGCCGTTCCAGGACGAGAAGACCGCCCCGATCGCGCCCCACAGCTGCTCCTGCGCGTCGTCAGGGAACTCCCTGCCAAGCACCTCCGCGACCCGCGTCTTGAAGCGCGCCACGAGATCCTTCAGATCGGCCTCGGAAAGATCGGCGTCCGAGGCGCAGCCGCGCGCCTTCTTGACCTCGTCGAGCATGCGGTCGAGTTGCTGGCGGATCCCCTGCCCCTCGGCCGGCTCCACGCCGGCCGCCTTCTCCATCACCACGTCGGAATACATCATGATGAGACGACGGTAGGCGTCATAGACGAACCGCGGATTGTCCGTCAGCTTGATCAGGCCGGGAATGGTGCGCGAGCAGAGCCCGACGTTGAGCACGGTCTCCATCATGCCGGGCATCGACTTGCGGGCGCCCGAGCGGATCGAGACCAGCAGGGGCCGGTCCGGATCGCCGAAGCCCATCTTCATCTCCCGCTCGATACCGGCCAGGGCCGCGGCCGCTTCGTCCCGCAGGCCGTCGGGGTAGGCGTGCCCCCGCGCGTAGAAGTGCGTGCAGACCTCGGTCGTGATGGTGAAGCCGGGCGGCACCGGCACGCCAAGGCGCGCCATCTCGGCCAGGTTCGCCCCCTTGCCCCCGAGCAGATTCTTCATCGAGGCGTCGCCATCGGCGCGCCCGCCGCCAAATACGTAGACCAGCTTCTCGCTCATCGGGATCCTCCCGCCAGCCGTCGCCCACCGGGACGCAGGCTCTCCATTCGGCGCCTGGCGCCCGGCGCCCGAAGCGGCGCCCATCGTGAAAAACCGTGGCCCAGTATCGGCTGGACCACGGTCTTCTCAAGTCCGCGACCGGCCGGACTCAGCGAATGATCACGAGCTTCCCGTAGAAGTCGCCCCGCTCCGGCATGACGACCTTCCAGACGTAGATGCCGGAGGCGATCGACTCGCCACTCTCGTTGCGGGTGTCCCAGTAGATGTTGCCGCCGGTCTGGGGCTGCGTCCGCCCGCGGCAGTTCGGCCACGAGATCGCCATCCTCCGTCCAGACCTGGATACGGCTGTCGGGGGGCAGATTCGTGAAGACAACCTGGTCCCCCTCGCTCCCCTTGAAGCCGGCGCCGCGCCGCAGCGGATTCGGGTAGACGAAGATCTCGGCTCCGTCGAGCGGCGGCGCCGCCGCCATGATCGACCCGGAAGGACGATCAGATTGCCCTCGCCTCCGAAGATGGAGATTCTCGTCGTCCGGAAAGCGGGGCGAGTAGAGCAGGTCGTTGGACAGCGAGGCCGGATCGATGTTCGCCGTGCTGCCGTAATCGAAGGTGGTCACCGCATAGTTGTATTCGAAACCGTTGTAGATGTTGTCGTCGAAGAACTCGATCGTGTCGCCACGGCTGAAGTTGAAGCAGGCGGCCCGCCGCTCCTCGAAACAGTCCGGCGTGATGTTGTAGTTCGTATCGCCGCAGAAGCCCTCGAGGCAGGTCTGCGGATTCGTCTTGTCGTAGACGCCGATCAGTGCCATGTTCCGGACGAGGATCGGATCGTGTCCCTCGCTCCGCCATACGCGCATAACCCTGGAAGTCCTGACACTTCATCGGTGAAGTTCGTGCCGGTGACCGCCGTGTCCGCCTGCCGCCGCGCCGGGCATGAACGCCAGGCTCAGCCCCAGATCAAAATCCGAAGTAGATCGGATCGGTGGTGCCCAACATCGTGCTCGACAGCGGCAGAGGTGTGCCCGGAACGTAGATGCCGCCGTCGTACGTGCCGAGCCAGATCGCCCCGTCCTCGTTCGCATCCGCGGTGATCCCCGTCAGCAGACGATTCCCCGGCTGCGACAGCCAGCAGCGACCAGCCGACGCCGTGGTCTTCGCTGACCAGCACTCCCACTGCCGTCGACCAGCGCATAGACCCGTCCGGGAACTGAGGCATCGAACAGCAGCCCCTTGACCAACGGCTTGTTCGGCCCGGGCAGCAGGCTTGCCGCCACCTCGGCCCAGGTCGCGCCCCCGTTGCCGGTCCGCCAGAGGCCCCGCCCCTGCGTGCCGAGCAGCAGCACCTGCGGATCCTGCGGATCGCGCGCCACGTTCAGGGCCGTGATCGCCTGTTCCGTCGGGCAGCCCCCAGTCACCGTTCAACGGTCCCCAGGAGGCGCCGCCGTCGGTGGACCGGTAGAGCCGGTAGTCCTTCAGCGCGAAGTAGACGGTGGAGGCGACGTCGGGATCGCAGACGATCGCGTTGACCAACGGCGGCATCAGGGTTGAAGCAGGCGTGCCGAATTCGCTCGGCACCGTCAGGTTCACCAGCTTGATGAAGCTCTCGCCATTGTCGAGCGGAGACGAAGACGCCGAGGTTGCGCACCGCCGCGTAGATCGTTCCGTCCGGCGCCCAGGTCAGGGCGGTGACCTGGTAGTTCGGCAGCGTGAGCGGATCGAGGTCACTGGCGAACTGGCGGAATGTCTGGCCGCCATCGGCGGTGACGAACAGGCCCCGCCCGGTCGACACCGGTCGTGCCGACGACGAAGCGGTTCGGATCGGCCGGCGAGAACGCGATCGCGCTGATCGCAACGACGCCATCAAATTGTCGGGCAAGGCCTCCGGATTGAGCCGCGCCCAGTCACCCTCCCCCTCCCGTCGCCACAACCCCCGCGTGCCGAGATGCGCGAGCAGGATCTGCGGCGCGCTCGGCGCCTGCGCGAAGGCGTTGATGCCGGTATAGGGAAGCGTCATGGGGAAGCCGCCGTTGACCTGCGTCATCCCCTGGCCGGGGACAAAACGCCACAGACCGCCGCTGTTGCTGAGGTTGATCTCCCCGTCGATCCGGCCGGTACGGCTGACGAACTGGTTCGCCCATTTCAGCACCACCCGGTTGCGGTTCGCGGCGCCGATCGCCCCGCCAGCGTTCACGGTGAATTCGAACTCCCGGTCGACATTATCCAGGTAGACGCCGCTGAGAGCGATCGGGAAAGTGACCGTGCTCGGAATGACCAGCGCGGAGCAGGTGGCCAGCTCGGCCGGCAACCTGGCCCACTGGATCACCGTCCCCTTGCGCTGGTCCGCTTCCGCGAGGCGGACACGCACCCCGTCCCGGTCGGGAGACAGCAGCCGCAGACTGTCCATCCGGCAGGTCTCGGGGGGCGTATAGGCTCTGCGCCAGCGCCCGGTCGGCGGCGCCCGCCGCCAATCCCGCAATGCAGAGGGCACACCACACCAGTCCGAACATCCGGCAACTCCCTGCCATCTTCACGGTCAGCCTGCCTTTCCAAATGTCCGGAGCTTACCCAGGCGCCTGCTGACGCGGGCGGCTCGCGCAGACGCGCCGCCCGGAACCATTCCTCACGGGGTGGACATCTGCATGCCGAATTCCTCGCGCAGAACCCAGCGAATCGCCTGCTTGATCTTGGTCTCTGTCGAAGCGGTACGGATCGAAGCCCCAGAGGACATCAGGATCGTCCACCCGGCTTCGTCAGTTCGAACTTGCGCGAGATGAGCCCGACCACGGCCCCGCCGGTCACGCTCCGCTTCTGCAGGTTCAGCCCGTACTCGCCGCAGATGTCCTGCAGTTCCGTGGCGGTAAAGAGCCGCGTGGTCTCGTCGGGCGGGTAGAAGTACGGCCAGTACGGATCGCCCCGCTGCGCGTGCATGTCGTCGATCCAGTCGAAGCGCGAATACTGCCGCCACATCGGCTCCATCGCCGGCCGCCCGTCGCTCAGCTTCTGCTTGATGATGGCGGTCGGCCGCTGGGTGATGTTTGTGTCGTAGAACTCGTCCAATCCCCAGACGTAAGTTGTCGTCAGGTTGAACGGCGGGTAGGAATTCGGATTCGCAGGTGTCGGAGCCGGGTAGTCATTCCAGTCGATGTTCCGCGCGCGAATAGATCGTGTCCGCCATCGCGCCGGGATCGACGTAGGCCGCCTTGAACGCCTCGTCGAGCACGATCGCCTTCAGCCCGACGCACGGCGCCTTGCGCGCCCGTGAAGCCAGACCGGGCGAACCGGGGTAGACATAGTACCAGCGAGCTCGGCGCGTCGATCGCGTCGATGCCCCAGACCAGGTACGGGTAGCGCTCCTTGCCGATGAGCGTCAGATTCCCGTCCGCAGTCTTTCGCCAGCCGAATCCGAGCGCGTATTCAGTGTTCGCATACAGCTTGGTATTCCTCTTCGGTGTCGAAGATGATCGGCGACATCCAGGGCGCCGGATTGGCGTCGTCTCCCGTGCTCAACAGGGCGGAGACCATGCCCCGATCGCCGATGAACGACTGCAGCGCCTGCTGCCCGCACAGGAAGACGTTGCCGACCTGGATCTGGTAGTTGGTGAGCCAGACGTACTTGTCCCGCAACTCTCTGGCCGGATCGAAGTTGACGTTGACATAGCTGTTGGTGGCCTTCTTGTGGGCCCAGATGATGTTGCGGTAGTTGACGACCTCCCGGTAGCCGAAATTCTTGGTAATCTTCGGTGTCGAAAATGTCGCCGGCGGAATCGAAGCCCACCACGCCGCCCGCATCGTCCAGAACCTCCACCCAGAACGCGTCCCGATAGATATCCCGGTCGAGCGGTCTGCCGGTCGACGTCCGGCCAGGCGTTGCTGAGCTGGTCCCGCACGTCATCCACGAGCAGCAGCGGCTTCTGGTCGATCCGGCTGCGGCACCGGCACGACCGCAAAGCGGATCGTGAGCATCGTCATCTGACCCGAGTTGTCGAAGCACTGCACGGTCAGGGTGTGCACGCCCGACTGGAACTGCCGCTCCGGCGACTGGCGATGCTGCGGCGTATTGCCGACCTGGATCGCCCAGCCCGGATCGTTCTCGTCCGTGACATCGGTGACATCCCAGCCGTAGCGGTAGCCGATCACGGTGCCGGCGTAGCCCTCGGCCGTCCCGGACCAGGCCAAGTTCAGCGGCTGGTTCTGGGCGATGTCGAAATCGAACACACCGGTCTCGTCCCGACTGCCTGAACACGTGCCCAGATAGGTCTCCGGCCACGGTGAGCAGGGGGGTCTTGTCATAGACGATGTGAGAGGTTGTGCACGTTGCGGCTGTAGGTCCGCTCCACGCTGCGCGCGCCGGCGGTGTCCTGAGCCTGGACCGCGAAGATGTAAGTCATGATGCGGCCGAGCGCGTCGAGTCGCTGCCCCTGGACCATCGCCACCCGATCCTCGGGCCGCGCGGCGTAGGGGAACCAGTCGCTCCAGGCCGAGTCGGCGAAGCTGCAGACACTCTCCACGTTGCGTGTTGAAGAGGATCGCTGCTCTGGACGTACTGGCCTCCCGACCAGCGCCGGCTTCCACAGATAGCGCACCTTCACCGGCACGCCGGTGACGAAGTCCGGATCGCTCCCCGTCCAGCCGAAAGTCATCGTGGGGGGCCCCGACCTGGGCGACGTCGTAGGTGCCGAGGCTCGGCCTGTCGACGATGGACCCTGGGCACGATGGTGGTCGAGGTGAAGGAGACGATGGCCGGCGTCGGATCGACTCCCCCCTCGGCGTCGACCGCGCGCACGAACAGGGTATGGGTTTCGTAGGAGCGCTGGTCCGTGGAGCCAAGCCCGCTGTCGCCGGGGAAACCGCTCCGATCGGCCTTGACGATGAAGATGCTGTCCGTCGACGTGGTGAAGTGCCAGGGATTCAGCGTGTCGCCGGTGGCCGGATCGATGGTCAGGGTGTCGCGCAGGCTGATGCCATCCATTCCGTTGTTGCTCAGCTTCCACTGGTAGCCCTGGATCCGCCCGTCGGGGTCGGTTCCGCTCCAGAAGAAGCGCACGATGAAGTCGGTCTCGCGCAGCGTCGGCGGCTGGCCGGTCACCCGCGTGTCCGGCAGTGCGTTCGGCACCGGGGTGCCGGACAGTTCCTGGCTCGGCGAGCAGCCGTGCAGCACCGGCAGCAGGGCCAGCGTCGTCAGCCCGAGCAGGAGCAGGATCGCTTTCTTGCAGGTCATCATGAACTCCTCGCCTGAACGGCGGCCCGGAGCAGCCCGCCGCGACCGTCTGTCCGCGCCGATGAGGGGCGTCCGCGATCGCCGCCGAAACCTCCCCGGCTCACGGGAAGATAGCCGCCCGAACTGGGAAAGACCTTGATCACGAATCGCTTCGTGGAAACATCGCTGATGCGCGTGAAATCAGCCAGTCGGAGCGAGCCCAGCACCCCATCATAAGTCCCGTCGCAAGCCATACCGTGCACCACGGGCACGCGCAAATTCGTGTAGTAGAAGTACTTCGACACGCTCCGCGTTCCAGTCGCACGTGCTCGCGTCATTGGCGCGCACCTGCACGGTGGTCAGATCCGAACTGGCCGGTGGTCAGCCGGTAGACGTCCTGCCAGTTCGGGTACCTGCTCTGCAGGTAGCTGAGGTAGACCGCCTCCCCCTGCATCCATCGCCAGCTCCGGCACGAAGAACTTGATCCGCAGCGTCCACACCCCGTCGTCATCGATGGCGATCGGCTGCGGGAGGGTGGCCAGAGGGTTGTAGGCCTCCCACTGGTAGGTGGTGAAATCCAGGTCGTCCTTGCCACCGCCCTCTGCGATCGACGTTCACCGGGATCCCGCTCCCCGACGATCTGGTAGTTCCAGGACATGATCCGGTCCTGGGGACGGTCCGGACGCCACGGCTCCAGCGGATGCTCCCGGCCGTGCAGCGCCAGCCGGTACTCGAAGAAGTACCCCGGCATGGAGTCAGGCTCCACGGTGGAAAGCGGCTGGTCGAGCCAGACCGCGCCGGTCTTGGTGTTGTACCACAACAGATCCTTGGCGAGCGGAGTGACGTCGAGCAGGCTCGCCTGTCGCCAGCCGGGCGGCACCGGAGTGGACGAGGTCAGACGCGCGAAGATCGTGTCCACGACCGCGGCGCAGGCGGCGTCCTGGCAATCGAGATCGGCGTCCGATGCGGCAGACTCCGCGCCGACGAGCACCTCGACGCACTGCACGCACGGCCTGAAATCGCCAACGAAAGCTGAACTTCTCCGGCGTGCCGTCGCGTCTGTCCCATTCATCGACGGCGCGCATCGTCACCGTATAATCGAACGGCCCGACCAGGAAACCGACCGTATCCGCTCCGCCGCCCCCCTCGGCCGCGGGGCGCTCCCACTCCGGCGTGCGGTGGGCTCGCTGAACTGCGTCGCGAACGTGAAGATCGACTGGCCGCCGTACTTTCCGCGGGCGTCGAAGGCGGCCCTGGAACCGGACATCCGCCTGGAGCGGATCGACTCGCAGATCGCGCGGATCGTCCCAGCCGATCGCCTTGAACACCACGTACGCCTTGTCAGGCACGGTGTCCCCCTCGGCGAAAGGATGCTCCGTGACGGAATGTGTCCGGGTGAAAGACCCGGTAGTAGGGATAGATTTTCCCATCGGTCGGGTTGAAGGGGTCAGCGCTCCCCGCGGAGCAGCCGTGTTTGGGGGTCGTAGTTGACCACGTAGTTGAGTGTCTGCTTCGCCGCCGGCACCTCCACGCCCGCCATGTCGATGGTGTTCACCAGCAGGCGATGCACTCCGGATGTCGAGACGCATGCCCCGCGCTTCGTCGGTGCTGCCGTCGTTGTAGAAGCGCAGCTGGGTCTGCTCGCCGAAATAGCTCACGCTGTCGCCCGTGACCGGGTCGAAACGTCGCGGCTGCCAGCAATCGCTCCCGCTCGCACTCGTTGTCCTGCAGGCGGAACTTGAAGCCGAGCAGCCCGTCGATCGGCGGCACAGTATCGCGCTGCGCCAGCATCTCCGGGCTGTAGGAACGGATGTTGGGCGTGCTGCCGCTCCACGACAGGGCGAACGGGTAGCCGTAGGCCACGGTGTCGTAATCGGCGAATAGCGGCCCGACCCCCGCGGTATCGGATCGGTAGAACCGGATCACCGGGGTGCCGAGCGCGTTGCTGACAAAGCGCAGCCGCGCCGGCGTGCGATCGAAATCCCCCTGATCATCCATGGCGACGATGTGAAACGTCTTCTCATAGGACACGATCGGACCCTGGTCGATCTGAAAATCGAAAATGGTGTCTGTACGCGTCGTGTAGTGCCCGATCCGGAGCGTGCCGACGTTCGTGGCGGGATTGAAGCGCCCGTCTTCCTCGTCGCCCAGATACCGGTGGTCCTGGATCGACGTGTCGGTCACCGCCCAGACGAACCTGCTCACCGCGCCGTCGGTATCGGTGCCGTACCAGTAGACATGGAAATGGTAGTAGCCGCCCGAGGTCTCGGCAGGCGCCCCCACGATAAACGTTTCCGGCGCCCGGTTCACGATGGCCACTTCGGGCGTGAAGGCCCGGCAGCCGAAGAGGACCGTCAGGCCCAGCAATCCCAGCAGCAGGCCGACCACGATACGTCTGCGGCTCCACATGGCAGCGCGAAACCCCCTCCAGCGCGCCCGGCGCGCTATTCACATAGCACGGTCGATGCTCAAGGCAACCGACCGACTAAGGGATGCGAGCCCGCGTCCTTCCGGCTGGCAGGGCTCCGCTTGATGCCTGTGAAATATAGGGGGTCCGTTCCATCGCTGTCAACCGCGAGGACCCTCGGCGCCACTCAACCGCGCCGAAAACGCCGACGCGAGGAGCCCGGACCAACCGCCTTTGGCTGACCAGAAGGCAAAGCCCAGGAACGGCCGGTTCCAAGCCCGGTCAACTGCGCTCTTCGGCGAGATTGACCTTGAGCCGGAGCTTCCCGAACAGCCGGATCAACGAGTCCATCACCCGCTGACCCGACCTGCGAGAGCCGACGTATACCCGCAGGTCGTCCGCGTAGCGGACGAACGCGTGCCCACGCCGCTCCAGCTCCTGATCCACCTCGTCCAACAGCACGTTGGCCAGCAAGAGGCGACAGAGGGCCTCCCTGCGGAGTGCCCTCGTACCGCTCCACCATCAACCCGTCCGCCAGCACGCCGGCGGTCAGGTAACGGCGGATCAGTCCCAGCACGTGTTTGTCCGCGATCCGACGGGCCAGCCGGCTCATCAGCACATCGTGATTGACGCGATCGAAGAACTTCTCCAGATCCACGTCCACCACCCATCGCTTGCCCGATTGGACGTACCGGCGCGCTTCGCATACCGCGTCGTGCGCCCGCCGTCCCGGTCGGAAGCCATGGCTGTGCTCTGAGAAGCTGTCGTCGAACAGCGGCTGCAGGACCTGTAACAGGGCCTGCTGAAGAAAACGGTCCAGCACGGTCGGGATGCCGAGCTCGCGCTTCCCGCCGTCCGGCTTCGGGATCTCGCACCGGCGCACCGGCTGCGGCTGGTACCGACCCGTGAGCAATTGCTCACGCAACGTCGGCCAGTTCGCCCGCAGGTGATCCGGCAACTCATCCACCGTCATGCCATCGCTGCCGGGACTGCCTCGATTCTGCTGCACTCGCTTCAGCGCCCGCAACAGGTTCGGGCGCTCAAGCACCTTCGCCATCAGCAGGCCGCATCCCTGGACGCGCGTTTCCGGTCGCCGCCGATGCCGTTTGTCCGCTCCGCTCTACCCTCGGGGCTTCACCCCTGCTCTCCAGCGGCAGCTCCAGTTGTCTGGACTTCTGAGACCATGACGGAATCGAGACCTCCGGGCGTCTTGCCCTTCCTGACGTTCGGCCCTTCCTGTGGCCATGCTTCACATGGCCAGACACGAAGGAGCGGCCCCCCCCGCGCGGGGGGGGCCGCTCCCTTCAGACTCGGCCGTGAAGCAACCGGGTTACTTCACCAGCGTCATCTTCTCCATCTTCTCGTAGCTGCCGGCCTTCAGGCTGTAGAAGTACACGCCCGAGGAGACCGACTGACCGGTGGAGTTGCGGCCGTCCCAGATCACGGAGTGCGTCGTCGCAGCCATGTTCTCGTTCAGCAGCGTCTTCACCAGTTCGCCGCGCACGTTGTAGATCTTCAGTTCAACCTGGCTCCTGGCCGGCAGGGTGAACTCGATCTTCGTGCTCGGGTTGAACGGGTTCGGGAAGTTCCTGGCCGTGAACACTGCCTCCGGCGTCACGCCGACCGCAGCCCCGCCAGGCAGATTACCGAAGAAGGACAGAACGTCCAGCAGGATCTGGGCACGGACCGGGATCCCGCCGGTCGGGGTGCCGTTCCAGATGTAGCTCAGGTCGTAGGGCATGAAAACGACGCGAGCCGTGTTCACCGTGACATCGTTGTAGACCGCCGCAGCGTACGGGTAGGACCCGAGGGCGCCGGTCGGGCTGGTGAACTGGGCAATCCGGACCGCCGGAGCAACCACGGTGATGGCGTCAAAGTCGTTGATGCCGCCATCACAGCCACCCTGCGCAATGTAGGGCCTGGTCAGCACCGGCGCGCCCGCCACGGTGATCGGGCTCACGTGCGGCGCCATCTGGCCACCAATGAGCGGCTTGACTTCGAAGTTGTTGAATGCCACCCCGAACCACTTGTCCCTGAATGCGACCGCGTTGGCGCCGGAGACCGTCAGGTCCTGGATGATGTTATCACCGGTGGCAAAAATGTTCTTGCCGCCCCGCTGCAGCCAGGAATCCACCACGAAGATATCGTTGCCGGGATCGCCGGCGGGATCACCGTTGCAGATCGTATAGGAGCCCAGATTTCCAGGAGTGTAAAGCAGCGTGTTGTAACCGGACATTTTCAGCGCGTTCGTCCGGCCGCCGAGGCCATTGCCCTGGCCGGAGGACGGGGAGTTTTCGCAGTAGATGTCATATTCGATGCCCTGACGGAAGCCGAGATTGTCCAGGGCCGCGAACCATTCATCCTGGTTGGCGCGGTCCTGGGAATCGTCCCAGAACAGCACGTGAGGCTGGCCAACGTCCTTCACCGCCGTGATCATCGTCGGCAGAGCGTCAGATCTTGTAGAGTTCATAATAGCGGCCAGAGTCGTAGCGCGGGTTGCCCGGGAAATGCGGAGAAGCCGGTGGTATCGCCAGGCATAAGCGAGAGACCGGCAACCCCGCCCAGGGTGTCCTCGGCTCTGAAGTAGTAGTGGAACACTGTCGCCGGGGAAGAAGAACCCGGTGTCGGGCAGATCCCACTTCCAGAGGTTCGCCATGCGGACCGGCGGAACGGATGTCGTCCAGACCGTGTCGCCGGCCACGGTACCGGAGATAAAGTTACCGACCTGGGTAAAGCCGGCCGGAATGGCCGTGCGGCAGGTGGAGTCGAACAGAGGGTTGATCTTCATCAGGACGTGCATGGTGGGCCGACCGGTGAGCACGGCACCGGTGCGAACCGCCTTGATTGTCACGACGACAGAGTCACCCGGATCGTTGCGCAAGGTGGCTCTGGCAGCGATGTTCTGCCCGATGTCCACGCGCACCGAGTTTTGGGTCAGATCCGCATAGTCAATTTCGGGATTTTCCGGCCAGCCGTCGTTGAACAAGGACCATGCTCCCGTCACCGACAGCGCGGGCCCGCCGAAGGAGAAGGCGAGCAGCGTCACGTTGTCGAAGTACGGTGCCGGCGTGTTATCGTTGCTGAGATAATCCGCGAGCCAGGGCTCAGTCACGCCCAGCGCGATCTGGACCTTGTTGCGACCGGAGTTCAGCTTGCTGGTCACTGCATAGCCGGTGCGGCCGTACGTGGCCAGACCACCGCCGTAGTACACGGTATTGTTGTCCTTCCAACTGCCGGGCCAGGTGAGGCCGCCGTCCAGGGAAGTGCGGATACCCCACTGGTAGAAGAGCCCGTTATCTATCGGAAGGTGCGTGTAAACGTTCCACAGGAAATTGGCGCCGTCGAGGCTGGAGGACACGCCCACGGGCCAATCCATTACAGGGGACCAGACATCGTTGTTGATCCCGTAGAGATCGCCGGCGAGACCACCGGTCGTCGTCGTGCCCCAGCCACCGGGACCGTAGTTCCAGGTCCCGCATACGGTGCCACCCGTCCCGGGGACCACAACACCATCGTCGATGAACGCCATCTGCGGCGAAACATTGCTGGTGCACTCGTCGGAGTCCCCCAGCAAAGGCCAAACCTTGTGGAAATCGCCGACATACGGCGGCTTGACGTTGACCCAGCTCACCGGATCGCCGGGCTGGAAAGTATCCAGGGTCTGGCGCACTTCTGCACCGAGATCACCGAAGAGGACCTCGATGTCGTCGAGCTGGGCGAGACCATTGCTGGGATACAGGCAGTCGCCGTCGGAATAACCGCCGTCCGCCATGCCGACCCAGCGCAGGTGCACCTGATCGAAATTGTCCCCGACGTAACTGTCCGCGGTAACCTGGAACCTCACGTCCATGTCGCTACCGAGACTGTCCGGATAGACATAAATACCGGTAAAGACGGCATCGTTATGCGCGACTACCATCACGCCGAGCATCTCGACCTGGAGAGTCAGATAGTCGTAGTCAGGCTCGGAGGCGCTGTTCACATGCGCTCTCACGGTGACTCCGTGGGCAGCGTATTGTTCGCGACCGCGCCGTACCAATCGAGCCAGAGGAGGTAGTTGTTATCGTAGCCCTCGGCAGTATCGCCGCCACCGCAGTCCCCGGCCAAAATTTCGCCGCACCACATGGCGAGGTTGGCGGTGACGGGATCCAGATTCGCAGCATTGAAGTCGGCGATGTGCCAGCTCGCCGTCATGTCCGTGTAGTCCTTGCCGGTCCACCCTTGTGCGTCCGGCTCAAACCCCGTGTTCTGGAACTTGCCGGTCTGCAGGGCCGGGCCACCCAAAATATATACTGTTTCGGCCGCGGCCTTGCCGGCGCTCACAGGCCAGCCATTAAGCATACTGGTGTTGGCGCCTCTGGCATCAAACGGGATACGCTGAGTCTGTCCGCTGTTATCCCTGGAAGAATCGCCAGCGATTGCGAGGCTAGCGAACAGTGCCAGAGACAGACACACGATAAATGTGAGTCTCTTCATGTTTTCCCCCCAACGTTGATCAAATCAACGCAGTCAAGGTTGCGTACACGTTACCGGCTGCCACTTACTCACTAAGCCGGACACAATTCAAGCAAAGTCTACGTTCATTCCCGCACAACTTCGTGGCGCGAGGCCAAGATGAGAAATGAACTCCACCCCTTCAAATTGTAACGTGGACGAGGCTAACGGAACCAAGCTATAAAGCCGGGTGAGAAATGAAGTCAACCTCCTTCAAATTAAAACGTTAGCGAGGCCAACAAAACCGAGCGATAGGACAGGATGTCAAGTGATCGGACGACTGAGAGAGTGGAACCCAGGGACAGCGCGCGTTGCACGAACTTTTGCCCACTGAGTCACTAGGAGAGCGTAACCGATTGTCGCCTCTTCGTCAATAGCTCTCTGCAGGAAAATGGTGAAAATGGCCCGGCGCCCCTCGCGCTATTTGAAAATGTTCTCAATTTATCGCGAAATCATTCCGCCCGTGGTGGCCGCGGTTCAGGCGTCGGCGGGCGCCACCTCCGAGAAATCGGCGTAGCGCACGAACAGACCGTGGATCTCCCGCAGGAAACCGTGGCGCAGACGACGCAGATCCTCGTCGTCCACGTTGACCCTCACCGTCTCGAAAAAGCGGTCGATCGCCGGTCCGAGACCGGAAAGCTGCCGCAGGGCGGCGATGTAATCGCCAGCCCCCTGCGCCGCCTCGAGTGCCGGTACCGCCGCCGCGACCGTGCTCCTGAGCGCCTGCTCGGCCGGATCGGGCAGACGCGCGAAGTCCTCCCCGCCAGGAGTTTCGCCGCCCCGGCGCCAGCGGGTCCGACAGCCGGCCAGCTCCTCGCCGGCCAGGAATTGCCCTTCGAGAATGTTCTTGCACCGTTTGAAGCCGGTCGCCAGGAGCTGGAAATCGGGCCGGTCGCGGAAACCGGCGAGCGCCCGTGCCCAGGCGAACGCCTCCGCGGGGTCGTCCCCGTGCGCCGGCAGGACCGCCCGCACCGTCTCGGACGCGCAGCCGAGAGTCTCGAGCTGCCCGGCCAGCCGCACGAGCACGAACTCGCGCAACTCGACCGCCGCGGCCGCGACGCGGTCCGGTCCGACCGTCGCCTCGAAGGGGGCCAGGGCCTCGCCGATCAGCAGCGGGAGCCGCACCCGGGCGCCCAGATCGAGCACGATGCGCAGCACCGCCAGCGCCTGCCGGCGCAGCCCGTAGGGGTCCCGCGCACCGGTCGGCACGAACCCCGCCAGCCAGCACCCGGCCAGCGTGTCGAGCCGGTCGGCCACGGCGAGCGCGCTGCTGATCCGATCGCCCGGCAGCTCCTCGCTCGCGCCGCGCGGCAGGTAGTGCCGCTCGATCGCCCGGCAGACCTCCTCCGCCTCGCCGGCGCGCCTGGCATAGTGCGCGCCGATCAGCCCCTCCAGGCGGGTGAACTCCTTGCCGTCGCGGATCATCTCGCTCACCAGGTCGCTCTTGCACAGCGCGGCGGCCCGGGTCAATCCGGGGGGAACGCCCCCCCCGTCGCCCAGCCCCAGTTCCCACAGACGCGCGCCGAGCAGGGCCAGCCGCCGGGTCTTGTCCAGCACCGTGCCGTACCCTTCGAGCCAGGTCACCGAGCCGAGCCGCGCGGCCTGTTCGGCGGGGGAGCGACGCTGGTCGAACTCCCAGTAGAACAGGGCGTCGGCCAGCCGCGCCCGCAGCACCCGTTCGTTGCCCTGGCGCACCATGTCGAGCGCGCGGTCGCCGCCGTCCCGCACGGTCAGGAAGTGCGGAATCAGCCCGCCGTCGGCGCCGACCACCGCGAAATAGCGTTGATGGGCGCGCAGCGCCGTCACGATGACCTCCGGCGGCAGGTCGAAGAAGCGCGCCTCGTACGACCCGAGCAGCACCGTCGGATGTTCGCTGAGGAAAACGACCTCCTCCAGCAGCTCCGCGTGCGGCACCCAGCGCGCGCCCGGTATCGCCGCCACGGCGGCGTCGAAACCGGCGCTGATCGACCGACGCCGTTCGTCCGGGTCGACCACCACCCGGTGCGCCCGGAGAGTCTCCGTGTAGGCGGTCGCGGACGGGATGGCGAACCGGCGATCGTCGTCGAGCGTGCGGTGGCCGCGGCTCTCGCGCCCGGCCGTCACTTCGCCCAGACGCAGCGGCACGAGCTCGTCGCCCAGCAGCGCCACGACCCACTGCAGCGGCCGGGCCCACTGCAGGTCGCCGTCGCCCCACCGCATCGTCTTCGGGAACGGGATGGCGAGCACGAGCGACGGCAGCGCCTCGACCAGCAGGTCGGCCGTGGCGCGACCGGTCACGAGGCGGCGCGCCGCCAGGAAGGTCCCCTTCGCCTCCTCCAGCGTGAAGCAGTCCGCCAGTTCGACGCCATTCTTGCGCGCGAAGCCGAGCGCGGCCGGCGTCGGCGCGCCCGCCGCGTCGCGCGCGGCGGAGAGCGGCGGTCCCTTCACCTCGAGCGTGCGGTCGGATTGCCGCACCGCGAGCTCCTCCACCAGCAGAGCGAGCCGCCGCGGCGCCGCCAGCACGCGCAGGCCGGCGTGCGGCAGACCGAGGTCGTCGAGGAGCTTGCGCGTCGTCCGGCGAGGTGCGCCATCGCCAGCGGCTGGAAGCGGGCCGGCAGATCGTCGCTGCCGACCTCGAGCAGGAACGGGAGCCGCGCGATCCCGGCGGCGACTGTGGCTCAGCGTCTTCGCGGATCATCGCGCCCCGCTCCCCTTCCCCGCCCGCCAGCAGCGGAAATCCCATCGCCTCGCGCTTCGCCACGTAGGCGAGCGCGGCCTGGCGGGCCAGGCCCCGGATCCGGGTGATGTAGCCGGTCCGCTCCGTCACGGAGATCGCCCCCCGCGCCTCCAGCACGTTGAACAGGTGGCTGCACTTGATGACGGCGTCGTAGCCGGGATAGACCAGCCCGGCTTCGAGCAGCGTCCGCGCCTCGCGCTCGCGGTCCTCGAAATGCCGGCGGTAGGTCTCGATGTCGGCGTGCTCGAAGTTGAACGCGCAGAACTCCCGCTCGAACTGGCCCTGCACCTCGCCCCACGTCAGGCCCCCGCCCCAGCGGATGTCCTTCACGTGGTCCACCCCCTGCATGAACATGGCGAGGCGGTCGAGGCCGTAGGTCAGCTCCACGGAGACCGGCCGGCACGGCAGGCTGCCCACCTGCTGGAAGTAGGTGAACTGGCTGATCTCCATGCCGTCGAGCCAGACCTCCCAGCCGAGGCCGGCGGCGCCCAGCGTGGGGGACTCCCAGTCGTCCTCCACGAAGCGGATGTCGTGATCGCGGTGATCGATGCCGATCGCCTGCAGCGACTCCACGTAGAGCGCCTGCGAGTCGGGCGGGTTCGGCTTGAGGACCACCTGGTACTGGTAGAACTGGTGCACGCGGTTCGGGTTCTCGAGGTAGCGTCCGTCCTTGGGGCGCTTGCTCGGTTCGACGTGCGCCACCCGCCACGGCTCCGGACCGAGGGCGCGCAGGAAGGTGTTCGGGTTGAACGTGCCGGCGCCGAGCTCGGAGTTCCACGGCTGCACCTGGACGCAGCCGCGCGCCCCCCAGAAGGCGTGCAGGCGGGCGATCATCTCCTGGTAGTCCATCAGGCCTCCTCGCGGGCGCCGACCACGGCCCCCGGCGCGGGCGACCGGCCGGCCCGCAGCATGGCGAGCGCGGCAGGCAGCCGATACCCCGGCAGGTGGTAGCCGAGAAAATTGTGCAGGACGATGCCGGTCTCGCGCTCCCGCCAGGCGGGCGCCTCGCAACCGGCCGCGGCGGTCGGCCCGGCGGCCAGCGCCCGCAGTCCGGTGAGCGTTTCCCACGCCAGCGAACGCCCGTCGCGTCCCCGTCCCGACGCGGCGCAGGCGCCGCAGATCACGCCGCCGACGGCCGGGCTGAAGCGCGCCGCCACGCCGGGGACGCGGGGCAGCGGCGAGTCGCACGCCGCGCAGCCCTCGAGCACCGGCGCCAGGCCGTGCAGCTGCAGCAGCGCCAGTTCGAAGGCGTAGAACAGACGCGCCGCCCCCTCGCGGGGGGCGCAGGATAACATCGCGAGGAACTCGCGGCAAAGCGCGAACAGCCCAGCCTCGCGATCGCCGCCGGGCCGGCAGAGCTCGGCCAGCTCGAGGCCGGCCAGCAGGAAGGCGGTCCGCTCGAGGCTGTTGTCGCCCGCGAGCGGATCGAGCAGCACTCCACCGGCCCGCAGGTACTGGAGCTGGCGACGGGGATCGAGACCGCACTCCACGCTGACCAGGCGACCCGGCTGCACCAGCGGCCGCAGCACGGAGCCGGCGCCGCGCGCCCCCTTGGCGATCACCCGCAGACTGTCCGCAGCGCGCGGTGAGCAGCGCGGCCACCACGCTCGTCTCGCCGGTCGGCCAGGCGCGCAGCACGATCGCGTCGGTCGTCACGACCGGCTGCGGCAGCAGGCTCACGCCGTCTCTCCCGATCCGCTCCCGCCGACCGGCCCCGCCGCGGCAGCCAGCACCCGCGCCTGATCCGGCGTGAGCAGCGCGCCGCCCGAGACGACGAGCCGCACCCCCTCCTCGATGCTCAGCGGCAGCACCCGCAGTTGCGTGCGCGGCAGCAGCAGCAGGAAGCCGGAGGTCGGGTTGGGGGTGGTCGCCACGAAGACCGCCACGAGCTCCTGGCGACCGTCATCCGCGGTGACGAACCCGATGGACCAGCAGCCGGGCCGCGGGAATTCGCAGCAGCACCACCTGCTGGAACGCGTTCCGCTGCGGGTTGAGCACCACCTCGCCGATCTGCTTGGTGGTGTCGAAGACGATCCGCAGCAGCGGGATCCGCCGCAGCGTCCGCTCCACCAGCCCGAACAGCGCCACCCCGAAAACGTTCTGCATCAGGACGCCGGCCAGCAGGATCAGCAGCAGGAACGCGGCCAGCCCGCCCAGCGTCAGGATGAACCCCGGCACCTGGCGCAGCGCGACGATCCGCTCCAGCCACGGCCGGGTGAACGCCGTCCACCAGGCGATAGATCTGCAGCAGCACCCAGCCGGTGATGACCAGCGGCGCCACCGACAGCAGGCCGGCCAGGAAATACTGCCGCAGCTTCGCCACCACTGCCTACCCTTCCGCGCGGAGCGCGCTGGCGTGACCCGGCAGCGGCTCCGACGCGACGATCCGCACGCGCAGGATCCGCTGGTCCTCCACGGCCTCGACCACGACCGTCAGATCGGCGATCGTGACCTGGTCGCCGGCATCGGGCACCCGGCCGGCCGCCTGGTAGACCAGCCCGGCGAGCGTTTCGCTGCCCTCCTCGGCCGGCAACGGCACGCCCAGCAGTTCCTGCAGGTCCTCCAGGTCGATCTTCGGATCGACGCGCAGCGTGCGCTCGTCGAGCCACTCGTAGAGCCGCTCGCGATCGTCGAATTCGTCTTCGATCTCGCCGACGATCTCCTCGAGGACGTCCTCCAGGGTGACCAGGCCGGCCGTGCCGCCGTATTCGTCGATCACGATCGCCATGTGGATCCGCTTGTGGCGGAACTCGGCCAGCACCTCGTCGATCTTCTTGCTCTCGGGGATGAAGTAGGCGGGGCGGGCCAGGTCGCCCACCACGCGCCCCTCGCCGACCAGCCGCCCCTCCTCCACCAGCGCCAGCAGGTCCTTGGCGTAGAGCAGGCCGGTGATCCGGTCCACAGTGCCGTCGTGGACCGGCAGTCGGGAGTGGAGGGTGGCGTTGACCGTGGTGACCGCGGTCTCGACCGGGTCGGCCGCGTCGAGCGAGACCATGTCGATGCGCGGGACCATGATCTCGCGGACCATCTTGCCGTGGAAACCGAAGATGCTGTGGATCATCTCCCGTTCCTCGTCCTCCAGATTGACCGCCCCCTCTTCCTCGGCCAGCAGGCTGCGGATCTCCCCGGAGGTCAGCGGGGGCGGCAGGGCGTCGCCGACGCTGAGCGTGTCGCCGGCGCGATCGAGCAGCCAGACGACCAGGCCGTTCCACGGTCGCAACAGCCAGTGCAGCGGCAGCAGCAACCGGGCCCCCCAGCGCGTGGTGTCGAGCGCGACCCCGGCCGCGAGCGACCGGCCCGCCAGACCGCCGAGCGTCCAGGCGAGCGTCACGATCAGCGCCGTCACCAGCAGGGAACGCCAGGCCGGCGCCTCGGGAGTCAGCGCGGCCGCGGTCCGCCCGGCCGCGACGCACCCCACGGCCGTGAGCGCCAGGTAAAGCGAACCAACCGTGACTTCGAAGCGGCGTGGCGGCTGCAGGCAGGCACGCAGCGCACCGTCGGTCCCGGTCTCCTCCAGCAGGCCGTGTCCCGACAGACCGCGCACCCGCAGCAACGCGGCCAGCAATCCCGCCGCCAGCATCGCCAGCAGGAACGCCCCCGCGGTCACCGCGAACGCCACGCTCGCCGGCCATTCACCCATCGCGTGATCCATCGGCTCCTTCTTCTGCTTCTTCCCTCGACGCCTCCACCCCCGCGCCGTCCGCCGGCAGGGGATGACTGAATCCCGCGCCCAACAGCAACTGCGCCTCCCGACTCCGCATCGCCGCCGTCCCGGCCGGATCGTCGTGGGTCCAGCCCAGCAGGTGCAGCAGGCCGTGCACGGTCAGCAGCGCCCATTCGGCAGCCAGATCCCAGCCGTGCGCGGCGCACTGCCCAGCCACGAACGCCGGCGCGATCACCAGTTCACCCACCGGTGCCTGCGCGGCGGCATCGCCGGGGTCCCGCCAGAGACCGGTCGCTGCCTGCCGGGAACCCGCGCGCAGCGCCGGCGCCCCCGCTCCCTCCGCGGCCAGGTAGGAGAAGGAGAGCACGTCGGTGACCTCGTCGCGTCCCCGCCACCGCCGGTTGAGCTCTGCGATCTCCGCGTCATCCACCAGCACCACATCGACCGGCCACGCCGGATCTCCGGCCGGCTCCGCCAGTCGCGCCAGCGCCTTCCTCCAGGCCGCCGGCGGCGCCGCCGGCAGGCGGCGCCGGTCGTGGAGTCGCGCCTTCACGCCAGCGGTCCCCGTTCGCCCGCGCGCCCATTCTCGCGTTCGCGCGAACGCCCCGTCTCGCGCTCCCGCCGGCCCGGATAGGGGATGCGCGCGTGGTGGATGCCGGCCAACAGGGGAATGAACGCCTCGCGGACACGCGCCAGATCGGCCATGGTCAGCTGCGCCTCGTCCAGTTCACCGCTCAGCAGCCGCTTCTCGATCACCTGTTTGGTGACCTCGCGGATACGGCCGGGCGTCGCTTTCGCCAACGAGCGCGCCGCCGCCTCGACCGCGTCGGCGAGCATGAGAATCGCCGTCTCGCGGGAGCGCGGCTTCGGACCGGGATAGCGGAAGTCGTCCACCTTCACGGTCTCCGCCTCGCCCGCCTCCAGCGCCTTGTGGTAGAAGAACTCCATCACGCCGGTGCCGTGGTGCTCGGGGATGAAATCGATCACCGCCTGCGGCAGCCGCCAGCGACGCGCCAGTTCGATGCCCTCCTTCACATGGGACGCCACGACCAGGGCGCTCATGCTCGGGCTCAGTTCGTCGTGCTTGTTCGGCCCGCCGCGCTGGTTCTCGACGAAATACTCCGGCTTGTTCAGCTTGCCGATGTCGTGGAACAGCGCGCCCACGCGGGTCAGGATCGCGTTCGCGCCGATCGCCCGCGCGGCCTGTTCGGCCAGTTGACTCACCACCTGGCTGTGGTGGTAGGTCCCCTGCGATTCGAGCGACATCTGCTTGAGCAGCGGATGATTGAGATCCGACAGTTCGAGCAGCGTCAGGTCGCTCGCCACCCCGATGACCGGTTCGACCACGGGCAGCAAAAACAGCGCGAGCGCCACCGCCGCCACCGGCGTCAGCAACGCCACCAGGTACTGTCCCCCCTGCGCGGTCAGCGACGCGCCGGCGGAGAGACGCAGCGCCATCATGAGGAACAGCGCGAGGGCGCAGAGGATCGCGATCGTCCGGTAGAACTGGCCGCGTTGCTGGATGTGCCGAACCGTCCCGACCGCCACCGCGCCGGTCAGCAGCCAGATCAGCACGGCGTGCGTCTCGACCCCCGCCACCGGTGTCAGCAGAACGATGCCCAGCAGCGTCGTGGCATGCCCGACCCGTTCCTTGAACAGGACCGTGGCCAGCAGGGCCAGCAGCGCCACCGGCACCGCAAAAATCCCCAGCCCCGGCCGCGCGAGCCCGCAGGCGGCCCCGCTCAGGAAGAGCGCCACGATCGCCGCCACGGCCACGAGATGCCTCGGTCGCGCCAGCACCGGGGAGAAATAGAGCGCCGCCATCCAGCCATACAGCGCCAGGGCGGTCCGCCAGCAGCAGCAGCCGTGCCCCCAGCCGCGATAACCGCGAGCCGCCCGCGATTCCCGCCCCCCGCTCATTCTGCAGTTCGGACAGCCGGTTCAGGAAGATCGCCTCCTGCTCCGACACGCGCACCCCCTGCTCGACGATGCGCTCGCCCTTGATGAATTCGCGCCGCGCCGGCACCGCCGTAGCGCACCAACTCCTGCCGGGCGCGCGTTGCCACCTCGTCGTAGACGAGGTTGGGCACCAGCAGGGCGCCGGTCACCCCCGCCGCCGCCGCCGCCGCCGCGGGGTCCAGTCCCCGCGCGCGCAACAGCCAGGGCAACCGTTCCCCGAGCCGCGCCTCTTCATGGATCAGCGCGGCGTCGATCCCGACCTCCCCCTCCCGTTCCCGCACGCGCACCTGCGTGTACTTGCCGGGCGGCAGCACGTCGGCGACGCCGGTCGCCAGCAGTTCGCGCAGCACCGCCTCCATCGCCGCCAGGATCGGTTCCGGACGGCGGACGCCGAGCAGGCGCCGCTGCAGCCCGCGATCGAGCTCGGGGAACCGCGCGGCCAGTTCGCCCACGCGCTCCGGCGCGGCCGCGCCGCGACGTGCCTGCAACGCCAGGAAGGCCTCGCGCCAGACGGCGAATCGCCGCAGCGGATCCTCGCCCGGCGCCGGTTCCTCCCGCCGCAGCAACGGCGGTTCGGCCAGCCCGCGCTCGAGACGCATCAGTTCCACGTCGCGCTCGGGCAACGGCGCGGTGAAGGCGAAGGGCGCCCGGATCTGACGCGGAGCGACCTCGCCCTGCCGCGGGAAGACGGTCCCCGTGCGCGGCACCGGTGGAAACAGCAGCAGGTGGAGCGCCAGCAGGGCCAGCGCCGCCAAAACGGCCGGCAGCAACGTTTGCCTGCGCCGCAGCGCGCCCACGTCGGTCCGCGGACCGGGGCGGACCGGCGTGGGCTGCCGCCAGCCGATCCCTGCCGACGGCCTGAAGAAGCGGAGCGTCCACCAGCGCGCCAAATCAGCTCCTCCTGCCGTCCTGTTCCTCGGCGAGTTGAAAGGCATCGACGATGCGACGCACCAGGGGATGCCGCACAACGTCGCGGCCCTCCAGCTGGACGAAGGCGACGCCCTCCGTGTGGGCCAGGATCCGCTGCACGGCCACCAGCCCCGACTGCTGCTTGTCCTTGAGATCGATCTGGGTCACGTCGCCCGTGATCACGGCCTTCGACTGCAGGCCGAGACGGGTCAGGAACATCTTCATCTGGCCGACGGTGGTGTTCTGCGCTTCGTCGAGAATGACGAACGAGTGGCTGAGCGTCCGCCCGCGCATGTAGGCCAGCGGCGCCGCCTCGATGGTCCCGTTGGCCATGAAGCGACCGATCTTGCCCGGCCCGATGGTATCGGTCAGGGCGTCGTAGAGCGGACGCAGGTACGGATCGATCTTCTCCTGCAGGTCGCCCGGGAGGAAGCCGAGCTGCTCGCCCGCCTCGACGGCGGGACGCACCAGCAGCACCCGGTCCACGAGTCGCCGTTTGAGGTACTCCATCGCCATCACGACGGCCAGGTAGGTCTTGCCCGTGCCGGCCGGACCGATCGAGAAGACCACGTCGTGGGCGCGGATCGCCTCCACGTATTCGCGCTGCCCCGCGGTGCGCGCGCGGATCGCCTGCCGGCTCCCGGCCGCGAAGTGGAGGGCTTCCCCCTCCTCCCGCCGTCGGGGTCCGCCGGCGCCTCGCCGCCCCCCATCTCCTCGTCGAGCACATAGGAGACCATCACGGCGTCGAGCACCTGGCCCTCCCCCGCCAGCGCGATCAGACGGCGCGCGACCCGGGTCAACGGTTCCAGCTGCCGGCGCGGCCCCCGCAGGATCATCGCCTCGCCACGCACGGTGATGGTCCCGTCGCAACGCGCTTCGAGCAGGCGCAGATTGCCATCATTCCAGCCCAGCAGCGCCAGCTGATCGACACCCGCCGAGCGACAGCGTGACCTCGTCTCCCGCCTCCCCGGAAACGCCCGTCTCGCGTCCGGTCATGGGGCCCCCTCCTCGGGTACGATGCGCAGCCCCAGCTCGGCCAGTTGCGCCGGCGCCAGCAGGCCGGGCGCGCTGTCGAGGGGAGAGATCGCCAGGTTCGTCTTGGGGAAAGCGATCACCTCGCGCAGGGAGGCGCTGCCGGTCATCAGCATCACGACCCGATCGAGCCCCAGCGCGATGCCCCCGTGCGGCGGCGCGCCGTACTCGAGCGCGTCGAGGAAGAAGCCGAACTTCTCCCGCCATTCCGCGGGGGTCAGGCCGCAGACCGCGAAGATGCGCTCCTGCAGCTCGCGCAGATGCACCCGGATGCTCCCCGAGCCGAGTTCCACGCCGTTGCAGACCAGATCGTAGAGTCGGGCGCGCACCGCGCCCGGGTCGCTCTCCAGCCGCGCCAGATCCTCGTCGCGCGGCATGGTGAACATGTGGTGCGCCGCGGTCCAGCCGCCCGTTTCCGGCGCCGCCTCGAACAGCGGGAAGGTGTGGATCCAGGCCAGGGCCCACGTGCCCGGCGCGATCCAGCCGGCCCGCTGCGCCAGTTCGAGTCGCACCGCGCCCAACGCCGACTGCACGGTCTCCCGCGCGCCGGCCCCGAACAGCAGCAGATCGCCCTCCTGGGCACTGGTCCGCTCCAGCAATCCGGTCTGGAACGTGGGCGACAGCAGTCGCGCCACGCCCCCCTCGCAGCGGCCGCCGACAACTTTCGTCCAGGCCAGTCCCTGCGCACCGCGCGCGCGCGCGATCTCCTCCAGTTCGCCCACCTGCTTGCGGCTCCAGCCGCCGAGACCGGGCGCGCACAGACCGCGCACGACACCGCCCGCCGTGAGCGCCGCTTCGAACACGCCGAAGCCGCAGCCCGGCACGAGGTCGTCGAGATCGCGCAGCGGGCACCCGAACCGCAGGTCCGGCTTGTCCGAGCCGTAGAGCGCCATGGCCTCGTCGTAGGCCAGGCGCGGGAAAGGCGTTTCCAGCGTGATACCCGCCGCCTCCGCGAACACGATCGCCAGCATCTCTTCCACCAGGGCGAACAGGTCGGTCTCGCGCACGAAGCTCATCTCGATATCGATCTGCGTGTGCTCCGGCTGCCGGTCCTTGCGCAGGTCCTCGTCGCGCAGGCAGCGGGCAAGCTGGAAGTAGCGATCCACTCCCGACACCATCAGGATCTGCTTGTAGAGCTGCGGCGACTGCGGCAGCGCGAAGAAGCGTCCGCGGTGCACGCGGCTGGGCACGACGTAGTCGCGCGCCCCTTCGGGCGTGGTCTTGATCAACATGGGTGTCTCGATCTCGAGAAAATCGTGCGACGATAGGAACCGACGCACCGCCTGGGCGGCCCGATGACGCACCTCGAGGTTGCGCGCCATGCTCGGATGCCGCAGATGGATGTAGCGGTGCTTGAGGCGCAACTCCTCGCCCGCGTTCTCCGCCTGATCGAGCTGGAAGGGCAGCGGCAGGCAGCTGTTGAGCACCGTCAGCTCCAGCGCGACCACCTCCACGCCGCCGGTGAAAAGATGCGGATTGATCATGCCCTCGGGCCGCGCCCGCACACGCCCCCGCACCCGTACCACCGACTCGAGCCTGAGCCCCTTGCCCCGCGCCAGCGGCTCACCCTCGTCGCAGACCACCTGCACGATGCCCCACCGATCGCGCAGATCGATGAACACCACACCGCCCATGTCCCGCACGCGACCGGCCCACCCGGCCAGGACGATCTCCTGCCCGATCAGGTGAGCGGCGACCTCGCCGCAGCGATGGGTCCGCGGAGCGTCGTTGCCCGTAGCCTCGTTCACAGACCGAGCACCTCCCTCACCGCCGCGAGAACCCCGCCCGCGGCGATGCCGTACTGCTGCCCCGATTCCAGATTCTTGAGTTGCAGCGTCTCCCCGGCCATTTCCTCGTCACCCGCGAGCAGGACCAGGCGGGCCTGACGACCGTCCGCGGATTTCATCTGCGCCTTGACCGCCCGCCCGGAGCAGTCGACCTCCACGCGACAGACGCCGCGCAGCGCATCGACCCGCGCCAGGGCGTAACGCTGGGCCGCCGGGCCCAGGCAGACCACGTAGACATCCACGCGGGGACGTCGGCTCCGCTGCGGATCGACCGGCTCCGCGTAGAGGTGTCGGATCGTGCGCTCCACGCCGAGCGAGAAACCGACCGCCGGCGTCGGATCGCCGCCGCACTGCGCGATGAGCCCGTCATAGCGCCCGCCGCCGCAGAGGGAACTCTGCTTGCGACCTTCGACAGCGCTGATCTCGAACGTGGTGCGCGTGTAGTAGTCCAGCCCGCGCACCAGCGTCGGGATCGACCGTGTATCTCACGCCCAGATCGTCCAGGGTGCCGCGCACCGTGCGCTCGTGCTCCGCGCAGTCGCCGCAGAGCGAGTCCACGATCGCCGGGTAGCCGGCGAGCAGCGCCTGGCACCCCTCCTCCTTGCAGTCGAACAGGCGCAGCGGATTGACCGGCAGACGCGCGCGGCAGGTGCCGCAGAACCGGTCCGCGCGCTCCCGCGCCCAGGCCTGCAGGCCGGTCACGTATCCGGGCCGGCAGACGGGACAGCCGATGTTGTTGATCACGGTGACCAGGTTCTCCGCGTCCACCGCCTCGAACAGCGCCAGCGCCGCGCGGATCACCTCGGCGTCGAGCACCGGACTCGCGGAACCGATCGCCTCCACCCCCACCTGGTGGAACTGCCGCAGCCGTCCGGCCTGCGGGCGATCGTGGCGGAACATCGGCCCGAGGTAGTAGAACTTCAGCGTGCCCGGCTGGCGCATCAGGCCGTTCTCGAGATAGGCGCGCACCACCGACGCCGTGGCCTCCGGGCGCAGGGTGACACTCTCCTCCCCCTTGGTCAGGAAGGTGTACATCTCCTTGTCGACGATGTCGGTTCCTTCGCCCACGGAGCGGGTGAACAACTCCGTCGGTTCCATGATCGGCGTGCGGATTTCCCCATACCCGTAACGCTCGAGCGTTTCGCGCCAGCGCTCCTCGCACCAGCGCCACTGCTCGGCCTCCTCGAGCAGAACATCCCGCGTCCCCTTGAGCCGGCGATATCTGAGCTCCATCAGACCCCTTCACCCGCGCCGCGGCGCGAGTCTGGATGATCGTTGCCCCCCCCGCCCGCGCCGCCGGCCGCCCGACCTGCGCCTACGGCCGGTCCGCCGACCAGCCCGGGGCGAACTGTCGCCTGGTCAGCTCGAAGTCAGGTTCGAGCAGCGGATTGAATCCCGCCAGCCCGAGGCGATCGAGCACCGACAACGCCGCAACCTCCGGCGCGCTCGTCCCCGCTTCCTGCCGACGACCGACGCTGACCAGCCGCTCGCCCGCGCGCACCCGATCCGCGGCGGGCCAGCGGCGCGAGACCATGACCACCACGTCGGGCAGCGGCGCGCTGACCGGCGCCAACTCCCACGTCGCCGGGTCGAGCAGTCCCGCCGCGCGCCAGCGCCGCGCGGTCCATTCCCGCACCAGAGCGTAGTCGAAACAGCCCAGCGCGAGGGCCTGCAGCACCGGCCCGTGGTCGTACGGATCCGCCCCGACCATCGGGACCGGCTGTCGTGAAGACCGACCGCGCCAGGGTCGCTCACCCGTAAGGCACGCCACGCCACAGCCGGCCAGCGAGAGACTGTCGCCGAGAATCGTGCGGGCGGGCGCCGTGATCCACGGCGCCGGCGTGAATCCCGCGGCGAGCCGGTAGACAAGCACTGACCGGGGGCGCAGGTTCTGCGGCGCCTGGCGTCGCGCCGCGGCCACGGTGGTGAAATCCTCCGGCCGCAATCCGAGCGCCACGCCGTCCGGGCAGAGCACCAGTCCCACGTCCTGCCACGCACGCGCCGGCACGTCCGCCACCCGGCGGGCCACCAGCAGACGCAGCGGTCGCCCCACGCCATCGGCCAGCCACGCGGACAGGGGAGCGTACAGTTGATCGCCACGCACCGCGACGAGGGGATCGATCACCAGGAACAGCCCCTCGACCGGTGCGGAACCGCGGGGCGGCCACCAGAGGGCCGACGCGGCCAGCAGAACCACCGCCGCTCCCGCCAGCACGGTTGAACGGGGCGACCGCGCGCGACCCGGTCGCGGTGGCGGAATTGCGGAGGTCACCGTCGAGCCTCCCCGCCGCCGGCCGCCGCGGCCGCGTTCACCAGGCGGACGCGCAGGCGAACGGGCGGTGCGATGGACAGCGCGGACAGCGCGGACCGCACGTCCTCCGTCCCGACGTCCCGCTCGACAATGCTGCCGGGCGCGGGACGCGCCAGGTCGACCACCACGGTCCCGACGCGCTGTCCGAAGTACCGATGGGCCACCAGCTGCAGTTTGCTGCCCCGCACCCGCACCCGGACCGACCGCGGCAGGTCACCCGACGCAGGCGCCGTCCCGTCCCGCAGCCCGACCGCCTGCAGCGGCATCGCCACGGTGTCATCCACCACGGTCGTGGCGGCGACCTGGAGCCAGAGCACCAGCGCCGCGAGCAGACAGATCAGTTTGAGCCCGATCCGCTTCATCCGTCCTCAGTCCGCGCCCGGCAGGCGCAGGCTCTGGCCCGCCCTGATTTCCGCCGCCGGCAGGCTGTTGCGCCGGCAGATTTCCGCGATCGTCGTGCCGTGCCGCCGCGCCAGGTCCCAGAGCGTATCGCCGCGGCGCACGCGATACCGCCGCCGCCAGGCATCGCCGGCGTCCGCGAGCGGCACGCCGTCGCCGACCGACGGCGCCGGGCCACCGCGCCAGGAGAGCACTCCCTCCGCCACCAGTCCGGCCAGCCGCCTTCGTCCCGCGGCGACGTTCAGCACTGTCCGATCGCCGGCGTTGGAAAGATACGCCATCTCCACCAGGGCCGAGGGCATCGCCAGCGACCGCAGCACCTGGAAGCGCGCCTGCTTGACCCTGCGCGCGCCGATCAGATTCGAGCCGCGCGCCGACTGCAGGATCGCCTCCGCCAGCCGGCTCGACTGGTCGAGCACCCGCGCCATGCGCAGGTCCATCAGGATCGACAACACCGAATCGTCATAGGCCTCGTCCGGCGGCAGTCCGACCATGTCGGACGCATTCTCCTTGTCAGCCAGCTCCTGGGCTTCGCGGTCGGTCGCCCCCTGGAGGGAGAGAAAATAGACCTCCATGCCGTCGGTGCTGGTCCGCGGGTGCGTGTTGCAGTGCAGCGACACGAAAACATCGCCCCGCTCCCGGCGGGCAATCCGCACGCGTTCAGCCAGGCTGACGAAGTAGTCCCCGTCCCGGGTCAGGACGACCCGGCAGCCGGGGATCGCGGCGATCTGCCGCGCCAGCTCCCGGGCCACCTCCACGGTGATGTCCTTCTCCTGCACTCCGCTGCGGATCGCTCCCGGGTCCATGCCGCCGTGACCGGGATCGATGATCACCGTGAACAGGCGCGTCGGCGCCACGGCGGCGGTCCGGTCCGGCAACTCCGCGGCCACAGCCGTTGCGGCGGGAGACGGCGACTCCTGCGCGCGCTCAGGATTCCCCTCGACCAGGCCCGGCGTGCCGACCACCTCCGGCGGACCACCCGAAGCGGGCGCCACTTCCGCGACCGCCCCGACCGCCCCCGGTGACCAGCCCGGTGCTGGCGGTGTCAACTGTGACGGACGCCCCTGAACCGACCGGCGGCGCCGCCCCCACGACCGGCCGGAACACATCCACCACAATCCGGTGCGGACGACCATTTGCGGCCGGCAACCGGAAGTGGCGGATTTCGCCGGCCCCTCCCAGGTCGATCACCAGCTGGGCCCGGCCACGCAGCGCGTTGCGGCGCACCTGCGCCACCACCCCGTCACCAACCGTCAGGGCAGACGTGGACGCGAACCGCGCACCGGCGACATTCACCGCGATCCGGTCCGGATCCGTCACCCGCCGGACCTCGTACGCAGCCGGGCCGCTCAGATCGAGCACGATCCGCGTGTGGTCGGGAGCGGTCCAGGTGCGAACCTGCCGCACGACGGTCGCACGGGCCTTCGCCGCCCCGGCCAGGGCGGGCGAGCAGAGGCCCACACCCAGCCAGAGCAGGGTGAGACCGCCCAACCCCGCCATTCGCAATTCCCGCCACACAGGCCTCATGCCAGTCGGACGCTCCTCTTCCCGGCCTCGCCGGCCGGGCAGGCAGGAAGATAACACAGGGCTGTCGGCCGTGAAACGGACTTTACCAGCGGGGAGCGAGACGGGGAGATTCAACGCCGACTGGCGTAGCCTTCCAGAACATGAGGCAGCGGATCGACCGGTCTGCCGCCGACCAGCAGTTCGTAGTGCAGATGAGCCGACGTGGCGCGTCCGCTCCGGCCCGAGAGCGCGATGATCTGGCCGCGTTGCACCGCAGCGCCCCGCTCGACCAGAACCCGCGAAAGGTGGGCGTAGCGGGTGGCGGTGCGGCCATCGTGCTGGACCACGACGCAGTGCCCAAAACCCCGTTCGAAGGAGACTTCGCGCACGACGCCGGCAGCGGTTACATGGACATCCGTGCCCATGGGCACGGAAAAGTCGGTGCCCTCATGCAGGGTCACCCGGCCCGTGAACGGATCGTTCCGCGGGCCGAACCCCGAGGTCACCCAGCCCCCGTCCACCGGGCGGATCGAGGGGATCCGATCGCGCCGGGAGGCGCGACCGTTCAATGTATCCAGAATCGCCTGGTACCCCTGGCGCTGGACCCTGGCCTGTCGCAGCATCTGATCGAGGGTGAGGTCGAGGCCGGCCAGCCTGGCGTCCTCGCGTATGGCCGGCAGCGTCGACGAAACCGGCTGCGGTTCCCGTCCGCCGATTCCCGCCGCCTGCACGACCGACCCGAGCGTATCGAGTCCGACCGTCGAAGCCACCGTGTCCTGAAGGCGGAAAGAGGCGGTCAGATCCTGCCGCAGCAGGGAGACCTTCTGCTCCAGCCGTGTGAGTTCCACCCGCAGGCCCTCATTTTCCGCGGCCAGGCCACGCGATCCCCCGGTGGGTTCGGCGGGGCGTCGTCCGAAACCGGCCACGAAACAGAGGGCGAGCACCAGCAGGATCAGCAACCCCGCGCCACCACCCAGCACGGCTCCCCTGGGCAGCCGCACCCGGCGCATCTGCGCGTGGTCGTCCGGGACATACAGGAAGGTGTAGTGGCGCTTGCGGAGCATAGCCTCCAACACCGCGAAATCGGTGCGGTCAAATCGGATTTTTCGGCGACAAGAGCGAAGGCATCAACATACAGATCGCCCGGCCGGTGTCAAGCCTGAGTCGAAACCGCGGCCTTCATATATCAAAAGATCAAATAATATCCGGGCGGGCCGGCCCGCGTCAGTCCAGCACCCGATTCCACTTCCTACGCATAGTAGTCCGCCAGCAGGGCCCGCCCCAGCGAACCCCGCATCTTGGTCAACGCCTTCTCCTTGATCTGCCGGATCCGCTCCCGGGTCAGCCCCATCCGCTGGCCGATCTCCTCCAGCGTCAGAGCCTCCTCCGAGCCCAGGCCGAAATAGAGGACGATGATGTCGGCCTCGCGCGGCGTCAGCGCGGTCAGGCTGCGGCGCACGTCCTCCTGCAGACCCCGCTCGAACAGCGGGACGTCGGGCGCCGGCTGGTTGTCGTCCACCAGCGATTCGGCCAGCGACCGTTCATCGTCCTCGCCGCCACAGTCGTCCAGCGTCAGTTCCTGGCCGGCATGGCCCAGCGCGTGGCGCACCTCCTCCACATGACGACCGATATGCTGCGCGATCTGTTCCGCGTCGACCTGCCCCCCGGACGCTCCCTGCAGGGCGTGTCGCGCCCGGTTGATCTTCATGAGCAGGGCCGCCTGATTCTGCGGCAGACGCACGAGACGCGCCTGGTCGAGCAGCGCCTGCAGGATCGACTGCCGTACCCACCAGACCGCGTAGGAGATGAACTTGAACCCGCGCTTCTCGTCGAAGCGATGCGCCGCCTTGAGCAGACCCATGTTGCCCTCGTTGATGAGGTCCGGCAGGGTCAGCCCCTGGCTCACGTAGCGCTTGGCCACCGACACCACGAAACGCAGGTTCGCGTTCACCAGGGACTGCAGCGCCTGCTGGTCCCCTGCCTGGATGCGACGCGCGAGCTCCGCCTCCTGCTCACGCGTCAGCAGGGGGTAGCGGTTGATCTCGCGAAAATAGACCTCCAGGCTCTTCTCGTGCGTCGGCGGCAGGAGCGAGTTGCGACGTTTCATCCTGATCACCGGCCTTCCGCGGGGTTGTTATTCGTCACCGGCTGTTCCATCCATCACCCATCCCATCACCAAAGCTCCATCACCCGTCGGCGTCCGGCCGATCGGGCCGGACACGCACCACACGCTCCAGGGTTCCGGTCCGGATCAGCAGCTCGAGCAACTGCTGGCGGCCGGCAACCTCACCACGCACCCGCCGCAGATCGTCCAGCCCGGCGATCGGCTGGCCGGCCACGGCGGCCACGACATCACCGGGGCGGATCCCCGCCCCGGCCGCCAGCCCTGCCGGCCGCACCGCCGTCACGATAACCCCGTTCCCCTCCGGCACCCCGAGCGCCTCCTTCAACTGCCTCACCCCGGGGCTCGGATCGGTCAGCTCCGCGACCTGCATGCCGAGCCAGTCGGCGGCAGGATCGAGGTTCCGCACCGCCTCCCCGCCGGCAGGCAACTCGGTCGGAACGATCGACAGGCGCTGCCGCTCTCCGGCCCGCACGACCAGGCAGGCCGCCGGACGGCCCACGGGGGCCTCCGCGATCTGGAACTGCAGATCCCGGTCGTCCGCCACGGCGCGGCCGGCGAACTCCACGATCACATCATCCACGACCAGGCCGGCCGCCTCGGCGGGGGAGCCGGGCAGCACGGCCGTCACGCGGGCGCCGGCCGCGTCGCCGACGCCGGGATCCGCGGCGACGACGCGGGCCGCAAGCACGCCGATCCAGCCCCTGATCACCCGACCGTGCGCACGCAGCTGCGCGCAGACCCGCTGCGCCAGATTGCTCGGCACCGCGAAGCTGATCCCCTGCCCGCCGGTGTTCACCGCGGTATTGACCCCGATGACCCGGCCGTCGATGTCGACCAGCGGCCCGCCGCTGTTGCCAAAGTTGATGGAGGCGTCGGTCTGGATGAAGTCCTGATAGCGCGGCGTTCCGCCGGCGATGACCAGGTCGCCACGTCCCTTGGCGCTGATCACGCCGACCGTGACGCTGCCTTCGAGGTTGCCGAAGGGATTGCCGATGGCGATCGCCCAGTCACCGACCGCGATGGCGTCCGAATCGCCGAACTCCAGGGCGGTCAGCGGCCGACCGACCGCGATCCGCAGCAGGGCCAGATCGGTGTTCGCGTCGGTGCCGACCACCACGGCCGGATGTTCGACGCGCTCGCCGCTGAAGCGGACAGTCACCGAATCGGCGCCCGCCACGACATGGTGATTCGTGAGGATGAGACCATCCGCGGAGACGACAAAACCGGAACCGGTGCCGGAACGATCCAGTTGTGGACCCCGCGAATCCTCGCCACGGGGAAAGAAGCGGCGGAACATCTCCTGCAGCGGGCCGCTGTCCACGCCACCCTGCCCGAGGGAACGCGCTGCGCGGATATTGACCACCGACGGCCCGTTCCGACTCGCCACCGCCGCAAAGGGGGAGCGGCCGGTCTCCGGCCCCGGTGCAGCACCGGCGAACGCGCCGACGGCGACGAGCGTCCACAGCGCCGCGAGCGCGCCGAATCCCGCGCGCCGCCCCGGCCGCGAACCACCGCGATCATGCTCGCCAGCCACGCCCATGCTTCACCCCCGCGCCGAAGAATCGGGGACGTTTGCCGGCGCGCGACAAGGCGCACCACAACGTCTCCACGTTCCATGGTTTCGGGCAGGGGATCATTGCAGGTTGGGCGGTGGCGAGCCACCCAGTGCAGGGAACAGGTGAACAATCTAGCAGGAAGTCACGCGGGTGTCAATCGAACCCGGTGCGCGGGTCCCTGGCCGCCCCCCCCGTTTCCTCGGACTCTTCGTCGAGATTCAGAGGTTCGCTCCAGAGCGCGATTTCATCGTCCCAGGGGCCGGATTCCGCGCCACTGCCGACTCCCCGGCGCGGATCCAGGGAGGCCTCGATCTCTGCATCGTCAGGTTCGTCGGTCTGCGGCGCACCCCCGGCGCGGGTGGGGAGATCCGCGTTGGCCGCCGCGCCAGGGCCCGCCGCAGGCGTCGCGGGGGCTCCGCTCCCGCCGCCGAGGTGCGGACCGGGCCGGGCCACTCCCCGGATGACCGCGATCTCACGCTCCTTCTGCTCGAGCTGCAGTTCAAGCGTGCGCAGCCGCTCCACGGCGTCGTGAACCGCGACATCGTGGGCGAAATCGGTCCGTCCCTCGCGGACGGACGCGTAGACGTGGCTGCCCAGATCCGTGAAGGCCCGCTCGATATCGCGCGAAATCGTGAATTTGTCGTACTTGCGCACGCCGATGCGAGCCATCTCCTCCGTCTTGTCGGCGGCGACGGCGTACCAATCGGACATGTTGGCCCGGACCTGGTCCCACAACGACATGGTGCCTCCTCGCGCGTCACGGCCACCCCGCGTGCAGATCGCGGTTGCCGCGGGCGCCTCATTCTTATACAAAGATGGCCACATGAGCAACCGTATCGCATCGACCGTGCTGTTCGTCGCCGACAGCCATTTCCATCTTCGTCCCGACGCCGCCGAGCGGAACCGCCTCGAGCGGTTCCTGGCGTTTCTCCACTTCTCCCGCCGCGCCACCGATCTGGTCCTGTTGGGTGACATCTTCGATTTCTGGTTCGCTTATCCGCACTTCCGGCTGGACGGGTACGAGGAACTGCTCCGCGCCCTCGATGCCGTGCGCGCTGCGGGGACGCGGCTGCATTTCGTCGGCGGCAATCACGACATCTGGGCCGCCGAGTACCTGCGGCGGCGCTATGGAACGACCGGCGACGGCGAGGCGGTCACGCTCGGGTTCGGGACGCAGCGGGTGCGACTCGACCACGGAGACGGCTTCCTGGCCCGGGGGATGGTCTACCGCTCCTTCCGCGCCCTCGTCCGTCGGCGCGGCGCGGTGCTCTGCGCGAAGGCCCTGCACCCGGAATTGCTGTACGCCTTTTCCATCTGGCTGAGCGGCACCAGCCGGATGGCCTCGCGCGACGAGGTCTCGCTGATCGAGCGGCGCGCCCGCGAGCGGCTCGTCGCAGCCGGAGCTGCGCCGTGGGACCTGCTCGTCATCGGACATGTCCATCATCCCTATGTCACCACGCACGCCGGCCGGACCCTGGCCTGCCTTGCGGGGTGGCTGCAGACCGAAGGGTACGGTCTCCTGCGCGACGGCCGCTTCGACCTGCTCGACTTCGCGCGGGACCCCCTGCCCGACCTGCCCCCCCGCGACCTCGCGGGCGACGCCTGATCCGGGCCGAAACGCAGCGCGCGCGGTTCCGCCCCCCGCGCGCGACCAACCCGTCAACGCACCCGGCGCGTCGGCTAGTAGTGCAGTTCAAGCGAAAACTTGTGCAGATCGTCGAAGCCGGCCACTTTCGACTCTTCGAAGGCGTAGCCCACCTCCAGCGTCCCCTTGCGCAGACCGAGCCCGGCGGTCAACCCCTGATTGTCGTAATTGACACGCGATCCGACCCGCAGCGCGAGCTCCGGCACGACCCGGTACTCCGCCCCGATGTGCGCCTTCGCATTGCCATCATTGGGCATGAAGATGTCTCCGGCCAGCGTCACCTTCCCGCGCAGGAACGGGTGCGACGGATCGTAGGCGGCACCCAGCCTCACCGCGGTGGGCAGGTCGAACGGCTCGGCATTCAGATTGAGCTGCCCGCCCAGATTCGTCACGGACGCGCCGAGCACGAGTCCCTCGATCACCGCTTCGTGGCTGACGAACAGGTCCGCGGCAAAACCGGTGTCGCTGTAGATGTCTATCTTCTCGTACAGCACCTTCACGGTCGCCCCCACCGCCACCCGGTCGGCAACCTGTCGGGCATAGCTCACGCCGAAGGCGACGTCGTACGGCTTGAACGTCCCCTGCGGGACGCCGACCGTGTCCTCCTCGTAGCGATCGATCTCGTCGGCATAGAAACCGGAAAACTGCACCCCGATCACGCCCCCCGCCGCGCGGTGGGCCAGGCAGACGCTCTCCTTGCTGAACAGGCCGTAGAGCCGCTGATGCTGCAGCAGCAGGTCGGTCCCGCCGCCCACCAGCGCGAGTCGGGCCGGATTCCACCAGACCGCCGCCGCGCCGGTCGGCGTCGCCACCCCCGCACCGCCCATCGCACTTTCGCGCGCCCCCACCGGCATCCGGAGGAAGAGGAGGCCGGCGTCGCCCGGCTTTCCGGCCCACGCCGCGGAGACTCCGGTGACCAGGGTGGCGGCCAGCGCCCACAGCGCCACCGTCCCGATTCGCATGTTCACGCGCGCCATGATCCGCCTTTCTGCACCGCCACGCGACGGACCTCAGCCGTCCCGGGGGCATCATCATACTAACGAATGTCGTGTCCGCGGCGCCACTCCGGAAGCCGCCGCTTCAGCGCGCCACCGCCACCGGGGCGACACTGGTCCCGGTCGGCAGCCCCGCCCTTTCAGCGACCAGCCGGCAGAGGTAAAGCCCGCTGGCGAGTCCCTCCGCCGACAGCACGATCTCACCCGGTCCGCGGCCAGGAATGGCCACGGCCGTCGAAGCCAACACCAGCTGACCCATCAGATCATACAGCGTGGCCCGCGCCACACACGCGGCCCCGAATTCGGCCCGCACGCGCAGGGGGCCCCGTTCCAGCGGCGTCGGATAGCAGATGTGGCTGCCCGCCACGATCAGCTCCGGCAATGTCGGGGCGACGGACTGCGGGCGCGGCAAGGGCCAGCGCCACGGATTTCCCTGCCACGCCGACCAGCCCGTACCACCATCATCTTCCGCCACGATCCCCGTGCGATAGATCGCCAGGCGCGAAACAGGGTCCGTGCGCAGACCGCCCGTCTCCATGTTCCGATCCTCGATGCGCGCGAACGCGCCCACCGCGCAGATTTCCAGGCTGGAATCGCCGTCCAGATCGATGAAAAGACCGGTCCCGGCCACCGCGGACGGTCCCGCGACCGGCCAGCCGGCCTGCGTGCGGCCATCATCCCCGTTCAGATAGAGGCGACCGTCGCGGCTCTGGAAAAGCGTCAAATCCCTGCCGTCCGACCGCGCTTCCAGCGGCGCGGGGGCCATCGCGGCCGGTGCGGCGTCCATCTCCGGCCGGGGACGCATCGGCCAGCCGGTGCGCGGCGCGCCCGCGACCGTCACCCTCGCCAGACTCCCCTGGCCGACATAGGCGCCGCCGGCCGACAGCGGGCTGCGCACCGGTGAGCCGGTCGGCCAGGCATCCCGCCGCACGAACTCCTCGTTGCCGTTCCACCACAGGGTCTCGGCCGCGCCCTCCGCGTCCACGATCACGGCGCCCCGCAGCGGCCCCTCGGCCACGACCGCCAGCAGGGGCAACGCCCCGGGGATCAGGGACAGCGGCAAGGTCGCCGCGACAACCGGCGTCGCCGGCGGGGACCACGTGACCAGCCGCAGCGTCGACTCTCCGACCGCCGTGTCCACCACCGCGAGCGCCAGACGCGCCACGGCAACCGGAGTCGGCGGCGCCGGGACGGAGACGGCCCCCAGCAGCAGCGGCGGCAGGGCGTCCCGTCCGCCGGCGTCGATCCAGCGCAGGCGCGATTGTGCCGGTTCGCCGTACGTCTCGACCACGCAGGCCACGACGCTGCGGCCCGGGTCATAGACCTCGACACCGCCTGTCGCGGGCATCAGAACCGGCGGCAGCGCGCAATACTCCAGGGACGCCAGCAGCCCGAAGCTGTCCGGATCGTCGTCACCATCGGCAAGCTCACTGCCGTCCTCGCCATTGAAAGCGTACAGACCGTGCGGTCCGCAGAGCACGATCTCCTGCCGGCCGTCCCCGTCGAGATCGCCGGCGGCGGCAGGCCCGTTCCAGCGCACCGGCACACCGTCGGCGTCGGTCCCGATCGCCAGAATCCCGCTGGTGGCGGGAGTCGCGTCGCCGTCGTACTGCTCGGACAGGTCCGGCTCGAAGGCGAAAACCTCGCCCCGCGCCCCTCCGACGACGATTTCCAGCCGGCCGTCGGGCGGCGCGTCGAGATCCACCGCCAGCAGGTGCGAACCGGCAAGATCGACGCCGTCCAGCCGCCGCTCCGCGCCCGGCACAGGGCCGGCGTCCGGTTCGTCCCGCCGGCAGCGGAAAGTCAGATGGTCGGCGTAGCGGATGAACGTCCGTGGCGGGACGTTGGAGATCGCGCTGGAGTCGGCCACCACGTTGGCGATGCGATCGATCACCACACCGGTCCAGGCGCCGCCGGCAGAGCGGCTGTCGGGGTTGGTCGTCGGGCCGAACGTGGCGTTGTCCTCGCCCCGGAAGCTGTCGAAGTCGCCGCCAAGCATGTACTCCGAAGGCTGGCGCGAGTCGAGATCCTGGATGCCGTCGGCCTCCTCCAGATCGACGGACTTGCGGCGCGGATCGGAGTTGAAGAGGTTGCCCTCCGCCTCGATGGCGTCGGTGATCACCCCCTCGTCGACATGCCAGACATACAGCCCGCTGCCGGCCCCCTTCACGCCCGGCTGCCGCGCCTGATTCTCGCTCATGAAGAAGTCCCACTCGGCGCCGGTCAACAGCTCACGCGTGTCGGTCGCGGGATCGAAAAAGCCGGTCGGGGTGCCGTCACCGTTGGCTGAATTCGCGTCCAGAAAATCGGGAATATTGTTGCCGTTGAGATCACCGGCGAAGGAGAAGATGCGGTTCCCGTCGGGATCCTGCAGGCGGTACTCGAGCAGCCAGTACTCCCGTCCGCCGATCTCGACCCGCGCCGCCAGCGAATCCCCGGCCGCGCTCTCGATCGGATCCAGACGCCAAACCTCTCCGGCGCCCGGTTCGACGGCATACGGTTCGATCCAGCCCATGAGGAGCTTGTTGAAGGCGGAAGGCTGACAGGGGATGAAGCCGGCGCCGACGAACAGTCCGTAGCCCATCAGATCGAATTCGCCCACGCCCTGACTGTCGGGATGCCCCGCCGGCGTGAAGTCGCTCAACGAGAGCATGCCCAGACGCAGGCCCACCTCGAAACAGTAGACCCCGAGGGAGCCGAAGAAGCCGCCGAAACCGGCGAACGGATCCTGGAATTCCGTTTCCGGCAAGCACCAGCACCTGGTTCACGATGACCGGTTCCCCCCCGCTGTCGACATCGTCGGTGGGCAGGTACGGCTGGGCCAGCATCGTATCGTCCGCGGCGCGGGCAAAGTCCTCGGGGCTCAGATAGGTGCTGTAGATCTGTTCCGGCGAATCGTTCAGCAGATCGGTCTCTTCGCCCGCGCCGGCGTGCACGATCACCACGGTGTCGTAGCGCGAGAAGTCCACCCGGTTGTCGAGCGCCGCGACCACGTCCCGCGCCAGCAGCACCGACTGCTCGCCCGCCACGGGGTGATTGCCGTACCAGCCCATCGGGCGGGCCAGGTTCGCCACGGCCCCCACGACAGCGCAGCGCACCGTGAGACGCCCGCCGCTGACGGCGTCGAAGTACGCGGCCACGTCGGCAAACTGATGCGCGAAGAAAAGCGAGTCGTGCGCCGCGTAGTAGAAATCGCTCTGCCGGGGCAGCGGAAACTCGCCCGGGACCGAGCCATATCGGCCGTACAGCAGACTGTCAGCGAAGTCGCAAAGCAACACAACGACGGACAGCGTGTCCGCGGGACTCTCCCCCGCGAGACGCTGGCGTAGCAGGGTACGCGAACCGTCCGCGAGCAGCGACGCCGACCGCTCCGCCAGAGCCTCCCGCACCGCCGACGGCAGCGGCCGGGGCGCGCGGGACGACGGCCCGGGCGCGGCCGGCACGGCGACGGCCGCGGCGAGCAACACCAGCATCACACCGGCCTGGAGCGCACACTGACACCGGCATCGGACAGGATGTGGCGCGGAAACACCGATCCGGGAACTGGACACCTTCGGCATGCCGATCTTCCTCACGAGTCGCGCGGGGATTCGTCGCGGGCGGGCCACCGACGTGGCGATTATAAGGACGAACGGCCGACCCCGTCAACGCAGGGTCGGCCGACGATAGAGCCCGGAAGGGCCGGGGATCCGATATTGTCGCCCCTGATCGACAACAGCTTCACCCCGGTCCCCTCCGGCATCGATGACCACCGCCGGTCGGCTGTCGCGGCTCCCGTTCCCCTTGGCTGCCAACCTCTTCAGGGATCGGATCCGCGCCCCCCCGACCGGCGGCTGGGGGGAACAAATGACGAGCAACCTGCCCGGATCAGCGCCGGCGCTGCTCTCCGTTATCTTCCTGGCCGCCCTTGGTGCGGCCTCCGCCACTCGCCGGGCGCGCGGTGCTCGGACCGCCCCCGGCACGCGCCGAGGGGGGCGATGCCGGGCGGTCCTCGCGGCGCAGCGCCGGCGCGGGCCGGTCGGTCGACGAGGGACGATCATCGCCACGGACCGCCTGTCCGCGCGCGGCTTCGGGCGCCCGAGTCTCTCCGCTCCCGTCCCTCACCCGCGAGGGCTCCGTGTCGCGTCCACGGCGGGATTCGGGCGCCGCCCGCTCGCCCCGCTCTGTGGTCGACCCGCCCCGTCCGCCCGACCAGATACGAGCGACGGGCTTGCGTGGATCGAGCGGTCTGATGGCGCCACGGTCAGTAGCGCCACGCGCCGCGGACACCGGCCGCGCGGGGCTGAGCCGCTCGTCCCCGGGCCGCACCGGCGTGCGCACCCGGCCGCCCCGTACCTGATCTTCACGCACGCGCAGACCGCCTTCGCGAGCGTCACGAACCGGGGCCTCGCGGAAGGTTACCGGCTGGCGCAGGTCGGGGGCTACGTTCGCGAAGTCCCCGCGTCCGCCGCCCCCGCCCCCCTGCACGCGGGCCCCATCACGGTCGAGCTTCGTACGGGTGCGCAGGACCTCTTCCACGTCGCGCGGCGGACGCGCCTCGCGGACGAACGGTGTGGAACGCGCGATCTGCTTCTGCCGCCAGCGTTCGTCACGGATATCGCGCTTGTCGAGCGGCGAGTAGCGCCGATCACCCGACTTCCAGCGGCTCCAGGCGTCATCATGCCAGTAGGGCGAATAGTTCCAGACGTAGCAACTGAACGGCCAGTCGTACACCGCGTAGCCCGGCCAGTCATACCAGGGAGTGTACCAGTAGTTGATCCACGGCCGCGAACTCCAGGGATCGACATAGTAGTAGGCCGGGTACTGGTAGACCGGGTAATAGCCGAAACGGACGTACCAGCGGTTGGACCAGTCGTAGTCGTGATGAATCGCGATCGTGCAGCTCGCACCGTAAGGATCGTAGTTCTCGCCGGCGTGGCACTGACCGCACAGGTAGCGGGGATGCTCCACCTGGCGCTCGACGAAGTAGCTGACGTAGTTCGTCACGACGAAGTCCTCGGCGTTTTCCAGGCGGGTGATCGCGTGATTGACCTCGTTCATCGCCAGGAAAGGATCGCCAGCCACCGCGTAGCGATAATCTTCGTCCGCTGGCTCGTGATGAAAGTCCACCTCGATATCCCGCAGGTCGAAGGGGTACAGGGAGACCACGGCTTCGACATACTCTACTCCCGGCTCGGAACCGGCGCGCAGGCGGGGTGCCCCGGCGGCCGGCAGGCTGTACTGATGACGGCCGAAGACAAAGCCGTCGTCGAGCCGGCTGCGTGGCCAGAGGATGGTGACCCCGCCATCGGAGTCGATGCGGTAGACGACGGCGTAGGCGTCCTGGTTCGCCTCGAAAGCGATGTTGATCTGTTCGCCCCGGCGGTACGTATCGCCGTCGCCGCGACCCTGCGTAATATTCACGCGCAGCGGCTGGTTCTCGTAGCCGGTCCAGCTCGGTCCGGCGCCATCGTCGGGCGGATTCGCCGCGGGGTTCGCCGCGCCGGCAAGGGGGATCAGCAGCAGCGCGACGAGCAGCAGGGAGAGCCGCGCCGACCCGTGACGGGTCCGGGCTACTCCGCCCATGCCACGATGAGTGCGATATCCCTGATGTTCCATGTCACGCCTCCTCGCCGGCCCTTCAGCCGACCTCGCCATGCAGTCCCTAGAAACTCATCACTTCGGCGACGACTCCCGTGCGAGACGGCGCCGGCATTGCCTTCAGCTCCCGATTGTCGGCAGCGATCTGATACGCCCAGTCAACAGTGATCGAGCCCGTGATGCCGTCAAGATCCATGACCGCGATCTTCGCGTAGTGATAGGTGGAAGTGCCGACGCGCACGACATAGGCATGGCCCCGAATCGCCTCGACCCGTCGCGCGACCGTCCAGCCCTCGAGGGGAGCGTAGCTGAGCAGATCGAGGTCGATGAAGCCCGAGTCGGTCATCACGTTGCCGTAGTCCTGCAGTTCGACATCACTGCGCGCGGCGTAGACGAAAGGGACATCTCCGGACCACTCGACAAAGATGTCGGCCGTGGCATCCGCAGCCGGGACACGCAGGGCGCGGCTGAAGTCGAAGCCGCTGGCGGCCGGCGTGATGAGGCGGTCGAAGAGATCGACATCGAACCCCTCGGGACGCGGCGTGTCGAGCACGACCTCGAAGCTGAGCTCGCTCTCATTCCCCGCACCGTCGTACGAAGCGACCGCGTACTCATAGGTCAGGCCGTTCGTGACCGGTTCGTCCACGAAATGGTGCAGGCCGGTGGTCTGATCCCAATTCTCGTCCCAGGCAAGGTCGGCAAGATGCTCGAATTCGCCGTCGGCGTTGTCATCCCGATAAACGGCGTAGCCCGCCAGATCGCTCTGGTAGATGTCGTTCCACAACACGGTGATACGGCCGTCGCCGGTGACACTGTACACTCCGGTCGGCACCGCGGGGGGATCACGATCCACGCACTCGATGCAATCCTCTTCGGAACAGCCGCCGAGCCAGAACGCCACCGCCAGGGGCAGGATCGCCAGAGTCACCGCCTGCGCCATCTTCATCTCTTCCTCCCTCACTTCGGCCGTCGCCGCCAGCCCCGCGCCGCGCCAGTGATGTGTCCCGGCCGAACCCGGATGTATCGCAGACATCGTGCCAGGCTCACGCCCCCGCCGCGGATCGGGGATCGCACGACGCCGTGCCGTGCGCGGCGGAGGAATGCCTCAGCATAAATTATTTGATTCGAGGATCTTGATTGCAGAGCCGGCCCTCGCCCGAAGGGTGGGAGTGGACGACTCCCGCCAGTCGGCGTGCACCCGCGATGGGCGACACCGTCCCGGTTGTGCTCAACAGAGTCCAGCGGATCTCCGGGAGTAGACGCGGAACGGGCCGGGAAGTGGATGGCGCACGGCGGTGGGGAGCAGGCTGAATGCCGGTCCGGCGAGGCGGAAAAACGAGGAAAGAGCCCGCCGGGGTCCCGGCACGACCGACCTTGAATCTCGCCAATTCAAGGCCGGCCCGGCTCTTCCCTCGCATCGCCACATGCCTGACTGGTCAGGCTTTGAATGAAACTTCGGGGAGGGATCCGTTCCGCCGGTTCTCTCTACTCTGCCCGATCGGTCCTCAAGACCCCACCTCTCAAGAACCCACAGGCAGAACCCACGAAGAGAACCTCCTCTTCCAGCCGGTAAGCAGTGAGGATCGCGGACCCGGATTTCCCTCCCCAAATTCTGCCGCCCCAGCGGCCTGGACCATGAGAAGCGGCTGTTTCCCTGCAACGAGAGCCCCTTCAGATGCCATGTACAGCACTCCGCGTGCCACGGACGGCTTCGTTTGAAGAATCTTAAGTTATTGCAGAAACGCCATTTACATATTATGAGGAGGTATCCATCGGAGGACGGGAGCCGTGATTGATTCAATCGTTGACAGTCGGGGGCCTGCCCTCGCAAGTCGTTGATATAATGCTGTTTAATGTATTAAAATAATTTACAGGCGTCGGACCGCACATGGCCCGTGGTTACAAAAGGAGGGCAGGCGCGCGTCAGGAAGTCTGAAGACCGTAGAAACGGATCTTCTTGAGCAGATTGGGGTAGCTGATCTCCAGCATCCGGGCGGTCTCCGACTTGTTCCCTCGCGTCAGGCGGAGGGTTTCGGCGATCTCCCGGCATTCGACCGTCGCCAGAGTCTCGCGCAGCGGAGCCGGTCGACCAACCTTCCCCGCTGGCCGTCCCGCGCCGATCTCGTGCGGCAGATGCTCCGGCTTGAGAACACGCTCCTCCTGGGCCAGGACGATCGCCCTCCGGACCGACTTCTCCAGCTCGCGGATGTTGCCGGGCCAGTCGTGCGCCACCAGCGCATCCATGAACGAGGAGGTGTATCCGGGGGGCGCAATCCCCAGTTCCCCGGCAAAGCGTTCGATGAAATGGTGCACGAGCAGCTGGATGTCATCGCGACGGGTGCGCAGCGGTGGTACAACGAGCGGAAAATCGAGCAACCGGTAGAAAAGATCCTGGAGGAAAAGCCCGCGTTCCGTCAGGTCGTGGAGATCAGACTTGCTGGCGCAGATGATGCGCACATCGACCTGACGCTCCTGGTTGGAGCCGACCGGCCGGATGATCCTGGTGTCCAGGAACTGAAGCAGTTTGCCCTGCATGCTAAGCGGCATCTTCCCGATTTCGTCCAGGAAGACGGTTCCCCCCTCGGCCTCCGCCAGCAGCCCGCGCTTGTCGCCGATCGCCCCGGTGAAGCTGCCCTTGACGTGTCCGAACAACTCGCTTTCCAGCAGTGTTTCGGGAATCGCCGCGCAGTTGATCGCCAGGAAGCGCCCGCCGTGCCGCCGGCTGAGCGCGTGGACGGCCTGAGCCAGCAGCCCCTTGCCGGTGCCGGTCTCGCCGGTCAGCAGGACAGTGAGATCGCTGGGAGCCACCTTGCGAATGAGGGCGAGCAGTTCAAGCATCTGCTCGTTTTCGGTGATGACCTGATCGAAACTGGCGGTCTCGCCTGATGGCGCCACCGGCACAACAGGCTCGCCAGGCAGACGTCCCCGCCCCTTCTCGAACAGGAACAGGGCGAGAAAGCCCATGTAGGTGGCCAGGAAGTCGAGCGCGGGGCGCCCAAAGGCCACCTCACCACCCACGAGGCTGCTGCGTCCGAGGTAGAGGACGCCGAATCGTCTGCCCTCGAGCGTGATCGGCATGAAGAGACACCCGGCCGCCCTGTCCCGGAGCGCCGGCACGGCTGCCAACAGCGGTTCGCCCCCGGCCAGCCGGGAGAAGAGGACGGGGTTCGCCGAATCCACGCTGGCGGGGACACTCGCGCGGTACCAGCGCCCGAGTTGATCGGAGAGATTGTCGGAAAGCCCCTCGCGAGCCACCACACGCAGCGGATGTGTTCCGGCCTCTGCCCAGTCGAGAGCGATGAAACCATGATCGGCGCGTACCCGGTCCATCCCCGCCCGCAGGACCGCCGTGAGATTGCGCGGGATGGAGGCATCATGCCAACTGAAGATGCCTGGGATTCCGGAAATCGCCTGGAGATGGTTCTCGGTGCTCCCAATGTCGCCGAGCAGAGCGCGTTCGATGCGTCCGCGCAGATCGCTGATCGCGAGACTGAGCCCGGCATCGCCCAGCCCGCCCGCGTTGCGCTCGAGTTCATAGGCCGTCAGCAGCGCGTCGTCGAACTGGCCGAGCCGCATCTGCACTTCCGCCAGCCCCTGCTGCAGCCGGCAGAGCAGACGGTCATCGAGCACCGCGCTCCCGCTCTCCTGGGCCTCGCTCAGATAGCGGCGCAACAGCAGGAATTCCGGCTGGGCGGCCGTGGCAAGCCGGGCATCAAGGAAAGCGAGGATCGCATCGATCCAGAGACGGGGCAGGTTTTGCTGTCGGAACAACTGGATCGCGCGCCTGAACTCCGCATCCGCTCCGGCAAAATCTCCCCGGGTCGCGCGGGCGCGACCGAGTGTCAGATGGCAAAATCCCAGTTCGTACTGCTCGCCGCACTTCTCGCAGACCACCACCGCCGCGAGGCCGGTTTCGATCGCCTGTTCGAGATCGCCCCGCATCCGCTGCGCCTCGGCGATCCGTCGGAGCAGTTCGCCCTCCAGATCACAGACTTTGCCGATCGTGCGACTCTTGTCGAGACCCAGACTGTAATTGAAGAGCGCCTTGTCTGTCTCGCCGCGCAGCAGCAGGATGTCCCCCAGGTACTCGTCCGCGATTGTCTCCTCGCGCAGGTACTGCTCCTGTTCAGCCAGGATCTTGCCCTCGAGCACGAACTCCTCGGCTTTGACGAGACGTCCCGCACGCATTTCCAGCAGTCCGTAGGCCAGACAGACCTTGGTCTGACGATTCCGGTCACCGAGACTCCGCGCCAGACGCAGGCTGCGGTCGAGATCCTCGCGCGCTTCGCCCAGACGCCCGGTCTTGCCGAGAATGATGCCGCGATTCAGGTGCAGGCGGGCCAGCAGGTGCGTGGCGCCGTGACGCTGCGCGATGGCTACGGCCTTCTCGAGGAGATCGAGCGCCCGGTTCCAGCGGCAGGCGTTCTTGTGGAGCAGCCCGAGGTTGTTGTGCAGCGTGGCCGCACCCAGTTCGTCTCCGATCCGCCGATAACTGGACAGCGCGTCGAGATAAAACTCCTCCGCCTTGTCCAGACGTCCCGAGGCGTTGGTGGCAGGCCCCCATCGTCACCTGCAGGTTCGCCACCTCCCGATGCTCGTCCGTCACGGCCAGGATGGCGAAGGCGTGCTTGGCGGTCTGCAGGGCGTCGGTGAGCAGGCCCCGCTGGGAAAGGAGGATGGCCCGTCGGCCCATAAGCGGGGCAAGGAGATGGGCGCGCTCCTCGGCTGTCAGATCGTCGGCAGCGTCGAAGAGCGTGGAAGCGAGTCCAAGGAACGATTCCGCAAGATCGAGATCACCGATATTCAGCGCGGCATCGACACTCTTGCGCAGCACCCCGGCCCGGCGGGCCGGGAGAAGCAGCTGCAACGTGGCACCTTCGAGTAGTCGTCGATAGTACTCCAGCGAGGAACTGTAGGCGCAGGCCTGCGCGTGGAGATCCCCGATTTCCTCCAACCGATCGCACTCCTCCGCGTCGAGCGCGTGGGAACGCCGTGGATATTCCGCCTCCGGCCTGCTGTACCCGTTCGGCTGCTCGCTCATCAATCCGTCCCCTGGCGAGTGGGTGGATGGATCACTCCCACACTTCCGGCGACTTCGTCACCCGGCCCGTGATCGCCTCAACCGCTACGGCAACAGGCGCCGCAGCAGAAGGGTCACCCCACCCACCTTCAGCCAGAGCAGCACGGCCGCGCCGGCCGACGCAATGGTCACGGTGGATGAGCGGTCTGCCACAGCAAACACGCGATTGCCCTCGATGATGTCGTCGGGATCGCCATTCGAGACGCCACCACCCGAACCGCCCCCAAGCACTCCGGTGGTCGGCGGGAGCACCGTCGAGCCGGGCGCGAGGGTCAGATTTCGAGGCTGGATCACGGTCGCCGCACTTGCCGGAGAAATACCCGAGGCGCCAAAGAGTGTCAGAGCCAGCAGGGTCACGAGGATCCAGCGAAACTTGCTCATATCGGATCTCCTCAGCCTTGAGGCCGTGGGGCGGCCCCGCCAGGGAAGCCGCGGGCGAACGGCAACGGACCGCCCACCTCGATCCTCCCGATCAGGCAATCATTATTATAGGTTAGTTGGTTCTCCCCGTCAAATGCCGGAACCGGCCACCCCGCACCCCGAGGCGATCAATCCTGACTGTTGGGCTGGGTTTTCAGGCGATAGCGGGTGATTTTCTTGTAGAGATTGCTCCGCTGCATTCCCAGCTGTTCTGCCGTTTGGCTGACATTGTAGCGATTCTCCCGCAGCTTCGCCTGCAGGAAAAGCGCCTCCGCCCGGGCCTTGAAATCCTGGAACTCCTTGCAAGACAACAGATCATCCAACTCCGATCCGACTTCGGGAGCCGGCCGCAACAGAGGCAGATCGACCGGCCGCACCACCGGGCCCGGCGCGAGGATCAACAGCCGTTCCACGAGATTGCGCAGTTCGCGGACATTCCCCGGCCAGTTGTGCTCGCGCAACAGGGCCAGCGCTTCCGGACTGAACTCCCGGGGCAGCGTTTTCAGGTGGGGAGCGAGCATCCGCATGAAGTACTCAAGCAGAAGCGGAATATCATCGCCCCGGTCGCGCAGCGGCGGCAGATGGATCGCCAGCACGTTGAGCCGGAAGAACAGATCCTGCCGGAAGCCGGAGTCGGGTCGCGCAAGATCACGGTTTGTTGCCGCGACGATGCGCACGTCGGTCCGCAGCGTTTCATTGCCACCGACCCTTTCGAAGCGACTTTCTTCGACGGCCTTCAGGACCTTGGCCTGCGCCTCGTCGCTCATGTCGCCGATCTCATCGAGGAAGAGCGTGCCGCCATCGGCCTGCTCGAACTTGCCGATGCGCTGGCGCTCCGCGCCCGTGAAGGCCCCCTTCTCATGCCCGAACAGTTCACTTTCCACCAGTTCGCGCGGAATGGCGGCACAGTTCACCTCCACGAGCGCCTGTTCGCGCCTGCGGCTCTGCTCGTGCAGCGCTCGGACAACCAGTTCCTTGCCGGTTCCGTTCTCGCCGGTGATGAGAACGGTCGAGTCGGTGGGGGCGACTTTCCCGATGAAAGAGCGCACCTCGCGCAGTTGGAAACATTCGCCAATAAGGGGGTCGCGAAAACCGCCCCGCGCCTTGAGGTCCTCCCTCTCGAAAAGCACGCGCCTGTGCGCCAGGCAGTTCTCCAAAGTAACCAGCAACCTGGAGCGGTCGGGTGGCTTCTCCAGGAAATCGTAGGCGCCCTTGCGCACCGCTTCCACGGCGGTTTCAATATTGCCGTGTCCGGAGATGACGATCACCGGCGGCGGCGCCGGCGACTTCGCCATCTGATCGAGCACCTCGAAACCGTCCATGCCCGGCATCTTGATGTCCAGCAGAACGGCGTCGATGCTCTCGCCGGCCAAAGCCTTCAGGGCGGCGGCGCCCGAAGCGGCCTGCACGACCCGGTATTTCTCATAGGTCAGGATCCGGGCGAGCGCCGTCCGGATGGCGCTTTCGTCGTCAACGACGAGGATGGTCCGCAAAGCAGGTCCTTTCCCGCAGGAATGCGCCGCCTCGAGGGCGCATCACAGCATCCAGTCTTCGAGCACGCCATGGTCGATCGCCCGTTCGAAGGGGACAACGGCTGGCGCGATGGTCAGGGGCAGGGCGCCGGCGGCCGGGATCTCACGGCGGATCCAGACCGCCAGCGACGCGAGGGGAGTGCCGGCGACGATCGGGGCATAGACACGACGGCGGCCCTGACGTCGCGCGGCCAGCCAGCCGCCACGAACCAGCACCGCCAGATGATGCGAAACCAGGGATTGACCCAGCCCGGTGGCCGCCATCAGATCGCCGACCGAGAGGGAACGATCGAGCAGCAGGCGCAAGAGGACCAGACGATTCGGATCGCCCAGCGCGAGCAGACTTGCGGCCGCCGAGGTCATCCCTTACCTCATTGCCGAATTGCGTGACGACGATGCGCGTCCTTCGGGCAGCTTGACCGGCGCGACTCGCGGGTGTCAAGACAAGATCGACCGCCCGTGCGCGGTCCCGCCACGGCGGGCGCGCGCGCCGCGGTCGCGGCAGAGCAGAACCATGACCGGTCCCAGACCGCTGATCCGCGACGTGCCGACGGACGAATTGGCCCCCTGCTCCAGCGACTCGGCCAGCCGGCGTACCGGGCGCGAGCAGCTGGCGCTCTGGCTGCACCGGGCGCACGCGCTCGACTGGGAAACCCTCAGCGACCTGCCGCGCGATCTGCGCGTCGGCTGGCCGACCTGTACGACCTGCAGGGGCTGTTCCCGGGCGAGCGACACGCGGCCGAGGACGGCACGCGGAAGTTCCTGTTCCGCCTGCGCGACGGCGCGACCGTCGAGAGCGTCATCATCCCGATGGAGAATCACCTCACCTTCTGCCTCTCCTCCCAGGTGGGGTGCGCCATGGCGTGTCGCTTCTGCGCGACGGCGCGCGGCGGGCTGGTTCGCAACCTCAGCTCGCCGAGATCCAGGAGCAGGTGATGCATCTGGCTCGCGATCTGGCCGCTCAACCGCCGCCCGGATTCGGCGCGCGCGGTTTCAACCTGGTTTTCATGGGCATGGGTGAGCCGCTCGACAACTGGGAACAGGTCTGCGGCCGCGCTGGACGTCTTCACCGCTCCCGACGGCTGGGGGCTCTCGCCCCGCCGGGTGACCATTTCCACCTCGGGCCACCGGGAAGGCCTGCTGCAGCTGCTGCGCCTGCCGCAGGCGGTGGGACTGACCCTGTCCGTCAACGCCGTCTCGCCCGACCTGCGGCGGCGGCTGATGCCGGTCTCCGCCCGCACGCCGCTGCCACAGCTGCTGGAACTGGCCGAGAAATACGCCCGTCGCATCCAGCGCAAGGTCACGCTCGGCTATGTGCTGATCGGGGGCGTGAACGACGATCTCTGCCGAGGCGCGCGCGCTCGCCGCACTCGCCGCCCGCCGCCCGTTCAAGATCAATCTGATACCGCTCAACCGGCTCGACGACGATCGGCTCTCGCCGCCCGGGGCCGATCAGGTGCTCGCCTTCCAGCGCGTGCTGCTGGAGGCGGGATTGCAGGCATACATCCGGGTGAGCGGCGGTCAGGAGATCGCGGCGGCGTGCGGGCAACTGCGGCAGCGCCGACAGTCGCCAACGCCGTCCGGCGCCGGGAGCGCCCCCGGAGAGGGATCTCCCGGCGAAGCGGGGCGACCTGACTAGAGCAGGTCGGCCAGGTGCGTTTCGTCGAGCGCCTTGACGAGCGCCTTCTGGGCGTTGCGCCAGGCGTCGGACACCAGACAATCCTCGTGGCGCTCGCAGGGATCGACGCTGCGCAGGCAGTGGTTCAGCGCAATGCCCCCCTCGCACACTTCGACGATGCTGCGCAGGGTGATCTCGTCCGGTTTGCGGCCGAGCGAGAAGCCACCCTTGACCCCGCGGTGGGACTTCACGATGTCCTGCTGCGAGAGCATCTGGAAGATCTTGGCCAGGAACGCCTCGGAAACGCCGCAGGTCTGGGCGATGACCTTGAGCTGGATCGGCTTGTCGCTGTTGCGACGCGCCAGTTCCTGCAGGCCACGAATCGCGTATTCCGTCTGACGGGTGATCTGAAGCATGAGCCACCCTTTCTCCGCGACATCCACTCTCCCCCGGGCGACAAAATTGGGAAAGCGGAGCCGCAAAGTCAAATCAGGCCGCAACGGTCCGACAAAAAGGCAAGTCGGCGGCCAGGCTCTCACATGGCCCGGCGGTACTGCCCTCCGACCTGGTAGAGGGCGTGGGTGATCTGCCCCAGGGAACAGACCCGGACGGCGCGCATCAGTTCCGCGAATACGTTGCCGTCCGACAGGGCCACCTCGCTCAACCTCGCCAGCGCCGCGTCGGCCGCCGTCGCGTGGCGGGCCCGGAAAGCGGCGAGATCGGCCAGGCGCGCCTCCTTCTCGCCGGCTCCGCAGCGCGCGAGCACGAGCTGTTCGACGGTCTCGGCGGCCGGCCGCTCCCGGACGAACATATTCACGCCGACGATCGGCAGTTCGCCGGCGTGCTTGCGGTGCTCGTAGAGCAGGCTCTCCTCCTGGATCCGTCCCCGCTGGTACTGGGTTTCCATCGCGCCGAGCACGCCACCGCGGGCGTCGAGGCATTCGAACTCCCGCAGCACCGCCTCCTCGACGAGATCGGTCAGCGCCTCGATGAAGGCGCCGCCCTGCAGGGGATTCTCGTTGCGCGCCCAACCGAGTTCCCGGCTGATGATCAACTGGATCGCCATCGCGCGGCGCACCGACTCCTCGCTCGGCGTGGTGATGGCTTCGTCGTAGGAGTTGGTGTGGAGCGAATTGCAGTTGTCGAAGATCGCCATCAACGCCTGCAGCGTGGTGCGGATGTCGTTGAAATCGACCTCCTGGGCGTGCAGCGAACGGCCGGAAGTCTGGATGTGGTACTTCAGTTTCTGGCTGCGCTCGCTCGCGCCGTAGAGGTCGCGCATGGCGATGGCCCAGATGCGCCGCGCCACGCGACCGATGACGGTGTACTCCGCGTCCAGCCCGTTGCTGAAGAAGAAGGAGAGGTTCGGCGCGAAGGCGTCGACCTCCATCCCCCGGGCGCGCCACGCCTCCACGTACGTGAAGCCGTTGGCGAGCGTGAAGGCGAGCTGGCTGATCGGGTTGGCGCCGGCCTCGGCGATGTGGTAGCCGCTGATGGAGACCGAGTAGTAGTTCCGGATGTCGTGCTCGAGGAAGTACGCCTGCACGTCCCCCATCAGACGCAGGGCGAATTCGGTGGAGAAGATGCAGGTGTTCTGCGCCTGATCCTCCTTCAGGATGTCGGCCTGGACCGTGCCGCGCACGCTGGCGAGGGTCCGGGCGGCGACCTCGGCGGACCTCGGCCCCGGTGAGCGGACGGCCCAGTTCCGCCTCCCGGCGGGCGATCTGCTGATCGATCGCCGTATTGAAGAACATGGCCAGGATCACCGGCGCCGGCCCGTTGATCGTCATGGAGACGCTGGTGTTGGGATGGCAGAGATCGAAACCGGCGTAGAGGGTCTTCATGTCGTCGAGCGTGCAGATGGACACGCCCCCCTCGCCGATCTTGCCGTAGATGTCGGGCCGGCGGTCGGGATCCTCGCCGTAGAGCGTCAGGCTGTCGAAGGCCGTGCTGAGCCGCTTGGCCTCGTCATGACGGCTGAGATAGTGGAAGCGCGCGTTCGTGCGGGCCGGCGCGCCCTCGCCCGCGAACTGGCGCCGCGGATCCTCGTCGGCCCGCTTGAACGGGAAGACGCCGGCCGTGAACGGGAAGGCGCCCGGCACGTTTTCCCGCCGCAGGAAGAGCAGACGGTCGCCGGCATCGTGGAGGGCCGGCAGCGCCACCTTCGGCACGCGCGTACCCGCCAGGGTGACGGTGTGCGCGGCGGTCCGCACCTCCCGGTCGCGGACGTGGAACACCAATTCGTCGCGGGCGACGATGGCCGCCAATTCGTCCCAGCCCGGCCACCTCCGCCAGCACGGCCTCGCCGGCCGTCGGCCCGCGCCGCCTCGAGGTGGCGCCGCAGGGCGCCGGCGGCGGCGCGCGATCCGGGGTCGGCGGCAGCCTCCAACTCGCCGAGCGCCGCGGCCAGGTTCTGGCAGCGCCGCACCAGCGCGGCGTCGCGAACGGCCTGCGCGCGGTGCGCCCGCACGGCCCGCGTGATCTCGCCCAGGTAGCCGACCCGGTGACGCGGAATCAGGGTGCCGACCTGCGCCGTTGCGCGAGGCTCCCCCGCGGGACCGGCGAGCCCTGCGTCGAGCGGCCGGCCGCCGCGAACACAAAGCAGCAGGCGTTCCAGGCAGGCGAAGAGCGCATTGACGCCCGTGTCGTTGAAGCGGCTGGCCACGGTGCCGAAGACCGGGAGCTGCGCGTCGGGCCGCGTGAATTCATTGCGGCTCCGCCGGTACTGCCGGCGCACGTCGCGGAGGGCGTCCTCCGCACCGGGGCGCTCGAACTTGTTGACGACGATGACGTCGGCGAAGTCGATCATGTCGATCTTCTCGAGCTGGGTTGCGGCGCCGAATTCGCTGGTCATGACGTAGAGCGAAATGTCGCTGATCTCGGCGATGGCGGAATCGCCCTGGCCGATTCCGCTCGTCTCGACCAGGACCAGGTCGAATCCCCAGACGCGCGCCAGCGCGATCGCGGCGCTGACGGCGGCGCTCAACTCGCCACGGGCGCCGCGGGTGGCGAAACTGCGCAGGAAGCAGCGCGGGTCGTGGATCGCGTTCATGCGGATGCGGTCGCCCAGCAGCGCTCCGCCGGTGCGGCGCTTGCTCGGATCGACGGCGAACAGCGCCACCGCCTGGTCCGGGTGGGCCGCGAGATGGCGCCGGATCAATTCGTCCGTCAGCGAGCTCTTGCCCGCGCCGCCGGTCCCGGTGATGCCGACGACCGGTACCCGCCCCGCGCGGATCGCCACGTCCGCCGGCGGCGTGACCGCCTCCCCCGCCTCGGCCAGGGTGAGCGCGCGGGCGAACGCCGCGTCGTCCGCGGGATCCGTGCCGGCCGGCGATCGCCGGCAACCCCGCCGGCCGGCCGCTGCGCGCGGCGCGCGCGCGGTCGTGCATGTCGGCGATCATGCCCTCGAGACCGAGCGTCCGTCCGTCGTCGGGTGAATAGACCCGCGTGATGCCGGCGGCGTGCAGGGCCGCGATCTCGCCCGGCAGGATCACGCCGCCCCCGCCACCGAAAATCGCCACGTGGCGGAGCCCGCGCGCATCGAGTTCGTGGCGCAGGAAGGTGAAGTACTCCACGTGCCCGCCCTGGTAACTGCTGATCGCGACCGCGTCGGCGTCCTCCTGCAGGACCGCGCTCACGACCTCCGGGACCGAACGGTTGTGGCCCAGATGGATGACCTCGGCGCCCGATTGCTGCAACAGCCGCCGGATGATGTTGATCGAGGCATCGTGGCCGTCGAAGAGCGCGGCGGCCGTGACGTAGCGCAGTCGCGCGCCGCTCGTAGTCGTCGTGGCGGTGCTGTCCATGGCATCTCTCCGGGTGACGCGGCCCGCCGGGGGGCCGGAAGCGAAACTCGACCATTCCTGTTTGATGATAGCCGCGCCGGCACCGCCGGGCAACGGCTGCCGGCGACTCAGACCGGCGCGCGGCCGACGGCACGCAGCGCCTTGCGGGCCAGACCGGACAGGGGCGGCGGCGGCTCGTCCGGTGCCCACCAGACCGCGTCCGGCGGCCAGACGCCCGCGCCCCCTCCCCCCCGAGCTCGGCGCAGGCGACGAAGACCTCCAGGTTGAACGTCGTGATCGCGTGTCGGAAGACGCCGGCCCTCTGCCGGAAGTGCGCCGCGCGCACGCCCGCGCCGGCCAGCCAGGCCGACCAGCCGGCCGCCACGTCGCGTCCGAATCCCGCGTCGCCGGCGTCCGGTCGGGACACGGCGCACCACGGAGAGGAGGGCAGGCCCCACAGACCACGCGTGAGCGTCCGGAATTCGCCGCGGCGGACGACCGTTCCGGACGGCGGATCGATCTGCGGCGGCGCGCCCGGCGGGAGCAGCAACAACGCGCCCCCGCGCTGCACGACCAGGAGGTCGAGTCGCGCGCGGGAGCGCGGGCGGCGCGCCGGCGGGGCCGGCACGCGGTCCGCCACGCCCGCGGCTCGCGCGCGGCACCAGGGCGACGCCGGGCAGGCGTCGCAGGCCGGGGCGACGGGGCGGCACAGCGCCGCGGCCAGGTCCATCAGCGCCTGGTTCCAGTCGCCGGGACGATCCCGGGCAACGAACGCCGCCGCCGCCTCTTCCAGTTGTCGTGGCGCCACGCGGGCCGCCGCGTCGGACGAATCGCACAGCCAGCGCAGGAGCACCCGGCGCGCGTTCGCGTCGACCGCGGGCACCCGTTCGCCGCCGGCGATGCTGGCGATCGCCCCGGCCGTGTAGCGACCGATGCCGGGCAGCGCCAGCCAGGCCGGGAAACTGTCGGGAAAGCCGTCCGCCGTCGCGCGCCACGATGGTGCGGGCCGCCGCGTGCAGATCGCGCGCCCGCCGGTAGTAGCCCAGACCGGCCCACGACGCGAGCACCTCCGGCTCGGACGCGGCCGCGAGCGCGGTCACGTCGGGAAACCGGGCGAGAAAACGCTCCCAGTACGGCGCCGCCACGGCGACCGTGGTCTGCTGCAGCATTATCTCGGCGATCCAGGTGCCGTAGATCGACCGGCGTTCCCGCCACGGCAGGACGCGCCCGTGCTCGTCATACCAGGCCAGCAGTCGGCGGCGCAGGGCCGCCGCCGACCGGGGCGCGAGGGGACCGCGCACCATCAGCGCGAAATGTCGCGGGGCGGCTCCTTGGCCAGCCGCTGCGCCTTCGGCAGGAGCTTGGCGGCCTGCGCCTTGTAGTCACCGTCGTTGGGTTCGCGCGCCGGCAGGTCGAGGACGGACTGGAACAGCGGAATCGCTTCCTGTGCGCGATCCATCTCCAGATAAGTCACGCCCAGTTCGAGGCGATGGCTCAGCCGCGCCGGATCGATCGCCATGGCACGCTGGAAAAGCTCGACCGCCTGCGCGTTGCTCGCCCCCTCGGGCACGCCGCCATAGACCACCTTCGCGGCCAGCTTCAGGAACGGACTGAGATTGGCGATCTCCCGGTTCCACCGGCCAAGGATGTGCAGCGAGCGATCGTTGCGGGGGTCGAGCTCGACGGCGCGGTTCGCCTCGTCGCGAACCTCCTTCGACAGTTGGATCTTCCGCTTGCCGCCGGCGCTCAGCGCCAGCTTGCCCAGCGACGCCGCGAGATAGTGGTGCCCCCAGGTGCCGGCGGGCTGCAGTTCGGTCGCCCGCCGCGCCTGTTTCTCCGCCTCGGCATAGAGCGCTTCGCGCGCCGGCCTGGCCGTTTCCCGGTTGCCCAGGTCGATGAGCACGCGCGCCAGCATCCAGTGCGCGGCGGCGTCGGCGGGCGCGGCGGCCAGCGCCGCTTCGGCGGCGCCGCGCGAAGCCGCCAGATCGCCGGCGAGATAGGCGGTTTCGCAGTCCTCCAACGGCCCGGCCAGGACCGGCGCGAAAGCGCCGCAGGCGATGACCAGACAGACGCACGCGGCCAACCGCATGACAGCAAACGACGATCCGGACGCGGGACGGCGACATGGACAGACCTCCTCGTACAGGACGGACCAGACACGGCGTTGACAGACCTTTCCACGGCGTGCTAGCCATTGTCAACTTCCTCTGTCCGCGATGAAATCCCGTACCGCCGCCTTCGCCCCTGAAACTCCGGCCCGGGAGGCCCGCCATGGCCCCGCAGACGATCCCCGAACTCTGGGCCACCGCCGTGCGGGAGCGCCCCCGCCCGGACTGCTTCGCGAGCAAGGATCGCCAGGGCCGCTATGCGCCCCTCTCCTCGGCCGACGCCTGGGAACAGGTGCAGGCGCTGAGGCTCGCGCTGGCGGAGGCGGGCATCGTCCCGGGCGCCCGGGCGGCGATCCTCTCCGAGAACCGCGTGGAGTGGGCGCTCGCCGACCTCGCCGTGCTCGGCAACGGCGGCGCCGACGTGCCGATCTATCCGACGCTGCTGCCCGAGACGATCGCCTTCATCCTCAAGGATTGCCGACCGACGGTCCTCTTCCTCTCCACCCCCGCGCAGGCGGAGAAGATCGCGGCCATCCGCGACGAGCTGCCTTTCATCGAGCACATCTACTGTTTCGAGCCGGCGCCGCTGCGCGGCTCGGTCACCTTCGCGGAACTTCTCGAGCGGGGCCGTCGCCTGCGGCAGGAGCGGGGCGCCGATCCGGAACCGGCGGCCGTCGCGCCGCAGGATCTCGCGAGCATCATCTACACGTCGGGCACGACGGGCCAGCCGAAGGGGGTCATGCTCTCGCACGGCAACTTCGTGTCGAACGTGCTGGCGGCCGCCGGCCTGCGTGCCCCTGTACACGACGGACCGCTGCCTCTCCTTCCTGCCGCTCTCGCACGTGCTGGAGCGGATGGCCGGCTACTACCTCATGCTGCACGCCGGCATCGGGATCGCGTACGCGGAGGCCGTGGACACGGTCCCGCAGGACATGCTGGCGGTGCGGCCGACGATCGTGGTGAGCGTGCCGCGCCTCTACGAGAAGATCTACGCGCGCATCCTCGGCACCGCCCTCGCGCGGCCCGAAACTGCGCAAGCACATCTTCTTCTGGGCCAAGCGGCAGGGCGAGCGTTACGGGCGGCACAAGCGCGAGAACCGGCCGATCCACTGGTGGGCCCGCATTCAAGTTCCACGTCGCCGACCGGATCGTTTTCAGCAAGCTGCGGGAGCGCACCGGCGGGCGCCTGCGCTTCTTCGTCTCCGGCGGCGCGCCGCTGGCGCTGGAAATCAACGAGTTCTTCTACGCGGCCGGCATGGTCATTCTCGAAGGCTACGGCCTGACCGAAAGCTCGCCGGTGCTGTCGGTGAACACGTTCGACCACCTGCGCCTGGGCAGCGTCGGCCCGCCGCTGCCCGGCACCGAGATCCGGATCGCCGAGGACGGCGAGATCCTGGCGCGCGGACCGCAGATCATGATGGGCTACTACAACCGTCCCGACGCCACGCGGGAGGTGCTCGACGCGGACGGCTGGCTGCACACGGGCGACATCGGCCACATCGACGCGGACGGCTTCGTCTACATCACCGACCGCAAGAAGGACCTGATCGTCACCGCCGGGCGGCAAGAACATCGCCCCCCAGCCGATCGAGAGCGAATTCAAGCACAACCGCTACATCAGCCAGATCGTGGTGATCGGCGATCGCCGCCCCTATCTCGCCTGCCTGCTGGTGCCCAACTTCGAGAACCTGGTGAAGTACGCCAACCGCCGCAAGATCGGGTTCACCGACGTGTCCGGACTCGCGAAGCACCCCGACATCATCGCCATGTACGAACGCCAGCTCGAGCGCGTGAACCGGACCCTGCCGCCGTTCAGCCAGGTCCGGCGGTGCGCCGTGCTCGAACACGACTTCACGCTCGAATCGGGCGAACTGACGCCGACGATGAAGGTCAAGCGACGGGTCGTGCAGAAGAAGTACAGCGAGGTGATCGACGCGCTTTACGGCGGCCCGGAGGGGCAGTAGGGCGCCGGCCGCACGACGCCGGCCTAGCGGCGCGCGGCCAGGGCGACCAGGAACGTGACGGTCGCCGCGCCGCGCCGCACCTCCACCGTCACCGTGTCGCCGGGCGCGTGCGCGTACAGTTCGCGCGTGTACGTCTGCAGATCCGCGACCGGGCGACCCGCGAACGCCACGAGCACATCGCCGCGGACCAGACCGGCCGCCGCCGCGGGACTGCCCGGCATCACCCCCGCCAGTCTGACGCCGCCGGCCCCCTCCACGAAATCCGGGATGACACCGAGCCAGGCGCGACGCGTCTCGCCACCTCGCGCCGTCGCGCGAGTCCGGGGCGCGTCGCGCGGGCGGCGGCTCGCCGACCGCCGTGTAGACCAGCGGCCCGCGGCCAGCGTGCGCAGCCCGCCGGCGAGGTCGCGCGCGAACTCCGCGACGGCGACGAGGCCGGCCGGCTCGACGAGCGGCCAGTCGTCGGCCGGGGTGTGGTACTGCTCGTGCGGCCCGGTGAGCAGGAAGAGCACCGGCACGCCGATGCGCGTTGAAGGAGACGTGGTCGCTGGCCTCCCACCCGCCCCGGCTGATCTCCAGGTGCAGACCGTGCGCGGCGTTGGCCGCCGCGACGAGTCCGGGCAGCGCCGCGGCGGTGCCGACGCCGGCCACATAGAGCCGGTCGTCGCGCAGACGCCCCACCGAATCGAGGTTGAGCATCGCGTCGAGCGAATCGCGCGGGGCCGGCAGGTCGCGCACGAAACAGGCCGAGCCCTGCAGGCCGTCCTCCTCCCCCGCGAAGGCGACGAAGACGACCGCGCGCGCGTCGGGACCGCCGCCGTCCGCCGTGTCGCCCGCGGCGAGCAGCCGCGCCACCTCGACCAGCACGGCCACCCCCGACGCGTTGTCGTCGGCGCCGGGGTGGTAGCGTCCGGCGACGCCTTCGCCCCGGACCGGCCCGAGGTGGTCATAGTGCGCGCCGATGACGAGCCAGCGGGAGGCGAGCGCCCCCCGGCCCGGGAGGCGGCCGATCACGTTGCGGGCCGGCCGCCCGGCCAGATCGCCCCCCTGCAGCGTGAAGTCCTGGAACCAGCCGGACGAGCCGCCCGGCGCGAGACCGGCGTCGGCGAACCAGCGGGCGACGCTGTCGGCCGCGGCCAGCGCCTCCGGCGTGCCGTTGCCCCGGCCCGCCAGGGCGGGCGCGGCGAGCGCGCGCACCCGCGCCAGCATCGCTTCGCCGTCGGCGCCCGGCGCGGCGACCGCCGGGACCGCCCCCGACGGGATCGCCCAGAGCGCGGCCAGGGCCACCGGCAGCAGGCGGATCAGGATGGCTCGCGGTCCCACGGCGTCCCTCCCGGACAGGGCCTGCGCGGGCACGCGTTGACCGCGCCGCGCGGCTCTGAGAATATGGGCGGATGGCCCCCCCCGCAATCCCGACCGTCCCTCTGCCGCGCCCGCTGCCGGCCGCCGCCGCTCCGGCGGTGGGCGTGGTGCGCCGCCTGGCCGCCGCGGGCCATCAGGCCTACCTGGTCGGGGGCGCCGTGCGGGACCTGATGCTCGACCGCGAGCCGGGCGACTTCGACGTCGCCACCAGCGCGTCGCCGGAGCAGATCCTCGCCCTGTTCCCGCTGGCGCGGCAGGCGGGCGCCGCCTTCCCCGTGGTGCTGGTGCATCGAGCAGGGGAGTCGTCGTGGAGACGGCGACCTTCCGCGTCGAGGGACCGTACAGCGACGCGCGCCACCCCGACTCCGTCGACCTGACCACCTCGCTCCCGGCCGACGCGCGCCGGCGCGACTTCACGGTCAACGCGCTCTACCTCGATCCGCTCGCGGAGGTGATCGTCGATCCGGTGGGGGGCGCGGCCGACTGCGCCCGCCGCGTGCTGCGCTGCGTCGGCGAACCGGGTCCAGCGGTTTCGCGAGGATGCGCTGCGGCTGCTGCGCGCGCCCCGCCTGGCGGCGCAGTGCGGACTGACGATCGACGAACGACACGCGCGCGGCGCTCGCCGCGAGCCGCGAGGGGATCCGCCGGTCGCCGCCGAGCGGGTGGGCCAGGAGCTCGCGCGGATCCTGACCGGGCCGGGCCCGGCCGACGCCCTCGAGGAACTGGCCGGCAGCGGGCTGCTGGCGATCGTCCTGCCGGAGGTCGACGCCATGCGCGGCGTCCCGCAGCCGCCCCAGTTCCACCCGGAGGGGGATGTCTGGACCCACACCGTGCTGATGTTCCGGCATTCGCCGGCACGCTCGCTGCCGCTCGGGTCTGGCGATCCTGCTGCACGACGTGGCGAAGCCGGTCACGCTCACGCGCACGGACCGCATCCGCTTCCACGGACACGCCGCCCGGGGCGCCGAGATGACCGCTGGCGATCGGGCGCCGCCTGCGCTACGCCGCCGCGGACGTGGCGCGCGCGGCCGATCTCGTGGCCCAGCACCTGCGCTTCATCGAGGTGCGGCACATGCGACCGTCCACGCTCAAGCGCTTCCTGCGGCAGCCCGGCTTCGCCGACCATCTCGAACTGCACCGGCTCGACTGCCTCGGCAGCCACCGCGATCTCGGCCAGTGGGAGTTCTGCCGGGAGACGCTGGCGGGGCTCTCGCACGAGGAACTGGCGCCGCCGCCGCTGCTGCGCGGCGCCGACCTGCTGGCGCTCGGCTATCCGCCGGGGCCGCTGCTGGGCCGCATCCTGCGGGAACTGGAGACCGCGCAGCTCGACGGCGAACTGCCGACGCGGGACGTCGCGGAGGTCTGGGTGCGGCGACGCTTTCCCCACCGCGGCGATCCGTCGGTCCGCTAGTAGCCGGCCGGTTCGCCGATCCCCCGCGGATCGCTGACCCCGGTCCGGACACCGGTGCGCGGGTCGACCAGGATCGCCTGCACGTTGCCCACGGCCGCGCGAGGCACCAGCGCCAGTCCGTGCGCGCGCAGCATCGCCGCGACCTCGGGCGCCACGGCCAGCGGCTCGCACCCGGTCTCGGGTGGCGACCACTGCTGGTGGATTCGGGGGGCCCGCACGGCCGTTGCCAGGTCCAGGCCGAAGTCGACCACGTTCACCAGCACCTGCAATACCGCCGTGATGATGCGACTGCCGCCAGGACTGCCGAGCACCAGCCACGGCTGCCCGTCGCGGAGCACGATCGTCGGCGTCATGCTGGAGAGTGGGCGCTTGCCCGGCGCAATCGCGTTCGCCTCGCCGCCGACCAGACCGAAATAGTTCGGCGTGCCGGGCCGCGCGGAGAAGTCGTCCATCTCGTCATTGAGAATCACGCCGGTGCCGGGGGCGATCACGCCGGACCCGAAGGATAGATTGATGGTGAGGGTGGCGGCCACAGCGTTGCCCGCGCCGTCGATCACCGACAGGTGGGTGGTGTGCGGCGATTCGATCGGCGTGCCTTCCGCCGCCGGGGCCGGGAACACCGCGTCCAGGCGCGCGCGCTGCGAATCGGCGTAGCCGGGCGACGTGAGACGCGCCACCGGCACGGGGAAGAAATCCGGATCGCCGAGCCAGCGGGCCCGATCGGCGAAGGCGAGACTCATCGCGCCGGCCAGGCACCGCCACGCCTCGGCCGCACCCCACCCCGCGGCGGCGAGATCGCGGCCCGACAGGACGTTGAGCATCTCCATCAGCAGGACACCGCCGGAACTCGGCGGGGGCATGGACCAGACCTCGGTACCGCGGTAGGTCCCGCGAACCGGTTCGCGCCAGAGCGGCCGGCAGGCCGCGAGATCCGCGGTCGTGAGTACACCACCGGCGGCGCACGCGCCGGCCACAATCGCCTCGGCCAGCGGCCCGGTGTAGAAAACCTCCGCGCCGCCGACCGCGATCGCCGTGAGCGTGCGCGCGAGATCGGCCTGGACCAGCCGCGCGCCGACGGCCGGCGTGACACCGTCCGGCCGGAAGATCGCCTGCCCCGCGGGATCCAGTCGCGACGCCTCCTGCTCGATCCGGGCCCGCAGTTCGGCGTCGACCGGGAAGCCTTCCCTCGCCAGCGCGATCGCCGGCTGCAGCAGATCGGCCCACGGCAGGCGCCCCCCCGCGCGGTGCAACTCGGCCAGACCGCGCACCAGGCCCGGCGTCGCCACCGCCAGACCGCCGGTCTGGCTGAGCTCCGGGTCGGCCGCGCCACCCCTCACGAACATGTCGCGCCGCGCCGCGGCGGGCGCCGTCTCCCGGCAGTCGAGTGCGCGGACACGGCCGTCGGCCACCGTGTGCACGAGGAGCAGACCGCCGCCGCCAACGCCCGAGGCGTACGGCTCGACCACCGCCAGCGCGAAGGCCGCGGCGACCGTGGCGTCGCAGGCGTTGCCTCCGGCGCGCAGGACATCGCGACCGATGCGCGAGGCAAGCGGGTGCGCGGTGACCACCATCCCCTCCCGCCCGGTCGCCACCTGCGGATCGGCGCGCGCCATCACGCCCCACAACGCCAGCGCGAGCAGCAGGAGAATGCGGCAACAGAGGGACAGGAAACGCATGGCGGTTCTCCCGGCGACGGCTCGCCTCAGCCGGTCCGCGACAGGAACCCGGCGCAGACCACGCGGCCGCCACAATGAGCGGTGGACAAGACCGGCCAGCAGATCGAGGTCACCGGCCAGCGAGGCCCGATGGATACGCCGACGTGGCGAACACGATCGCCAGCAGCCGCCGCGTCGTCTCGTCGACGCTCGTCCGCGGGGAGTCGCTGGTCGGCGAGCCGAACGGGCCGCTGCGCGTCGAACAGGCCGAGGCGGCCTTCGAGATGGATCTCGCCCTTGCGGATGCCGGGGTACGCTTCGCCCGCGCGACCGCGCCGCAGCTCGACATCGCCCCTTACCCGGTCAAGATCGTAGAGACCGATCGGCAGCAGGAAAAAGAGCGAAGCGAGGTTGATCGCGTCGACCGCCGCGTTCACGCGCGGCAGCGGCTGCTCCCTGAGCACCCGGCGCAACAACGCCTCCGACGAGGGGCGGGTCCGGGTGGGATCGACGCCGGCGGCCCGGTAGAGCCGGCGCGCTTCGCCCAGAGCCGGGATGTCGCCCGGCGACAGGTCGCGGTAGAGCCGCCGCAATTCCACCGCCCTGACGGACATTTCGGCCGCGAGGTCCGGTGCGTCGCCGACCGCCACGCCGTCGACGGCCAGCACGCCACAGCGCACCACGCCGGCCAGTTCCGCCGCGATGACCGTGGCCCGGCCGTCGGGCAGGTCCAGCCGGCCGGTCGCCGTCATCCCGACCCGCGTTCACCGGCCGCCGTACCTCCCGTCGGGACCGTAGAGGGTCGTGTAGTAGTCACGGTAGGCGCCACTGCGGATCTTCTCCCACCAGGCCCGGTTGTCCAGATACCAGCGCACCGTGGCGGCCAGACCGTCCGCGAAACGGTGCGCCGGCGCCCAGCCGAGTTCGCGGCGGATCTTCGAGGCGTCGATCGCGTAGCGGCGGTCGTGCCCGGGACGGTCGGCCACGAAGGCGATGAGCGACTCCGGCCGGTCGAGCAGGCGCAGCAGCGTGCGCACGAGCTCGAGGTTCGGCAGCTCGTTGTCGCCGCCGACGTTGTAGACCTCGCCCGGCCGGCCGCGGCGCAGGACCAGGTCGAGGGCGGCGCAGTGGTCCGCCACGTAGAGCCAGTCGCGCACGTTCAGCCCGTCGCCGTAGACCGGCAGCGGCCGGCCCTCGAGGGCGTTGGCGATCATCAGCGGGATCAGCTTCTCGGGAAACTGGTACGGACCGTAGTTGTTGCTGCAGCGCGTGATGACCACCGGGAAGCCGAACGTGTGGTGGTAGGCCCGGCAGACCAGGTCCGCGGCCGCCTTGGTGGCGGCGTAGGGGGAGTTCGGGGCGAGCGGCGTCGCCTCGGTGAACTTCCCCTCGGCGCCGAGCGAGCCGTACACCTCGTCGGTGCAGACCTGCAGGAAGCGGCCGACACCCGCCTCCCGCGCCGCGGCCAGCAGGGTCTGCGTGCCCAGCACGTTCGGTCTCGAGGAAGAGCCGCGGCGCGTCGAGCGAGCGGTCGACGTGGCTCTCGGCCGCGAAATTCACGACCGCCTCGATGCGCTCCCCGTCCAGCAGGGCGCGCACGAGTTCACGGTCGCCGATGTCGCCGCGCACGAAACGGTAGCGCGGGTGCTCCTCCAGGCCGGCCAGGTTCTCGAGATTGCCCGCGTAGGTCAGCACATCGAGGTTGACCACGCGGTCGTCCGTGTTGGCGAGCAGCCAGCGCACGTGATTGGCGCCGATGAAGCCGGCCCCGCCCGTGACCAGGATGTTCATGCTTCGCTCCCCGCGCCGGCCCCGTGGATCCCGCGCGCCGCGCGCCTCATGGCCGGTTGGCGCCGCCGCGCGCCACGAGCGTGGAGGCGTGCAGCAGACTCGGGAAAGTACCGGCGTCGGTCCACCAGCCGTCGAGCACGCTCCACTGCAACTGATCGCGCTCGATGTACATGTTGTTCACGTCCGAGATCTCCAGTTCGCCCCGCGTCGATGGCTGCAGCCGGGAGATCATCTCGAAGACCTGGTGATCGTAGAAGTAGATCCCGGTCACGGCGAAGCGCGACTTCGGCGCCCGCGGCTTCTCCTCGATGCGCACGATGCGGTCCCCGGCGAACTCCGGCACGCCGAAACGCTGGGGATCGTCGACCTCCTTGAGCAGGATGCGCGCCCCCGACGACTGCCCCTGAAAGGCCGCGACCGCGGGGCAGGATGGAGCGCTCGACGATGTTGTCGCCGAGGATCACGCAGATGCGCCCACCGTCGGCGAAATCCTGCGCGAGCCGCAGCGCGTCGGCGATGCCCCCTTCCCCCTCCTGATACGTGTAGTGCAGCTCCTTGAGCCCGAACTCCTTGCCGTTGCCGAGCAACTGCAGGAAGTCCCCGGCGAAGCTGCCGCCGGTGACGATCATGATGTCGCGCACGCCCGCGTGCACCAGCGCTTCGATGGGATAGAAGATCATCGGGCGGTCATAGACCGGAAGCAGATGCTTGTTGGTGATCTTCGTGCAGGGGAACAGCCGACTGCCGAGGCCGCCGGCCAGGATGACACCCTTCATCGCGAGACGCTCCCTTCGTTTTTCGCGGCGGTTACGCAGGCGACCACGCGCGCGGTATCGACCGGGCGGAACGGTCCGGACCCGGGAGGCTGCAGGCTCATGTCGACGATCCGGCCGTTCATCCGGCGGGCCTGGAAGTGTGGATTCTCCGCATCGGCTTCGTCGCGGCAAGTCGCCACGGACGGCATTATAACGGCCCGACGGGTGGTGCGAAACCCCCCAGAATGCGCGCTGTCGCGCTTCGGGGTTGGCCGGACCGCCGCTGTCCGCTACATTCTGCCGCGATCCGGACAGCGCATGGCGGAACGGGCGGCAGGAGGCGATAATGCAGGTCATCCAGGGCAGGATCGGCTGGATCGAGGTCATTTGCGGGCCGATGTTCAGCGGCAAGAGCGAGGAGCTCATCCGCCGGCTGCGCCGCGTCGAGATCGCGCGACAGCGCCTGCAGGTCTTCAAGCCGGCTCTCGACAACCGTTTCCACGCCTCGGATATCGTTTCGCACAGCCAGCAGCGCATGCCAGGCGAGGTCGTCGCGACGAGCGCCGACATCCTCGTCCGCCTCGACGACAAGACCGAAGTCGTGGGCGTCGATGAGGGGCAGTTCTTCGACGCGGGCGTGGTGGATGTCTGCAACCGGCTCGCCAATCTCGGCAAACGGGTCATCGTGGCGGGGCTCGACCAGGACTACCGTGGTCGTCCGTTCGGCCCGATGCCGGCCATGATGGCGACCGCCGAATACGTCACGAAGCAGCTCGCGATCTGCGTCGTCTGCGGCAATCCCGCCAACCACACGCAGCGTCTGACCGCCAGCCTGGATCAGATCGTCGTCGGCGCCCAGGGCACGTACGAGGCGCGCTGCCGCCGCTGTTTCGAGCCGCCGGCCGGCGAGGGGAGCGAGAACGCGGCGGGCTGAGCGGGGCCGACCGAGGCGTCAGCCGAACAGCTGCGGATCGATGCGCAGGCGACGGGCCTTCTCCAGCAGATCGACGTAGGTCGTTTCGGAAACGTCGAGCAGACGGGCCGCTTCGCTCATCTCCCAGATCGTCAGCCCTTCGTCCGGTACGCTGCCGCTGCAGGCCGCGATCTCCTCCCCGAGCGCGATCATGGCGGCGAGGGGACGCGCCACGCCGGCCTCGGCGAGGCGATGATGCGTGCGTACGGCCTCCTCCAGCTCGTCGCTCAGATTCCACTCGCGGATAAGCAGCGCACCAAGCGCCCCGTGATCGAAGCCGAGCAATTCGCGCTCGACCACGTGGTAGGGAACCTGTGCGTCCGCGGACGTATCGAGCACCTGTCGGAACAGCTCCGGCGACGCCTTCGCCAGCGCCAGCTGCCCGATGTTCTGCATCAGCCCGCCGACAAACACCGACTCCGGCGAGGAGTGGCGCACGTGCTCGGCCACGAGCTGACTGGCCATCGCCGACAACACCGACTGCTGCCAGATCTGCTGCAGAGCCGGCCCGGACGCGGCGTCGAGGAACACCGACTTGGCCGCCGTGACGAGCGTCCAGTTGCGGATCGTGACGAAACCGAGACGCACGATCGCCTCGCTGACCGTGTTCACGTCGCGCAGCCCGCCGTAGAAGGAGGAGTTGGCGATCTTGAGGATCTTGGCGGTGAGGGCCTGATCCAGGATGATCGCCTTCTCGAGCTTGCCGGCGGTCGTGTTCGGATCCGCGATCAGGGCCAGGATATGGTTGGCCACGCGCGGCAGCGCCGGCAGCTCACCGACACGACGGATGAGCTCCTCCGGATCCACGCTCGCTGTCGCCGACGTCGGAGCCCGGTTCCTGACGCGGCTTGCCCGGCGCGGACGCCCCGTCGCCGACATCCCTCAGGATCGTGGCCAGATCCGCGGGCGAGCGCACCGGACCGTCGCCGGGAACCGGGGCAGGGGGACGGACGCGCTGCGCCGGCTGGGTCGCGGGCGGCAGGGGTGCGGCCGGTCTCTCCCGGCGGGGTGCCGGCGCGGGGGACGGGCCTGACAGGGTCCTCCCCCCTTGGCCCGGCACCGCCCCTCCGCGCCAACTCCTGCGTCAGGATCGCCGCACTCTTCTGGGGTTTTGTCTTCTCGCCGTGCTCCAGCAGCAGCAGGCGGGCCAGCGCGTAGCGCGCCAGCAGTTCGGCCGCCCCGACCGCGGCGGGATCCGCGTGCGGAGCGTCGAGGAGAATGAAGGTGTTCCAGCGGCCGCGCAGCGGCAGCGGCAGAACCACGATGTGGCGATCCTGACCACGCCCGAGCAGCAGCGAGAGATCGAGCGGGAAGTGCTTCACCGGCACCGGACCGGCGTAGACACAGTGGTCCCCGGCCAGAGCGGAGAAAAGATCGTCGTCGCGAATCGGAATGCGACCTTCCGGCAGGGAGTCCGCATCGCCGCCGGCACGGCTCCGCTCGATCCCCTCGGCGAGCAGGATTTCGAGCCCCGAACTCCAGCGCTTCAGCAGCAGCATGCCCAGGCCGGTCTGCTGGGCGAGCCGCACGAAGAAGCGGGGGAAATCCTTGACGTCCTCCGCCGCGTCGAGCACCGCCAGGCCGGCGCGCAGGTCGGCCGTCGGCACACCCGAAGCCGTCTCCTCGGTGACACGGCCTGTCGTCGGCCGCACGGTCGCCGCGGTCTGGCGGGAAACGGCGACGGCACGATCGGCGGCCGCCGCGGGGCGCGCCGCCGCGGACGATTCCTCGCGCTCCCGCGCGACGTCGGTGCGGGGCACGGCCACCGCCACCGTCGATTCGACGACGGACACCCGGCGCGCCAGCGCCTGCAGCGCCTGCCGCAATTCCAGCAGTTCGCGTTCCTCGGCAGACAAGTGATCACCCCGTCAGTCGGAAACGGGCCGTGGCGGGCCGGACCCTCTCCCCGCGCCTGTGCATTCGGCCGGATCAGACATCGCTTGAGGGACTTCCGGTTGTCCGGGACTGTCCGCTGGCGCCCCGTCGGTCACCGCTTATTCTTGTGGACGCCGCCGTCGCCCCGCCGCACCCCCGCGGCGCGGTCGCGCCGCGGACGGGAGCGCTCATGCCGACGCGGATCACCAAGTCTTTCACGTTTGACGCCGCGCACCGCCTGCCACGCGTCCCGGCCGGCCATCCCTGCGGCCGACTGCACGGCCATACCTACACGGCGACCCTGGTGATCGAGGGATCGGTCGGCGCGGAAAGCGGCTGGATCGTGGACTTCGGAGAGATCAAGGCGGCGTTCGCTCCATTGCGGGAGCGTCTGGATCACGCCTGCCTGAACGACATCGCGGGGCTGGAAAACCCGACCGCCGAACTGCTGGCGCGCTGGATTCATGACCAGCTGGCGCCGGCGCTCCCGCTGCTGGTGGAGGTCAGGGTACAGGAAACGCCGACCTCGTGCGCCTCCTATCGACCGGAGTAGACGGCCCGGACGGCGGCTTCAGCGGGGATGCTCCGCCAGCCAGCGGCTGGCCTGGGGGTCGCCGGGACGACGGGCGACCAGCTCTTCGCAGGCCCGGCGCGCCTCCTCCTGCCGACCGGAGTGGTCGTAGATGGCGGCGAGATTGCCGAGCGCCTGCCAGTAGTCCGGTTGCCGCCGCAGAACCTCGCGAAACGTCTGTTCCGCCTCGCCCCACCGCTGGAGATCCATGAGGCAGAGTCCGGCGCCGAACAGCGCCTGCACACCCGACGGTCCGTCGGTCAGACCGCGGAACCGGCGCAGCGCCGCGCCCAGTCGCCATTCGCGCGCAGAATCCAGGCGTGGCCGAGCTGCGCCCCCTGATCATCCGGGGCTGTCCGCAGGGCCACCTCGAACTGCGCCGCCGCCTCGGCGGTGCGTCCTGCCTGGAACAGCAGCTCGCCCAGCATCACCCGGCCCGCGATCGTGGCCGGTTGGGCGCGCACCCATTCCGTGCAGAGAGTCAGGGCGTCAGCCGTCCGCTGCTGGGACAGGTAGATACGGCCGAGGCTATTGTAGAGCGGCTCCGCGATCAGCCCGAACTGCGTCAGCCGGAATCGCCGCTGCACAGCCAGCGCGTCCTCATAGGCGCGCCGCGCGCCGTCGGAGTCGCCGTTGCTCGGCCAGGGCATTGCCCAGGGCGAAGCGGCTGAAGACATCGGCGTCGACGCGGTTCTCGCGAAAGGTGAGCAGATCGGACGCGGAAAAGGCCAGCAGGCCGACCGCCAGCAGAGGACCGGCCAGACCGTCCGGCCAGCGTCGGGCCCGCAGACCGCTGATGATCCGCTCCAGCCCGGCGCCGGCCGGCGCCGCGAGCAGCGCCAGCAGCGGCAGCCGGAACCGCCCGTTGACGAAGAACACCAGCACCGACGCGGCGTAGACCACGGCGACGCCCAGCAACAGGGTCCGGCGCGACCGCGCCAGATCCCGCCGCCAGAAGCCCAGGGTCGCCAGCGCGAGCACCGGCGCCCAGCCCAGCCAGATCGGCCAGCGCAGCACCGGCGACCAGCGCCGCCAGAAGTAGGGATTGTTGTTGTTGCCCCGTTCCCCGGCCGCCAGCAGGAGCCGCAGCTTGTGCGCCGTGAGCAGCGCGGCCCGACCCGGTTCACGCGCGATGAAGGCGAGTCCCTTGCGCAGGTAGTGCGCGTCGACCTGGGAAGGGCGAAGCCGGTGACCGGCCTCGCGCTCCGCCAGCGCGATGGCGTCCTCGTATCCCGCCCTGCCAGGTCGCCCGCGTGCCCGGCACGATGGCGGTCCGGCCATCGGATTGCGGGTTGTTCCCGATCCAGAAATTGACCCCTCCCTGCGTGGCGATGAGCACGGCATCGTGTCCGCGCACGACATTGTGCAGCGTCACCGGCAGGATCGGCAGCAGCAGGCCGGTCGCCAGCGCCGCCCAGCCCGGGGAGCGCCAGCGCAGTCCCCGCCCGCGCCGCAGATAGAAGACGATCACCGGCACGAACACGAGCAGTGGCGGACGCGTGACCACACCGAGGCCGGCCACCAGACCGGTGCCGAACAGGCCGGCCGCGCGCGGCGTGGCATCCCCCTCGCCGTCGTCGCGCAGCAGTCGCCAGACGAGCCACAGCGCGAGTGTCGTGACCAGCGTCTCGAAAAGCAGCTCGCCCGCGAAATAGATGCTCGTCCAGAGCGCGGCGAAGATGCCGCCGGCCAGCCAGCCGGCGCGCCGGTTCCAGGCGCGTTCCGCGCAGAGCGCCACGAGTCCGGCGCCCAGAGCCGAGATGAGGGCCTGCACCAGCACGGTCGCCAGACGCGCTCCCGGCTCGCCGGGATCGAGACCGAGCAACCGCAGGACACCGTAGAGAACGCCCAGGAAGAGCGGGTAGCCGGGCGCGCGGAAGAACGGTTCCGCTCCGGGCCAGGTGCCGGCCAGCAGGCCGCGGGCCCAGGCATCGTGCACCGCCGCGTCCATGAGGGGATGCGTGAACAGCGGGTTGCCGGGCAAGCGTGAGCACGTGGGCCACCCGCACCGCCAGCGCCGCCGCCGTGGTTCCCCAGAAGAGCCGGGCCGATTCGCGTCGCATGTTCCCCGCTGCCTCCCCGGTGACACGGCTCACGGCAGCCGTACTGTCTCGACGCTGGTCGCCGGGAGCCAGCCGGTCCCGGCGCCGCCCAGGCTGATCCGCCGCCACCCCTCCTGCCGGTCCTGCACGGTGAGCGGCAAACCGTCGTGCACGCGGAAAGACGACCGGGTAGGAGGCCGCCGGGCCGCTGCGCACCTCCGCCTCGGCAACCACCACCACGGCCTGCCCGCCGGCCCGTTCCTGATGGAAGCGCAACGCCGTCGTCGCGCCGGCCGCGACCAGCAGGAACAGCCCGCCACGGAGCAGTCGCGCGACGAACGGCGGCGCGCCGCGTCGTCGCCACCGCAGAGCGGCCAGCGCGCGCGCAGATCCACGTGAGCGCCAGCGTGAGCAGACTCCATTCGTCGAGCGAGAGCGATGCCCGGCAGAGCCGCCAGCTGGGCGATGCCGGGGGGCAGGCGGTCGCGGCAGCAGATCGCGATCCCGCCCCCGCGCGAGCGTCAGTTCCAGATTCGCCCGCACGTCCCGATCCCGCGGAGCCAGGCGGCGGGCGCGCAGGTAGCTGACGACCGCGAGGCCGAGTTCGCCCCGTCTGGCATGCGCATTGCCGAGGTTGTAGTGCAGGGCGGGATCATCCACGCCCAGCGCCACGGCCTCGCGATAGCGCGCGACCGCGGTGGCGTCATCGCCGGCCGCGCACGCCGCGGCGCCCTCGGACAGCAACCGCGCCACGGCGGCCGTGTCACGACCGACTTCGCCCGCTCCGGCCGCGCCCGGGCCGAGCAGGCAGACCATGACCAGCCAGAAGCGCGCCGGGCGGCCGGCGCAGCCGCCATCGCGGTCGCCTGGGGCTGGCGTTCTCCAGCGCGCATCAGCAGCCGTTCCGCCTCCGCGGCCAGCGCCGCCGGGGAGGCGGACGAGTCCCGGCCGGCAAAACGCGCCTCATCACAGGCGCGCAGAACGTGCGCCAACCGTTCCCCCACCTCGGCGAGCCCGAGAGCCGCCGCGTGCTCCCGCAGTTCACCTGCACCGACGGCAGTGGCCGGACGATCGGTGCAGTCCCCGACGTAGCCGACGATCGCGTGGGCGATGTCGGCCGGCGCCCCCGCGCCACCATCCCCGCCGACGGCCCGCCGCAGACGACGCCGGGCCTCGGCCAGGGCGAGCGTCCGGCGCCGGGCGGCGGGATCACGCGCGAGGCGCCGCTCCCGCCGACGGCGCAGATCGAGCACCCCGAGCGCCAGCGGCGGCACCAATAACGCCGCCCACCAGCCTGGTCGCGCCGGCAAAGGCTCGTCCGCGCAGCCGCGGACGCAGCCGGTACGGGGATGCTCCACCGCCGGTTCACGCGCCGCTCGCGCGTCCGCTCCGTCGGCCAGCGCGACCGACCGCGCGGCGCCGCCTGGTCCGACGCTCAGGTCACCCGGCTCCGCCTGCGCCGTGGCATATCTGCCGCGCGTCGGATCGAAGTAGGAGAATTGAACCGGCGGCAGGTGCACGGTCCCCTCGTCCTGGGGCACGAGCACTTTCTCCTCCCGGTAGTGACTGACCAGGCGATCGCCGCTGCGATCGACCTCGAAGCGATCGCCCGCGTCGTGGACTTCGATCCCCGGCAACGACGGCAGAGGCACCCCCGCCAGACCCTTCAGGAATCCGTCGGCCTGGAGTTCGACGGTCAGCGTGAGCGGCTCGCCGCGAGGCACCCGCGCCTGGGAGAGCCTGGCCGCGAGGGTCGCGCGGGTGGCGACGATCCCGCTGAACGCCGCGGGGCGGGGCTCGGGCAGGGCCATGACCTCCAGGGTGAGCGCCCCCGTGCGCAACAGACGCGGCAGCTCCGGCGCGGTCGAGCGGCCGAAGAAACGGTCGAAGCGGGAGAACGGATTGTCCGGAAGCGAAACCTCGGCCGGCTCGATGATGAGACGCCCCGCGCGCGTCGGAAAAAGGGCGTACCGGATTTCGGTGACCTCGTAGCGGGCGCCGGCCACCGTCACGGCAGAAATTGCGCTCCGGGGTGAGATCCTCGCGCCAGAACCCCTCACTGCGGGGCGGACGGTACTGCGGCGCATCCCATAGCGGCACCCGACGGTGAAAACGGAACGCGACCACGACCTGCTCCCCGATCCAGGCGCGCGAGCGATCCGCGGTCAGGGTGACGAACAGCGGGTCGCCCGGACCTCCGGCGCTCCCATCCGAGCGGGAGCGCGAGCCAGGCCGGGTGGGAGTCGCCGTGACCGACGGCTGGCCGGACGCGGACGCACGCACCGCCGGCCGCACCTGGCACGACCTCGATCGGAATGGGCCGGGTCGCGTAATCCTGTCCGTCGACCCGGAGCGTCAGCGCCGGGATGGTGAAGGAACGGTCGCGCCGCACCTCGATCACATAGGAAAAACTCAGGCTCCCTTTCCGCTGGCCGTCGATCAGCGTGAAACTCCGGCTCGTGCCCCCCTCCCGCACGATCACGCCTTCGAGGGAGGGCAGGACGGGCGGCGCCACGTCCTGGAACGTCCCATCGAGGGAGATCGTCAGGAGAATCTGCTCACCCGGAGACACCCGGGCACGGTCCGTCTGCGCCGTGCAGATCAGGGCCGCGGCGACCGCAGGGGTGATCATCAGGCCGAGCGCGAGGATCAGTCCCAACACCGACGCGCGACCGCCTCTCGCCCGTCCTGACAGGGCCGGAAAACCGCAGGGCCCCCTTACCATCGTTTCCCACCTGCCCCCGGGGTGCCTTTGACCCGTTTCTGAACCGATCGACGCAACTCCGTCTCGTCACGATCCAAAGCGCGCAGCAGATCGAGCGCCTGATCCCGGGTCATCTCACCGGGACCCGCGCGGCCGCCGGCGGCCGCGGCCGCCTCCGCCGTCGACGACGGCGCGCCTCCTCCTGGTCCCCGGCAGCCCCGCTCGATCCGGGGGGAGGGGGAGTCGGGCGCTCCGGCGGCCGGACTCCCCGCGGATCCCTCCGGCGGTGATGGCTGTGAAGAGGACGGTTCCCCACCTGCCGACGGATCCTGTCCGGTCTGCGGAGATCCCGCCTCCTTGTCCGGGGAGGAGTCGTCCCCCTGCTGCGGCTGACCCTGCTCCCCCGGGGAGGGCGCCTGCCTCGCCGCTTCGCGCAACGCGATCTCGAGGTTGCGCAGAGCATCCTCCCGCCCCGGGTCGAGAGTCAGCGACTGGCGCAGGGCTTTCACGGCCGCATCGGTCTGTCCGGCCGCGAGCAGGGAGGTGCCGGCGTTGTAAAGACTTTCGGCGCGCAGATCAGGGCGATCCGCGCGAGCCGCCGCCCGACGGAATTCGTCGACCGCCTCAGGGGAGCGCCCGAGTCGCGCCAGGGTCTCGCCAACGGCAAGCGTCAGGCGGGGGTCGTTCGGATTCAGCGCCCGCGCGGAAGTGAACGCCCGCAGCGCCTCCTCGTAGCGACCCTCCCGGTAGAGGGCGCGACCGCGATCGGCCTCCACCGCCCCCGGCGGACGCAGGCCGGGTGGGGTCGGCGCGGCGCGCGCGCCGGAGGCCGCGAGGATCAGCAGGGCCAGTCCGATCATCCCGACCGGCGCCGCGACACGCCGCCGCCGCCACCGCGCGCGGGACGCGCCGGTCGATCCCGCGGGGCTCCCCCACGGCCGACGCGGGCCGCCGCCGGGGCAGCAGGAACAGCAGGTCGCGCGCGACCAGGCAGAACAGGGCCAGTCCGAGCGGCCAGACGAAGCGCTCCGCGTACGCGGCGATGCGTCGCTCCACCAGGTCACGTTCGCCGAGACGCAACACCTCCGCGCGCAGCCTGTCGACCTCGAGACCCGCGGGACCCGACGGCAGGACCACGCCATCGGTGGCCCGGGCGAGCTGCTCGAGCACGGCGGGATCGGCCCGCGAGAGCACCACCTGACCGGCGTCATCCTTGAGATAGCCGGCCGCCCGGCCGGCGGCGTCACGCAGCGGGAGCAGGCCGCCCCGCGGACTCCCCGACCGGCACGGCCAGGATCGCCACGTCCGCCTCCCGGCAACGCCTCGCCTCCGCCTCCCAGCCACCGCCGAAGTCCTCGCCATCGCTCACCAGGATGATCGCCCGGCGGGCCGTCGCCGCCCCCGCGCCGGCGCCGCGTTCGAGCAGTTCACGCGACGTGGCGAGGGCCTGGGCGATTCCGGTGCCCTGGGCCGTGATCATGTCCGGCTCGGCCTGACCCAGGAAAAGGCGCGCCGTCGCATGGTCGAGCGTGAGCGGACACTGCACGAACGACGCCCCGGCGAACAGGACCAGGCCGACCCGGCCCCGCCCGAGCCGCGCCAGGAAATTGTCGAGACCGGCCCGGGCCTGCAGCAGGCGGCTCGGCGCCACATCCTCGGCGAGCATGGAATTCGAGATATCGAGCGCGATGACCACGTCGGTCCCCCGCTCGCGGATTGTCACCTCGCGCGCGCCCCACTGCGGCCGCGCCAGCGCCAGCACGAGCGCCCCGCCGGCCACCAGCAGCAGGAGACGGCGACGCGCCCGCAGACGCGGCCGCTCCCCCTCCACGTGCTCCGCGGCCCGTGGCCCCAGGAGCGCCTGCAGGGCGCGCCGCGCCCGGCCGTCGCTGACCCGCCAGCAGCAGCCAGAGCAGCGGCAGCACTACGAGCAGGAACAGCCATCCGTGCGCCGCGAAGCGCATCGTGATCCCCTCCCTAGGGCAGCCGGCGCAGCAGCGTGGCGCCCAGCGCCGCCTCCAGCAGCAGCAGCATCAGGGCCGGCACGCCGCAGACGGCCATCAATTCGCGGTAATTGGTGCTCACGGTCGTCTGGTACCGGCTCTTCTCCAGCCGGTCGATGGTGGCGAAGATCGCGCGCAGCGCTTCCGGATCCTCGGCCCGGAAGTACTCGCCGCCGGTCGTGGCGGCGATCCGCCGCAGCAGCGCCTCGTCGATGTGCGTCTCGATGCGGGTCAGTCGCCGCCCCAGCAGCGGATCGTCGACCGGGTAGGGGGCGTACCCCTCGCGTCCCACGCCCACGGTGTAGACGCGCACGCCGAGCGCCCGCGCCAGTTCGGCCGCCGTCGCCGGCTCCAGCGTCGGCACGTTGTTGAGCCCGTCCGTGAGCAGGATCACGGTCCGGCTGAGGGCCGTCGACTGCTTCAACCGGTTCGACGGCGGTGGCGAGCCCGAGGCCGATCGCGGTGCCGTCCTCGATCAGTCCCACCTGCACCTCGTCCAGGAAGCCGAGCAGCACGGTGCGATCGACGGTGAGCGGGCACTGGGTGAAGGCACGCGAGGCGAAAACGACCAGGCCGATGCGATCGGTCGGCCGCTGCGTCACGAATTCCCGGATCACCTGCTTGGCGACGCCGAGCCGGTCCTGCGGCTGAAAATCGAGCGCGCGCATGCTGCCGCTGATGTCGAGGGCGACGACGATGTCGATCCCCTCGCCTTCCACCTCGCGGGTGCTGTGCGCGAGACGCGGCCGGGCGAGCGCGACGAACCACGAGCACCAGCGCGGCCAGGCGCAGGCCGAACAGGATCCGCCCCGCGCGAATCCGCCAGCCGCCCGCGTCGGTCGGCAGCAGCGCCAGGCTGGGGTGGCGCAACGCCGCGCGCACCCGCGGACGCCGCCGCGCCAGAAGCAGCAGCGTGGCCAGCGCCGGAGCGAGCAGCAGCACCCACGGGTGCGCGAATTCAAGCATCGCGCCCCTCCCCGTCCGCGGATCCGACCGTCCTGCCCACGCCCGGCAGGGCGCCCAGACGCGCCCACGCGGCCTCGCCTTCAATGAGCAGCGGCGCCGGCACGACCGTGAAGCGGGCCGGCGACCCGTCCGGCGGCGACCAGCGCGACCGCCTCCGCCAGCAGCGCCTGGCAGGTCGCGGACGTCGCCGCCCCGGGCGCGAATCGCCGCGCGTCGCAGCCTCTCAGCAGGCGCTCGCCGGCGGCCGCGAGCGGCGCCGGGTGGCCGAGCGCGGTCAGCGCCGCGGCGATCTCGTCGGGCGTCAGGGTCGGCGCCGGCACGCGGTAGCGCGCGCGCAGATAGAGTCGGATCTCGCCCGCGAGCCGATCGAGGAAACGGCGCCCTTCGCCCCGCGCCGGCAGCGCCTCGTCGACCAGCGCGCGCAGCGCGCGCGCGGCGGCCAGATAGGCGGGCGGCGGCAACGGGGCATCGACCGGCCCGGCCGGCGCGTGGCGCCGGCGCCAGCGCCGCGCCAGCAGCAGCGACGAGGGCGACGGCGACGAGAGCCAGCAGCGCCAGACGCCGGCCCCGCCAGCCCAGACCGCGCGGATCCCGCACCGGCGCCGGCGGCGCGGCCGCCGGCAGGCGCGGGCGCACGTTCACGACGGCGGAAAGCAGCTCCGGCTGCCCCGCCCAGCCGAAGCGCAGCGGACCGGACCGGTACGCGCGCGCGCGGCCCACCACGCGCGCGCCGGAATCCGGGGGCGGCCAGCCGCGCGGCGGCGCCAAACGCGCCCCGGCGCCGCGCCGCCCCGATCAGCTGCGGGAGATTCCCACTCCAGCCAGTCCGCGCCCGCGGCCGCAGAGGGGCGAAGGCACGGCACGTCCCGGCCAGGGCCACCCAGAACGGATCGCCGAAGGAGACCGTGTCGGGCCAGACCAGGATGGCGCGGGGAGCGACCGTCCCGGCCGCCCCGGCCAGCAGGGCCGTCGCGGTGTCGGACGGGGACGACGGACGACGCCGGGCCGGCGGCGGCGCGCGTGACTGCCGCCGACTGGCGACGACGCCCAGCCACACCGCCAGCGATCGCCGCCGCGACGCCCCTCGCGAGGCCGCCTCACGGTCCTCTCCTGAGGCGCCGCTGGCGGCGGGCGAAGAAGGACTGCAGCGGGATCACATAGGAACGGGTGGCGTCCACTTCGACCAGATCGACCCCCAGCCGCAGCAGGAGCCGCTCGAGGCCGGCGTCGTGCGCGGCGGCCCGCGCGGCCGCCTCCCGGCGCGTCCGCTCGCGGTCGGTGTCGACGAGACGGGTCTCGCCGGTCTCCGCGTCGATCCAGCGCACCAGCCCGGCAGGGGCCATCCCGGTCTCCCGCGGATCGCGCACCCGCACCGCCACGCAATCGTGGCGCCGGGTCACGACGCGCAGGGAGGTGGCGAAGTCGGGCGTCCAGAAATCGGAAACCAGGAAGACCGTGGCGCGCCGCTTCACGACCGAGCCGAGCATGCGCAGCGGGGCGTTGAGATCGGTGCCGCGCCCCACGGGGCGCGCGGCGAGCAGTTCCCGGATCACCCGCAGCACGTGGCCCCGCCCCCGCGCCGGCGGGATGAACAGTTCCACCTGATCGGAGAAGAGGACCAGCCCCACCTTGTCGCGGTTGGTCACGGCCGCCAGAGCGAGCACGCCGCACAGCTCGGCCACGATCTCGGCCTTGTCGCGCGGCCCGGTGCCGAAGCGGCCCGAGCGCGAGACGTCGACGACCAGCATCACCGTCAGCTCCCGCTCCTCGTCGAACACCTTGACGAACGGGTGCCCGGTGCGCGCCGTCACGTTCCAGTCGATCGACCGCACGTCGTCGCCCGGGACGTACTCCCGCACTTCGCGGAAGGCCACGCCCCGGCCGTGGAAGACCGAGTGGTACTCGCCCGAGAAGGTTTCGTCGACCAGGCGCCGCGCGCGGATCTCGATGCGGCGGACCGCCTCGAGGATCTCGCGCGGGATGGCGGTGGGCGGCGTTTCCTGCCGCGCCATGCTCAGGGCACCTCGATGCCCTCGAACAGCGACGTCACGACGTCGTCGCTGGTGAGCCGCTCCGCCTCGGCCTCGTAGGTGACGAGGACGCGGTGGCGCAGCACGTCGTGCCCGCACGCCTTGACGTCCTCCGGCATGACGTAGGTCCGCCCCTGCAGCAGCGCCCGCGCGCGCGAGGCCTGCGTGAGCGCCAGGGTGGCGCGCGGCGAGGCGCCCCAGGCGATCAGCGGCCCGAGCCCCAGCCCGAAGGCGCCGGGTCGCGCGTGGCGAAGACGAGGTCGAGGATGTAGTCCTTGATCTTCTCGTCGACGTAGACATCCCCCACCGCCGCGCGGATCTCCGCCAGCTCGGGCGGGGCGATCACCGGCCGCACCGCCGGCGCCTCGCGACCGGCCATGCGCTCGAGGATCAGCCGCTCCTCCTCGCGGCTGGGATAGCCGACCCGCAGCTTGAGCAGGAAGCGGTCGACCTGCGCCTCGGGCAGGGGATAGGTCCCCTCCTGCTCGATCGGATTCTGGGTGGCCAGCACCAGGAACGGATCCGGCAGCGGGAAGGTCGTCTCGCCGATCGTGACCTGGCGCTCCTGCATCGCCTCGAGCAGCGCGCTCTGCACCTTGGCGGGGGCGCGGTTGATCTCGTCGGCCAGGATGATGTTGGTGGAAGATCGGCCCCTTCTTGACGGTGAACTCGCCGGTCTCGCGGCGATAGATGGTGGTGCCGATGATGTCGGCCGGCAGCAGGTCGGGCGTGAACTGGATGCGCTGGAAGCTGGCGTCGATGGCGCCCGGCCAGGGTGCGCACCGCCAGCGTCTTGGCCAGGCCCGGCACGCCCTCGAGCAGCACGTGGCCGCCGGTGAGCAGCCCCAGCAGCAGCCCCTCCAGCATCGACCGCTGCCCCACGATGACCCGGCCGGCCTCGGCCAGCACCTCTTCGAGGCGCCGGGAAAGCTCCCCGGCGCGGCTCCTGTCGAGCGTCTGATCGCTTGGCATGGCTTCCTTCCGTGGCTTGCCCCGGGCACGATCGCCGGGCGGGCCTTCAACGCAGCCGGCCCGCCCCGGTTCCCGCGGCGCGCCCTACGGTAGTCGAGGGAAAAGCACTTGCCAAGACCGGCCCGAAGGCTTTTGATAGGCGCCGTCGCCGCCACGTGGCCAACCGCCGCGCGGCGCCGGCACCTGGAGGCATCCTGTGAGGCTCTCCTCGCGCAAGGTCGAATACCTGAGCGACAAAATCCTGAAGTTGATTCAGGACAATCGGAACATGCATCTCGTCACGCACCCCGATCTGGCGCAACGCGCGGTCGCCGACACCATCCGGGCCAATCTGCGCGCCGAGGAGGAACTCGAAGACGAAGTCGAGCGCCTGCTGGACGCGCACCGCGGGGAAATCCAGGGTCAGGAGATGGACCTGACCGTGCTGCGCCAGAAGATGAAGCGCGAACTGGCGCGCAAGCGGGGATTCACACTCTAGGCAGCGTCCCCCTGGGGCGACCGGAGGCGGCGCGGCATGAGGCTGACGGAGGAACGGGTGGCGGCTCTCGCCCGCCAGATCTGCGAAGCCCTCCTCGAACGAGGAGCACGTCGACCTCGAGATCACCGAGGAGCGGTTCCGTTTTCCTGATCGAGAATCTCATTCTCGAAGACATGCGCACCGAAGAGCGGATCGACGCCGAGGCCACGCAGTGGCTGCGACATCAACAAGACCTACCTGCAGGAGGGCACGCCCGACTGGGAGCTCGCCCTCGAAAAGGTCCGCGACGACCTCGCGATCGCCAAGGGCTACGTGATCCACTGAGGCGCCGGGGAGGTCGGGACACATGCGGGTCCTGATCGTATCTCCCTACCTGCCGCATCGCAGCGTCGGGCATGGCGGCGGGGTTTCGGTGCGCGAGCTGGCCCGCCACCTGGCCCGCCGGCACGAAACGCATCTGCTCGCTCTCCTGCGCCCGGGGGACGCCGGCCGGGTCGCCGAAGTCGCCGAGCTGGGGGTCCAGGTCCACACCATCCCGTTCTCCGACCGGGGCGCCTCCGGCGCGCGATCGGCTCACCCTGTTCGCCGCCCGCGCCCAGGCCTGGCTGCGCAGCCGGCGGTCGGGCTACCCCTACTATGTCGAGAAATACCATTCCCGCCGCGCTTTCCCGCGCCGTCGTCGACGGCCGTGGACCGGCTGCGCCCGGACGTGGTCCAGATCGAGTACCTCCAGCTCTCCCTGCTGTGCCGGGATCTGCGCGCCTGGCGGGAACAGGCCGGAACCGACCGGTCCGCGCCTGGTCCTCAACAGCCACGAACTCGGCGCCCTGCCGCTGCGGCGACGCGCGCTGATCACCCGGAACGCCCCCCTCAGGGCGCTGCTCGCCGCGCGCGCCCGCGCCTGGGAACGGCTGCAGACGGCGGCCACCCGCTGGGCCGACGTCACGCTCTGCGTCACGGACCAGGACCGCGCCCTGCTCGAGGCGGGAGGAGGCCGCCGTTGCGTGACGGTGCCCCTGGGCATCGACACCGCGGCCATCCGTCCGGTCTGGGATCCCCAGGACCCGCCACGACTGCTCTTTGTCGGCAGTTTCGGACATCGCCCCAACCGGGTGGCAGCGAAATTTTTGGTTGACAAGGTCTGGCCCAACATCGCCCAATGCAACGCATTCGCTCAGCTTGTGCTTGCCGGACGCGGCTCCGATGTGTTTCTTTCGGGGCTGAACCGACAGCCGGAGCGGGTGCAGGCGCTGGGTTACGTCGAGGATCTGACCCCGCTCTTTCGCGAGTGCCGGCTCTTCGTGGCCCCGCTCGCCGAGGGGGGCGGCATCAAGATCAAGATCCTGGAGGCCATGGCCCGTGGCATCCCGGTCTTGACGACGCCCATCGGGGCGGAAGGGATCGTCGACTCGGCCGAGGACGCGCTCGCGATCGCGGGCGCGGACGCGACCTTCGCCGAGGCGATGATCCGGGTTCTGGCGGCGCCGGAAGCCGCGCGCGGGCGGGCCGAGCGCGCCCGGCGGATCATTGAACAGCGTTTCAGTTGGTCGGCCATCACGGAGAGGCTGACCACTCTCTACGAGGGGGGGTGATCGATCGCGAACGAGTCAAAGGGCAGGCTCCCGCGGGGAGCCGACAGGTACCCCTGAGGAACCTTTGATGAGCAGCAGATCGATGGCTTAGACGAAGGAGCGTTCACGATGTTCAAGCGACTCATGTTTCTGATCCTGTGCCTGGCCATGCTGGTCGGGATGGGATTGGCCACGACCGCGGCGATCGCCGGCGACGGCATGTACGGCGAAATGCGCTACCGCTGGGAAGGGTTCAAGAATTTCGACGACTGGTCCAGCGACAACGACGACAATTTCGGCTTCGCGCACGTGCGTTCCCGCCTCGGCTACAGCACCGAGATCGGCGAGCGTGGCCTGTTCAACATGTCGGTGCAGAACACCCGCGTGCTGGGCTACGACGGCTACTACTACATCTACGACGAAGGCCGGCGAATGGATGTTCAACGGCAACATGCCGTGATCCTCAACGAGGGCTATCTGGGCATTTCCGACTTCCTGTTCAACGGCTTCGACGTCTACGCCGGCCGCTTCGCCCTCGCGTACGGCCGCGAGCGGGTCATCGGCGCCGAGGAGTGGACCTTCGATTCGGAGCATCCGCTTCGACGGCTTCAAGGGCCACTACGTGTTCGAGAAGGGCTGGTTCGACCTGCTCTGCCTGAAGCTGAACGAGACCTTCATGGACAAGTACATGGCAGGATACGGGCGACCTGGACCTGCGCGGCATCTACGCGCACTTCGACGCTCGCCGAGGGCATGTACATCGAGCCCTACGTCCTGATGATGTCCATGGACAACTACCAGGACTACGATGAATCGACGATGAACTTGTCGACGTGGCGAACGACAACTACTTCACGTTCGGCGCCCTGTTCGACTACATGAGCGACTCCGGCCTGCACTTCTACGCCGAAGGACTCATGACCAACGGCACCGAACACGATTCGTGGGGCGCCGACTACGAGTGGGACGCGTCGACGCTCGGCTTCTACACCGGCCTGTTCTACGAGTTCGAGTCGACGCTGAAGCCGTTCATCGGCGCCGAGTTCAACTACGCCAGCGGCAGCGAAGAACGCCGACGACGACAACCACGAGGACAAGACCTTCTTCTCGCCGTTCGGCTCCGACAGCTCGTACATGGGCATCATGGACATGGTCGACTGGGCCAACACGGCGACGATCCGCTTCTCGGGCGGCCTCACGCCGGTCGAAGGCACCGACGTCAAGCTGGACTTCTACCTGTTCAAGCTCGCCACCGACGAGGACCGCGCTTACGGATACAACTTCGAGAATCTCGGCAACTACTACGGGACCTCCGGGTACTACGATTTACTACCCCAACGGCCTGTACGGCGACAGCGTCGACGGCGTCTACACCTCGAAGAGCGTGGGCACGGAGATCGACTTCTTCGTGAACCACAAGATCGAGGACGGCGTTTCGCTCGAGGGCGGCGCGGCGATGTTCTCGTTCGGCGACTATTTCGGCGCCGACAACACGTTCGATTCGCTGCTCTACGGCTGGCTGGGCGCCAAGGTCGAGTTCTAGGACTCGTCCGCCGGCACTGCCGGTCATGAAAAGCCGGGCGGTCCCTCGGGGCCGCCCGGCTCGCTTTTCGGTCCAGCCGAGCGGCGGGATCAGGAGCGCCGCGCCAGCCCCTGCAGGATGCCGCGCACCAGCCCCTCCACCAGATCGTCCAGCGCCGCCGGGAGCGGATCGCCCCCGGGCACGCACGGCGCGAACACGTGCGCCGCGTCCCGACCGCCGCGCAGGGCCGCCACCTCGCCGGCGCCCAGACGGCGCTCCCCCCCCGCGAGGCGCGCCAGGAGCGTGACCTGCGCGAGCCGCTCCACGGTCTCGAGCCGGAAGAACGCCTCGGTCAGCGTGGCGCCGACGGCGACCACTCCGTGGTTGGCCAGCAGGAGCGCGTCGTGGCCGGCGATCAGATCCCGCACGGCGCGCGGGACCTCCTCCGTGCCAGGGGTGGCGTAGGGGGCGAGGGGAACCGAGCCGAGCGTCGCCACGACCTCCGGCAGCAGGCAGCCGTCCAGCGCCTGGCCCGCCGCGGCGAACGCCGTGGCGAATGGTGGATGGCCGTGGCAGACCGCGGCCACGTCGGCGCGCACGCCGTAGATCTCGCGGTGCAGGCGCCACTCGGAACTGGGCCGGGCCCCCGCGGGGGAATCGCCGGCCGGCCGACCCCGGAGATCCACGGCCACGGCGTCCGCCTCGGTGAGCTGACCCTTGCAGCGGCCGGCGGGGGTCACCAGAAAGCGATCGCCGCCGAGGCGGGCGGACAGGTTGCCCTCGGCGGCGACGACGAGTTGACGATCATACATCAGGCGGCCGATCCGCACCATTTCAGCTCGCAGCGCGGCCTCGTCCGACATCCCTGCCCCCGGGCTCACCAGCCCTGGAACGTGAAAACATGCGTCATGATGCGAGCGAAGTACTCCAGTTCGATACGCTTCGCCGCGGCCAGTTGATTCACCAGGACGTCGTTCATCAGGGGATCCGCCGCCCGGATTTCGTCGCGCGCCTCCAGTTCCAGGCGATCGAGCATCTCGGTCGGAAAGCCCATGGCGCTGGAGAGCAGCAGGACGTTGTTCGATCCGGGCAGGAACCGGGCCTGGACGTCGTCCTCCCGGCTGAAGAAGGCGATTTGCCGGCTCCAGCCGACCGTCCGACGGGATCCGCCAGATGGAACGATCGTGCAGGGTGATCGACGGTGCGCGTCGCGTGGACGTGAACACGATGGTGGAGCCGTCCGCACTGAAGGACGGCTCGCTGTTCTGGATCGGGATCGGATTCCCGTCGGGTATGCTCGTGAAGGTGAGCCGCCTGAGCCCCTGGTCGAGCGGCACCGTGCCGGTGGCGGCCTGAGTCCCGTCGAAGGTGATGGAGAAGATTTCACTGCCGTAGAAAGAGCCGCCATCGATGAGATCGAGCGTGGCGTCGAACGCGATCCGGCCCCCGTCCGCGGACCACGCCGGGTTGCCGATCAATGGCCCCTTCGCTCGTCAACGGCATCGCGATCATCGGCGTCCGGTTCAGGCTGACGACCCAGAGTCGCTGCTTGGTGTAGGTCTGCAGCGAGTCCGGCGAGATGCGCGAGCTGCCGAAACGCGAGAAGGCGACCCACTGACCGTCCGGAGAGATCGCCGGATCGTGGTGCTGCCAGTAACGGCCCGTCGCTCCAGCAGATCCTCGCTCTCGTAGTAGACGAATTTCGGGCACGATGGAGATCTTGGTCAGGTCGGCCCGGAAAAGACGATCGCCGCGCCGCGTATGCATCCAGAAGATCAGGGTTTGATCGTCCAGCCAGCAGGGCGAACCCTTCTGGTCATCGAGCATGCGGATACTGCATCCAGGCGCGCGTCCGCCACCGCGATGAGTGCACGGCGAACGAAAACGGCACCAGCGTGGCGCCCGACTCCGCCAGGCGCTGCTCCGGATGCGTGCCGACACGATTCGGAACGAGCACCAGCTGGCGGATCGTCGGCACGGGATCAGGCGGCTGGCCGCTGACGGCAGAGCCGCCCAGTCGACCGTGAAGACGATGCGGAGCCGTCGGGCGAGAGGCTCGGCTCCAGATAGTGATAGCCGTTGGACGAGGTGTCGGTGGTGACCATCACCAGCGTGCCGGGTGAGTGGTTCCCCTGCAACACCAGCGTCTCGTTCGGATCTTCCCGCGTCGAGCACCCGACCACCAGGGTCGCCAGGAGCAGCCCACAGTAGAAGAGCGGCAGGGCAGGTGACTTGAACCGCGTCATCGGCACAATGACCTCCGGCAACAGACACCGAATGCCGACCGGGCCGACACGGCCCGACCGGCGCGCGCGGACGGTGGGAAGTCGCACGCGAAAACTGTCATAAAGTAACGGCTTCGGCGGTCGCAAATCAACCGGGGATTGGCCCGGAGCGCCCGCTCAGCGAATGATTTTGAACGGAACCGGAAGACGCAGCCACGACCAGACCGGGTATTCACCGAGCCGGGCCGGTTCGAACCGCGCCGCCAGCAGGGCCGCGACCGCGGCCGTGGTGAGGCGGGAATCGGGGCTCGCCACGGTCACGGTCTGCACCACGAACCCCGCGGGATCGATCAGAAGATCCAGCTCCACCACTCCGGACTTGCCCTCTCGACCCGCCTCGACAGGAAAGTCGGGGACCACCCGGCTGACGAGCCGGGCCGGTCGACCCTGCAATCCCTGATAACGACGCAGGATCTCCAGGCTGCGCGGCAGCAGGCACTTGCGGATCCCCTCGGCCAGCGACAGGGCCGCGGCGGCGGTGTCGCCACGGGCGGTGGACAGATCGGACAACAGGTACTCGACGCTCCCGTCGTCGGGCCGCACAGTCCGCGCCTCCCGCAGCAGCGATTCCGCCCGGTCCAGGAGACGTTCGCGGGTCCGGGACCATTGCCGCGTGGCCGCCGCCGGCCCCTCGCGCGGCACCAGGACCCGCTCGCCACGAGCGCCCAGCAGGTACATCTGCCCGAGGGTGACCAGCAGCAGACCGTCGCGGGGGTGTGCACGGAGGCAGATTTCCAGCTCCATGATGGCGTCGGATCCCGCGCGTTGGTTCCGATAGAGATCCCACGCCAAGACCGAGGAGCGCTCGACCGCGGCGGGCGCCTCGTCGGCCCGGCGGCAGCGCGCGAGCACGTGCGGCCGCCAGTCCCCTTCGGGAGCAGGCGATTCTCGCCAGACCTCCGGCGTCGACTGCTGCGCCGCGTCGGGCAGGCGGGGATCCGGGAGACGGGCAACGCCTGCCGGGTCGCCACGGGCGCACATCCGGCGAGAACAGGCCCAGCGTCAAGGCGAGGCCACCCGCCAGGCGACAGAGCCGGTCAGTGACAGACGTCAAGAGAGCACCTCGATGCGGCCAGACGCGGGCCGGACAGGCGAACGCGGGCCATGACGCAGACTACGCCCGAGGCGCGACGCACGGCAACCGGCAACCCACCCCGTCCCCGCAACGGCCACCGCCGCGTAGATTGCGGCGGCGGCAGAGAAGGACGAGGACGCAGACCTCCGTCTCAGCGGTAGGTGTTCTTCACGGCGCCCCAGGTGGCGTCCGTAACGGGAATGCTCGGATCGACGCTGGCCGTCGTGAACGAATCGCACTCCAGCCGACTGCCCAGGGTCACCACGTCGCCGGTCATGCTCACCGCGAACGCGGTGTACCAGTACTGGCTGACCTGCGGATTATCGTGGATCACGGCGTAGCTCTGCCCCGGTATCGTCGGCATGACAGTCAGCAGATTCTCCGTCGAAGATCGACGTGGGCGACACACCGTCGGCGCGGTAGCGGATCATCGTGAATTCGCCGCCGCCGGCGGTCCAGCCAAGTTCGATCACGAAACCGCCCGACTGCAGGGCGGTCAGCCCCCGCACCGGCGCAGTGCGGCTCCCGGCAGAGCGGCGGCTGGCAGTGGTAGAGGTCTGTGGCGCCGGCGTAGACGCCGTGGCGCGGCGTGACGGCCGGCAGCTCACCACTGAAGATGTTGGTCACGTCGGCGCTCCGGAACCGCCGAAGCCGGCCACGTCGGCGAACAGCGTTGTCGTACCCGCGGGGACCAGCAAGCTCGAGCTGGCCCAGCAGCGCCGGACCGCAGAGGGTGCCGCTCAGTTCGAGATCGACGAACCAGAGACCCCCGTCCTGGACGGGCCATCCATCCGCGACCGGGTCACGCCCGGCGCGGGCTGAAAGCCGGTGATCTCCGCGGACGCGACGAGGCGCAGGCGGGCGCCCAACGCTTCGCCCTGGAGATTGTAGGCGTACACCGGCAGGGCAAGGGCGCCCGGCAGCGTCCCCGGCAACGGCATGGCGCACAGATCCGCCTCCCCCTCACCCGGATGAAAATCGATGCGCGGCAGATAGTCGGTGCCGAAGCCGACGACATTCGCGCTCGTCGGCGAGAGCGCCTCGCAGACTCCACCCTGCGCGGCCGCTGTCGTCAGGAGCGAGAGCGCCATGATGATCGTCGTTCGCCAGCGGACCCGCCTCTGCCGACCACCGGCGGAGCATCTGATTCATGCCAACATCCTTTCCTGGCCGGGCCGCACCGGCCAGCAATTCCCTAACCTATCCTGTTGCCAGACCGGACGACTTGACGATCCCCCAAGAGCAGACAATAATAATACAGCAATACAACAAATTCGTCAAGAGCGTGTCATGATAAAGCAAATTATTGGCGGCAAACTTGCCGGTTTGGGATTCTGTAACCGGAGGATTGAAGCCGCCGTGCGAGCGCGCGGCGGAGGCCGCCCCCCGCAGCGGGCGTCAACGCGGCTTGTCGGTCCGGGCGGGATCGAGGGCGTCCGCGCGACGCAACTCCTCCTGCGCCTCCGCCTGATGCCCGAGCCGCTCAAGCAGCAGCGCCCGATTGTGCCGGTAGGAGGACTGCCGGCCATCGAGCACGATCGCCCGCTCCACAGCGCGCAGACCCTTCCGGGTCGCGATCAGTCTCGATCAGGACAACCGCCGCCATCCCCCAGAGCTCGGAATCGTCTGCGAAGGCGGCGCTTCCGCACCCGGGCGGTGGTGCTGCCACGACGCCCCGCCACCCGCCTCGCCCGTGCGGGCTCGGCGCGTCCCCGGCAGCCCGCTCCTCCGGGAGCGCCGTCAGCAGCGACAACGCCCGCGTCGGGTCAGCCAGAACGCGATCCGCCTCGAGGATCAGGCGACCGCTCCTGGACGTCGAGCGAGTCCGGCCAGAGCGGGGCCAGCAACGCGATGACGCCGCGCGCATCTCCTGTGCGCAGCCGGGCCGGGCGAGGGTCCGACGCACGGCCGGTCTCGGGACGGCCTCCCAGGCACCTTCGCAAGGGCGCAGGGCAGCCGTGAAGTTGCCCGCCGACAATTCAAGGCACCGAACGCTCTGGGGCGCCGGGACAGTCGTCGCAGAGTCGTCCTGCCCTCCTCCAGTTCCCAGCACGGGCGGCCACGGTTTGTCCGTAGGCCGCCAAAGCCTGCCCGTAATCGACCCGCGCCCGCCAGGCGGTCGGGTCGAGCGCGACAGCCGCCTCGAACTCGGCGAACGCCCGTCCCCGCTCACCGAGGGCCATCAGAGCGCTGGCCAGGTTGAGGTGCAGGGTTGCGGCTCGCGGGGCGCCGCGCAGACCCCGTTCGAAGGCCGCCACCGCCGCGGCGAAGCGGCCCAGCCGCCCCAGGGCCAGACCCTGCCGCTCCTCCAGTTGCCAGGCCAGTTCAGCAAACGGGCCGGCCCGGGCCAGCAGCAGGTCCACTTCGCGCACGCCGCGGCATCGGCCCGCACCGCCAGCAGCGAGTCCACCCGTGCCAGCCCCTGTCGCAGGGCCGCCGCCTCGGGCGGGGAACCGGGAGCGGAAAACGCGGCCGTCACGACGGACACGAGGGTCACCACGATCAGCGTCGCGATCAGGACAGCATGCCGTCCGTCGGCCAGGAAAGGCGCGCCACCGGCCGCAGAGCATATTGAGCGGGTGACCCCGGGGCAGCGCTCGGAAAACAGGCGGACGCCGCCGCCCCATCACCTGGAGTTCGTTCGAAACCCGGGGATCTCCCGGCGAGAGCGAGAAGGCTTTCATGAGAAAACGGAACGCCTGTTGCTTGCGACCACCCAGCAGATAGATGCGACCAAGGGCATGGTATCCGCTCGCCTCGCCGGGCGCCACCTTGATGGCGCGCGCCGCCAGACGCTCGGCGGTGACGTAGCGACGCTGTCCCTCGGCCAGACAGAGCGCGAGCGCGGCCAGACAGCCGGCATGTTCCGGCACCCTTGCCAACCCCTGGCGCAGTGAGCGCTCCGCCCCCTCGTGATCGCCGCGTTCGAGGCTGACGATCGCGCTGCGCAGCAGGGATTCCACCACGAGCCGGTCCGCGCCGCTGCCGGCTTGGGGAGGAGGATGAAACGACCACGGTCATGCGCTGGTCCCTTCGCTGCCACGCGCCGAGCCTGCAAACGGCCGACTGCGGGCGATTTTAGGTTGGGCACGGGCGAGGAGCCGCGGGATCAGTGCCTTCAAGCGCCGGGCCGTTCCCGGGAGTATCTCGTGCCACCCCGTGGAGGCTGGCAATGCAAAGATCGCACCTTATCAAAATACGACGTCCAAAACATCAAAACACTCTTGACCAATCGGCGCCATCTTTGATATCATTTTCCTGTTGGTTACGAACACCTCAACCCTTCGGGGGCCAGATGATGGCTTATAGAAGTCTGGCCCGAGTTCCTGCCGCGACCGCGGCGTCCGCCTCTCTGCGCCCTCGCCATGCTGGTGCTTCTCGTGCCGGCCATGGCTCCGGCCTTCGAGAGCAATCACCAAAGCGTCGACCTGGTCTGGAGCATCGATGGCGCGGAGTGCGCAGCCGCCCCGATGACCCTGACAGGCGACGGCTTCTGGAGGTCAGCCGCGGCTGCCGGGGGCAACAGGCAGTGATGTGACAGCTCTCGTCTATTTTCAGTACATGGTCGACGGCAATCTGCAGCCGAACTACTACGGTAAGGACATCGAGCGGGAATTCGGCCTGCTGTTCGGACCGAATCCGCCCAGCGTGGTCGCTTCCATCGCCGTGCCGGGCTACACGATCTTCACGCTCGACGAGACTGCGCTCTCTATTCGGTCACGCCGGCGCCCGGCCTGATCCGCGCCACCGTGACGTACGAAGGGACGGGCTCTCCGCCTCCCGCCGATCTGCTGGCCGCCACCCGCGTCGACGTTCGCGACCAGACCGCTTCGATCGACCTCGGCGCCTGGGGCGGCGCCGACGCGCAGTCGGTGCTGACGATCGGGGGGCTGCTGCCGGCCCGCACCTATGAGTTGGACGTTCTCCGCCCCCGGCTATCAGTCGGTCAGCCGTCATCGAGGCGCTGCCGGACGCCAGTCCTCGTGATATCATGGTCACCCTGCGGAAGCTGGTCCCGACCGAGCAGAACAGTTGGGGCACGTTCAAGTCCCTGTACCGCTGATAGGGAGTGAACTTGTGTCAAAGGGCCGCCTTCCTGCGGGGAGGCGGCTCTTCTTTTGTCTTTTCCCGGTTCCGATATCCGGAGGCGGTGGAAGCGCCGCACCGGAGGTCACCCCCGACGATGGAACCACCGGAGGGAACGATACGCCTCGGCGCGTCTCGCCTCAGCCGGCGGAAGCCCCGGAGCCGGGAGGCGGCGGCGCGGGCGGCAGCGCACACCGACCGAAGCGGCAGAGAATCAAGGCGCCCAGACCGTAGGCCAGAGCGACGATTCTCAGGAGAACGTCGAGCCCGACCAGGAGACCGGCCACGACCCACAGTCCCGGCACCAGCCCGAGCAGCGCCCCCAGAAGGCCCGGCAGATGCAGCAGGAACAGCCCGAGCGAGGTGAACGAAAGCCGGTGCGACCATCCCAGGCCCCAGGCGACCGCCACGCGGGCGCCGAGTTGATGGCTCGTCACCCCCAGCGCGAGCAGGGCCAGCGCCAGGTAGGCGACGCAGAGCAGCAGGGCGAGCGGGATTCCGATCAGCGTGAGGATCAGCACCGCCATGAGGAACGTCAGCAGCAGGTGGCCTGCCAACAGCCAGAGGAGGCCCTGCCCCAGACAGACCGTCGGACGCGAACAGAGTGCGTCGAGCGCCCGATTGAGCCGGTCACGCGGGACGAGCACGAAGAGCAGCATCATCAGCAGGGCGGTGGACAGCAGAAGCAGCAGCTTCGCCGCGAACGCGAGCCAGCCGCCCCACAGCAGCCGGCGAAAACCACCCATGCCGCGGGGCAAGTCCGGAGTCGAGCGCGAACACGCTGCCCCCCACCTCGGCCCGCGGATCACGTTCAAGGTGGCCGAGCAGCGACACGACATCGCGCCCCACCTCGGCATCGCCATCGAGATGGACGTTGCCGAGCACCGACACGACACGCCCATCGACGTGTCCGCGGACGACGACCTTGCCGAACACAGCGATCACGTCTCCCCGCACGTCTTCGTCGGCCGTCACGTCGACGTCGCCGAACACCCGCACCACATCGCCGCCCACCACGCGCCGCGGCGGGGGAGGGGGCGGGGGGCCGGCGCGAAAATACGGGCCGCCGCGTCCCTGACGGACGGCGTCGTCAGGCGCCACTGCTGTCGCGCCGTTCCGCCGCGAATCACCAGGGTGTCCGGCAGTTCGTCGAGGATGGAGGCCGTGATCGAACTGATGCCCTGGCTGATCCGCGTGCCGAGATCGGGAGGAATGTTGATGCGGACGCGTCCGCCGCCGGCCCGGTCACGCAGCGAAATGGCCTGGTCCTCGATCTGAACGTCGAGGTTGGACAGTTCCTGGGTCAGGTTTTCGAGCACACCACCCAGCTCATCGAGCGCCTGATCGATCGCCTGTTCCTGGACCGAATCGGGCAGCGAAGCGATCGCCCGCAGGCGCGACACGCGCAGGCGGAGGCTCTCGGCGACGGCCGAATCAGGCAACTGGCCGCGCGGCGCCGGCGGGACCGTCTTCCGCCAACGCGCGGCCCGGCGGGACGGCGCCAGGCGAGCAGCAGCACCAAGACGAAGGCCCGCCGGACAGGGATCGCCCGGCGGGACAGCTGGCACGCGCACACCTGAGCGGGGTTCAGCCACTCTCCGACCTCTGTACGTGTCCATAACGACGCCGCACCAGACGCTGCAGGCGCACGATCGCCTCGGGAAGCAGACCGCCCAGCAGCGCCACGATCGCGAGGTCCGGCCAACGTCCGCTGAGCAGGCCGGCGCCGGTCACGACGGCCAGCGCCACCCCCGTCCCGCGCACGAGGGGTGCCCGCAACGGCGCGGGCAGGAAATTCTCCTCCAGGAACACCGGCACCCGCTCGCGCCGCAGCGGTTCCATCGCACGGTAGGCGGCGTACGGCACCGCCGCAAGCACCCGGGCATCGAAATCCGCCGGCACGGCCAGCGGCGGCAGCGCATCCAGTTGCGCGAACAACTGCTTGACCGCGGCCAATTCGGCATGCACAGTCGCGGCAGTCGCGCGCGTGCAGGAAGACTTCGAGCGAACGCTCCCGGGCGAGATCGCCGTCAACGTACGCCTGGAAATCCGCGCGCAGGGCGCGGCAGACGTCCGGTCGGTCCGAATGTTCGAGATTTCCGTTCATCGCCAACTCCTTCCCGCTGGGCGGGTGCGGGGGACGGCGCGCGTCCTGCCCGGCGCTGCGCCAGCCGACCTTGCCCGCTCCCGCCGTGCAACCGGATCCGCGGCTGGCGGCTGTTCCCCGGCCCGGCACGTCGTCGTGCCCAATCGCCCGTTCGCCCCGGGCACTCGGCGTTCAGGAGGAGGGTGAGGGCGACGACCGCGAGGTCCCCGCCCCCATCCCTGCCTCCCCAACAGGCAGGCGTCGTATCCCCCGACACGTACTGTTCGCCTGCGACTGTTGAGCCAGCCGCTCCTTACGGATGCGGCCCGGCAAGGTTGCGGGCGGTGCCGCCTTATTTGCCGCCCGGATCAGATCAGGGCCGACGTGGCCAACGCGCGCCGCCGCGCGACTCAGAGATCCAGCGCCCGATCGCGCAGGATCTGCATGATCATGTTGCGGGCCCGATGGATACGCGCCTTGACCGTCCCGAGCGGCAGATCGAGGATGGTGGCGATCTCCTCGTAGGACAGTTCCTCGTCGTGGCGCAGCAGAGTGATGACCCGGTAGTGAGGCGGCAGGCCGGCGATGATCTCTTCGAGATGCGCCATCGCCTCCTTCCGCTCCAGCAGGCGATCGGGCCGCGGGCCGGGGTCCGGCAGCGGCAGTTCCATCTCCTCGCCCGAGGGGCCGACCTGCGCTTCGAGCGGCAGGAAGCGCAGTCGGTTGCGCCGCAGGTGGTCGATGCAGTGGTTCGTCGCGATCCGGAACAGCCAGCTCGAGAAGGCGTAGGTTTCGTCGTAGCGATCCAGCAGGGAGAAGACCTTGATGAACACCTCCTGCGCCAGATCGCGCGCGTCCTCGACGTTGCGGGTCATCCGGTAGCACAGGCCGTAGACCGGCGACCGGTACCGCTCGAGCAGTTGGGCAAAGGACGGCTCGTGGCCGCGCTTGCACCGGCGGATGAGCTGGAGGTCACTATGGCGGTCAAACATCAGGCGGCCCTCGGAGCGCGAAGATAGGGGTCGTGCCGCGCGGACGGTCAACCGGGACTTCCGCCGGGCCGAGCCGCCGCCCGCCTCCGGCGGTCGTCTTGACACTGCTGCACGCGCCGCCTAGACTCCGCCCGACCGCCGCGCCGGCACCACGTCGCGCCGGGCAGCCCTCGTGAAGGGAGCGCGCATGACCACCATCGACATGATCCAGGCACGTCAGATTCTCGATTCCCGCGGGAACCCCACGCTCGAGGTGGAGGTCTTCCTCTCCGGGGGGGCGGTCGGCCGGGCCGCCGTGCCGAGCGGCGCCTCCACGGGCGAGCACGAGGCCATCGAGTTGCGCGACGGTGATGCCACCCGTTACGGCGGCAAGGGCGTGCTCAAGGCCGTGCGCAATGTCGTCGAGACGATCGAGCCGGAACTGGTGGACATCGACGCCACGGATCAGCTGCTCGTCGATCAGATCCTGCGCGACCTCGACGGCACGCCCAACAAGGCGAAACTGGGCGCCAACGCCATCCTCGGCGTGTCGCTGGCGACGGCGCGCGCCGCGGCGACCGCGGTCGACCTGCCGTTCTACCAGTACATCGGCGGCGTCTTCGCGCACACGCTGCCCGTGCCGATGATGAACGTGCTCAACGGCGGCGCGCACGCGGACAACAACGTCGATATCCAGGAGTTCATGATCATGCCGGTCGGCGCCGCCTCTTTCAGCGAGGGGCTGCGCTGCGGCGCGGAAGTGTTTCATGCCCTGAAGAAGGTGCTGAACGGGAAGGGACTGTCCACCGGTGTCGGCGACGAAGGTGGTTTCGCTCCCAACCTGAAGTCGAACCGCGAGGCCCTCGATCTCCTGATGCAGGCGGTCGAAAAGGCCGGCTACAGGCCGGGCGAGGATGTCGTGTTCGCGCTCGACACCGCCGCGAGCGGCTTGTTCGACCAGGGCCGCTACCACCTCAAGGCCGAGAGCAAGGATCCCTGGGACGCCGCGCGCCTGATCGAATTCTACGCCGGCCTGGTGGACGCCTACCCCATCGCCTCGATCGAGGACGGACTGGCCGAGGACGACTGGGACGGCTGGCGCCAGCTCCAGGAGAAACTCGGCGGACGCATCCAGATCGTGGGCGACGATCTGTTCGTCACCAACCCTGAACGGCTGCGTCGCGGCATCCGCGAGCGGAGCGCCAACAGCATCCTGATCAAGCTCAACCAGATCGGCACCCTGAGCGAGACGCTCGAGACGATCGAGGTGGCGAAGCGAGCCGGCTACACGACCGTGATCAGCCACCGCAGCGGCGAAACCGAGGACGCCTCGATCGCCAGCCTGGCCGTGGCCGTCAACGCCGGCCAGATCAAGACCGGGTCGCTCTGCCGATCGGACCGCATCGCCAAGTACAACGAGCTGCTGCGGATCGAGGAGGAGTTGGGCGACCTGGCGAACTACCCCGGGCGCACCTGCTTCCCGAACCGGGCCTGACCCCGGCAGGAGGTCGCAGATGGATCTGCGGACAGCGATTCCGATGGCGCGCCCGGCACGCGGTTCGCCGAGCGCCGCCCCGCAGGCGGATCAGGGAGCCCTCGTCCCCCGACGCTTCCTGCGCGGCCGGCCGCCGGGGCGCCGCAGCCTGCGCTGGCCGCTGCTCGCCCTGATCGCGCTCGGCTTCGGTCTGCTGACCGCCACCACGCTGCTGGGCGACAATGGCATCGCCACTCACCGCCGGCTGGTGCGGGACCGGGTCGCCGCCACCGCGGAGGTGGAGCGCCTGCGGGCGCAGCGGCGCGAATTGCAGATCACGGATCGACGCGCTGAACACCGATCCCGCGGCGCTGGAACGGATCGCCCGCGAGAAATACGGCATGAAACGGCCCGGCGAAGAGGTCATCGAACTGATCGGCGGGGAAAAGCTCACCGCCGACATGACCGCCACCCTCGCGCCGGTCGCGCCGGGCGAGCGGACCGGCCCGGTCCCCGAGCGGCGCCGGCCCGACCTCGTGCCGGCGTTTCCGGTCCGCCCCGCCGGCGGAACCGCTCGAAGCCGGCAGGCGACCACGCCCCTCCGGCCGGCGCGGACCCGGCCCGCCGGCGAAGCCGGGGAGGCAGATGCCGGTCGCCTTGACACACCCCGCCGCCGCCGCCTATATTGGACCGGCTTGCGGGCCGAAACCCGCGAAAATGAATCGGTTGCGGGGTGGAGCAGTCTGGTAGCTCGTTGGGCTCATAACCCAAAGGTCGCAGGTTCAAATCCTGCCCCCGCTACCAAAAATCAGGAAGGCCTCCCTCACGGGAGGCCTTTCTTTTTCACGCCTCCGTGAGGGCGGTCCATCCCCGTCAGGCCAGCGGGCCGACTGCCGCCTCCACGGCGCCCAGGATCTCTCCCGAATCCACGACGACCTGCATGAGCGTGTGATCCGGATGGAGCGGCCGGTCCACGTCGAGATGCGCGACGTGCCGGCGCACGACCTCCTTCGCCACCCTGACCCCGAGACCGGGATCGAGTTCGCGGAAATCGAGCGCCTGCGCCGCGGCCAGGAATTCGATGCCGAGCACCCCGTACGCGTTGTGGAGGATCTGGGCGTTCTTGAGCGCGGTGTTCATCCCCATCGAGACGAAATCCTCCTGATCGGCGGCCGCGGGAATCGAGGCGCAGGCGGCCGGCGCGGAGAGGATGCGCTGCTCGACGATCAGGGTATCCGCCGTGTACTGGCTCAGCATGAGACCCGAGAACATGCCGGCGCCTTTCGTCAGGAAAGCCGGCAGGCCGACGCTGAGCGCCGGGTTGAGCAGACGGTTGAGCCGCCGCTCGGAAAGCACGCTGACCATCGTCACGGCGCTGCCGATCATGTCCATCGGCAGCGAGACGGGCGTGCCCTGGAAGTTGGCGCCGGTGAGCGCGAGGTCGTGCTCGGGCAGGAAGATGGGGTTGTCCCCCACGCCGTTGAGTTCGATTTCGACCTGGCGCCGCGCCCACGCCACGGCGTCGTGCGCCGCCCCGATGACCTGCGGCGTCGAGCGCATGGAGTAGGCGTCCTGCACCTTGGTCTTGAGCTTTGCCGGTCTGCAGATCGCCGCCGTTGAGGCACTTCATGATCGCGGCGGCGCTGCGCACCGCGCCGGGAAAGCCGCGCGCTTCGTGCAGCCGCCGGTCGTACGGCTTCAGGTTGGCCAGGAGACCGGCGAGCGTCATGGCGCAGGCGATCTCCGCCTGCCGCAGCCAGCGGTCGATGTCGTGGAGATGGATCGCGCTCATCGCCGTCAACAGGTTCGAACCGTTGATGGTGGCCAGACCGTCGCGCGCCTGCAGGCCCGGCACCGGGAATGCCGGCCCGCCGCAGCGCCTCCGCTCCCGGCAGCAGTTCGCCCGGTACCAGGCCTGCCCCTCGCCCATCATCAGGAGCGCGATCTGCGACATCGGCGCGAGATCGCCGCAGGCGCCGACCGAGCCCTTCTGGCAGACGTACGGGGTGACGCCACGATTGAGCATCTCCACCAGCGTCAGGGTGATCTCGGGACGGCAGCCGGAATTGCCGTGCGCGTGCACGTTGATCCGGCCGGCCATCGCGCCGCGGACATACTCCTCGGGCGCGGGATCGCCGATGCCGGCGGCATGGTTGTAGATCAGGTAGCGCTGGAACTGCTGCACCTGATCGTCGTTCAGCACGACCTCGGAGAATTCGCCGATGCCGGTGTTGACACCGTACATGATCTCGTGCGCCTTGATCTTGCGCTCGAGCATGGCGCGGCACGCCTTGATCCGCGCGAGCGCGTCGGGATGCAGCTCGACCTGTTCGTGATCGCGCGCGACACGGACCAGCCGATCAACGGTGAGACCGCTTCCGTCCAGAACGATGGCCATGCGATTCCTCCTCGGGCAGCTGGCGGCGCAGGCACGCGCGCCGCCGGCGCCGGGTGACGCCGGCAGCGGGCGTGCCGGTTGAGCGCGGCAAATATAGGCCCCCCGCGCCCCGGCCGGGAGCGGAAAATTGCCGCTGCCGACCGTGGGGAAAACCCGCGCGCGAGGTGTGATAAGGGAGGTGTCAGGAGACCGGTCGCCCGGGGAGCCGCCGGCGGAGGGAATCGGCCGCCGCCACGGCCGGCAGGTCGGCATCGGCTCGCGCCAGGGCCGCGTCCAGGGAGACGAAAGCGGCCCGCGCTTCCTCCGGACGACCGAGGTCGAGCGTGCAGCGCGCCTGCAGCAGCAGCGGGCCGATCAGACGCGGATTGACGGCGAGGATTTCGCGCGTCTGTTCGAGCGCCGCCTCCGGCTGGGCGAGACGCGCCAGACTCTCCGCATAGCGCCACTGCAGCGACCAGCGTTCGTGCGGCGGGAATCGATGCGCCTCGATCAGGGCCTTTCCCCACGCGGCGACCTCCTGGGTCGGCTCGCGCTGCGCCCCGCTCAGGAGGGCGCGCAGGACCTGGTCACGGCACTCGACACGCCGACGCTCCAGGTCCAGCCCGACGTAGCGGGGCGAGGCGCGCCAGACGCTCAGGAGCGAATCGCCCAGCGCCCGCGCCTCGGTCAGACGCCCCCGGTGGGCGAAGACGAGGCTGCGCATCCAGGCCGCCTCTTCGCTCTTCGGCTGGGCGGCGCTGAGCCGGGCGAGCGGAGCCAACGCCAGCTGCGGGTAGCCCTGATCGAACAGCTGGCCGGCCGTGAAGGCGTCGATGGCGTCCGCCACCCCGGTCCCCGCGAACTGGGCGCGGGTCTGGTCGAGAACCTCGAGCGCCCGGCGCAGACCGGCCCTGGGCCAGATAGACGCGCGCCAGCCCGAGCAGCGAGGGGTAGAACTCCGGCTGCAGCTGCAGCGCCTGCCGGTACTCCTGCTCCGCGGCGTCGAGTTCCCCCATGTACGTGTAGATCTCACCGAGTGAGTCGTGCGGGTTCGCGATGTCGGGGGCGAGGAAGGCATAGCGGCGGAGGTAGGAGAGCGCCTCGAGGTAGCGTCCCTGCCCGGCCGCGAGATAGCCGAGCCAGTTGTAGGCCCGCGCATAATTGGGGTCGGCGCGCAGGACCGCCCGCCACGCCGCCTCCTCCCCTTCGGCGTCACCCAGGTCGCGGAAGCGCAGCGCCTTCGCCTTCAATACCAGAGGATGCTCGGGCAGGCGCTTCTGCGCCAGCGAGAGCAGGGAATCGCGAACGGCGTGGGCCTTGCCGGCATTACCAGGCAGACGCAACTGCACGAGCAGGCGCTCGTCTTCCCGCGGCAGCAGCCGGGCGAGGCTGTCCGCCAGCACGATCTGACGCCTGGCCGCCTGGCTGTTGCCGTTCGAGGAGAACGCTTCGCCGAGGGCCGCGTGAGCCATGGCGAAACCGCCGTCCAGCCTGACGGCCTCCTGCAACAGACTTTCCGCGGCGGCGAACTGGAAGGCGTTCAACCGCTCCTCGCCCTGCAGGTAGAGCGTGTAGGCCTGGCGGGAGGTGGTGGTCAATTCGGGTCGGTCCTGCCCCAGGACGACCAATGCGGTGGTCCCGGCCACCACGGCCGCGATCACGGCGAAAAGGCGCGCGCGGTGCCGCGACATCACATTCCTCCGCTTCGGGAACCGGACACGAGAGCGTGCTACGCACCGGGGCCGCAAAGAGTTGCACCCCGCGGGGATGCCGCGGCCCCCCCCCCACCCGGTTGCCGCTCCCGGTTATCACATATATGGTCCTCCAA
>CAVYVY010000026.1:0-309315 GCA_963772145.1 uncultured bacterium
AGTCACCACAATCGGATCAATAGTGAATTTAAGGCGACAGAATCAGAGATATCTCGGAATTATAGTTTCCTCCAGCCATAGAATGGAAAACTAAGAATAGAGTTTCTCAACAAGCGCGCTTAAAGAGTGGGCTAACATTGAGCATGGTCAAGTCCTAGCCATAAATCGAAAGTGGTATTTAAACGACGAAACAAAATTAAGCCTTTAGATAGTTTCTGGATTATTTATAAGTCGAAATTATAACCTATTTTCCTGAATAGTCGATAATCAAACTTTATTTGGCAAAAAGGGTAAAGTGCGGAGGGTGGGACATCAAGCCTAATTTACCGGTAAATTAAGTATTTGAAAGGGAACTAGAAATAAACCTAAATTTTTCGGAACCGATTAAAGCGTGCAAGCCAAATATCGGCGGACACGCGGTAAGCGATCACGAAACTCAGTCTCCCTAATGTATTGCCAAGCTGCTTTACTCTGAACCTTAATAGCAGCGTAATCTTGCTCTCGCTGCCGCTGAATGATTTTTCCCTGCAAACTTCTTTTATGAGGCATAAACAACACCCAAACGAAAGATGAACAATGACAGAAACCACTGCAAACCGTTCACGCTCCAACTAAGGAGGCGAGGAAAACTAAACGCTTGCTTGCAAGAGGTTAACCCGATAAATTACACTAATAAGCGCTCGCTTTTAAGCAATTGCACGCAAGAATACTTGGCAAAATTGCTTTCAAAGAATTTTTTGCGAAAGTAATTAAGCAGGTTTTAGCTTTGAAAGTTGTTGGAGTATCGGGAAGACGTCAAAGAAAACGACCATGCAGTGGACGCTTTGCGCTATTCTTTGTCGATTGAATTGGAAGAGAAGCCGTTTCTGTATGTGGTTATACGTTGACAATAACGTGTGTATGTAAGCGACTTAGCAAGCATTTGGTTCAAATTCTGTTATCCCCACCAACAAAGCCACACACACTTAACGATTTACACCACTTCTTTAAACGAGAGAAAACAAATCAGGCTACTGCCGAGTCTGCCATGGACGCTTTATTCTCAGCAAAACAAAGAAAAACCATCAGATTAACACTACGACTAGACCCGTAGTCAAGTTGTGGCTTTCACATAATATCGTCCATCAGCCGTCGCGACTATTCCCCTGTGTTTAGCTAAGCGCGATTGTACATGACGTTCCTCCACACCCAGCTCAGCGGCTGTCTTAGCAGTTTCAGGTGACACTGCTCCAGCCTCTATCATTTTCTTTTTTGCTTGTTCAACTCGTACGGATAATATAGCTACAAAGGTGGCCAATTTTTTTCACCTCCCCTGAAACAGATAGGTCAAGTTTGTTAACCGTTTTTATGGTAGCATTTTTCTCTTCTAATCAGTTTGCTTGATAGAATCAGCAGAACAGCGGACAAGACACCGGCTGTAGCAGCAAGTGACAGATCGACAAAGTATGCGGAAGTAAATCCGAGAAAGCTCGTGTAAAAAGTGGGAATAATAAACACAACTCCAATCACTATAGCAAGAGGACTGTTGGCACCGACTCGTTGCTTCTGCAATGAACTGAAAGCCATCATGGCTACAGTAGTTAAGGCAACCACAGAAAACCCTAGAAAGCCAGCTAGAAGTATCGTCAACAAAGCCATCACAAATACCTGTGACCCAGCAACGATTCCGTCAACCATAATTACTGTAAACTCGCCGAGGAAGATAGTTAGCGCCAATAAGAGAGCAGCTTTCAAGTACTGCTTAAAGACGTTACTCTGGTTCCATCCAATTGAGAGCAAGTACTCCAAGACGCCGTTGTTCTTATCATACACATAGAGCAGTATGACGGGGGTTGATAACATTAGCATCGAAAAGGCCATAAACGAAGCAGCGAAAAGGAAGAATTCAGCGCCTGAGCTTCCAGCTAAATGGGCTATAGCAACTGCAAAAAAGACGCCTAAAGCTCCTAAAAGGATTCCAAAGCCCGCTTGGATTTTACTTAAGCTTAGACTACGTTTAGCGAAAGTCAAGATATTACTTTTCGTTTTTGGAGCCCTCCTTTGCTTTTTCAGCGATAGGTGCCACGAACAATTCCTGTAATGGATTGTCTAGCTGACGCATTTCAGTAACTAAAACTCCCTTCTCAACGATTTTTCTAAGAGCAAGCCCAGCCTCCTGCGGGTTTGGTACACTTAAAACGTAATAATCGCCCTCGCGTTTGGCATCAACTATTCCTGTTATGTCGGTTGAGGCTTTGATGCCAACGCGGTAGTTTTTTGGTTTAATGTTTGAGATTCTGTCAAGCATCGTAACCGAGCCGTTTTTTATCAGGATAAGGTATGTGCCGATGTCGGTTGCTTCGTAGAGGTTATGGGAAGAATATAACACCATTTTGTTCCGGCTTATATCTAGAATGATATCTCGGATCTCTTTTGAAACCGCCGGGTCAAGGTTTGCGGTTGGTTCATCAAGCAGATATAGGTCTCTTTCATTCAGGAAAACTTTGGCGATGGATGCTCTCTTTTTTTGCCCCTGAGAAAGGTCGGAGAATTTTTTGTTCTTGAGGTCTGTAAGGTCAAGCATAGCAATCGCTTTGTCGGGGTCTCCGCCTTCAATACTCGAGTAGAATTTGAGCGCTTGGTAAACTGTCATTTCTTCGGGCATAGCATTGTACTGTGAAAGGAAGCTGATTCGTTCCCTAGCTTTTGAGGAGCTGGTCAGGTTTTCGCCATCGAAGAGAATGCTGCCGTTGTACGGCTCAAGGATACCGGCGATTGTTCTAAACAGGGTTGTCTTGCCTGCGCCGTTAGGTCCTAAAATGACGTATATTGAGGGTTCATGCAGTTTGAAGCTTACGTCATGTAGGACAGTTTGCCCCTCGTAGCCGGAAGCAACATTGTTTAACTCTAAAACGGTCATTTTTATTCACCCGAACCATATCGACTGCTTCTGGATTGAGCCATATCTCGCCCTAAGAATTCTGGATTTCCAGACAAACAGGAAAACTGCAAGACCTATCATAATGGCGCCAAAAACTACAAGAAAAGCATCCAACGCTTGATGCTCAAGTGAATGCGTAGTTGAGATAGAAAGGACAGCGCCAAAAAAGATTAAACTGATACCCACGAGCACCAAAACCGTAACAGCAACAATTCTAACCATTCGGTATCTGCTTGACTGTTCATTCTCTGGAAAAGTCTTGAGCAGACTTGCAGCAAGCTTCCCTCTCTCAGTTAGATAGTATTTTCCTTCTACATCTTTAGCAATGAGAGCGCCAAGTGATTTCAGGTGGTAGTTGAGCTTGCCAGTATTTGTTATATGCAGAATAGTCATCATTTCCGTGTAGCTGAGAGTTTGATTTTCTGCCAATAATCCAAGTATGCTTCGTCTTGTTGAGTCGTTAAGAATCTTGTTTAGAGCTGACCAATTTACTTCTTCCATCATTATCGTCGACTCAAGATATCTTTGAGGCTTCACTTTAACATTTTTGATAAACTGAGTTATCAAAGATTTATCAAGCCAGTGTTATGCCTCATGTCTGCCAAAATTGAGTTTAGCACAGAACCTCCAAAAAAAGCAATTTAGCCGCCACAAAATGGACACATCAGCCGCTACAGAGAGACTCACTCCCTGAGCGCCTTATGAGGCTTTAACCGCTTAAAGACGAATTCTTTGTGCCAAAATAAATTTTGAAGTTAAACACAAAATTAGCTGAAAGTTGAGCGCTAAATTATTTTTGTTTTGAAGCATCTCGCCTACTTGCATTAGCACCCTTAGGGCTAAGAATGAAACGGCCAAAGCATTCTTTGCAATAACCGGTTTTGTTTTGGTAGGAAATTTTTCGGCCACATTTGCCTTTGCAGTATTTTGGCACTACAAACCTCCAGATTTCAGCTTAGGTATGTACTGTAGGGTTACGCTTAGGCGTCGTTTGCTGTTGCTCTTGGTGAGTTCTGAGTTGATTCTTGTGTCTTCGCTTCCAGCTGTGCCATGCCCAACACGCTTCACACGCCAGTTTCCCAAGTTGCCTCGGACAAGCTGAGGATTCGAAGTAACCAGATAGAATGGCGTGTTGATTTCACGTCAAAACCTTTGCTTTAAACCTCTGGGAAAACCACAACAGCTAGGCTAATAAGCATGATTTGTGACTATTTTACTGTATTAGCCTTAAATAATGCCCTAAACGGTAAATTGGTGCGGAGGGTGGGATTTGAACCCACGAACCCCTGCGGGATAGGAGCCTCAGTCCTACGCCTTTGGCCATGCTGGGCGACCTCCGCGCTGTGTTAGCGGAAATATAGGAAGATGGGTCATTTAAAGGCTTTACTTTGTGTTTGAGCGTAACGGTTTTAGTTTAGTTTGTATTGTTGTTTTATATAGTTGTGTTTGGTAGGTTGTGGCAAGGTTTATATCGCGCCTCTATAACACTGTTATAATAATCAGGTGTTAAAAATGAAAATACACAAGAACGTTTTAGAAACAATCGGAAAAACACCCCTAATCCAAATAAACAAACTAACCCAAGGTGCAGGCGCCACCGTACTCGCAAAAATGGAATCCAGAAACCCAGGCGGCAGCGTCAAAGATCGCATCTGCCTAAGCATGATAGAAGAAGCAGAAAAACAGTTCCTAAAACCCGGCGCCACCCTTGTCGAACCCACATCAGGAAACACAGGCATCGGCTTAGCCATGGTGGCGGCTGTAAAAGGCTACAAATTAATCTTAACCATGCCTGAAACCATGAGTTTAGAGCGCCGCAACCTGCTTAAGGCATATGGCGCACAACTCGTCCTCACCCCAGGACCAGAAGGCATGGGCGGAGCCATCAAAAAAGCCGAAGAAATAGTCGCAAACACACCCAACAGCTTCCTGCCCCAACAATTCAAAAACTTAGCCAACCCCAAAGTCCACAAAGAAACCACAGGACCAGAAATCTGGGAAGACACCGATGGCAAAGTAGACATCCTAGTTTCAGGTGTAGGCACAGGCGGAACCATAACTGGAGTAGCCCAATACATCAAACCGCAAAAACCAGAGTTCAAAGCAGTAGCCGTGGAGCCAGCGGCCTCGCCAGTTTTAAGCGGCGGACAGAAAGGACCACACAAAATACAGGGAATAGGAGCAGGCTTCAAACCTGACGTACTGAAGATGGAATTGGTTGATGAAGTATTCAAAGTCACAGATGACCAGGCACTTCAAACCGCAAGGCAACTCGCGCAAAAAGAAGGCTTACTTGTCGGCATTTCTTCGGGAGCAGCAGCCTACGCAGCCATTGAAATTGCGAAGCGACCGGAAAACAAGGGCAAACTCATAGTCGTCATACTGCCAGACACCGGCGAACGCTACTTAAGCACCGTGCTATTCACAGAACCATCAAACTCCTCTTCCAAACCCTAAATTTCGTCTTTAAAAGACGCTTTTCTTATATTCCCCCTTTCCACATAGTAGAGAAAAGGGTAAACATAATGTCCACAAACCTAAAACAGTCTTTGCCTAAAGAATGCCAAGAATGCAAAAAGGTAAATTTGGAGGATGACTGCTGGAACCCAGACAGAATGTTGGCCACGCTTATGCGTAACCACGATAAAGTTGAGCATGACTGGGTTGAAACCGGTGTACCAAAACTGGTGGACGAAATCATGACCAGTTACCAAAGGTTCGGCGGCATGGACCATCTTGAAGGGCGAGACCTTCCATCGAAAAAAGTAGTTATCGAAGTTTTAGAAGACTTGTTTACAGTTCTTTTTCCAGGCTATTTGGGTGACTCGGAAATCACTAAAGCCAACATAAAATATCATCTTGGAACTACCTTGACTTCGGTTTACACGAGGCTCACTGACGAGGTTGAAAGAAGCCTCAAGTACATATGCAGAAAAATCAGCGAATGCCCACAGGACATATGCCAAAAAAGAGCCCACATCGTAGTCAAAGAACTCCTTGAAAAACTTCCCGAAATACGGTCAATGCTAAGCGGCGACATCCAAGCGGCTTACAGCGGCGACCCTGCAGCCGTGAGCACTGAAGAAGTAATCCTAAGCTACCCCTGCGTACTCGCAATAACCACGTACCGAATAGCCCATGAACTCTACCTTAGCGGCGTGCCCTTAATTCCAAGAATAATGAGCGAACACATCCATTCACAAACAGGCATAGACATCCACCCAGGCGCGAAAATCGGCAAAAACTTCTTCATTGACCACGGCACAGGCGTAGTTATCGGCGAAACCGCGGAAATAGGCGACAATGTAAAACTCTACCAGGGCGTAACATTGGGCGCTCTAAGTTTTCCAAAGGACGAGAAAGGCAATATCATCAAAGGAAGAAAACGGCATCCAACCGTTGGAAACAACGTCGTCATCTACTCAGGTGCAACGCTTCTAGGAGCGGAAACCGTAATCGGCGACAACGTGACCATTGGCGGAAACGTATGGATTACAGGTCCAGTTACTTCGGGAACAAAAATCACTATCGCTACGCCTGAACAGAAATACAAAATGGAGAATCATTCTCCAAAACCTGAGCCCTAATTCTGCTGTATGCTTAGAGTAGGCGGAAGTTTTCTTTTACTGTTGTTAAGACTACGTGAGTGTTTGTGCGTTCGATGTATGGCAATGATAGGAGTTTTTTGGTGAAGGTGCCTAAGTCTTCTCGGCTTTTGAATTTGGCGACGATGATGGCGTCGGTTAATCCTGTGACGTCATAGACTCCGCAGACGTTCTGGGATTTTTGCTATTTCATTTTGTCTACAAGTCTGCCTTTGGAAACGGTGATTTCAGTTACCACGGTTAGTTGGTAGCCGAGTTTTTCATGATCCAAAATAACAGCGTAGCCTTTGATTAAGCCGTCTTCTTCCATCTTTTTTATTCTGGACAGCACAGTCCCCACTGAAACGCCAACGTTTTTGGCTATTTGCCTGCTTGAGAATCTTGCATCTTCTAAGAGGCCTTTGAGAATTTTTACGTCAGTTTCGTTTAATTCCATAACTCTTCTTCCTGCACGTTCTTTCAGCCAAAGAGGCTTTTTTGGAACATCCTTTTGATAATCATATGATTAAGCTAATAAAAGTTTAGTTTTTTCCAGTGCTCAATGGATGCCGTTTCAACCTCAAACAGCAAAACATGCCTTTAGCAGAAAAATAGATAGCAATCTTAAATTAGCGCCTAAACTCCAATAGTCCTGAGCCACTACAATGCAAGCAAAGTACGACACGATATTGGTTCTTGACTTCGGCGGACAATACTGCCATCTGATCGGCAGAAGAATCAGAGAACACGGCGTATACTCAGAAATCGTGCCAAATGATTGCCGGGCGCGCTATGGGGTGAACGACCAGGGATGAGTGGCCGCATCTCCGCTGATCCCGAGTGAGGCGTACAGCAACGACCCGCTGCCGCGCCGCATCGAGGCGACCTACGCGGTGCGGGAGGTCCTCTCGCTCGCGGTGGAGCAGCGCGCCACCATCCGGCAGCTGGTGCAGCGCTCTGCCACCTGCAGCGCCCGACGGCCTCGATCTCGTGGTGCGCTCCACCCTCGGCCCGCCCGTCCAGCGGGACGGTGCCGCAGCTGACGGAGATGGCCGGGGAAGGGAGCGGGATGTACGCCCGCCGGAAGCGCACGTGGCCAGTTCCGCACCATCCGGATGCCGGTGTTCGATCGTGCGGCGAGCAGGCCGCGGCCTGCTCCTGCCCCCTTCTGAGACGCCGGCACACGTCGTAGCCCGACAGCCCGGGCATCATGATGTCCAGCAGCACCAGGTCGCGCACCTGGCGATGCGCGCCAGCGCCTGCTCGCCGCTGGCCGCAGAAGCGACGGCGTGTAGCCCTTGGCCGTGAGCACGTCCACCAGCAGCTTGACGTTGGCCGGCGTGTCGTCGACGACGAGGATGCGCGCGCCTTCGCTCATGCCGCGCCCTCGCCCAGCATGCGCCGCATCGTCTCGACGAACTCCTTCAGGTTGATCGGCTTGCCCAGAAAATCCGTCGAAGCCGGCATCGCCGATGCGGCTGCGGTCGTTAGCGGTGACCGACGCGGTGAAGGCCACCACCGGCAGCATGAGCCGTGTCGGCATGGCCTGCGATGCGTCGAGCCCTCCATGCCGTTGATGTCGGGCAGCTGGATGTCCATCAGCACCAGGTCGGGCTTGTGCGCGCGCCATGAATACCCGTCCAGCCCGTTGACGGCTTCGAGCGTGGCATAACCCTTGGCGCGCAGGATGTCGCGCGCCAGTTTCTTCTCGTTGTCCTGGACGATCAGGATGGTCTTCATGTCTGGCCTGGCAGTGTGCGGAAGCGGAAGGTCGATCCGCGCCCCGGCTCGTCGAGCGTCAGCGCGCCGCGCGCAACTCGACGAAGCGCCGCGTCAGCGTCAGGCCCAGCCGGGCGCCTTCCTGCTTGTTGGTGTAGTGGCGGCCGACCTGGCGGAATTCCTCGAACACCGGCGCCTGGTCGGCCGGCGCGATGCCGATGCCGGTGTCGGCCACCGCCACCTGCAGCATGCACCTGCCGCCAACGCGCGCGCAGGTCGACCTTGCCGCCATCGGGCGTGAACTTGACCGCGTTGGTCAGCAGGTTGAGCAGGATCTGCTTGAACTTGCGCTCGTCGGCACGCAGTTCCGCCGACCTCGGCCTCCAGGGCGAGCGTGATGCCGTGGCGCTGCGCGCGCTCGCGCTCCGGAACGCGATGACGCTGATCCGCGAGCGCGCGCAGCGCCACGGCATCGCGCTGGCGCTCGAGGTCGACGCCGGCAGCTGGGCGAGATGCGTCGCCGACGAGCGCAAGTTCAAGCAGATCCTGCTCAACCTGCTGTCCAACGCGGTGAAGTTCACGCCCGACGGCGGCAAGGATCGACGTGGACGCGCGCCGGAGACGGGTGACAACTCGATCGTCGCGGTGCACGACACCGGCATCGGCATCGCGCCGGAGGACCAGGACGCGGTGTTCGAGGAATTCCGCCAGGTCGGGCGCCACTACACCAGCAAGCAGGAGGGCACCGGCCTGGGGCTGGCGCTGACGCGGCGCTTCGTCGAGCTGCACGGCGGCACGCATCCGGCTCGACAGCGAGCCCGGGCGAGGGCTCGACGTTCACCTTCACACTTGCCGGTGCCAGCACATGAGCACTCATCCTGATCGTCGAAGACAACGAGAAGAACATGAAGCTGGTGCGCGACATGCTGCAGCGCCAAGGGCTACGCCACGCTCGAGGCCGGCAACCGGCGAGGACGGCGTGCGCGCTGGCGCGCGAGCACCAGCCCGACCTGGTGCTGATGGACATCCAGCTGCCCGGACATCAACGGCATCGAGGCGCTTCGCAGCGCTGCGCGCCGATCCGCGACACGGCGCCATGCCGGTGGTGGCGGTCACCGCGTCGGTGATGCCGCAGGACCGCACCGCATCGCCGAGGCCGGCTTCGACGCCTTCCTCGGCAAGCCGATCAACCTGAAGGAGTTCCTCGAGACGGTGCGCGCGATGCTGGGCGAGGGCGCGGCCATGAGCACGCCGCCGCAGTCCTGGTCGTCGACGACACGCCGGCCAACGTCAAGCTGCTGGTCGACGTGCTGACGGCCAAGGGCTATGCGGTCAGCTACCGCGGTCGAACGGCGAGGAGGCGCTGGCCGCGCATCGCCGCCGAGCCGCCCGACCTGGTGCTGCTGGACATCATGATGCCGGGGCTGTCGGGCTACGACGTCTGCCGGCGTACGAAGGGGGCAGGAGGTAGGCCGCGGGCCGGGCCACCTGCTCCGCCGGCACGAAGCGATCGAACACCGGCATCCGGATGGTGCGGAACTGGCCAGTGCGCTTCCGGCGGGCGTACATCCCGCTCCCTTCCCCGGCCATCTCCGTCAGCTCGGCGATCACGTCCCGCTGGACGGGCGGGCCGAGGGTGGAGCGCACCACGATGGAGTCGGGGCGCCAGGTGGCAGAGCGCTGCACCAGCTGCCGGATGGTGGCGCTGCTCTACCGCGAGCGAGAGGACCTCCCGCACAAAGGCGTAGGTCGCCTCGATGCGGCGCGGCAGCGGGTCGTTGCTGTACGCCTCACTCAGGATGGCGATGCGGCCACTCATCCCCTGGTCGTTCACCCCATAGCGCGCCCGGCGATCATTTGGCACGATTTCTGAGTATACGCCGTGTTCTCTGATTCTTCTGCCGATCAGATGGCAGTATTGTCCGCCGAAGTCAAGAACCAATATCGTGTCGTACTTTGCTTGCATTGTAGTGGCTCAGGACTATTGGAGTTTAGGCGCTAATTTAAGATTGCTATCTATTTTTCTGCTAAAGGCATGTTTTGCTGTTTGAGGTTGAAACGGCATCCATTGAGCACTGGAAAAAACTAAACTTTTATTAGCTTAATCATATGATTATCAAAAGGATGTTCCAAAAAAGCCTCTTTGGCTGAAAGAACGTGCAGGAAGAAGAGTTATGGAATTAAACGAAACTGACGTAAAAATTCTCAAAGGCCTCTTAGAAGATGCAAGATTCTCAAGCAGGCAAATAGCCAAAAACGTTGGCGTTTCAGTGGGGACTGTGCTGTCCAGAATAAAAAAGATGGAAGAAGACGGCTTAATCAAAGGCTACGCTGTTATTTTGGATCATGAAAAACTCGGCTACCAACTAACCGTGGTAACTGAAATCACCGTTTCCAAAGGCAGACTTGTAGAGACAGAAAATGAAATAGCAAAAATCCCAAACGTCTGCGGAGTCTATGACGTCACAGGATTAACCGACGCCATCATCGTCGCCAAATTCAAGAGCCGAGAAGACTTAGGCACCTTCACCAAAAAACTCCTATCATTGCCATACATCGAACGCACAAACACTCACGTAGTCTTAACAACAGTAAAAGAAAACTTCCGCCTACTCTAAGCATACAGCAGAATTAGGGCTCAGGTTTTGGAGAATGATTCTCCATTTTGTATTTCTGTTCAGGCGTAGCGATAGTGATTTTTGTTCCCGAAGTAACTGGACCTGTAATCCATACGTTTCCGCCAATGGTCACGTTGTCGCCGATTACGGTTTCTGCTCCAAGAAGCGTTGCACCTGAGTAGATGACGACGTTGTTTCCAACGGTTGGATGCCGTTTTCTTCCTTTGATGATGTTGCCTTTCTCGTCCTTTGGAAAACTTAGAGCGCCCAATGTTACGCCCTGGTAGAGTTTGACGTTGTCGCCTATTTCCGCGGTTTCGCCGATGACTACGCCTGTGCCGTGGTCAATGAAGAAGTTTTTGCCGATTTTTGCGCCTGGATGGATGTCTATGCCTGTTTGTGAATGGATGTGTTCGCTCATTATTCTTGGAATTAAGGGCACGCCGCTAAGGTAGAGTTCATGGGCTATTCGGTACGTGGTTATTGCCAGCACGCAGGGGTAGCTTAGGATTACTTCTTCAGTGCTTACGGCTGCAGGGTCGCCGCTGTAAGCCGCTTGGATGTCGCCGCTTAGCATTGACCGTATTTCGGGAAGTTTTTCAAGGAGTTCTTTGACTACGATGTGGGCTCGTTTTTGGCATATGTCCTGTGGGCATTCGCTGATTTTTCTGCATATGTACTTGAGGCTTCTTTCAACCTCGTCAGTGAGCCTCGTGTAAACCGAAGTCAAGGTAGTTCCAAGATGATATTTTATGTTGGCTTTGGTGATTTCCGAGTCACCCAAATAGCCTGGAAAAAGAACTGTGAACAAGTCTTCTAAAACTTCGATAACTACTTTTTTCGATGGAAGGTCTCGCCCTTCAAGATGGTCCATGCCGCCGAACCTTTGGTAACTGGTCATGATTTCGTCTACCAGTTTTGGTACACCGGTTTCAACCCAGTCATGCTCCACTTTATCGTGGTTACGCATAAGTGTGGCTAACATTCTGTCTGGGTTCCAGCAGTCATCCTCCAAATTTACCTTTTTGCATTCTTGGCATTCTTTAGGCAAAGACTGTTTTAGGTTTGTGGACATTATGTTTACCCTTTTCTCTACTATGTGGAAAGGGGGAATATAAGAAAAGCGTCTTTTAAAGACGAAATTTAGGGTTTGGAAGAGGAGTTTGATGGTTCTGTGAATAGCACGGTGCTTAAGTAGCGTTCGCCGGTGTCTGGCAGTATGACGACTATGAGTTTGCCCTTGTTTTCCGGTCGCTTCGCAATTTCAATGGCTGCGTAGGCTGCTGCTCCCGAAGAAATGCCGACAAGTAAGCCTTCTTTTTGCGCGAGTTGCCTTGCGGTTTGCAGTGCCTGGTCATCTGTGACTTTGAATACTTCATCAACCAATTCCATCTTCAGTACGTCAGGTTTGAAACCTGCTCCTATTCCCTGTATTTTGTGTGGTCCTTTCTGTCCGCCGCTTAAAACTGGCGAGGCCGCTGGCTCCACGGCTACTGCTTTGAACTCTGGTTTTTGCGGTTTGATGTATTGGGCTACTCCAGTTATGGTTCCGCCTGTGCCTACACCTGAAACTAGGATGTCTACTTTGCCATCGGTGTCTTCCCAGATTTCTGGTCCTGTGGTTTCTTTGTGGACTTTGGGGTTGGCTAAGTTTTTGAATTGTTGGGGCAGGAAGCTGTTGGGTGTGTTTGCGACTATTTCTTCGGCTTTTTTGATGGCTCCGCCCATGCCTTCTGGTCCTGGGGTGAGGACGAGTTGTGCGCCGTATGCTTTAAGCAGGTTGCGGCGCTCTAAACTCATGGTTTCAGGCATGGTTAAGATTAATTTGTAGCCTTTTACAGCCGCCACCATGGCTAAGCCGATGCCTGTGTTTCCTGATGTGGGTTCGACAAGGGTGGCGCCGGGTTTTAGGAACTGTTTTTCTGCTTCTTCTATCATGCTTAGGCAGATGCGGTCTTTGACGCTGCCGCCTGGGTTTCTGGATTCCATTTTTGCGAGTACGGTGGCGCCTGCACCTTGGGTTAGTTTGTTTATTTGGATTAGGGGTGTTTTTCCGATTGTTTCTAAAACGTTCTTGTGTATTTTCATTTTTAACACCTGATTATTATAACAGTGTTATAGAGGCGTGATATAAACCTTGCCACAACCTACCAAACACAACTATATAAAACAACAATACAAACTAAACTAAAACCGTTACGCTCAAACACAAAGTAAAGCCTTTAAATGACCCATCTTCCTATATTTCCGCTAACACAGCGCGGAGGTCGCCCAGCATGGCCAAAGGCGTAGGACTGAGGCTCCTATCCCGCAGGGGTTCGTGGGTTCAAATCCCACCCTCCGCACCAATTTACCGTTTAGGGCATTATTTAAGGCTAATACAGTAAAATAGTCACAAATCATGCTTATTAGCCTAGCTGTTGTGGTTTTCCCAGAGGTTTAAAGCAAAGGTTTTGACGTGAAATCAACACGCCACTCTATCTTGTTACTTCGAATCCTCGGCTGGTCCGAGGCAACTTGGGAAATTGGCGTGTGAAACGCGTTGGGCACGGTACAGCTGGAAGCGAAGACACAAGAATCAACTCAGAGCTTACCAAGAGCAACAGCAAACGACGCCTAAGCGTAACCCTACAGTACATACCTAAGCTGAAATCTGGAGGTTTGTAGTGCCAAAATACTGCAAAGGAAAATGTGGTCGAAAAATTTCCTACCAAAACAAGACAGGTTATTGCAAAGAATGCTTTGGCCGTTTCATTCTTAGTCCCAAGGGCGCTAATGCAAGCAGACGAGAAGTTTCAAGACAGAAGTAATTTAGCGCTCAATCTTTAGCTAATTTTGTGTTTAACTTCAAAATTTATTTTGGCACAAAGAATTCGTCTTTAAGCGGTTAAAGCCTCATAAGGCGCTCAGGGAGTGAGTCTCTCTGTAGCGGCTGATGTGTCCATTTTGTGGCGGCTAAATTGCTTTTTTTGGAGGTTCTGTGCTAAACTCAATTTTGGCAGACATGAGGCATAACACTGGCTTGATAAATCTTTGATAACTCAGTTTATCAAAAATGTTAAAGTGAAGCCTCAAAGATATCTTGAGTCGACGATAATGATGGAAGAAGTAAATTGGTCAGCTCTAAACAAGATTCTTAACGACTCAACAAGACGAAGCATACTTGGATTATTGGCAGAAAATCAAACTCTCAGCTACACGGAAATGATGACTATTCTGCATATAACAAATACTGGCAAGCTCAACTACCACCTGAAATCACTTGGCGCTCTCATTGCTAAAGATGTAGAAGGAAAATACTATCTAACTGAGAGAGGGAAGCTTGCTGCAAGTCTGCTCAAGACTTTTCCAGAGAATGAACAGTCAAGCAGATACCGAATGGTTAGAATTGTTGCTGTTACGGTTTTGGTGCTCGTGGGTATCAGTTTAATCTTTTTTGGCGCTGTCCTTTCTATCTCAACTACGCATTCACTTGAGCATCAAGCGTTGGATGCTTTTCTTGTAGTTTTTGGCGCCATTATGATAGGTCTTGCAGTTTTCCTGTTTGTCTGGAAATCCAGAATTCTTAGGGCGAGATATGGCTCAATCCAGAAGCAGTCGATATGGTTCGGGTGAATAAAAATGACCGTTTTAGAGTTAAACAATGTTGCTTCCGGCTACGAGGGGCAAACTGTCCTACATGACGTAAGCTTCAAACTGCATGAACCCTCAAGATACGTCATTTTAGGACCTAACGGCGCAGGCAAGACAACCCTGTTTAGAACAATCGCCGGTATCCTTGAGCCGTACAACGGCAGCATTCTCTTCGATGGCGAAAACCTGACCAGCTCCTCAAGACGATACTTCAGCTGGCTTTCTAGGGTTTTCTGTGGTTGCCTTAACTACTGTAGCCATGATGGCTTTCAGTTCATTGCAGAAGCAACGAGTCGGTGCCAACAGTCCTCTTGCTATAGTGATTGGAGTTGTGTTTATTATTCCCACTTTTTACACGAGCTTTCTCGGATTTACTTCCGCATACTTTGTCGATCTGTCACTTGCTGCTACAGCCGGTGTCTTGTCCGCTGTTCTGCTGATTCTATCAAGCAAACTGATTAGAAGAGAAAAAATGCTACCATAAAAACGGTTAACAAACTTGACCTATCTGTTTCAGGGGAGGTGAAAAAAATTGGCGACCTTTGTAGCTATATTATCCGTACGAGTTGAACAAGCAAAAAAGAAAATGATAAGAGGCTGGAGCAGTGTCACCTGAAACTGCTAAGACAGCCGCTGAGCTGGGTGTGGAGGAACGTCATGTACAATCGCGCTTAGCTAAACACAGGGGAATAGTCGCGACGGCTGATGGACGATATTATGTGAAAGCCACAACTTGACTACGGGTCTAGTCGTAGTGTTAATCTGATGGTTTTTCTTTGTTTTGCTGAGAATAAAGCGTCCATGGCAGACTCGGCAGTAGCCTGATTTGTTTTCTCTCGTTTAAAGAAGTGGTGTAAATCGTTAAGTGTGTGTGGCTTTGTTGGTGGGGATAACAGAATTTGAACCAAATGCTTGCTAAGTCGCTTACATACACACGTTATTGTCAACGTATAAACCACATACAGAAACGGCTTCTCTTCCAATTCAATCGACAAGAATAGCGCAAAGCGTCCACTGCATGGTCGTTTTCTTTGACGTCTTCCCGATACTCCAACAACTTTCAAAGCTCAAACCTGCTTAATTACTTTCGCAAAAAATTCTTTAAAGCAATTTTGCCAAGTATTCTTCCGTGCAATTGCTTAAAAGCAAGCGCTTATTAGTGTAATTTATCGGTTAACATCTTGCAAGCAAGCGTTTAGTTTTCCTCGCCTCCTTAGCCGGAGCGTGAGTGGTTTGCAGCGGTTTCTGTCGTTATTCATCTTTCGTTTGAGTGTTGTTTATGCCTCATAAAAGAAGTTTGGAGGGAAAAATCAATCAGCGCGAGAGCAAGATGACACTGTTATTAAAATTCAGAGAAAAGCAGCTTGGGCAGTTTATTCAGGAAAACTGAGTTCCGTGAACGCTTACCGCGTGTCCGCCGATATTTGGCTCGCACGCTTTAATCGGTTCCGAAAAATTTAGGTTTATTTCTAATTCCCCTTTCAAATACTTAATTTACCGGTAAATTAGGCTTGATGTCCCACCCTCCGCACTTTACCCTTTTTGCCAAATAAAGTTTGATTATCGACTATTCAGGAAAATAGGTTATAATTTCGACTTATAAATAATCCAGAAACTATCTAAAGGCTTAATTTTGTTTCGTCGTTTAAATACCACTTTCGATTTATGGCTAGGACTTGACCATGCTCAATGTTAGCCCACTCTTTAAGCGCGCTTGTTGAGAAACTCTATTCTTAGTTTTCCATTCTATGGCTGGAGGAAACTATAATTCCGAGATATCTCTGATTCTGTCGCCTTAAATTCACTATTGATCCGATTGTGGTGACTACGTTGGTTAGAATGATTACGAAGGTTACGAGGTTCAGAAAAGTGTTCGCATGTGGCAACTGAAGACCTACGGCAAGGACTCCAAGAGTGGCGGGTGTTAGACCCATGGCGCAGGTGAACAAAATCTGTCTTCTTTCATTGCTTAGTTCAGAGTTCAACGTTGAGATTTTCACAGCCAAAAATCTGGTCGCTAAAAGCGCGGAAAGAATTAAGAGGCCCACCGCCAGGTTTCTGCCGATTGAAGTAGGCGTGATCACGAAAGTTAAGCCGAGAAAAACAAAGAACAAGGCTTCTAAGATAAATGAAATTTCTTCCTGGAACCTTTCCAGTTGTCCCTCCAGAGACTCCATCTTTATTTGCCTTCTGAAAAGCCTATCCACTATGTGGTAGTTTCCAAGGATTATGCCAAAGACCAGGACGGCAAGTATGCCATTTCCGCCGAGTTGAGTACTCAACGCATACGTAACCAGAACAAATGCTACAGTCAAAACGTAAGTGAACTTCTGCTTCTGAAAACGATAAAGCAAGAAAACCCAGGCTAAACTCAGGATACCTCCTGTTGCTATTCCAATTAAAAACTGTGAAGATATTCCTGCCACGACGGAAAACCAACTGGTCCCGCCATTTGTATAAATGCCGACGAAAGCAACGAAAAGAACAATTGAGAATATGGAGTTCATTGCAGACTCCATTGTTAGGAAAGTTACGGCTTGCTCTGAGAGTTTCATTGCCTTAGAGAGGGGCACAACTACGGCAGCTGTTGTTTCACCTCCTATTATCGACGCAAAAATAAATGATGACAGTATATCCCACTTCAAGACGAGAATTCCTATAAGCCCAATCAAAACCATGCTTAATCCAACATAGATGACTGTCTGAACAAGGACCCTTCCTCCGTTTGCGAGGACTGAGCGAAGATTTAAGCCTAAGCCCCCGTAAAAGAGAACCATGAATAACGTTAGCTCTGCAAAAATGGGAAGTACTGGAATGAGATTCTCTCGGGAGAACACATTGAGGACTGGACCTAATATGATTCCTACAAGAATCAGAAAGAGAAAAACAGGTATGCCGGTTTTCTTGAAAAAGTATTCTCCTGCAAAACCGATGGCAATAATCCCGGCGACGATGGCAAAGATGACAGTTACATCCATTTTTTCTCAGCTCTCTATTGAGTGGTCACCTGTTTTGTTTTCTTTCCTCTCATGTTTATGATGGCTCCGGCTGTTGTGATTATGTTGGTGAAAATGATTATGTATGTCACGATGTTTACAAATCTGTCCGCGAGTGGCAACTGTAGGCTTATAGCCAAGATGACAAGTGTAGCTGGGGTAAGTCCCTGAGCACACATTAACAATATTTCTCTTTTTTCATTCGCCAACTGCGATTTGTAAGTGGAGACTCTTGTGGCTACAAATCTGCAGACAAGAAGCAACAGGAGAATCACAACGGCAATCGATATGTTCGGAGCGATATTGGATGGGATAATTACAAAAGTCACGCCTAGAAAGACGAATAATAGAGTTGTGAGCAGAAATGAAATTTCTTCTTGAAATGCCCCCAACTGAGTTTGAAGAGAATCTAAGTTCATCTGTCTCCTGAAAAGTCTGTTAACAATATAATAGTTTCCAAATACTATTCCAAAAACTAGGCACCGCAAGTGTGCCGTTACCCCCGAGTTCTGTTGTTAAGGAATACGTCAAGAGAATTAATCCTAACGTCAGAACGTAAGTGAATTTCTGTTTCTGAAAACGATAAAGAAGGACTATCCATGCCAAACTCAAGATGCCGCCTAGTACTATTCCAACAGAAAACTGTGATGCAATCCCGGATAATGCTGCAACCACACTGATGCTTGGGGACGTGTAAACTTGGACAAAGGCGAAGAAAAGCACCACGAGTAGGATTGAATTCATCGCGGCCTCCATTGTAAGGAAAGATGATGTTTCTTCTGAAATTTTAATCCACCTTGAGAGCGGTACAAGGAGCGCAGCTGTGGTTTCACCTGCTATTGTGGAAGCGAAAATGAAGGATGGCAATGTGCCCCATTTCAATACGAAAACCCCCACGGCTCCAATCAAGATGGCGCTAAAAGCAACGCAGATTGCTGCTTGAACCAATGCTCTGCCGCCATTGGCAAGGACCGCTTTTGATTTTAAGCCTAAGCCGCTGTTAAAGAGCACGATGAGTAGTGTGAGCTCTGCAAAAGGTGTAAGTTCCGAAATCAACCCTTGTCTTGGAAAGAGATTCAGAACTGGACCTAGGATGATTCCTGTGAGTATGAGGAATATGAAGATGGGTATGCCAGTTTTCTTGAAGAAAAATTCTCCTGCAAAGCCAATAATGATAATTCCGGCAACGACGATGAAAATGAGAGTTGCATCCATCTTTTTTCGCTCGGATTCAATTTTGACTTTTTACTATTTTTGTTTTACTAATTTCAAAGCGATAATAAATTTACATCCGCACATCTTCATAAAAGAAAAAGAATTTGGTGGCAGGACCTCGATGCTTTGGAAGAAAGTCAATAACGAAAAATGTTATATGGAGAAGGGTTTTGAACCTGTTTTGGGTATGGGGACGAGCGACCTCACTAGTTTTTACCAGTAAATGGGTTAGGATCCCTTCCCCATCGCCAACCAACCAATTCTTTTCTATAGTAGCTGTGGGCGGAAATTGTTCTATATGCCAACAACAACCACCAGGTTATGTTAAGGGTTGCTTTTTGTTTTCTGCGTCTGGTTTGAGTTGCTGGCCGGATGGGGCTAACTCCACAAGCATATGTGATTGGCAATTCCATAAAAGCCGCTCGCAACATGGCGTTTATGGGTTGGATATCCTGCAACTGCAATTACACATTAAGTATCGATTGTTATTACAACTCATGAAACTCCGCTCGGTCCTCTTCAGTAAAAGGAGTAAGCTTGGGACTTGAACCGAACATGGAGCGGGGTATCTTTTTTCGTTCGGTTAGTAATTTCTTTATGAATTCATCGTAGCTTTTGGCGTTCATCTCTTTTTTGGCTTTGTTGAGCATTTGAAGGGTTTTTTCGTCTACTTGGATTATCGTGGGCAAAACAAATCACCAAATTCTCTAACTGTAATAATGAATTTAGAATTTTCCATTTGACGATTTGCGTGGTAAAGTCGAATAATAGGACTTATCGCCTATCCCGCAGGGGTTCGTGTTTCAAATCCCACCCTCTACTCTCTTTTCGCCACTCGTGGCAAAGCATGCCCATAAAGCTCTGGTTTGCAACAGGCAACTCTACAGATTATACGACGGCGCTTTGAGTATGGTTCTGAGATTTTGGGTTTTCGACTTTCTCCACAACCCACTCAATTTAACATATCCCACACATACGCCCACACTCCCCAACATAGCATCAATGATAACTGTGTGAACCAAACCCTCTTCCCACACCCAAAACACAAAAGAGAAACAACCCAAACCCAAAAACCAAACAAATCCAAAGCCACAAGTGTGGTGTGCAATTTTTAGCGCACCACAACCACACAAAAAGAAAAAACCATAAAGCGTATTAACAAGCCTGCCACTCGCACCAATTAGCTTTTAGGAAAAATTAATTTGTTATTGTGCACTTTAACAAAGTGGTGATTTATGTGCCTGTTGTACAAGTTTCTGTTTGGGCTGGCATGAGCCAGGAAAACAAGAAGAAGATTGTTGAAGGAATAACCAAAGTTATGACGGATTTGGGTATTCCAAGTCAAGCAACCACAGTTATCATTGCTGAAATTCCAAGGGAGAACTGGGCTACGGGCGGTAAACTGCATTCGGAGACGCCTTGGAACCCTCAGCCTCCGCAAAAATAACTTTTCCTTTTATACTTTTTTTCTACGTTGGGCCGCTTTATGTTCAGCGGGAGGGCAGAAGTGCAACTTGACGGAAGAGCAAAAGCAATCCTCACCCGGACGTGAGCGCAAATTTGCCCTTAACTAAGAATAAGGCTCAAGATTGATTTTTCCAGCAAGCATCCGATTGAGCAAATTTGCTTTAGTCAGCTGGTTCTCCATGAAATTGAAGGGTAATTTTAAGTAACGGTTAAAACTAAATGATGCACACAAATACGTTAACACCAAAAGGTTTGGTAACCAAAAATGCAATCCGCTAAAACTCAACAAAGAAAATTCGTTTCAGTTGACCCATGCAAATGCATCGGCTGCGGAATCTGCGAGTACGCTTGCACAGTCGAGAAGGGTGAAAGCAGTTGGAACCCAATCCGATCTAGAATCAGGGTTGTCCGCATGGCACCTGTCTTTAACTTTGCTTTAACTTGCCGCGGATGCAAAGATGCCCGATGTGTAAAAGCATGTCCTGAGCACGCAATCTCCCAAGCAGAAGCCACAGGTTTACTAATCATTGATGAAAACAAATGCAAAGGCTGTGATTGGTGTGTACAAGCCTGCGAGCATGGAGGAATCACGATTCATTCCGATACGGGCATAGCCATCGCATGCGACCTCTGCGGAGGAGAACCAAAATGCGTTGAAGCCTGCCCTGAAGAAGCCTTAGAAATAGTTGAGTCAGACGAAGCAGCAGATAAACGCTTCAACGACGCCCTAGCAAACCTGCCTGCACAATCAGAAAAATTATGCACAGAAGTCAAGAACAAAGATTGGAAACCGCTCTTAGTTATTGCAGAGAAAAGATCTGAAAAAATCAGTGACAAACTGCAAGAGTTAAATAAGAAGGCAGCGGCTAAAAAACAAAAATAACCTTTTTCCTATTTTATAGGTTAGCTTCATAGCCTCTTAAGAAACTATCAATATCCAACCCAACTTTCTCGCCCACATATCCGCCTTCCAAAACAAAGAAAGTGGGTTTTTTTAGCAAGGCTACTCTTTTGCCAATCTCAAAGTAATCCTGTTCAACTAAGCCCAACGAAGCTAAATCGCCCTGATGTGTATCAAAACCTGCGGAAACCGCAACCGATTCAAACTTGCTGCAGTCAACCTTGCCTAACGCTTTATCAAGCGTTTCTAAATACCGTTTTCCGCCTACATCTTTCGGCAACGGATAATTTATGCAGTTACCCTCGGTTATGTCGCCTGTTCCCGGGTAATTGGGGGATTGATGAAGCGAAAGATATGTGACTTTTGGGTCGCCAAGAAAAATTTCTTGTGTGCCGTTTCCATGGTGTCCATCGATGTCCAGGATTAACGTGTGTTTTGCTGATTCTTTAACTGCGATGGCAATGTTGTTTAGGTAGCAGAATCCACGGGTGTAAACGCCTAGTGCAGCTCCAGCTTTGCCAGCATGGTGTCCTGGTGGACGCATAAGTGAAAAACCATTTATTTTGCTAGCTAAGATTGCTCCGCCAACGCTGAGTCTTGCATAATCGAAGATTTTGTCGTAAGCAGGTGTGTCTGAATCCTCAACTAACCCTTTTTTTACGTTAAAAAGGTAATCAGCGTCATGGACGCCCAGCAGTGCCCAATCGTCTGCTGGTGTGGGCTCCACAAACTCGTATCCCTTTGGCTTGCAAGATGTCGTGGGCAACCTTAACTCGTTGAGGTCCTTCAATATGCCATGTGCCATAGCCTAAACACTTTTCTGAATAGACCACTTTTGTTTTCATGGCAACAGCGTCCAGTACTATACACAGATAAATACGCCTTCACATTAAAAACATAACCCAACCAAATCAGCGTAATGGAGAAAAACTTGATGGTTTCACAGAATCCCTTTGATTTATTCCGCCAAGAATGCCAAACTGCATTAGCAAACGCTCTAAAAAAGACGCTTCCAGAAATCAAGCAGCCGACCATCACTCTAAACAAGACACCAAACATCGATTACGGACAATTAGCTTCGTCGTTGTGTTTTGAGTTGGCAAAGAAACTAAAACAGAAACCACTCGTTTTAGCAGAGCAGCCTTGTCGGCGCCATAGACAAATCCAGCTTCGACCTCATCGAAAAGGTTGCGCCTGCAGGTGCAGGATACATAAACTTCCATGTTAACTTCGCTAAGTTCTCAGCGTTAACTTTAGAGTCAATTAAAGAGTTGGGCAATGAATATGGCTTTGTCAAGATTGCCCACCCAAAAAAAATCATAGTTGAGCACACCAGCGTTAATCCGCTGCATCCAATCCATATTGGGCAAGCCCGAAACCCCATGCTTGGCGACGCATTAGCCCGCATCCTCCAGTATCAGAGGACACGAGGTTTCACGTCACTACTACATTGATGATGTTGGACGCCAATCCTCAGTGGTTGCATATGGTTACGCTAAATTGGCAGACCAAAGCCCACAGAGAAAGCAGACCTTTTCGTTGGCAAAATCTACACTGTTACCAGCTGCATAGTTGAGATTAACCGCCTCAAAAAAACCCGCGAGCTCGCCGCAGCTAACGATTCCGCTGATGACTTGGCGAAGGCGAACAAGGAAATTGACGAGTGGATGTCAATCGCTGTTGAGCTTAAAGAAAAGTATCCTGTGCTCTTTGATGTGTTAACCGAAAAAATCAGCCAAGACAAAAACCCCGAAGAAGAAATCAACCGGTTAAACCGAGCTTACGAAAACGGCGAACCCAACGCAAAACAGCTCATCCGCGAAGTCAGCGATTTATGCCTTGAAGGTTTCCGCGAGACCATGAAGCGTGTTGGAGTTACTTATGACTCGTGGGATTGGGAGAGCGACTTTGTCTGGAGCACCCAGGTTAACGAGGTTTTGGCAAAGCTAAAGGCCACTTCGTTTGTCTACAGCGAAAAAGGCGTCTTGGAATTTGACGCAGAAAAAGTTGTCCAAGCCCTTGGCTTGAAGCCAAAGCTGGGCTTAAGCGAAAACAATGAGGTTCCACCGCTTACGCTTGGACGAGCTGACGGCACCACACTCTACACCACCCGCGACATCGCCTACACATTGTGGAAATTTAAGCAAGCTCAAAAAGTCATAAACGTAATCGGCATGGAACAGTCGCTGGCGCAGCTGCAACTAAAAATCGCGCTCTACGCCATGGGCTATGCTGAATACGCTGAGAATTTAGTGCATTTCGCCTACAATTTGGTTACGTTGCCAGGTTACAAGATGAGCAGCAGAAGAGGCCACTACATCACATTCGACGACGTTTTAAGCGAAGCAGTTCAAAGGGCTTACGAAGAAGTTTCGAAGCGTTCACCTCTGCTCTCGGAGGAGGAGAAACGCAAAATCGCCGACTTCGTAGGTTTAGGCGCTGTGCGCTATGCACTTGTAGACGTTGATCCATCCAAACCCGTGGTTTTTACATGGGAACGCGTGCTAAACTTTGAGACTAACAGTGCACCCTACGTTCAGTATACCCATGCAAGAGCCTGTAGCATACTGCGTAAAGCTGCGCGTGAACCAGAAAAACCAGCTTTTGAACGGTTAACTGAGAAGCTTGAGCGCGAACTCATCTTGAACCTTGCAGGTTTCCCCGATACGTTCATCGAAGCTACAGAATACTACAAACCCAACATGATAGCCGACTACGCAAACGTGTTAGCTGACAAATTCAACACATTCTACAACGCCTACCCAGTGATTAAGGCTGATTCGCAGGAACTCAGCGACGCACGCATCGCGCTAACTCAAGCCATAAAAACCGTGATGTATAATGCGCTTAACTTGATTGGTGTAGTTGCGCCAGAAAAGATGTGATAAGCAACTGAATTTTACCCCTTTTTTTCCGTAAACTTCAAAAACAACCTTCAGTTCATTAAATATTAATTTTCCGAACTCTAAAAGGAAACAGTCACATGACAAGTCCAAAAACTGCGCACTGCTGGGTTATATGCAAAAAAATATTCAGCGTATCCCTAGTTTTCAACGCACTTGTGTCGATCGGTTGCGCTGCAGGGATTCTATCAGGTTTCTACTGGCGCTACCACAATTGGCAGCCGTTTTCGCCCTACCTTATCAGCGCCACCGTTTTCTGGGTCCTAATCGCTGCCGCCGTGATTAACATTTTTCCAAGCGCTGGACTTGGACGCTCTCTGCACACCGGCAGGCTGTTCTTTCACCATTACTTCTACGGTTTTCATGGTCTTGATTATTTCAGCAATTTATATTGTAACCTTCACGCCTGTATCTTTGCTTAGCATCTTTTTTGTAAACAGCACAAGTATCGAAGTTAATGTTGGCAGAGTTTTCTTGCTAGGTGGGTCGGCGCTGGTTTTAGATGACCTTCCAGATGTGCATGGAAAAATTGAATCTTCCCTAAATTGGCTGAAAGCGAAAGCTGGACAGGGTGGAAAACTCATCTCTGCGGTGCATCTGATAACTGGAGCTGTCACGTTCTATCTTTTTGTCGCAATCTCTTTAGCTATGATTTACGATCCAGCTTACGTTACAATTGCCAATTTAATAGTCCTTGTTTCTGCGTTTATCACTGGGGTTACTTCGCTTATTTTTGTTAAAAGAAGTGTATGGCTAAAACTCAGCGCTAATTCTTAATCATCCCATACACGTTAGCCTCTTTGGCAATAACAAATTTCATATACAAGCCTAATAATCTAAAAGCGAGGCGTGCATCCGAATGAGTACTGATTCATATTTCAGTAAGAAACTTGAACCAATCAAAGTTACAAAACAAAAACCAATTTCACAACTTCTAAAAGAAATGGGTAAAACCGCGTATCAAGGACGCAAACTCGGCGAAGCCGTTGACGTCTGGGAAAACATGATTAATTCAAAAGACACCGTCATCGCCATGGGCTTTGCAGGGTCAATGAGCACTGCGGGTCAATGGACAATTATTAATTGGCTCATCGAAAACCGCTTCATCGACGTGCTTGTTTCCACAGGCGCAAACGTTTCCGAAGACATCGTTGACGCCATGGGTTTAGGATACTATCAGGGCAACCACATGGTAAACGACGAGCAACTTCTCCACGATGACGTCAACCGATACTACGACGTCTACGGCAAAGAAACCGACTACCGCAAAATGGAAGAAGTTGTCACCGACTTCGTCATGACATGCAAACAAGACTACAATTACACTTCAGCAGAATTCCTCTACCTGCTCGGCAAGTACCTTGGCAAGAAAAAAATCCCAGCTATCTCCGCGGTTGCAGCAGCCAACGGCGTACCAATCTTTAGCCCAGCCATGGTTGACAGCGCCTACGGCGAAACATTCCTCTTAGCCAAAAACCAAGGCCACAACGTCCACATCGACAGCGTCAAGGAATTTGACCAGTTCGTTAGCATCGGCACAAAAACCAAGGAAGTCGGCGTCGTCTACATCGGCGGCGGCGTTCCCAAAGACCTAACACAGCTTATCGCCATCTCCGTTTCACCCTTAACCTGCGACCGAAGGCGTTAAAGGCAGAAAAGGCGGTTTACGCAAAGGCCTACAGGAATACTACTACCCGCACAAATACGCCATCCAAATCACCACTGACTCGCCGCAATGGGGCGGCTTAAGTGGCTGCACATTGGAAGAGGCTATTAGCTGGGGCAAAATCAACAGCCAAACAGGAACCCGCGCAGTCGTCTATTGCGACGCAACGATCGCATTGCCACTCATAGCCCACGCACTCAGCGACACGCGCGCATGTCCTCGCTGCTGGCGCCGAAGGCGATGGCCGCGACGGCCTCGGCGATCAGGTCGCCGGCGCGCGGGCCGATGATGTGCACGCCGAGCACGCGGTCGGTCTGCGCGTCGGCCAGGATCTTCACGCGGCCGTCGAGCAGCCCCATGGCGCGCGCGCGGCCGTTGGCGCGGAAGGGGAAGACCCCCTTGCGGAACGCCACCCCCGGCGGCCTTCAGTTCCTCCTCGGTGCGCCCGACCGCGGCGATCTCCGGCTCGGTGTAGCAGACGCCGGGGATGGCGTCGTAGTTCACGTGGCCGTGCCCGGTGACGATCCCCTCGACACAGGCGACCCCCTCCTCCTCGGCCTTGTGCGCCAGCATCGGGCCGCGGATGACGTCGCCGATGGCGTAGATCCCCGGCACGCTCGTGGCGAAGCGGTCGTCGACCTCGATGCGCCCCTTCGCGTCGGTGCGCACGCCGGCCTCGGCCAGGCCGAGCCCGTCGGTCGCCGGAGCACGCCCCACCGCCACGAGCACGCGGTCGGCGCGCAGCGGCGGACCGCCGGCGATCTCGACCACCGCGCCGTCGCCGTCAGCCCGCGCCGACTCCACGCGGGCGCCCAGCTTGAAAGTCAGGCCCTGTCGCTTGAACAGCTTCTGCGCCTCGCGCGCGATCTCGACGTCCATGCCGGGCAGGATGCGGTCGAGGAACTCCACCACCGTGACCTTGGCGCCGAGCCGCCGCCAGACCGAGCCGAGCTCGAGGCCGATGTCGCCGGCGCCGATCACGACGAGGTGCCCCGGCACCGCGGGCCAGGCGAGCGCCGCGGTGCTGTCGCCGATGCGGTCGCCGTCGAGCACGACCCCCGGCAGGGAGGCGGGACGGCTGCCGGTCGCGAGCAGGACGTGCGTCGCCGCGAGCTCCGCGGCGTCGGCCCCTCCACCACGACCCGTCCCGGGCCGGCCAGGCGCGCCGTCCCGTGGTAGCGCGTCACCTTGTTCTGCTTGAAGAGCAGCCCGATGCCGGCCGTCAGATCGCCCACGATGCGGTCCTTGCGCGCCAGCATCGTCGCGAGGTCGAGCGTCACGTCGCCGGTCCGGATGCCGTGCTTCGCCAGCTCGTGCGTCGCCTCGTGGAAGCGCTCGCTCGATTCGAGCAGCACCTTGCTCGGGATGCAGCCGACGCGCAGGCAGGTGCCGCCGAGCGCCGGTTCCCGCTCCACGCAGGCGACGTCGAGCCCGAGCTGCGCGGCGCGGATGGCGGCCACGTAGCCGCCGGGCCCCGCGCCGATGACGACGAGATCGTGCTTCTTCTGCTCCATCACCACTCCCCGGTCAGATCTCCAGCAGCAGGCGCGCCGGCTGTTCGACGCGCTCCTTGATCAGCTTCAGGAACGACACCGCCTCGCGGCCGTCCACGATGCGGTGGTCGTAGGTCAGCGCGACGTACATCATCGGCCGGATCACGACCTGCCCGTCGCGCGCCACCGGCCGCTCCTGGATCGCGTGCAGGCCGAGGATGCCGCTCTGCGGCGGGTTGACGATCGGCGTCGACAGCAGCGAGCCGTAGACGCCGCCGTTGCTGATCGTGAACGTGCCCCCCTGCAGCTCCTCGAGGTCGAGCCGGTTCTGCTGCGCCCGCGCCGCGAAGTCGGCGATCGCCCGCTCGATCTCGGCGAAGCCCAGCCGCTCGGCGTCGCGCAGCACCGGCACCACCAGCCCCTTGCCGCCGCCGACCGCGATGCCGATGTCGTAGTAGTTGCGGTAGACGATGTCGGTCCCGCGGATCTCGGCGTTGAGCTGCGGGACCTCCCGCAGCGCCTCGACGGTCGCCTTCACGAAGAACGACATGAAGCCCGAGCTTCACGCCGTGCTTCGCCTGGAACTCGCTCCTGGTGCTCGCGGCGCAGCCGCAGCACCTCGCGCCATGTCGATCTCGTTGAACGTGGTCAGCAGCGCGGCCGTCTGCTGCGCCTGCACCAGCCGCTCGGCGACCCGCCGGCTCAGGGGGGTCATCGGGACGACGCGCTCCTCCCGCGCGCGCGGCGGGGGGCAGGGGCTGCGGCGTCGCTGCCGCACCAGGCGCGCCGCCCGGGCCGCCTCCGCGGCCCGGGGGCGATCCTGGCGCGGACGCGCCGCCTCCGCCCCTGCCCCCCGCCGGCGCGTCGGGAGGAGGCGGCGCGCTCGACGTCCTCCTTGAGGAGGCGGCCGCCGGGGCCGGTGGGGGTGGCCGCCGGCGGCGTCCAGCCCGTGCTCCGCCAGCGCCCGCGCCGCGGCCGGCATGACGAACGGCTCGGCCCTCCCCGCCGGGCCGGCCGCGGCGGGCGGGGCGGCCGGCGCGTCCGCGACGGGAGTGCCCCCCGGCCGCGTAGGCGGCCGGGGCAGCGCTCCCGATGCGGCAGCGCCGGCCGCCCCGCCCGCCGCGTCCGGCCCGGCGAGCAGGCCGATCACTTCGCCGATGCCCGCCGTGGCCCCGGCCCCCTTGCGGATCTCGGCCAGGACGCCCGGCCTCCGGCGCCGGCAGTTCGACCGTCGCCTTGTCGGTCTCCAGCTCGACGAGCGGCTCGTCGCGCTCGACCCGGTCGCCCGGCGCCTTGAGCCAGGCGGCGATCCGCACCTCGGTGATCGATTCGCCGACCGCGGGCACTTTCAGTTCGACGGCCATGGGCTCAGGACTCCTTCCGCCGCGCGCCGCGGCGGCGACGCGCGGGGGTGGCGGTCGCGGGGGCGAACGCCTGCTCGAAGATCTGCTGCTGCTCGAGGCGGTGACTGCTGGCCGAGCCGGTGGCGGGGCTGGCCGACTCCGCGCGCGCCACGGCCGTCAGGGGCCGGCCGCCCGGCAAGCGCGTCGCCCCAGCGTCCGCGCAGGTAGCGGCCAGGCGCCCATGTTCTCCGGCTCTTCCTGCACCCAGACGACCGGCGTCCGTCCGCGTAGGGGGCCAGCGCCGTCGCTGAGCACGCTCGTCCGCGCAGCGGGTAGAGCTGCTCCAGGCGCAGGATCGCCACGTCGGCGCGCGCGCGCTCGCTCGCGCTCCTCCTCCAGCTCGTAGTAGATCTTGCCGCTGCACAGCAGCACCCGGCGCGACGTCGGCCGCCGGACGCGGCAGCGCGTCCGGCAGCACCCGCTGGAAACGGCCGTCGGCCAGCTCGTCCAGCGTCGAGACGGCGCGCGGATGGCGCAGCAGGCTCTTGGGCGTCATCACGACCAGCGGCTTGCGCCAGCGGCCGCAGCACCTGGCGCCGCAGCAGGTGGAAGTACTGCGCCGGCGTGGTCGGGCATGACGACCTGGATGTTGTCCTCGGCCGCCAGCTGCAGGAAGCGCTCGAGCCGGGCGCTGGAGTGCTCCGGGCCCTGGCCCTCGAAGCCGTGCGGCAGCAGCAGCACCAGGCCCGCTCAGGCTGCCGCCACTTGTCCTCGGCGCTGGCGATGAACTGGTCGATGATCACCTGCGCCGCGTTGGCGAAGTCGCCGAACTGCGCCTCCCACAGCACCAGCGCCGTCGGGGCAGTCCAGGCTGTAGCCGTACTCGAAGCCCAGCACGCCCGCCTCGGACAGCGGGCTGTTGAAGATCGTCGACCGGCGCCTGGTCCGGCGCCAGGTGCTGCAGCGGCGATGTAGGTGTGGCCGTCCTCCACGTCGTGCAGGACCGCGTGCCGCTGGCTGAAGGTGCCGCGCCCGCTGTCCTGCCCGCTCAGCCGGACGCGCGCACCCGCCGACCGCCAGCGTGGCGAAGGCCAGCGCCTCGGCCGCCGCCCAGTCGAGCGGCTGCTCGCCGCGCGCCATCTCGCCGGCGCGCGCTCGAGCAGCCGCGCGATCTTGGGGTGCGGGTGGAAGTCCGTCGGGCAGCCGCGGTCAGCCGCTCCAGCAGCGCGGCCAGCCGCTCGCGTCGGCACGCCGGTCGGCGACCTCCGGCGCCGCGTCTCGGGCCCGCCGCGGTAGCCGCTCCAGATGCCGCCCAGCGCGTCGGCGCCGGCGGCTGGTACGTCGCGCTCGCTGCGGCCGTCGACAGCTCCTGCTTCGAGCGCTCGCGGCGCTCGCGCGGCGATCTCGTCGGCCTCGCTCGCGGGTGACCTCGCCGAGCTGCAGCAGGTGCTCGAGGTAGCCCTCGCGCACCGGCTTGCGCTGCTCGATCGCGCGGTACAGCAGCGGCTGCGTGAACGCCGGCTCGTCGCCCTCGTTGTGGCCGCGGCGGCGGTAGCAGTACATGTCGATGACCACGTCGCGCCGGAACGCGCGGCGGAAATCCAGCGCCAGGTCGCACCACCTGCGCCACCGCCTCCGGGTCCTCGCCGTTGACGTGGAAGATGGGGATCTGCAGCATCTTGGCCACGTCGGTGGCATAGGTGCGTCGAGCGGCCCTCGGCCGGGCGGCGTGGTGAAGCCGATCTGGTTGTTGACGACGACGTGCAGCGTGCCGCCGGTCGTGTAGCCGGCCAGCTCGCTCAGGTTGAGCGTCTCCTGCACGATGCCCTCGCCGGCGAACGCCGCGTCGCCGTGGATCAGCAGCACCAGGCCGCGCTCGCGCGTCGGCGTCGCCGCCGCGGTCCTGCTTGGCGCGCACGCGGCCCGAGCGCCACCGGGTTGACGAACTCCAGGTGGCTCGGGTTGAAGCAGAGCGACAGGTGCACCGTTGCGCCCGCCGGCGGTCGTGCCAGTCGGTGCTGGTAGCCCAGGTGGTACTTCACGTCGCCGCGGCCGCGGTAGCAGCTCGGCGTCGGCGTCCTCGAACTCGCGGAAGATCTGCCGCGGGCTCTTGCCCATGATGTTGGCCAGCACGTTCAGCCGGCCGCGGTGGGCCATGCCGAGCACGATCTCCTCGACGCCCTGCTCGCCGGCCTTCTCGATGGCCAGGTCGAGCAGCGGGATCAGGCTCTCGCCGCCTTCCAGCGAGAAGCGTCTTGGCGCCGACGAACTTCTTCTGGATGAACTCCTCGAAGATCACGGCGTCGGTCAGCCGGGTGAGGATGCGCAGCTGCTCCTCGCGGCGCGAGCGTCGAGGCGGTTCTCGCGTGCTCTCCATCCGCTCCTGCAGCCACTCGCGCACGGCCAGGTCGTCGATGTGCATGAACTGCACGCCGATGGAGCGGCAGTAGGTGTTGCGCAGCCGCTCGATGATCTCGCGCAGCGTGAGCAGCCCGCCCGGGCGCAGCGAGCCGGCCGCGAAGGACTCGTCCAGGTCGGCCGCGGTGAAGCCGTAATAGGCCGGGTCGAGCTCGGGCGGCTGCGGGCCGCGGCTGGCCGAGCGGATCGAGCTGGGCCATGCGGTGGCCGCGCACCCGGTAGTTGCGGATCAGCTGGTCGACCTTGTTCTGACGGGCGGCGAGCCGCGCTTCCCGCAGCGCCGCGTCCGTCGCTCCGGTGGCGGCGCCGGACCGGTCCGCCACCGGCGACGGGCAACGCGCATCCCCCCACGACGGCGCCGTCAGCGTGAAGCCGGCCGGCGCCGGTCCCAGCGACGCAAACCAGCGCCGCCAGCCGTCCGGCACGGCCCGGGGGTCGCGCAGGTACTCGGCGTACATCGCCTCGCTGAAGCCGAGGCTCAGGTCGTTGGGTTCACGCGGTTCGTCATGCATGGCGGACATCCATCCTACCGGCAAGCCGCGCAAAGCGCACGGGTTCGTTGCGGGCGGGGCGACGGCGGCGCCCGGCGGGGCACAATGAAGGGCGGCGCCGGACGCACGGCAACCGGCCGCGCGGAAGAGGCGTGCGCCGGGGCGGACCGGCTGCTAGATTCGGTGCCGCGGGCCGCATGATCCGGTCCGCAGCAACCCCTGCCGGGAGGCTATCCATGCGCAAGCTCCTCGCCCTGGCGGCGCTCGCCTGCACGGCCGGTCTGCTGGGCGCTCCCCCCGCGGCGCGCGCCGCGGACGACCTGGCGACCGCCCTCGCCCGCGCCGCCGCCGACGGCAAACCGGTCCTGATCGACTTCTTCACCGACTGGTGAAGCTACTGCAGGAAGTTCGCCCGTGCGGCGGACAGCGACACCCTCCTGCAGCGGGCGCTGTCGCGGGTCATTTTGCACCCGGTCGACTCCGAAAAAGGCGACGGCCCCGCGCTGGCCAAACGGCACGCCGTACGCGGCTTCCCCACGTTCGTGCTCGTGGACGCGGCCGGCGACGAGATCGACCGCCTGGTCGGCTACGGCGGCGTGCCGTCGTTCGTGGCCGGGCTCGACGCCGCGCGGGCCGACCCCCTCACCGTGGCGCGGCGGGAAGCCCGTTTCCGGGCCCAACCAACCGCTCCGGATGCCGTCCGCCTCGCCCGCGTGGCGGCGGGACGGGGCGCAGCCAGCGCGGCCGTAACCTGGTACCGCGAGGCGCAGCGGCTCGATCCGTCCGGTGACTACGCCTATGCCGCGTTCGACGCGGTGGCCCTGGGTTTCCGCCGCCAGACCGCCTCGGCGGCGGAATTGCGCGCGGCGGCCGACGCCGTGTTCGCCTCCTCGCGGGCCGACCCGGAACAGCTGCTCACGGTGGGCCGGCTCATGAGCCGGTCCGCCCTGCGGGCGCAGAGCCCGTCGCTGCGCGAGCCGTACCTCGCCCAGGCGCTCGCCCGCACGGCCGAGGTGACCGACCCCGCGTTGTTGAGTGACCGTCGGGAGCTGGAGATCGAGTACGCCCTGCACATCGTGCACGATCGCGGGCGCGCCCTGGCGCTCCGGCGCGAATCGCTGACCGACGGCTGGCACGACGATTCCGGCGCGCTCAACGGCTTCGCCTGGTGGTGCTTCGAGAACCGGGTGAACCTCAGGGAGGCGGAAGCCCTCGCCCTCCGCGGCGCCGAACTGGCCGCGGACGACGCGTCGCGGGCCGCCGTGCTCGACACCGCGGCGGAGATCCGCGCCGCGCGCGGCGACCCGCGCGGGGCGCTGGCCCTGGCCCGGGCGGCCGCCGCGGCCGATCCGGACCGGAAGGAGTATCGCGAACAGGTGAAGCGTTTCACGGCCGCGGCGCGACGCGCCGCCGATCGCAGCCGCTGAGCCCCGCGAAAGGCTGGAGAGACGGGAGCCGGTCGTCCGCGGACGGCCGGTTCCCTAGAGCGGACTCAGCACCGGCATCCCGATCCGGGCAAGCCGGTAGATCGTCAGCGCGTCGCGACGGTCGAGACGCACGCGCAGACGGGTCTCCCCGAACGGACGGCGGAGGGTCTGCTGCAGCTTGACGATCTTGAGGTCCACCCCCGGCATCGGCTGCCCCTCGACATCCGCGCGCAGTTCGAGCACCAGATCGTCCTGCCACTTCAGTTCGAACCAGCCCGGTATCTCGCGCTGCATTTCCCGCGGATCGAGATTGAGCACGCCGCCCACGATGGTGAGGACGGAATCGGGGGTCTGATCCCTGGCCGTATAGAGGTATTTCTGCGCCAGTCCGCGTACGACGCGCCGCTGCGGCCCGCGGAATTCCTCGCGAAACCGCCGCAGTTCGCCCGGGCCGTCCTCGAGGCGGAGAGGATACACCGCCACCACCGCCCCCTTGAGCTTGACGACGATCTGCGGGGTCGGCTCCCACAGGAACACGAGATACGGCTTGTCCTCCCTGGCGATCTGCAGCTCGGCCTGCAGCAGCCGATACTCGGCCTCGGCGCGCAGGCGCTCCTGCCCGGTCAGTGCGGGCGGGGCGGTCTTCGCCGACGCGGCGCCCGCCTTGCCGGCCGGCTTCGCCGCCGGCCGCGCGACCTGCGCGCTCTTCGCGGGGGTTTTGCGGGGGACGGGCCTGGCGGTCTCGGCCTGCAACGCCGCGGCGGACAGCGACAACGCCAACGCCAGCGCCAGCGCGAGCCTGACGCCCCGGCGGGCGGGGCTCGCGGGCCGATGCTGGCCGACGCCGACGGCCGACCGACGGTCAGAAGATGTAGACCGACGTGCCCTTCTGGACCCGATCATAGAATTTCCTCAGATCTTCCGTGCCGAGCCGCACGCAGCCGTGAGTCACGCTCACGCCGAGCAGTCGCTCGTAGATCGTGCCGTGGATGAAGTAGCCGTTGCCGAAGCCCATGGCATATTCGCCCATGACGTTCTCGTCGTAGCGCTCGTTGACATCCTTGGGCGGTCGCTCCCCCTCCTCGACGAAAGCCCAGTCGGGCTTGCGCCAGATCGGATCCTTGAGCTTGGAGCCGATCTTGAACACGCCATGCGGCGTGCGGAAGACCCACTTCTGTCCGGTCAGCGAGTCGGTCAGCGCCGCGCCCGATCCGGTCGAGCAGACCCCCTGCAGGATCACTTTGTCGCGGGTGCGCAGCGAAGCGAGGTTCGCGTGCGTGTCGATGACGATGTACTCGCCGGTCGGCTGAAGCCTGGCCAGGGCCTTGCGGACCTGCTCCAGCTCCTTGCGCGCCTGCTTCGGATCGCTCGCGAGCGGCGCCAGATCCAGGGCATCGAGCGCCGTGACCTCGGGCGTCGGCGGTTCGACCGGCGGAAAAGCCAGCCGCCAGGCCAGATACCCCGCCATCGCCAGCATCAGCAGCAGCGGCAGGCCCAGGAAAAGCAGCCAGCGGGTGCGTGTTCTCATGGCCAGGACCCCGCGCGACGGACAATGGTCACAGGGGTGCCGATCCCCACCTTTCGCATCAGGTCTTCCATGTCGCGGTTGGTCAGGGCGACACAACCCAGCGTCCAGTCCTCGTTCCGCCCACCCTCCCCGTGGATCTCGATCAGTCCGCCCACGGAGCCGCGGATCTGCTTCCTGCGACGCGCATCAGCATGGCGTCGCAGGTCGTCCGCGTTGGGATAGCTGATGCGCAGCGCCTTGAAGTAGCGGCTGCGCGTGAGTACATGCGTGACGTGGTACCTGCCCTCGGGGGTGGCACCATCACCCGCGTACATCTTCTGGCGCGCCGAATTGTACCCCAGATCGCAGCGGTATGTCTCGACGATCCTGCCGGCGCGCAGCAGGTGGGCGCGGTGGCTCCCCTTGTCCACGATCACCGCGTACCCGCCCGAGGCGCGCGAACCGGCCACGGTCTCGTCTATCCAGCGCCGCCACATGGCCAAAAAAGGCGCCTCCGCCGAATCGCGCTCGGCCAGCGACCGCGCCATCTGACGCAGGAAACCCCTGCCGCGCGCCGCCTCGCGGCGGGCGGCGGCGTACTCGCCCTTCGTAAAGAGCCGCCGGGCGATCTGCAGCGCCATTTTCGCGTCGGAGTAGAACCGCTCGACGTGGAACAGGGTCAGCGAGTTGTCGAGGGACTGCCGGTAGGCCGACAGTTGCGACTCCAGCGCCGCGATGTCCCCGCTCGCCAGCCGTTCGAGGGCGTGGGTGCGATCACGCGCGTGCTGCGCCGCGCGATTGGCCTGGTCGGCGGCCTGGCCCAGCAGCGTCGCCCCCAGCGTGAAGTCGCGGAAGGGAGAAAGACGCGCCTTCTGGCGGGCGATCTCCAGCATGCCGGCCCGCTGCAGGGTCTCGGCGGCGCGGTACGCCGGCTCGGCGTACACGATGCCCCCCGCCCGCTGCGCCGTCTCGAGCGCCAGCCTGGCGGTCTGCAGGGCGCTGACGGGGGGATCCTGGCAGCCGCCCAGAAGCGGCAGCAGGAGCGTCAGCAGGAGGAACAGCCGAATGCGAACCCGGTTGTGTTTCACAGCTCCGTCTCGAAACATCGCACCGGCGTGGCCGGTTCCGAGTGAAGAAGGGGGACACCGCCAGCGGCGCCCCCCTCCGGGGTGCGGTCAGATCAGCAGGCTCGGCCCTACTTGCGGCCAGCCTTCTTCGCCGCGGCGATGGCGATCTCGGACGTGATCGAGGTGGCGCGCGCCATGACAGCCTCGACCTTGGCCTTCGCCGACTTGAACCTGCCACCGTCGAACTCGGCACGGGCCTCGTCGAAGGCGGCGTTGATGGTCAACAGATCGTTCGTAATGAGCGCGATGTCCGCCTTGTTGCCCTTGCCGACCGGAGCCGCGTCAAGCGCGACCTTCGCGGCGTCGAGGGCGGCGCGGGTCTGGGTCAGCATGTCCGCGACTTCCTGACGCACGCGTTCCTTCTCGGCGGCGGCGTCCGTGGCGGACTTCTGGGCCAGCGCTTCGGCGCGGACGAACTGGGCCTTCGCCTTGCCGTAGCTGCGGAACAGGGCGAACTTGCCGTCCTGCTCCTCCTTCATGGCCATGGCGGAGTTGAGGGTATCCCGCGCGACAGTCAGGGACTGGGGGGCATACTCCTCGGCCTCGGCGGTCATGGCCGCCTGGATGGAGGTGTTGGCCTTCTGCATCTCGAGCTCCGGCGGCTTCGAGCAGCCCCAGATCAGCGGCAAGGCCATGACTGCGAGAACCATCACCAACGTACGCTTCGACGACATCTCGGCACTCCTTTCTTACACACCCTGCTTGACGGTTTCCTTCCCCTCAAGAGAAGAGGAGCTGTCGAAAGCGCGCACCGCTCACGTACAGACCCTACGCACTCCAGCGGGAATGTCCATTGGGATTTGTGATCACTCCGTCGGCTCCGGTCTCACGACCCCACTCGTGAGGACCGCCAGCGCCCGGGCCGGGAGGCCGGGAGCGTCAGGTTCGGCCGGGAGTTCCACCTCACATTCACCACGAATTGATACGCCCCGCGGGAAAATTGTCAAGTTCAATCAACGGCGTTTTTGCTCCGGCCCCCGGCCGACTATTGTTTGCCCGCCACACTCATCAACTCAACCTCGAACAGCAGCGTGGCATCGGGCGGGATCACGTCGCCGGCGCCCCGCTGGGCGTAGGCCAGTTCGGGCGGGATGATCAACTCGCGCCTGCCCCCGACCTTCATGCCGACCAGGCCGGTGTCCCAGCCGGGGATGACCTCGCCCGCGCCCAGGGTGACCTGGAACGGCTTGCCGCCGGCGGAACTGTCGAACTGCCTGCCACGCGCCCCGTCCACGTACAGCCAGCCGGTGTAGCTGAATTCGCACATATCGCCTTCGAGCGCCTGCGGACCGCCGCCCACGACGAGGTCGCGGCTCTGCACGCGCGGAATGTCACGCAGGATCACCTCGAAGATCAGGGTCGAATTGGGAGGGATCGGACCCGACGGGCGGGCGCCGTACCCCAGCTCGGGCGGGATGACCAGCCGCCGGGTGCCGCCCACCTTCATGCCGAGCAGTCCCTGATCCCAACCGGCGATCACGCGTCCGTAGCCGAGCCGGACCGTGAACGGCACGCCGCGGTCGAGCGAACTGTCGAATTTCTCCCCCGGCTTGCCGTTCACCGCCAGCCAGCCGGTGTAGTCCACAACGAGAAAATCGCCGGTCTTCGCCTCGGCGCCGTTGCCCGGCGTCACCTCCTGCACCTGCAGACCGCCGGCGGCGGCCTTTGCCTTCTGCTCGTCCGACACCTTTTTGCCTCCCTGGCATCCGGCCAGAAGGGCGCCGGCGCACAGGAGCACCATCGTGGCGCGCCACGCGGATCGCTTCATGGGACACCCCCGCTGAGTGGTGGAAACACGAACGCCGGACCCCGCGCGGGCCGGCGCCCGCGATCGGCAACATCCGTCCGGGCCCCGCCCCCTGTCAAGCGGCTTCCGCCCGCGCGCGCCGGTACCAGCGCCACAGCGGCCAGCCGGCCAGCGCGGCGTAAAGGGCGATACCGACGACGATCGCCACCGCGAGCGGCCAGACCGTCGCCCACCCGCGCGACGACGAACCCCATCGCCACCGCCGCGGTGACCGTGATGCCGGCCGCCTCGCCCAGCCGCCGTCCGATCAGCCGGCGACAGGCCCAGGCGCTCCCCGCCAGGAGCGTCACGTGCGCGAGCAGCATCGCCACGGCGGCGCCCACCGCGCCGGCGCGCGGGATGAGCAGCGCCGCCATCGCGATCGCCACCACGGCGGCCGCCGCCACGGGCGGGAAGGCGGCGCGCTGCCGGTCGCACGCCACGAGCGCCTGGCCGAAGAACTGCCCGATCGCCAGCACCACGTAGGAGACGCTCAGCAGGCGGAAAACGACCCCGGCGTTCGGGAACTGCGCGCCGTAGAGGACACGCACGAACGGCCCGCCCAGAGCCGCGCCGCCCGCCGCCGCCGGGACGAACAGCGCCAGCACGAGCCCGAGGTAGAGCGCCAGACGCGCCCGGAAGCGGGTCGGCGACTCCCGCCACAGCCGCGACAGGCGCGGCAGCAGCGCGTTCCACAGCACTTCCACGGCGGTCACCAGCACGAACACGATCTTGGCGGCGGCCGCATAGCCACCCGCCACGTCGGGCGGCGCGAGCAGTCCGAGCGCCACGATGTCGGCGTTGAGCAGGATCCGCATGACGACGATCGCCCCGCCCAGCGGCGCCACCACGGCGAGCCGGGCGCGCCAGTCGGCCAGACCGCCGAACGCGGGCCAGACCGGACCGCCCAGCCAGCGCGCGAGCGGCACGGCGATGACGAGGTTCCCGGCGGTCAGCGAGCACAGCAGCAGCAGCGGCACCCAGCGCCGGTCGGGCCACCCCAGCACGCCGTCCAGCCGCGCCAGCAGGAGCAGCACCGCCCCGGCGTACACCAGGCTGCGCACCACCTTCGCCGCCGCGGGCCAGGTCATCCGCTCGAGACCGACGCCGACCCAGTCGAACATCAGCACCTGCGGCAAGACCGCGAGCAGGTAGAGCAGGAAGATCCAGGGATCCTCGCGGAAGAACGGCAGCCGGGGCAGGATGAGCAATCCGGCGGCCAGCACGACGCTGGCGAGCACGCCCATCAGCCCGGCATGCCGACGCGCGTAGAGGCGAACGTCGGCGGGGCGATCGAGCCGCGACACGGCGCGCACGCCGCTCGAGAAGAGCCCCCACTCGGCGATGATCAGGGCGTAGGCCATCACCGCCACGCCCACCTGCAGCACGCCGAACCAGTGAGCGCCGACCCGGCGCGCCAGGTAGACGAGCGCCACGACATTGAGCAGCTGGGCGACCATCTGAGCGGCGGTCAGGACGCCCAGGTTCCGCAGCATGCCATGCCTTCCGCGCATGACGGGCCGGCGGTCAGGCACCGCGGTCGCCGCGCAGGATCTCGTCCCGGTGGGCGGACAGGTAGTCCCAGCCCAGGGCGGCCGCCAGGGAGGCGAAACCGCCGGCCAGGGTCAGCAGGATCACGGCCCGCAGCCGGCGCGGACGCACCGGGCGGGTGGTGACCTGCGTGGGTCCGATCCGCTCCAGCGGCGACAGCACGGAGAGTTGCGCCCGCTTGCCGCGGATGGCCTGATCTAGGGTCATCCGCTCGGTCGCCATCTCCCGCTCCTGCTGCAGTTTGAGATCGCCGATGCGGCCGACCGCGCTGACCCGGGCCCGCTCGAGGTCGACATCGCGTTTGAGATGCAGGTCGGTGACAGCGCCCTGCGCGAGATCGATCTCGTAGCGAAGACTGTCGGCCAGGGCCCGGTTGCGCTGTTCGAAGCGCCTCAGCGCCAGCGCGTTGCCGGCCGCGTCGCCGCGGCGCAGGCTCCCGAGCAACCACGGCGTGAGCCCCGGCAGTTCAAGCGCCGCGGCCAGGGAATCGGACGGTTGGGCCGAACGATCCGCTTCCTCTGTCAACCGCCGCAGCGCCTGTTCGAGTTCCTCGCGACTGCGCACCGCCGCGTCGGTCTGCTCCTCGGCCGATGCGAGCAGACTTTGCCGCAAGCGGTTCGCGGCCGCGATCTTTTCCAGCTCGAGATCGATGCGCTGGCGGTTCGCCGCGACCACCGCCAGGTCCTGCTCCGCGTCGGCGATGGTCAGCGCCAGGCGCTCCTTCCTCGTGAGCAGTTTGTCCTTTTCGTTGCGCAGATTGGCGATCTGCACATCGAGGCCGGCGCGCGTCAGCGCGAGCCCGCTGATCGTCGTGTCGGCCGCCGCGAAGCCGTTGAAGGCCTCGATGGCGCTGTCGAGAATGCGCAGGGCGCGCTGCGGGTCGGTGTCGAGTGTCTGCAGGGTGATCACGTCACCGCCCTGGATGTTCTGCGATCCTCGCGGGATGAACTCGGCCTTGATCACCGGGGCGGGCTGCCGCTGCGACCAGCCGAACTTCTCGCGCAGGGCATCGGCGTACATCTTCCGGCTGAACCAGTAGGTAACATCCTTGAGCTTCCATTCGCGCACCGGGTCTCCCCGCTCGGTGAACGCCATGATGCCGGGCCGCACCGACGCCGTGGCGCGATACAGGGGAGCGACGACCAGGATGTAGACAAACCCGGCAACGAGGCCGGCCGCGGTCAATCCGACCACGATGGCCCGCCGACGCCAAAGAACGCCGAGCAGCGAGGCGAGACTGGTCTCCCCGCCCGGAACCGACCCGCGCGCACCGTTCGTCACGCCTTCAGCCTCCCTGCCGGATGCGCTGCAGAGCCGCCTCCGACTCCGCCAGCACTTTGGCATGCAGCGAATTGCCGTGCGCGTCCATCGTCACCACGGCGGGGAACCGCGAGCACGCGGAACACCCAGATCGCCTCGGGCGAACCGAACTTCTCCATCAGGTGGACGCCCTCCACGGCGGTCACCGTGTCGGCCAGCACCTGCGCGGCGCCACCGACGGCGTGCAGGTAGACGCACCCGACTCGCGGCAGGCGGCGAGCGTCTTCGCGCCCATGCCGCCCTTGCCGATGACGCCGCGCAGCCGGTACTTGCGGATCAGGTCGCCCTGGTACGGCTCCTCGCGGATGGAGGTGGTCGGGCCGGCCGCCTTGACCACCCAGCGCCCGCCCTCCTGCACGACCACCGGGCCGCAGTGGTAGATGATGCCGTCGGTCAGGTCGACCGGCGAGCGCCCCGCCGTCGTGCAGGTACTTGTGCACGGCGTCGCGCCCCGTGAAGACCACCCCGGTGATCTCCACCATGTCGCCGACCTTGAGGGCGCGGATCTTCTCCTCGGTGAACGGTGCTTCCAGCAGCATGGTCGTCTCCTTTTGGCGCGCGGCGGCTCAGCTGTCGTAGAGCCAGCGCGAGATCCGGCCCGACTCGCCCAGCACGAATCCGTTGCGACGGTAGGCCCAGCACATGTAGGAAACCGAGACGAAGAACGACGCCGGCAGCCGGTTGCGATGCGCGATCTTGCAGCCGAGCAGCGTGGTCGCGCCGCCGAAGCCCATCGGGCCGATGCCCAGTTCGTTGGCTTCCTTCGCGATCTGCAGCTCGAGTTTCGCCAGGCGCGGATCGGGTTCCGGTCGTCGAGCGCGCGGAACAGTTGCTCCTTCGAAGCGACGTAGCCGCTGGCCCGGTCGCCGCCGATGCAGACGCCCAGCACCCCCGGGCCGCACCCCTTGCCCTGGGCCTGATGGACGGCGTCGAGCAGGCAGAGGCGCACGCCCGCGAGGTCGCGGCCGGCGCCGACGCGACCGTCGGGCAGGCAGTACTGGATGCCGACGTTCTCGCAGCCGCCGCCCTTGAGGATCAGCCGCGCGGTCAGGGCCCTGCCCTTCGCCGGCGCGAAATGGATAGACCGGGCTGCCCGGCCCGAGATTGTTGCCGGAGTTCTTGCCGGTGAGCGAGTCGACCGAGTTCTGGCGCAGGTAGCCGACGGCCGTCGCCTTCGCCACGGCGGCTTCGAAGGCACGCATGAACGTCACCTCGCGGCAGCCACGACGGGAGATCGGCGTAGCAGATGATCGTGCCGGTGTCCTGGCAGATCGGCAGCGACTTCGCCTTCGCCAGCTTGATGTTGTCGAGCACGACCTTGAGGGCGTACTTCGCGTTCGACCCCGCCGCCTCCCGGCGCCACCCCTTGTCGATGGCGCGCACCACGTCGGCCGGCAACTCGGCGGAGGTGCGGCGGATCAGTTCCAGAAGGTTCTTCTGCAGGGTCCTGCTCTCCATGACGGCTCCTTTGCAGGCGGCTCCTCGATCCGGGATACGCCACGGCCCGCGCGGGTCGGGCGGGACGGATTCTAGCCGCGCCGAGCGCCCCGGGACAAGGCCGCATGTGCGGTACCGACGGGCCGATGCGCCAGTCCTGCGGCCGGCCGCCGGCCGTCGGCGAACCGCCCCGGCCGCTTGCCCACCCGGGGCGACCATGTAGATTTCGCACCTGCGCCGCCTGGAGGGCTGAAGAGGTTTCCGTCACCGGAGGAACACGATGAAGTATCTGCTGCTGGGCGCCGGGATGCAGGGGACGGCCATCGCCTTCGACCTGTTGCGGCACGCCGAAGGAACGACCGCCCTGACGATCTACGACCAGGACGAGACCAGTCTGGCCGCCCTGCGCGCGCGGCTGGACGATCCGCGGGTGCAGACCGTCGCCGGCGACGTGCGCGACCACGCGAAGCTCGAGCCGCTCGCCCACGCCGCCGACGTCCTGATCAGCGCGGTCAACTACTGGTGCAACGTCGACCTCGCCGAGCTGGCCATCGCCTGCGGCACGCACATGGTCGATCTCGGCGGCAACTACGAGGTCGTGGAGAAGCAGCTCGCGCTCGACGCCCGCGCGCGCGAGCACGGCGTGACCATCATCCCCGACTGCGGGCTCGCCCCCGGCCTGGCCGGTCTGCTCGGTTATCACCTGCACGCGCAGTTCGACCGGGTGGACAGCCTGCGCCTGCGCGTGGGCGGCCTGCCGCAGCACCCCCGGCCGCCGCTCGACTACATGCTGGTCTTCTCGGTGCAGGGGCTGATCAACGAGTACATCGAGCCGTGCCTCTGCGTGCGCGGCGGCGAGTTGCGCTTCGTGCCGGCGTTGAGCGAGATCGAGGAGATCGAGTTCCCGATCCCGATGGGGCGCTTCGAGGCGTTCCACACCTCCGGCGGCATCTCGACGCTGCCGCGGACGCTCGCCGGGCGCGTGCGGGACATGGACTACAAGACGATCCGCTACCGCGGCCACGCCGAGAAGATCCGCACGCTCGTGCAGATCGGCCTCACCGACAGCGCTCCGGTGACCATCGACGGCCACGAAGCTGAGCCCGTGCGACTTCCTCGCCACCATGCTGACCCGCGTCCTGAGCGTCGACGACCAGGACCTCGTGCTGCTGCTCGCCGAATGTGACGGCACGAGCGGCGGACGCGCCCTGCGCCGGAGCGTGCGCATCGTCGACCGCCACGACGCGGACAACGACATCTCGGCGATGATGCGCATGACCGGCTATCCGACGGCCATCATCGCCAGGATGCTCGCGGCGGGCGTGATGAAGGTGCCGGGCGCCCATCCCCAGGAGCTGGTGGTGCCGATGGAGCCGCTGCTGGAGGAGCTGCGCCGCCGCGGCATCGTGCCGGAGTTCTGGGAGACGCCGCTCGCATGAAACGACCGGCGCCATCCGCGCCGACCTGGCCGGCGGCTCTGGCGGTCGCGCTGCTGCTGGCGCACGCGCTGTCGTTCCGCTTCGCGGTCGACGACGCGTACATTTCGTTCCGCTACGCCCACAACCTGCTGGACGGGCACGGGCTCGTCTTCAATCCCGGCGATCCCGTGGAGGGGTACTCGAACCTGCTCTGGGTCCTGCTGTCGGCCGCCGGTCTGGCGGCCGGCCTCGACCCGCTGCTGTGGGCGCGCCTCCTCGGCTTCGCCGCGGCCGCCGCCACGGCGCTGCTGCTGCCGGGACTCGCGCTGCGACTGGCGGCGGACGCGGCGCCGCCGGCGCCGCGGCCCGCCGCCGGCGTCCCGCCGGCGCGCGCGGCCTGGGCCGCGTCGTTCCTGCTGGCCGCCTGCGGCCCGGTCGCCTGCTGGAGCCTGGCCGGCCTCGAAACGCCGCTGTTCGGACTGCTGATCGTCGTGGCCTGGCGCGCGGCGCTCGACCGGCGCGCCGTGGCGGCCGGCGCTGCGCCGGCGTCCTGCTCACCCTGACGCGTCCGGAAGGGGATCGCCCTCGCCTTCGCCTTCGCGGCCTGGGCGGGGCTGGCCCCGGCCGGCGGCCGGCGCCGCTGGCTCGGCCTGGCGATCGTCGCGCCGGCGTCGCGGCGCACCTGCTCTGGCGGCACGCGTTCTACGGCGACTGGCTGCCGAACACCTGGTACGCCAAGACCGGCGACCTGGCGGGCAGCTGCGCACCGGTCTCCCGTACCTCGCCGCGTTCCTGCCGGCGTTCCTGCTGCCGTGGGCGCTGGCGTCCGCGCTGGCCGCCCCCGGCGGCTGGACCCGCGTCTGGCGGACCGTGGAGTGGCGCCGCTCGCTGCTGCTGCTGTCCGGCTGGCTCCTCTATGTGACGGCGATCGGCGGCGACATGCTCGGCATGTTCCGTTTCTTCGTCCCGATCCTGCCGGTCGGCATCGCCTGCGGCACCGCCGTCCTCGTGTCCGCTCCGGTCCCGCAGTCCCCGGCGCATTGTTCGCGCTGGTGGCGCTGCTGGCCGCCGCCTCGCTGGTCGCCGTCGTTCGCCGGCCGGGAGCGCCGGCTCGTCGACGCGCACCTGAGCCTGCGCAATCTCGGCGGCTGGAAACTCGCCGCCGAGGGACTGGCGCGCGCCCTGCCGCCCGGACACCACCATCGCCCTTTCGCCGGTGGGCTACATCCCCTGGCGCACCGGCTTCGTCACCTATGACATCCTCGGCCTGACCGACCGCCACATCGCGCACCGCCGCATGGCCTTCACGCAGGGCTACGCCGGCCACGAGAAGCACGACGGCGCCTACATCCTGTCGCGCCGGCCCGACTACCTGCTGCTCGGCAACGTCAACGTGACCGACCAGCCGCTCCGCGCGCCGATGCGCCCCTTCACGCGCGAGCTGGACATCTTCCAGAGCCCCGTGTTCCAGACGCAGTACGTGCCGGTCTACCTGGAACTGCCGGGCGGCCGTTATCTCAACCTCTTCAAGCGGGCGGACCTGCCGTAGACGGCGCCGCCCGTCCGGAGCGAGCACCATGTCCGAACCGATCCTGCTCGCCCGCGGCACGCGCGACCACCTGCTGCTGCCGCGCCTCGCCAACCGCCACGGCCTCGTGGCCGGCGCCACCGGCACCGGCAAGACGGTCACGCTGCGGGTGCTGGCCGAGGGGTTCAGCCGGCTCGGCGTGCCGGTCTTCCTGGCCGACGTCAAGGGCGACCTCTCCGGCCTCGGCGCGCCCGGGCGGCGACGACCCGCGCGTGACCGAGCGGGCCGACGCAGCTCGGCGCTCGCCGACCGCGCCTCCGCCGGCTGCCCGGTCGTCTTCTGGGACGTCTTCGGCGAGCAGGGCCACCCGGTGCGCACCACCGTCTCGGAGATGGGCCCGCTGCTGCTGGCGCGCCTGCTCGACCTGAACGAGACGCAGGGCGGCGTGCTGCAGCATCGTCTTCCGCGTCGCCGACGACCAGGGGCTGCTGCTGCTCGACCTCAAGGACCTGCGCGCCATGCTGCAGTACGTCGCCGAGCAACGCCGCCGGCGCTGCGCGCGCAGCTACGGCAACGTCTCCGCCGCCAGCGTCGGCGCCATCCAGCGGGCGCTGCTCGCGCTGGAGGAGCAGGGCGGCGACCGGCTCTTCGGCGAGCCGGCCCTCGACCTCGACGACCTGCTGCGCACCGACGCCCAGGGCCGCGGCGTGATCAACATCCTCGCCGCCGACCGGCTGATCGGCGCGCCCAAGCTCTACGCCACCTTCCTGCTCTGGCTGCTCTCCGAGCTCTACGAGCGGCTGCCCGAGGTGGGCGACCCGGAGAAGCCGAAGCTGGTCTTCTTCTTCGACGAGGCGCACCTGCTCTTCGACGACGCGCCGCCGGTGCTGCTCGAGAAGATCGAGCAGGTGGTGCGGCTGATCCGCTCCAAGGGCGTCGGCGTCTATTTCGTCACCCAGAACCCGCTCGACATCCCCGACACCGTGCTCGGCCAGCTCGGCAACCGCGTGCAGCACGCCCTGCGCGCCTTCACGCCGCGCGACCAGAAGGCGGTGCGGGCCGCCGCCGAGACCTTCCGCGCCAACCCCGGCCTCGACGTCGCGGCGGCGATCACCGAGCTCGGCGTCGGCGAGGCGCTGGTCTCGCTGCTCGACGAGAAGGGGCGGCCCGGCATCGGTGGACCGCGCGCTGATCCTGCCGCCCGCTGACGCGCCTGGCGCCGCTGACCGCCGCGGAGCGCGCCGCGATCGTGCGGCAGTCGCCGGCTTGCGGGCGCTACGAGCAGGCCGTCGACCGCGAGTCGGCCTACGAGCTGCTGACGGCGCGGGCGGACGCCGCGCAGGCGGAGGCCCGCCGGCGCAGCCGCCGCGACGCCCCGCGCGCCACGCGGCGCGAACCGGCCGGCCAGCAGGCGCAGATGATGGATGCGCTGGCGAAGAGCGCCGCGCGCGCCGTCGGCAGCTCGCTGGGCCGCCAGCTGATCCGCGGCGTGATGGGGTCGCTGCTCGGCGGCGGCCGGCGCCGGTAGCGGACCGGCGGGCCCCGCCCGGTCACGGCTGCGGCGGCAACCCGCCCTGCAGCCGGTCCTTGTGCACCATGAAGCTGAGCATCTTCAGCCGGATGTAGTCGCCGTCGTAGAAGTAGTAGCCCTTGAACCGGCCGAGACGGCTGCTCTGGTTGCTGTCCTTGACGAGGAACCAGTCGCGGCCGCCGTGGCGCAGGAAGCCGACCAGGTGCACGCCGTGGTCGTCGCCGGTCGTGCCGTTGACGAGGCGCAGTTCGCGGCTGTCCTGGCCGATCAGCTTCGCCGGGATGTCCCAGGCCGGGATCACGGCGGCCCCCTCCAGGCCGTCCATGCCGGGCTCGCTCACGTCGCCGCCGATCGAGATCGTGCCGCCGGCCTGCACGGTCTCCCGGATCACCCGGTAGAACTCGTCGAGCGGCAGGTTCAGGTAGTCGTCGCGGCGCCGCCAGTTGTCGGCGACGTCGAGCAGGACGCGCGTGTGGAACGGGTAGCGCAGGGTCGACACGCAGTTCACGTAGTCGTCGAGGTCCGGAGGCGCAGCACGTCGGCCAGGAACGCGGTGGGCGTCCAGGTCCGCCCCGCGTAGTCGAACGTCTCCGGCGGCGGCCCCAGGTGGCGGTCGAGGATCAGCCGCACCGAGGCGACCGCCGTCGCCTCGTCCCAGACGCCGCTCTCCTGCACGACTGCGCAGGTACCCGGCGATCTCGTCGCGCAGCGGCGGATGGTCGTACCAGCCGTCGGGATCGAGCACGCCGCGGTACGCCTCGCGCGGCACCGCGCCGTACAGCCGGTACACCTCCTGCGTGCCGTGGTCCTGCGACCCCTCCGCCACCGGCGAGTGCCCGCGCTCGCGCACGAAGCGGCGCGCCTTCTCCACGTATTCCCAGTAGACGGTCCACATCTCCGACAGCTTGACCCGCGGCCCGCCCAGACGCGCCGCCTCCGACTCGAAGAACGAGGTCGAGCAGAACGCCCAGCAGGTGCCGGTGTCGTACTGCGGCACCGGCGGGAAGTGGAACGCCGACGGGAACGCCTCCGGCGAGGCCGGGTCGCGCGATGCCGCGCCAGTCGACCCGCAGCGACACCGCCTCGTCGCCGCGGCGCTTCGCCTCCGCGGCGTGCCGCGCGTCGATCCGCGCGCGTGGCCGAGTCGGCCAGCGCCCGCAGCGAGTCGCGCCGCGCCTCGATCCGCTCGAGGACGGGGTAGCGGTACGACGGCTTGTAGACGGCGCCGCCGGGGCGGGGCGCCGTCGGCGTCGCGCGGCGCGGCCACGGTCGGACGCGGCGGCGAACGAAACGGCCGCGCACAGTCCCAGCGCGGCGCTACGGGCGAAGACGAAGCGCGGGAACCTCATTGGTACGTCTCCGATCAGGCGGCCACGCCGCCGCCGTCCACCCGGCCCATGACCGTGAAGGCGATCACGAGCCCAATGATCACGTAGATCAGCCAGCCGATCAGACAGACGGTCAGCGCGCGTCCGGTCCCCCGGTAGTCGAGCGCCTGCCGCACGGCCACGATCATGGCCGCGAGCATCCAGACCTGCGCGAGCGCCGTCACGAGACGCCCCACCACCGGCAGGAATCCGAACAGGCGCAGCAGGCCGGGCGCCGCGCTGAAGCCGGTCGTGCGCAGGAGCTGGCCCAGGTCGGCGTCGGTCTGCGCCTCCGCCAGCAGTTTCGTCCCGATGAACCAGGTCAGCCACGCCCAGAGCAGCCAGCCGAGCCAGGCCGTCGACCACTCCGACCAGGATCGCCTTCACCCCCTGGTCGCCGGCGCCCAGACCGGCGGCCAGACTGGACAGCCCGACCACGAGCATGGCCTGGCCCATGGCCGACTTGTCCGCCTCGACCTCTTCGTAGAACGCGGGTTCGAGCCGTGCGGCACGCAGCATGCGCTGGATCAGCAACGCCATCCCAGCCTCCCCTTCCGGCGGGTGTCGCCCCGCCTGGTCAGCGTGCGCGGGGATTCTGCTCCCGGGGCGGCTCAGGGGTCAAGCGCGGGACGCGCGGGGCCGCGGCGCGGGGCAGCGGAGGAGCGACGCGGCTGCGCAGGTGCATCCTGACAGAGACTGCTACGGGAGCAAAAAGTGCGCAGGAGTCCCGGCATCGACAGGATTCCATTTCTCCTCTATCCGGATGGCTGGGGGACCCTCGAACGCGCCACCCGGTGAATGGCCCGCTCCGCCTGCGCACTTTTTGCTCCCGTAGCATCCGCTGTCAGGAAGGCCGCCGGCGACCCTGCCGACGCCGCGCGCCCCGCCCCAACCGGCCGCCGCGACCGGCCCTTCCGACCCGCCGGCCCGGGTGCTATCTTGGGTGGCGCGCGCCGGATCGCGCGCAGGAGGCTGACCGTGTCCACGACGACAACGCTCGACGACTTCCAGGCCGCGATCCGCCGCGGCATCCCCGACGAGATCCCGGACCCGCCGCCGGAGGAGCCGGGCGTCAGCCACGCGCCGCGCCGCCCGCTGCTGCTGACGCGGCCGGAGCGGGCGCTCGCGCTGCGCAACGCGCTGCGCTACTTCCCGCCGCCGCTGCACGCGCGCGCTCGCCCCCGAGTTCGCGCGCGAGCTGCGCGACGGACGGCCGCATCTACATGCGCCGCTTCCGGCCCGCCTACGCCGATGCACGCGCGGCCGATCGGCGAGTACCCGGCGCGCTGCGCCGCAGGCCGCCGCCATCATGCTGATGATCCAGAACAACCTCGACCCGGCCGTGGCGCAGCACCCGCACGAGCTGATCACCTACGGCGGCAACGGCACGGTCTTCCAGAACTGGGCGCAGTACCTGCTGACGATGCGGTACCTGTCGCGAGATGACCGACGAGCAGACGCTGGTCATGTACTCGGGCCACCCGCTCGGGCTGTTCCCCTCGCACCGCGACGCGCCGCGCGTGGTGGTGACCAACGGCATGGTGATCCCCAACCACAGCACGCCCGACGACTACGACGCGCCTGGCCGCCCTCGGCGTGACCATCCTACGGCCAGATGACCGCCGGCAGCTACATGTACATCGGCCCGCAGGGGATCGTGCACGGCACCGACGATCACGCTCCTCAACGCCGGCCGGCTGCTACCTCGGCGCGCCGGGCGACGACGGGCTCGCCGGCAAGGTCTTCGTCACCTCGGGGCTCGGCGGCATGAGCGGCGCGCAGGCCAAGGCCGCGGTGATCGCCGGCGCGATCGGCGTCGTCGCCGAGGTCAACCCGGCCGCCGCGCGCAAGCGCCACGAGCAGGGCTGGGTGCGAGGAGATCGAGACCGACCTCGACCAGCTGCTCGCTGCGCATCGAGCGCGCCCGCCGCGCGAAGCGAGGCCGTGTCGATCGCCTACCAGGGCAACGTGGTCGACCTCTGGGAGCGCCTGGCGCGGGCCGGCCTGCCGGTCGAGCTCGGCTCGACCAGACCTCGCCTGCACAACCCCTACGCCGGCGGCTACTACCCGGCCGGCCTGACGTTCGAGGAGTCCAACGCGCATGATGGCCGCCGACCCCGCCGGCTTCAAGGAGCGCGTGCAGGAGTCGCTGCGGCGCCAGGTCGACGGCGATCAACGCGCTCGCCGCGCGCGGCATGCGCTTCTGGGACTACGGCAACGCCTTCCTGCTCGAGGCCGCGCCGCGCCGGCGCCGCCGTCGACGCGCCCGACGGCGGCTTCCGCTACCCGTCGTACGTCGAGGACATCATGGGGCCGATCTGCTTCGACTTCGGCTTCGGCCCGTTCCGCTGGGTCTGCACGAGCGGCGACCCGGCCGACCTGGCCACCACCGACGCCATCGCGGCCGAGGTCCTCGAGGAGCTGGCGGCGCACGGCGCCGCCCGAGATCCGCCAGCAGATGCTCGACAACCTGCGCTGGATCCGGCAGGCCGGGCGAGAACCGGCTGGTGGTCGGCTCGCAGGCGCGCATCCTCTACGCCGACGAGCGAGGGGCGCCGCGCGCATCGCCGCCGCCTTCAACGCGCGCCATCCGCGACGGCCGCGATCTCGGCGCCGGTCGTGCTCGGCCGCGACCACCACGACGTCTCGGGCACCGACTCGCCCTACCGCGAGACGGCCAACATCCGCGACGGCTCGAGCCTCTGCGCCGACATGGCGGTGCAGAACGTCATCGGCGACGCCTTCCGCGGCGCGACCTGGGTCAGCCTGCACAACGGCGGCGGGGTCGGCTGGGGCGAGGTCATCAACGGCGGCTTCGGCCTGCTGCTCGACGGCTCGGCCGACGCCGACCGCGCGCCTCGACCTGATGCTCGCACTGGGACGTGAACAACGGCATCGCCCGCCGCGCCTGGGCCCGCAACGCCGGCGCCGAGTTCGCCATCGCGCCGCGCCATGGCGCGCGAGCCGCGCCTGTCGGTCACGCTGCCGCACCACGCCGACGACGGCGCTGGTCGACGACGCGATCCGCGAACGCCTTCGCCGTAGGAGCCGCGACCGGTGGAAGCACAGCCCGAACGCCTGGCCCGCCCCCGCGTGCGCCGCCCTCGACGAGATCCTGGGCAGTCCCTCCCCGCGCGCTCGACGACGGCTTCGTGCGCCTCGTCGACTACATGGGCGACGACGCGGCGATCGTGCAGGCGGCGCGCGTCTCCTACGGCGCCGGCACGAAGCAGGTCAGCGACGACCGCGGCCTGATCCGCTACCTGCTGCGCCACCGCCACACCACGCCGTTCGAGATGTGCGAGCTGAAGCTGCACGTGCGCGTGCCGATGGACGCCTGGCGGCAGTGGATCCGCCACCGCACGGCCAGCGTGAACGAGTACAGCACGCGCTACTCGGTGGCCATCGACGCCGCCCAGCGCACCGCCCCCGACGCCTGGCGCGCGCAGGCCGAGGACAACCGGCAGGGCAGCGCAGGGCACGCTCGACGCCGGCGCCGGCGCCGCGCTCACGCGCGCAGGAGGCGGAGTTGCACGCGCCACGCGCGCGCCGTCTACGAGGAGCGCCTCGCCGCCGGCGTCGCCCGCGAGCAGGCCCGCAAGGACCTGCCGCTGCGCCACCTACACCGAGGCCTACTGGAAGATCGACCTGCACAACCTGCTGCACTTCCTCGCCCTGCGCATGGACGCGCACGCCCAGCTCGAGATCCGCGCCTACGCCGACCTCATCGGCCGCGAGATCGTGGCGCGCTGGGTGCCGCTGACCTGGGAGGCGTTCCTCGACTACCGGCTCGGCGCGGTCAGCCTGTCGCGGCTCGAAGGCCGCGATCGCCGCCGCCCTCGGCCGCGGCGACGCCGACGCCGCGCTGGCGCTGGCGCGCGAGGCGGGCTGGCTCGAGACCGCCGCGGCCGGCGGCTCAAGCGCCACCGCGAGCGCGCCGAGTGCGAGGAGAAGCTGGCGGGGCTGGGCATCAGCCTGCCCTGGGACCGGTAGGCGTCCTCACGAGCCGCTCAATACCGGCTGGTCCACTGCCCGTACTTGTCGAGCGTGTACTTCATGGTTCCCTTCACGTAGCGGCCGGCGTCGACCAGCATCGACTTCGTGTAGTAGACCAGCGTCGAGTTGCCGGTGCCGGCGGCGGTCGGGAAGCCGCTGGCCACGTAGGCGTCCCAGGCCTTCTTGCCGGCCACGCTGCTGTAATATCCGGAGGTGTAATAGGCCGCCTGGTTGACCGCGGTCTTGGGGTCGGTCACGACGTAGTAGCTGTTGTCGGCGGTGACGGCGTCGAGCAGCTTCCAGCCGGCGGTGAGGTTGTTCTCCACCCAGGTCTCGAAGGCGAAGTGCTTCGTGGCCATGTAGCAGTCGGGAATCGTGGTGTGGAGGACGAGGCAGACGTCCTCGATGTAGTGGCAGGCGTAGCCCAGGTACCAGTCGCCCATGTACTGGTTGGCGGCCTGGTAGTAGTACTTGGCCGACAGTCCCTTGTAGCCCTCCGGGCTTTCGATCTCGCCGCTGGACTGGTTGAGGTTGTCGTAGAAGTCGTCGTCGGCGTCGCCCCAGTACCACCAGCCGTACGAGGTCAGCATGAAGGCGTGCGACCACTGCTGGTTGTAGGCCGCGTCGAGGCCCGACTGGTAGACGTCCGGCATCTCCGAAGCCGCGGTCAGGTTGGTCACGCGCGCCGTCGACAGCCCCCACTTGGCGGCCGCGATCGAGACGATCTTCTTGTGCGTCAGCTGTGACCACTTGAGGTCCTGGACGGGGTGGGCGACCGACACGGGCGAAGGCGCGTCGATCCTGCAGGAAGCCTGCGATTCGTCCCACACCGGCCGGGCGACATCGTTCCTCTCATTCGACACGCCGACGGGATCCTGCTGGCTGCTGCATCCGGCGAGGACGATCAGACAGGCGAGGCACAGGACGGACACGGTCTTCGACATACCAACACTCCTTCCGGCAAGGGCGAAAACGGTGGATCCGGGGTATTGTCATGATCGTTTTGAAACTGGCGGTCAACTATTACTTGCGGCCACCCGGCGCGGACGAAAGAAGGCGACAGCTTGAACCTCCCTCCGCCAACCGGCGACGGCGGCCCGTTCCTCCCCCTCTCGCCCCATCCCGACGCCCCGCGCGCCGGGGCGATCCGCGTGTCTGCCCGCGCCACCCGCGGCGCCGACGGCCGCCTCGCGCTGGCGTTCGCGCTCGAGGGACCGCTGGCCGCCCTGAACCTGCCACCCCCCGGCCCGCCGGCCCGGGGCGCCGGCCTCTGGCGGCACACCTGCTTCGAAGCGTTCATCGCGCGCGACGACGCTGCCGACACCGCGTACCACGAGGTGAATCTCTCCCCCGCGCGGCAGTGGGACCTGCACACGTTCCGGAGCCGGCGCGACGGCGGTCCGCTCGCCGGCGAGCCGCCCGCGCCGCGGATCATCGTGCGCCGAAACGACACCCGTTGCGACCTCACGGCCACGCTCGACCTCGCGTCCCTCGACCCGCGGCTCCGCGAGGCGCCGCTGCGGCTCGGGCTCGCCGCGGTGGTGGAGGACATCCGGGGCGTCCTCTCCTGCTGGGCGCTCCGGCACGCCTGCGGCCCACCCGACTTCCACGACCCGACCAGCTTCGTGCTCCGGCTCCCGCTGGCGTCCCGCGCCCTCCCGCCGTACCCTCCTCCCCCATGATCGCCGCCGCCACAACCGGCCCCGCCGTCTCCATCCGCGCCCTCGTGAAGCGCTTCGGCGACGTCATCGCCGTGGACGGGATCGACTTCGACGTGCCGACCGGGGCCTGCTGCGGCCTGCTCGGCCCCAACGGCGCCGGCAAGACCACCACCAGCGAGATCCTGCTCGGCCTGCAGACACCGACCGGCGGCACGGTCGAGGTGCTGGGGCGGCGCTGGGGCCACGGCCAGGACCGGGCGCTGCGCGCGCGGCTGGGGGTCGTGCTGCAGGAGACCCGCTTCCCCGAGCGGCTCACCGTGCGCGAACTGGTCACGCTGTTCGGCAGCTTCCATCCCCGGCCCCGCGCCACGGCCGACGTGATCGGGGAGGTCGGCCTGACCGACAAGGCGCGGACCTGGTCGATGAAGCTGTCGGGCGGACAGCGGCAGCGCCTCGCGCTGGCCTGCGCGCTCGTGGGCGACCCCGAGCTGCTGATCCTCGACGAGCCGACCACCGGCCTCGATCCGCAGGCCCGTCTGCGCATCGGCGAACTGGTGCAGGCGCACCGGGCCGCCGGTCGCACGACGATCCTCTCCACTCATTACATGGACGAGGCGGAGCGGCTGTGCGACCTGGTTGCGGTGATCGACCACGGCCGGGTGATCGCGCTCGACTCCCCGGCCCGCCTCATCGCCACGCTCGGCGGCGGCCAGGTCGTCGAACTGTCGCTGGCCGGCGGCGCGCTCGGCGACGACGACCTGCGCGCCCTGCCCGGCGTGACCAGCCTGCAGCGCGCCGAGGAGGGGATCCTGCTCGCCACGGCCGAGGCGCACGTCACCGTGCCGGCGCTCCTGGCCCTCGCCCAGGATCGTCAGGCCCCGCTCGCCCGCCTCGCCACCAGGCAGGCCACGCTCGAGGACGTCTTCCTGGCGCTGACCGGGAGGCACCTGCGCGATGCGTAGTCCGGTGCGCGAGATCATGCTGATGCGGCTGCGCGAGACCGCCCGCCAGCCGGAGATCGTCTTCTGGGCGTTCATCTTCCCGGTGCTGCTCGCGGCCGTGCTCGGGCTGGCGTTCCGTGAGCGCCGGCCCGGCCCGATCCCCGCCGTGGTCGCGCGGGAGACGGGTCGCGAGGCCGCCGCCGACAGCCTCGCCGCGCGCCTGCGCCGCGACCCCCGCGTGCGGGTCGCGGTCCTGCCCGCCGCCGACGCCGCCCGCGCGCTGCGCTCCGGCCACGCCGACCTCGTCGTGACGCCTGCGGATCCGCTGGTCTACCGGTACGACCCCGCACGCGCCGAGGGACCGCTCGCCCTGGCCGTCATCGACGCCGCGCTCCAGCGCGCCGCCGGCCGCGCCGACCCCCTCGCCACGACCACCGAGACCGTGACCGAACCGGGCTCGCGTTACGTGGATTTCCTCGTGCCGGGACTGCTCGGCATGAACCTGCTGAGCGGCGGCCTGTGGGGCCTCGGGTGGGCGATCGTCGACCTGCGGATGAAACGCCTGCTGAAGCGCTTCACCGCCTCGCCGCTGCGCCGCGCCGACTTCGTTTGCGGCCAGATGCTGGCGCGCGCCGTGTTCGTCCCCCTGGAGACCGCCGCCCTGCTCGGCCTCACCCATCTGTTGTTCCGGGTTCCCGCTGCGCGGCAGCCTGCTCGACCTGACCGTCGTGATCGTCCTGGGCACCGCCTGCTTCAGCGCCCTGGGCGCCCTCCTCGCCTCCCGCGCGCAGACCATGGAGACCGCCTCCGGCCTGATCAACCTGATCCAGATGCCGATGCTGGTCATGAGCGGCGTCTTCTTCGCCACCAGCCGCTTCCCCGCCGCGGTGCAGCCGCTGATCCAGGCGCTGCCGCTGACGGCGGCCAACGACGCCCTGCGCGCGGTGATGCTGGAGGGCCGGCCGCTGTCGGCGCTGGGCGGGGAACTGGCCGTGATGGCGGCCTGGGGTCTGGTCAGCTTCATCGCCACCGTGAAACTGTTCCGCTGGACCTGAGCGGGACGTCAGGGCGCCGCCGCCAGCTCCTCGATCGTCTCCGCCATCCGCGCCCACGAGTACTTCGCCTTCTCGCGCGCGATCCCGGCCGCGAAGGCGGCGGCATGCTCGCCGTCGAAGAAGCGCGTGATCGCGGCGGCGAGCGCGGGCGGATCGGCCGGCGGCACGAGGAAGCCGGTTTCGCCGTCGATGACGACCTCGGGCAGGCCGCCCACGTTCGTGGTCACGACCGGCGTGTCGTAGTTGTAGGCGATCTGCACGATGCCGCTCTGCGTCGCCGTCACGTACGGCAGCACGACCAGGTCGGCGGCGCAGAAGTACGCTTCGACGGTCTCATCGGGGACGAAGTCATCGATGATGCGCAGCGTGTCCCCCACGCCGAGCCGCTCGACCAGGTCGAAATAGGGGCGGCGATCGCCGTAGATGTCGCCCACCACCAGGATCTGCAGACCCTCGCCGAACCGTCGCTTCAGCGCCGGCGCCGCCGCGATCAGGTGCGCCACGCCCTTGTACGGCTTGATGAATCCGAAGCAGAGGACCAGGTGCGGCGCCGCCGGCAGGCCGAGCCGGGCGCGGGCCTGCGCGCGGTCGGGGCGCGGGCGGCCCGGGGCGCCGAAGTCGTACACGGGATGCGGAGCGAGCACGACGCGCGCCGGCTCGGTGCGCGGCAGGACCGTGAACAGATCGCGCCGGACCTGCTCCGACTGCGCGATCCAGGCGTGCCCCTTCCGCAGCGCCAGCCGCGTGAGCAGCGTGCCGAAGGGGTACTTCTCGTGCGCGATGACATTGTCCAGGACGTAGATGATGCGTGCGCGCGTGCCTCGCCGCAGCAGCCAGATCACCGCCGCGAAACCGGGGGCGAAGAAGGGGATCCAGTACTTGATGATGACGGCGTCGGGCGCGAAGGCGCGCAGATCGCGGTAGGTGCGCCACCAGCTCCACGGCGACCACGGCACGAAACGCGGCGAATTGGCGTGCCACAGCCACGGGGCCGTCTCCCCCTCCTGGGCGCCGCCGGGGAACAGGAACTTCGGATACTGCTTGCGGAAGGAGGCCCAGAACAGCGTGTGTCCCCGCTGATCGAGCACGCGGGCGAGCATGGCGAAGTAGGTGGCGATGCCCCCGCGCAGCGGGGGCGCGGGGCCCAGCAGGGCGATGCGCACCGTTCAGTCCTTCCCGGGCTCGGGGGGCCCGAGTTCGGCCAGCGCCCGCGCCGCTTCGGCGTCGAGGTCGGGAGGCAGCCCCTCGCGCCGCGCCAGCCCGAACGCCTCGCGGGCCTGCGCCGGATTGTCCAGCACGCGGAACAGGCGCCCGAGGCGCAGGTGCGTCTCGGCGCGATCGCGCGGGGTGGTGCTGAGCGTGAGACCGAGCGTGAAGGCGTCGAGCGCCTCGAACGGCCGTGCGAGCGTCTGCAGCGCCTCGCCGCGGCACCGTTGCAGGCGACCGTGCGCCCAGTCCGGCAGCGCCGGATCGCCGGCCAAAAGGCTGTCGCAGCGCGCCAGGGCGCCCGCGGCATCGCCGGCGGCGAGCCGGGCCTCGGCCACCGCCAGACGATCGTCGCGCCGGAAGGCCGCCATCAGCGCGGTCGCGTCCGCGTCCTGCGGATCCTCGGTCAGCGCCTGCTCGCACAGCCGCCGCGCCCGCACGCGATCTCCCGCCTCGAACGCCTCGAGAGCGCGGTTGACGCGGTACGAATAGCTCGTGGGCAGCGCCTCGGACGGCGGGCCGAGAAACGTCACCGTGTACAGGCCGCCGCCGGTGCGGCCCGGGCTGAGGGCCACCGCGATCGACTCGCCGCGTCCCCACGGCACCGGCACATCGTGGCGTGATTCATTGCGTGCCGCGTAGAACAACGAGCCGTCGGCGACGCGGCGGATCAGCACATCGCTCTGCACGTGGTCCCCTTCGACCACCAGGCGCCAGGCCCGCACCGGGATCTGCGCGAAGGTCACGGTGAACTGGAATGTCTCGCCCGATTCGAGACGCCACGTCTCCTGACCCCAGGACACCAGGGGCCGGGCGGCGGGCGCGGGCCCATCGCCCGCGGCCCGCGCCACTCCGGCGGCCGTCGCCAGCATCACCATCATCGCCATCCGCACACGCAGCATCTTCGCGACCGCCGTGTTGATATCCTGGCCGGCTGACCTATACTGGAGCCTCGGGCAGCGTTGTGGGAGCATACCGGAAGCCTGGAGTGGTGACAAGGCGCGGCACGCGCCGCGGCTGGCGGCAGGGAGGCCGGAGATGAGACGCGCGGACAATCACGAGGTGCATCGGCGGGCGCTGATCATGCTGGCCTGCGGTCTGACCCTGGCCCTGGCCGTGACCCCGCTGCCGGGCGGGGACGCGGCGCGGGCGACGGGCGGCGGCGCGGCCGACCGCGACGACGCCGAAGGGGATCCGGAACTGCTGCCCGTGGATGTCACCGTGCGGGTGGTCAACGGCACGACGCGCGCGGACGGACGCGCGGAGTCGGTCACGCTGCTCGAAATGGGCCCGAACCGGCAACCGTTGGCGAGCGCGCGCGACGTCACCGGCCAGGTGGTGCTGCGGCGCCTCTTCCTCGACGAGACGCGCGCCTATCTGGTGCAGGCCGAGAGCGGCGGCACCCCCTACTTCGCCCAGGCGACCGGCCACGATCTCGCCGCCGGCCCCCTCACGATCTACGTCTTCGAGACAACGACCAACCGCACGGGCGTGTCGGTGTCCGAGTTGAATCTGCACGTCAGGCGGGCGGAGACCGATCTGCAGCTCGAGTATCTGATCACGATCACCAACAGCGCCAGCCCGCAGCGCACGGTGCTGCCCGACCCGACGAGTTTCGAACTGCGGCTGCCCGACGGCGCGGTGGGAGCGGCGTTCGAGGTGCTGTCAGGCGCGGCGCCGCAGAAGACCGCCGCGATGGCGGGCCAGACGCCCGGCCGCGCCGCGCTCGCGGTGCCGCTGCGCTCCGGCACGACCCGACTGCGGGTGACCACGTCGCTCCCCTACAACGGGCGCGCGCACCTGGCGCTGGCGACCAGCCTGCCGGTGACGAAATTCACGCTGCTCGCCTCGCCGGCCGACCTGCGGATCGACGGCGACTTCACCGACGCGGGCGAGGACGCGGCCACCGGCTGCCGCCTCTGGACCGGCCCCGCGCTCGACGCCGACCGTGAGCTGCGCTGGACGGTGCAGGGCGGCTCGTCGCCGCGCATCGCCGCGCGGGACCAGGACGATAACGACGCGCCGACGGAACAAAGGCCCCACTGGCGCAGGCCCGCCGCATCGGCATGAGCCTGGCCGGCTGGCTGGTGGTCATCGCCGCCTTCGCCATGGTGGCGCTGGCCCTGCTGGCCCGCCTCCGCCGCAGCAACCGCGACCGGCAGGCCGACTCCGCCGGCCCGCCGTCCCCGGAGGAAGGTCATGAGCGACCATCGTCGAGCTGACCCTCGGCCACTCTCCGGACCCCGACGACGCCTTCATGTTCTGGGCGCTGGCCAAAGGCCGCCTCGCCACGGGGCCCTACCGCTTCACGCACGTCCTGCAGGACATCCAGACCCTCAACGACCGGGCGCGCCGCGGCGAGCTGGACATCACCGCCATCTCGGTGCACGCCTACGCCCACGTGTGCGACTCCTACGCGCTCCTGCCCGCGGGCGCCAGCATGGGCGACGGTTACGGACCGCTGGTCGTGGCGCCACGCGCGATCCCCCTGGCCGAGCTGGCCGGGGTCACGATCGCCGTGCCGGGCCTGCTGACGAGCGCCTGGCTGGCGCTCCGGCTGGCGATCGGGGAGTTCCGTCACGTCGTGGTGCCGTTCGACGAGATCCTGCCCCGCGTGAAGACGGGCGAATTCGCCGCCGGTCTGATCATCCACGAGGGACAGCTCACCTACGGCGACGAGGGGCTGCACTGCTGCCTCGATCTGGGCGTCTGGTGGCAGCACGAGACCGGCCTGCCGCTGCCGCTGGGCGCGAACGCCATCCACAAGCGGCACGCGCCGGCGCAACGCCGCGAGATCAGCGATCTGCTCACCGCCAGCATCCGGCTCGGCCTGGCGCATCGCGAGGAGGCGCTGGCGCACGCGCTCGGCTGGGGCCGCGGCCTCGACCGGAAACTCGCCGACCGCTTCGTCGGCATGTACGTCAACGACTGGACCCTCGACTACGGCGAGCGGGGACGGGCCGCCATCCGCGAGCTGCTCGACCGCGGGCACGCGGCCGGCCTCGTGCCGGCCGTCGATCGGCTCGAGTTCGTCGCCTGATCCGGCGGAACCGGCGGGGAACGTTCAATGATCGCGTGACACCTGACGGCCGCGGCGCCTGATCAGGGCCGCGGCGCCGGCGGCGGCACGGCGGCGGCATAGTCGAACTGCGATCCGAACAGGCTGTGCGGCACGACGAAGATCACCAGCGTGACGAACGACGCGGCCAGCGTCCAGCCCCGCGCATCGCGCGCGTCGCCGCGCCGCCCGCCACCAGGCGACGATCCACAGCAGCATCGCCAGCGCGACCTTGTTGTCGGTGAGGTCGTGGCCGGAGGGCCAGCCGGTCCAGTAGGCGTCGAACGCGGCCTTCTGCACGAACGGCCCGAGGATCAGCCCGCCGACGAACATCAGCACGGCCGCCGCGGTGACGTGACGTCGCAGACGCGGACCGCGCGTGAGCGCCTCGAGACCGGCGCGCGCCGACCAGAGCATCGCCGAGAAGATCACCCCGACGTGCACGAGCAGCAGCGGCAGCGGCACGTCCCCCTTGAAGCGCGCCACCACCGGATCCCCCTCCGGCAGGGTTGCGCCCGATTCGCACCCCGCCCGCAGGGTTGGCGCGGCGCAGCACGACCCGGTAGGCGAGCTTGCCCGCCATCGGCTGGGCGGGGAGGGTCGCGGCCAGTTTTTCCCCGTCGCGCACCAGCGGCAGGCAGCGCCACGGATCGTCGGTCGGGATAACGGCGCCAGAGGACATCGCCGGCGACCGCCGGATCCGGCGCCGTGCACGACGACCGGCAAACCGGATGATATGCTGTGTGATTTCAACAACTTGGCCCGGACCGGGGCCGCGCCGACCACGGCCCGGACGCGGACCGGATAGGTCGGGCCGGACCGGCGCTGCCAGACGGCGGACCCGAGGGTCAGGAGCCAGGCGACGATCCAGAGCAGGGCGGTACGGCGCAAGTGGACACCTCGCGGATATTGGATATTGATTGTCATGACCGACAGACTCGAAACCGATCCGCGGTTATCTCTGGCGGGAAGAACTGGAGCAGCATACAATATCGTCTCGGGTCCGTCATGCGGATTGGACCCGGGAATCATTGGTTTGGGTTGGCCTGCCTCGTCCCGGTTGTGGGATCAGCGCCGGTCCCCAGCAGCAAGGGACGTGTTCTGTGAAGAAGATCTACGTTGGAAATCTGAGCTTCGACACCACCGACTCCACCCTCCGGACCCTGTTCAGCGCTTACGGAACGATCTCGAGCGCGACGGTGCTCTCGGACCGCGAGACCGGCCGCAGCCGCGGCTTCGGTTTCGTCGAGATGGAGAACGACTCCGAGGCGATGGCCGCGATCACGGGCCTGAACGGCAAGGCCGTCGACGGCCGTAACCTGAACGTGAACGAAGCGCGTCCGCGCGAGCCGCGTCAGGGTGGCGGCGGTGGCGGCGGCGGCGGCGGTGGTCGTCCGCGCTGGTAAGCACGCCGCTCCGCCCACGGGCGGGCTGAGCGCAGCTTCAGGAACCCCGCTCTCGCAAGAGGGCGGGGTTTCTCTTTTCGTGGTCTGCGCGGACACGCGCCCCGTCACCCGCGCGCGCGGGCGCGGAAGAGGCGGCCGCGGAAGTACCAGAGGAAGCCGGTCGCCGTCAGCGCCACGCCCAGGAGCGACGGCAGCGGCGCGGTGATCAGCGTCACGACCATGAACGCCGCCTGGATGACGAGCACCACGACCAGTGTCCAGGGCCAGCCCGGCACGCGGAACGGACGCGGCGCGTCGGGCAGCCGGCGGCGCAGGACCCAGACGGCGGCGAAGGTCGACAGGTTGAAGATCGCCGAGGTGAAGGCGAAGAAGTCGATCACCGATTCGTAGGCCCGCCCCGCCAGTCCGGCCACGACCAGCAGGACCGTCGCCCAGAGCGCCTGCGCCACGAGGGCGCCGACCGGAGTGCGGTGCGTGGCGTGGACGTCCCCCAGGCGGGCCGGGAACAGTCCGTCGCGCGCCATGGCGTGCCAGGACCGCGCCTTGACCAGCACCTGCGCGTTGATGTTGCCGAAGGTGCTCAGCACCACGGCCAGCGCGATCAGCGCCGCCCCGGCCGGCCCCAGCGCGGCGCGCATGGCGTCGACCGCCACCTGCTTCGAGCCGGCCATGCCGGCCGGGCCGAGTTGGCGCAGGTAGGCGGCGTTGGCGAGCAGGTAGGCCCCCATCACGATCGCGATCCCCAGCAGCAGCGACCGCGGCAGGTTGCGCTCCGGCGCGCGCACCTCCTCCGCCACGTAGGTGGCCCCCTCCCAGCCGCTGAAGGCGAAGAAGGCGTACCGCATCGACGCCCCGGCGGCGAGCACCGCGGCCCAGCCGCCGGGCGAGGCGAGCGGCGCCGCGCCGGCAGGGGCGCGGCCGGCGCACCCGTCGCGGCGCCCGGCGCCAGCAGCAGCCCCGCCCCCGCCACCGCCCCGAGCGCCGCCAGCTTCAGCACGGTGAGCGCGTTCTGGGCCAGCCCCCCCGCGCGCACGCCGCGCACGTTCACCCAGGTCAGCAGCCAGACGCCGCCCGCGGCCGACTGCCGTCTCGCCGCCGCGGGGCCACGGCGCGCCGCCGGACGCGCGCCACAGCACGCCGGCGTACTCCGCGAAGACCAGCGCCACCGCCGCGATCGTCGCCGTCTCCGACACGAAGAACATCGCCCAGCCGCGCAGGAAGGCCCACCACGGCGGATAGGCCGCCTTGAGGTAGGCGTACGGCCCGCCCGAGCGCGGCAGCATCGCCACCATCTCGGCATAGCAGAGGGCGCTCAGCAGGGTCATCGCGCCGGCCAGCACCCACACGCCGAAGAACAGCGCCGCCCCGCCGGTGAGCGCCATGATCGGCCCCGGCGTGCGGAAGATGCCGGAGCCGATGATGCGTCCGACCACGAGGGAGAGCGCCTCGCGGAAGCCGAGGACGCGGCTGAGTCCGTCCGGACCGGTTGCGGGGCGGGAGTTCAACGGAGCATCCTCACAGGGTCGGATCGGCTTCGGAAGGTGGAGCGGCGGACCGGACTGGTCCTCGCCTGCATCAGTCCGACCAGACCAAGCGCGGCGTAGATGAACAAGCGGGCGCAGAAAACGCGCCGCGCCTGCCATGAAGCCGCGCTGCGAGTCGTAGCGCACCAGTCCGCGGCGGGCGTGCCGACCTTGTCCATGATCTCGTCGCAGGCGTCGATGCAGGTGGCGCAGCCGATGCACTCGATCTGCAGGCCGTTGCGGATGTCGATGCCGGTCGGGCAGACGTGGACGCAGCGGCGGCAATCGACGCAGTCGCCCGTCGCGTGCTCCGCCGTGCTGGCGCGGCTCGCCGCGGCCGCGCGTCGTAGCCGATGATGATCGTGTCGTGGTCGATCAGCGCCGACTGCAGGCGGCCGTAGGGGCAGACGATCAGGCAGGTCTGCTCGCGGAACCAGGAGTAGTTGAAGTACAGCACCGCGGTCCAGAACAGGCGTCCAGAAGAACGCGCTCGCGTGGCCGGCGGTCCCTCGGGCAGTACGCGGCATCAGTTCCCGCGCGGGGATGAAGTACGACATGAAGGCGATGCGCGATGAGTGCAGCTCAGCACGAGGAACGGCGCGTGCTTCGCCAGTCTTGCGCCACGCCTTGTCGGCCGTGAGCGGGCCGCGGTTGCGCCGGATCCGCTCCGGGCGCAGCCCCCTCGAGCGACCCGCTCCACCCGCCGGAAGATTCCCTCCATGAAGACGGTCTGCGGGCAGGCGTAGCCGCACCAGACGCGCCCCAGAGCGACGTCACCACGATCAGCCCGAAGCCGAGCCGCTGACCAGACGAAGAAGAACAGGTAGAAGTCCTGGTTCGTGAACGTGAGGCCGCAACAGGTGCGCCACGCGCCCCGGCAGGTCGATCAGGACGGCCGGACGGCCGCCGATCGTCAGCCACGGCGAGCCGGCGTAGACGCCGATCAGCAGGGCGGTGATCACGTTTTGCGGCGCCGCTGCCAGCGCCCGCGCACGTCGGCGGGGTGGAGGAAGTTGCGCGAGCCGTCGGCGTTGACGGTGTAGAGCGTGTCGAGGTCGGGACGGACGGCGGCGATCGACAGGCGGCACCGTCGCTTGTTCATGGCCGGCTGCCGTTCGGCGGCGGGCGGCGGCGGGCGCGGCGCCGGTGGCAGGCAGCGGCGAGGAGCATCCTGCTCCGGCTTCGCCCCGACGGCGATCCCCTCGCGGCCCCTTGCCCGGCGCGTTCGTGACCGCGCAGCGTCAGCACGTACGACACCACCGTCTCCACCCGCACCGGCCCGAGCTGGCGGCCGCCACGCCGCCATCCCCTTGGCCGGCACGCCGTCGGTGACGGTCCTGAGGATCTCGATGCGGACGGCCGCCGTGGATCCACGCGCCGTCGGTCAGGTTCGGGCCGACCACCCCCTGCCCCTGCGCGCCGTGGCAGACGACGCAGTACTGCGGTGAACAGCGCGCTGCCCCTCGGCCACGCGGGCCGGGATCTGCGCTCATCAGCAGCAGCGACTGGTCGGTGAGGCCGCCGGCGACGCCTTCGCCAGCTGCGCCTCGGCCGCCCGCCCCATCTCGTATCTCGTAGCGCGCCACCGGCGAGCCGCCCCGCCTGGACGGTGTGGTAGTAGAGCCAGTAGCCGAGCGCGAAGACGATCGAGGCGTACAGGATGAACAGCCACCAGTTGGGCAGGCGGTTGTCGTACTCCCGGATGCCGTCGTAATCGTGGCCCAGAGTGACCTGGTCCTGCCGCGGACGCCGCGGCCGTCCTCGCCCGTCACTCACGGCAGCACCTCCCTGACGGGAGCAGCCGCCACGGCGCCGTCGTCATTAGTCTCGAGCGGCAGTCGCGCGAGGCGGCGCCAGGCGCGCCGCCTCCTCGCGATCCCGCAGCCCCAGTCCCAGACGAGACGACCACGCCCGCGAACAGGGCGAGGAAGATCCCCATCGCCAGCAGCGGCCAGAATCCCGCAGGTCGACCGCCGGCCAGCCAGTTCCACAGGCATGTCAGCGCCCCGCCGCCGCCGCGGGCGGCGCGCGCCGCCGCGGCCGTCGGCGGCGCCGCGGGCTGGGGCGGCCGGCCGAGGCGCTGCAGGTAGGCGATGAGCGCGGCCAGCTCGCTGTCGGGCGCGATCTGCACGCCCCTGCCGGACGAGGTCGGCGGCGATCAGCCCGCCCTGGGCGAGCGCGTCGCCGCGCGCCTCGAGGATGTCGGTCTCGTCGTACGGCACGCCCGAGCCGGGCCAGCGTGCGCAGCTTGACGGGCGTGTGGTCGAGATCGACGCGTCCCTCCTTCAGGAACGCGTACGACGGCATGAGCGAGCCGGGCGAGGTCTGCCGCGGATCCATCAGGTGCAGGTAGTGCCACAGGTTGCCGTACTTGCACGCCCGACGCGCGCCAGGTCGGGGCCGGTGCGCTTGGAGCCCCACTGGAACGGGTGGTCGTACATCGACTCCTCGGCGCGCGACCACTCGCCGTAGCGCAGCGTCTCGTGGCGGAACGGGCGGATCATCTGGCTGTGGCAGAGTGTAGCACCCCTCCCGCACGTACAGGTCGCGCCCCTCCTGCTCGAGCGGAGTGTAGGGGCTCTGCCGCCACGGGCTCGCCGCCAGGCGGCGGCCGCGGTGTCGACGCCGGCGCGCGGCCGCGCCCGCGCGCCGAGCGAGCCGGGCGCCGGCTCGCCCGGCCGCCACGATCGGCGGCCGGGCCAGCCGCCGCCCCAGCACGAGCGTGGGGATGATCTCGGCCAGGCCGCCCGCCAGCACCGCCGCCAGCACCAGCAGCGTGAACGCCAGGCTGTTCCCCTCGACCTGTCTGGTGCCAGCCCGAGCGCCGCGCCCCCTCGCTGCCCATGATCAGCACGGCCGCGATCGTGGCGAAGATCAGCAGCGTCAGGAACAGCACCCCCTGGATGATGCCGGCGGCGCCGAGCGCGATCGCCAGGCCGACGATCACCAGCGACAGGATCACCGGCGTGCCGGTGAGCAGCTTCCAGGTCGGCGCCGACGCGGCCGCGCGGGCGCGGCAGCACGTCCACCGTCACCGTGGTGGGCGGCCGCCGGCGCGGATCGTCGCCCCGAGGTTGACGAGCATCAGCACGAAGCCGACGAGGTAGGCGATCCCGCCCAGCAGCCGCGTGTGGTACATGTGGCGCGAGGCGAGCAGCCCCTCGATGAAGTCGGGGAACTTGAGGAAGCCGTCGGCGTCGAGCGCGCGCCAGTAGAGCCCCTGGCTGACGCCGCTGATCCACATCGAGACCAGGTAGAGCAGGATGCCGAAGGTGCCGAGCCAGAAGTGCGCGTCGGCCAGGCGGGGCCAGCGCAGCTCCCGGCCCCACAGCCGCGGCACCAGCCAGTAGAGCATGCCGAAGGCCATGAAGCCGTTCCAGCCCAGCGCGCCGCCGTGCACGTGGCCGATGATCCAGTCGGTGTAGTGGCCGAGGGCGTTGACGCTCTTCACCGACAGCAGCGGCCCCTCGAAGGTGGACATGCCGTAGAAGGTCACGGCGAGCGACGAAGAACTTGAGCACCGGATCGGTGCGCAGCTTGTCCCAGGCGCCGCGCAGCGTGAGCAGGCCGTTGAGCATGCCGCCCCAGGACGGGGCCCAGAGCATGACGCTGAAGACCATGCCGAGCGTCTGCGCCCAGTCCGGCAGCGCGGTGTAGAGCAGGTGGTGCGGCCCGGCCCAGATGTAGATGAAGACCAGCGACCAGAAGTGGACGATCGACAGGCGGTAGCGAGTAGACCGGCCGCTCGGCCGCCTTGGGCAGGAAGTAGTACATCATGCCCAGGATCGGCGTGGTCAGGAAGAAGGCGACGGCGTTGTGGCCGTACCACCACTGCACCAGGGCGTCCTGCACGCCGGCGTAGATCGAGTAGCTCTGCAGGAAGCTGATCGGGCAGCTGCAGGCTGTTGACGATGTGCAGCACGGCGATCGTGACGATCGTGGCGATGTAGAACCAGATGCGCCACGTACAGGTGCTGCTCGTTCCGCCGCGCGATGGTCCAGAAGAAGTTGACGCGAAGACGACCCAGACCACGGCGATGGCGATGTCGATCGGCCAGATCAGCTCGGCGTACTCCTTGCTCGTGCGTCAGCCCGAGCGGCAGCGTCACGGCGGCCGCCACGATGATCAGCTGCCAGCCCCAGAAGTGGATGCGGCTGAGCAGGTCGGAGGCGAGGCGGACCTTGAGCAGGCGCTGCGTCGAGTAGTAGATGCCGCAGAACATCACGTTGCCGACGAAGGCGAAGATGACGGCGTTGGTGTGCAGGGGGCGCAGGCGGCCGAAGTTCAGCCACGGCCCGAAGTTCGTCTGCCAGAACGAGAGCTGCGTGGCGACCACGACGCCAAGCAGGATCCCCACCGCGCCCCACACCATGGTGGCGAGGGCGAAGGCGCGCACGATCGCGTCGTCGTAGACGACCCGGCGCAGCGTCGCGTCACCGTTGGCCATGCGGCGAATCCTCCTCGCTCGCGGGTCGCGCGGCCGCGGCCGCCGGCCCGCGGCGCGACGACGGGCGCGCCGTCCTCCGCCAGCGGCAGCAGCGACAGCCGCTCGCCGTGGTCGAAGTCCCCGCCGCGCAGGCGCGCCACGAAGAACACCACGGCGGCGATCACGAGGATCAGGCTGGCGAACACCAGCACGATCACGATATCCAAGCCAGACGCCTCCCCGACAGCCGCCAGGTCGTCACGCCCACGACCGTGACCGAACTGAGCGGCATCAGCACCGCGGCCGCCAGCGGCGTCACCACGCCGGCGAAGCATAGCGCGACGGCGGCCAGGTTGTAGAGCGCGGAAAACAGGAGATTGTCGCGCGTGACGACGCGCAGGCGCCGCGCCGCCCACGAGCGACCGCCGCAGCGCCGCCACGCCGTCGCCCGAGGAAGTAGAAGTCGGCCTTGCCCGGCAGCACCGGCCGGTCCACCGCCGGCGTGGCGGTGCACCAGGCGGCGGCGAAGGCGGGGCTGTCGTTCGAGCCCGTCGCCCACCATGAGGGTGTCGTGCCGGTCGAGCGCCGCCACCCGCGCCGCCTTCGCCTCCGGGGTGAGCCCCCCCTCGGCCGCCTCCGCGGGCAGGCCGAGCAGCCGCGCCGCCGCCCGCACCCGGTCCGGAGCGTCGCCGCTGAGCAGGCGCAGCCGGTAGCCGGCGGCGGCCAGCGCCCGCAGCTCGACCGGCCGCGTCGGGCCGGAAGTCCTCCGTGAAGCGGAAGGAGGCGAGCGCCAGGCCGTCCGCGGCGAAGACCGTGTCGCGGGCCGCGGCGTCGCCGTCGCCGTCGCCGCGCCGCCGGTCCGGCGCGCCGGCGCGTCGCGGCGCGCCGAGGGCGAACGGCGCGCGTCCCGAGCCGGTACTCCCGCCCGGCGAACCGGCAGACCAGCCCCTGCCCCGGCCGCTCCACCAGCTCCTCGCCCGTGACCGGCGGGCGGCGGGCCGTCGCCGGCGGCGACCGGCACGGCGGCCGGCAGCCGCGCCAGCTGCTCCGCAGGCAGCGGCTGACGGGGTGGTTGCTGCGCGCGACCATCTCCTGCAGCGCGCGCGCGCTCGCCGGCGGCGAGCCCCGCGCAGCGCCCGGCGCGACGGATCGTCGAGCGCCAGCCGGCCCAGCGTGAGCGTGCCGGTCTTGTCGAGCAGGATCTGCCGCACCGCCAGCGCCCGCTCGAAGAACGCCGCGCGCGCCGCACGAACACGCCCGCGCCGCCGCAGGGCGTGCAGCGTCAGCTCCTGCGCCAGCGGCGTGGCCAGGCCGATGGCGCACGGGCAGGTCACGATCAGCACGGCGACCGTGACCTCGAGCGCGCGGCGCGGATCGCGGCCGAGCCAGATCAGGCCGGCGGCGCGGCGAGCAGCAGCACGGCCGCCACGTAGATGGCGCCGACGCGGCTCCACCAGCGGCTGCGCATGCGCGGCGTTCCGTCGTCGCCGGCGGGCGCGGCGCGCAGCAGGTCGTGCAGGCGCGAGGCCGCGAAGTCCTGGGTCGCCGTCAGGGCGAAGCCGGTCAGGCCGGCGTTGAAGGCGCCGGCGGGCGCGGTCTCCCCCGGCGCGCAGCGGCGCGGTGGCCGACTCGCCGGTGATCCAGTCGAGCGCCACCTCCGCGCTCGCGGCGCAGGACGATGCCGTCGACCGGGACCAGGTCGCCCGGCGCGATCCACAGCTCGTCGCCGATGACGACCGTGTCGGCCGGCAGCGGCGCGAGCCGCCCGGCGCGCCGCACCTTCGCCGTCAGCCCCTCCACGCCGGCCGCCGCCAGCAGCGCGTTGCGGTTGCGCTCCAGCACCCGCTCCTGCGCCCACCGCCCGACCAGCATCAGCGCGGCGAAGACGCGCCAGAGTGTCGAAGTAGGCGGCGCGCGGACCGCCGCGCAGGTACGCCGCCAGCGTAAGCCGGCCCACAGGCCAGCAGCATGCCGATCGAGATCGGCAGGTCGAGGTGCGCCACGCCGCTGGCGCAGGCCGGCCCACGCGCCGCGGAAGAACACCGGCCCGACACCCCCACGGCCAGCGTCGCCAGCGCGCAGCTGCAGCCAGCCGAAGTAGCGGTAGAGCGGCGCCGTCGGCCGGGGCGAGGCTGCAGTAGAAGGCGATGCTGAACATCATCACGTTCAGCGCCGCGGCCACCGCGATCGCCAGGCGCAGCAGCAGGCCGCGGGCGCCGCGGCTGGGCCTGCTTCGCGCGGCGGGATCGCTCCTCCGACGGTCAGGTCACGCGCTCGGATAGGGAGGTGACAGGAACGGAAACCAGGATGAAAATAGACTCCTACGGCCACCGCAAGGCCAGAAACTACCAGAAAACCACCCGCCCCCAGCGCAGATGCGCGATCCAGCCCCAGGCCGCCGCCCCGCGCAGCACCAGTTGCAGGCCGATCAGCCCCACCAGGACCGCGCCCGCCCGCGTGAAGCGGCGCCTGGGCGGCCGGGGCGAGCCGTCCGGCGCCGAGTCCGAAGGCGACGAGCACCGGCAGGGTGCCCAGGCCGAAGAGCAGCATCGCCGCCGCGCCGTGCCAGGGACGCCCCGCGGTCGGTGTGCCGAGCGCCACCGCATAGACCGGACCGCACGGCAAAAGGCCGTTCGCCATGCCGAGCAGCAGGCGGCCACCGGAGCGGCGCGTGGCCAGCAGACGCCCCATGCCGGCGGTCACGCGCCGGGCCAGACCGGCGCTCTCGAGCCGACGCGCGCCGGACCAGGCGCCGAGCATCCCGAGCGCCAGCGCGAGCATGGCGGCGCCAAGCGCCAGCGACAGCGCGCCGGGCCACCGCGGGCTGTCGCCGCCGGCCCTGCCGGCCGCCGCGCCGAGCAGACCGCCCGCGAAACCGAGCGCGCCGTACGTCAGGATGCGCCCACCATGGTAGAGGAGCTGTCCCGGCAGCCGCCGCCACGGCGAAACCGGTGGCTGCGCCGCCGCGCAGGCGGCCAGGAGGGGTCCGCACATGCCCAGACAGTGCCCCAGACTCATGGTCAGCCCGGTGCCGAGCAGGAGGAGCGGATCGAGGGAGCCGGCGCCGGGCAGCAGACCATGTTGACAGCAGGGAGCCATGCGCGATCCTCCCACGGCGGAACGTCGGCAGACCCGGCTGCGGACGCAGCGCCCGCGACCGCCCGATCGCCCGGCCACCCGGCCTTCAGAAGTAGAAGTAGGTGCCGACCTGCGGGAACACCGTCACCGAGCCGTCGCTGCCCTCGTGGGTGAAATCGAGCTTCGACCTGCACCGACAGGCGCTCGCCGCGCAGCATCTCCACCCCCACGCCGAAACCGGTGTTCCAGCTGTGTCGCGTGTCGACCAGATCGTCGCCGCCGAACACCGTCTGGCGATCCTGATGATAGAAGTAGCCGATCCCGCCCGCGACGAACAGCCGCAACGCGCGGTCCTGGCGCAGCAGGTACTGCACCTCGAAGCCGGCATTGTGCTGCTTGTTGTCGGCGGTGTGCCAGATGCCGCCGGTCGCCTGCCCATAGAGCCACCACTGGAGCGGGAACTTGAAGGAGAGACCCACGCCGCCGATCTTGCCCGCGTGCAGGCCGACCCCGTCGAGGAGCGGATCGTCGGCGCGGTTCCAGTCGCGGGCGGACGCGGGGACGGCAGGCCAGTGCCGCCAGCAGCAGCAGGACCGCCGCCATGATGGCCCTGGCGGCCGGGCGGATGGATCGATGCATGACCACTCCTCCATGATGCGGGGGACGCCGGCAGGATAGCACGGGGCACCGCCGGCGCAAAGCGCGGCGGCCGGACCCCCGGGGAATCCGGCCGCGCGATCGGGGTCGGGGCGGCAGGCCGCCGGCGCCCGCGACGCTCAGGAGCAGCCGCTGGTCGAGGCGCAGTTGAGGCACTTGTAGCAGCTGCCGTTGCGCACCATCACCGAGCCGCACTCCGGACACGGCGGGCTGTCGGACTGCGTCTTGAAGATCAGGCGCTCCGTCTCCTCGAGGGTGATGCGGTTGCGCGGCGCGGCGTCGGGCTCGTGATCGAAGCCGGCCGCCTGGCCGAACTCCGACGCCACGGTGAAGCCGCGCGCGGGGGCATCGCCCGGAGCGGCCGGTCTGACCGGCGCGGCGTCGTCGCCGAATTTGCGGTCGAGCCAGCGGAAGATGTAGTCCATGATCGACTTCGCCAGCGGGATCTCCGGATTGCTGGTGACGCCGCTCGGCTCGAACCGCATGTGGCTGAACTTCTGGACCAGCACGTCCATCGGCACGCCGTACTGCAGCATGATCGACACCGCGGTGGCGAAGCTGTCCATCAGGCCCGAAACGACCGAGCCCTCCTTCGCCATGGCGACGAACATCTCGCCCGGCTTGCCGTTGGGGTAGAGGCCGACCGTGAGGTAGCCCTCGTGCCCCGCGATCGAGAACTTGTGCGTGATCGCCTGGCGCTCGTCCGGCAGCCGCACCCGCTGCGGCGTGGGCGGCGCGAGACGCTGCTGCGCCTCCAGCTGGGCGCCGGTGCTCAGCGGCTGGATGCGCTTGCTGCCGTCGCGGTAGATGGCGATCGCCTTCAGCCCCATCTTCCAGGCCTCGGTGTAGGCCTGCATGATCTCCTCGACGGTCGCCTCGGTCGGCATGTTGACCGTCTTGGAGATCGCCCCCGAGAGGAACGGCTGGCAGGCGGCCATCATGCGGATGTGGCCCATGTAGGAGATCGAACGCTGGCCGTTGCGCGGGCGGAAGGCGCAGTCGAATACCGGCAGGTGGTCCGCCTGCAGGTGCGGCGCCCCCTCGATCGTCTCGCGCTCCTCGAGCCAGGCGAGAATCTGACGGCGCTCGTCCTCCGTGTAGCCGAGCCGCTCGAGCGCCTCCGGCACCGTGTTGTTGACGATCTTCAACTGCCCGCCGCCGACGAGCTTCTTGTACTTCACGAGCGCGATGTCCGGCTCGATGCCGGTCGTGTCGCAGTCCATCATGAAGCCGATCGTGCCGGTCGGGGCGAGGACCGTGACCTGGGCGTTGCGGTAGCCGTAGTCGTAGCCCAGCGTGTAGGCCTCGGTCCAGACCTCCTTGACCGCGCTGATCAGTTCCTCCGGCACGCGGTGGGGGTTGATGTTGTTGATGTGCGAGCGGTGCTTCTGCACCACGCCCAGGAAGCTGTCGCGGTTCTCGGCGTAGCCCGTCGAACGGGCCGAGCAGCCGCGCCATCTCCGCCGAGGTGGCGTAGGCCTGGCCGGTCATCAGCGCCGTGATGGCGGCGGCGAAATCGCGGCCCTCGTCGCTGTCGTAGGGCAGGCCCCGCGCCATGAGCAGCGCGCCGAGATTCGCGATAACCGAGGCCGAGCGGCCGGAAACGACGGCTGTTCTCGCCGATCGCGGGGCGCGGATAGCTGCTGTTGTCGACCAGGATCTCCATCGCGATCAGGACGATATGCACGGCGTGACGGAACGCGACCAGATCGAATTCGCCGTCGGGACGGCGGAATTTCATCAGGTTGAGCGAGGCCAGGTTGCAGGCCGAGTCGTCCAGGAACATGTACTCGGAGCAGGGATTCGAGGCGCGGATCGGCGCGGTCTTCCGGCAGGTGTGCCAGTCGTTGATGGTGGTGTCGAACTGCATGCCGGGATCGCCGCAGACGTGCGTGCCCTCGGCGATCATCCGCATCAGGTCGCGCGCGCGCCAGGTGCCCATCGGCTCGCCGCCGCGCACGGCCCGCGTGGTCCAGGTGCCGTCATCGACCACGGCCTTCATGAAGGCGTCGGTCACCCGCACCGAGTTGTTGCTGTTCTGGAAGAAGACCGAGCCGTAGGCCTCGCCGTTGAAGGAGCCGTCGTAGCCCGCCTCGATCAGCGCCCAGGCCTTCCGCTCCTCGTTCACCTTGCAGTTGATGAACTCGACGATGTCGGGATGGTCCGCGTTGAGGATGACCATCTTCGCGGCGCGGCGCGTCTTGCCGCCGGACTTGATGACGCCGGCGAACGCGTCGTACCCCTTCATGAACGACACCGGGCCCGACGCCACGCCGCCCGTGCTGAGGTGCTCCTTCGAGGAGCGCAGCGACGAGAGGTTGGTGCCGGTGCCGCTGCCGAACTTGAACAGCATACCCTCGGTCTTGGCGAGATCCATGATGCTGTCCATGGAGTCGTTCACCGAGTTGATGAAGCAGGCCGAGCACTGCGGCCGCTCCTCCACGCCGACGTTGAACCAGACCGGCGAGTTGAACGCCGCGTGCTGGTGCACGAGCAGGTGGGTCAGCTCGGCGTGGAAGACGGCGGCGTCCTCCTCGGTGTCGAAGACCCCGTCCTGGCGCCCCCAGAGCGCGATGGTGTCGGCGACGCGGCCGACGAGCTGCCGCACCGAAGTTTCGCGTTCGGGGTGCCGAGGCCGCCCCGGAAATACTTCGACACGACCACGTTCGTCGCCATCTGCGACCAGCTCTTCGGCATCTCCACGTCCGACTGCTCGAAGATGACCTCGCCCTTCTCGTCGCGGATGGCCGCGTTGCGCTTCTCCCAGCGCACCTCGTCCAGCGGGTTGACCCCCGGCCGGGTGTAGAGACGGCGCAGCGACAGCCCGCGGCGGGGCACGACCTCGGGCGGCACGACGAAGGCGGCCGCCAATTCGGGCGCCGGGACGGGTCAGTTCCTCGAGGTCGAGTTCGGGCTCCCCCGCGCCGTCCGCCGCCGCCAGTTCCTTCAGCGGCAGCAGGTCGCCCGACGGGAAACGGGTCGTTTTCTCCGTGCGATCCTTCATGGAGAGTCACGCTCCTTGCGTCGAAAACCGAGCCGCCGGGCGAGGCGGCGAAACCGCAACCGGACCCGCCTGGCCCCCGCCGTCCCCCTCCGCCCGCTCGAACGGGGACAGCGAGGGCGCCAGAGCGGCGCATCCGTCATGACCTTGTCAGCTGATCACTTGCGCCAGCCGGGAGCCGCCGCGCGGGCCGAACCCCCATATATGGGGGTCTTTCCGTCGGACAACCACACGATGCTGAGGCGAGAGGGATTTTGTGAAACTGCCGTGAGCGAGGCAAGCCTCTTCACCAGGCGATCGACGCGGCATCACGGCGGAACCGTCGTCCGAGCGCGCCGAACGGCCCCCGCGCGCCCTGGCGCCCGACACCGCGGGCCGCGCACTTTTTTCGGCCCCACCTCCGCGGGCACGGCGGCTCAACCCTCCCGGCGGGGCGGTCGCCGTCGGGCCGCGAGCACGGGTCCGGCGCAACCCCTTGTCGGGACGAGGGCTGGCGAACCTGTCACGGATTTACGAAACGGGGTCCGGCGGTCCATCGACCGACGGCGCGCAGAGCGGCCACGATTTCACGGATCGTGTCGCGCGCGCGGCGGAATTCGGCGCGGATCTCGGCGGGCTCGCCGCGCGCCGCCATCGGATCCGTCGACGGGATGGTGCCGGTGCCGCGTGGGATCGTCGAGCGGCGGCAGGAACCGGGCCGCCTCCTCGCTCAGGGTCACCACCAGATCGAAATCCCCGAGCCAGAACAGGTCGATCGACTTGCTCTCCTGACCGGCCAGATCGACGCCCGCCTCGGCCATCGCCTCACGGGTGGCCGCGGTGATGGGGTAGGTGACCAGGCCGGCGCTGTGCGCCTCCCAGTCGGACGGCCAGAGCCGGCGCGCCCACCCCTCGGCCATCTGGCTGCGACAGGAATTCGCCGTGCAGACGAACAGGACCCTCACCAGTGCTCCTTCTCCCGGCCCGGGCGCGTCAGGCTTCCGTCGGCCGGCGATCGGTCAGTTCGGCGATCAACACCGCGCCCAGGATCAGGCCGGCGCCGGCCGGAAACGCCGCCGGCAGCCGTTCCCGCAGCAGCAGCCAGGCAAACAGCGTGGCGAAGACCGGCTCGGTGGCGAACAGGAGCGCCGCGCGCGACGCCGTTGTGCGCCCCTGCCAGCGGTTCTGCAGATAGAGCGCCAGCACCGTCGACAATACCGTGGTCAGGCCGAGCGACCACGCCACGGTCGCGTTCCAGCGCCAGGGCGCACGCTCCCACAACAGCGTCCAGGCTCCCGCCGTCGCCGCCACCGTGGCCAGCTGCCAGAAGAGCAGGGGCGGATACGGCGCCCGCGCGAGCGCCCGGCTGAGTTCCACGAGATATACCGCGTAGGCGACGGCGCAACCGAGGGTCCAGGCATCGCCCGACGCCAGGCGTCCGAGATCGGGTCGGGTCAGGATCGCCAGGCCGGCCACCGCCGGCACCAGCGCCACCGCAACCGCCCCACCCGGCCGCTGCCCGCAGCGCAGCGCCGCCAGCGGCGGCACCAGCACCACCGAAAGACTGGTGATGAAAGCGCTGTTGGCGGCGCTGGTCGTGTGCAGGCCGATGGTCTGGGTGGTGTAGCCGACCGCCAGCAGCAGACCGAGCCACATTCCCCGCAGACGCGCAGCGGCGTCGCCGAAACAGCCACCGGCGTGCGGTCCCCCGGCCGGACGCGCCTCCCGCGCGATCAACGGCAGGAGCGGCAACAGCAGCAGCGTGGCGAGCGCGAAGCGCAGCGCCACGAACCGCACCGACGGCACGAAGGGGGTGGCCATCTTGATCGCCGGGAAAGACAGTCCCCACAGGACGGATACTGAGAGGAGGGCGATATCGGCGAAACGCGAACGCGCGGGGTGGCTCATGACGGGCAGGCTACCACGGTCAGACCGGGACGGTCAGCCGCGATTCTGAGGCGGGCGCGAACAGACCGGTCAACTCCTCCAGCTGCGCCGGCAGCGACGCGGCCACATGACGCAGGACCTCCGGCGCCACGCCCAGATCACCGAGGCTTTCGAGCGCCGGGGCCGGCACGCTGCTCCGCCCCGTGCCCGCCACGCCGATCACCGTGGAGACCGCGTCGGCCGCGCGCACGGCCATGGCCAGGTCGAGGGGCGCGCCGGGCGGACAGGGCTCGTGATGGGCGCGGATCGCCTCCACCAGCGCCTCGGGAAAGCGCCAGCAGTCGGCCAGCGCGGCGCCGGCCTCGGCGTGATCGAAGCCGGCCACCTGCCGCTCCACCTCGATCCACTCCAACGGACCCGCCGCGTGCGGCTCCCACTCCATGCCCCGCGCGAGAATCCGGTCGAGGAGCAGCTTGCCGATGTCGTGCACGAGACCGGCGGTGAAAGCGCGGTCGCGCAGTTCCTCGCGCCCCTCGTCGGTGACGATCGTGGCCGCGCCGCACGCCACGGCCAGCGCGTGACGCCAGAGTTCGTTCTTGGCCATGCCGTAGCCGTTCAGATCGCCACGCAGCACCTTCCCCATGCTGGTGGCAAAGGCGAGCGTGACGACCGTGCGGTTCCCCAGCACGATGAGCGCCTCGCCGACGGTGCCGGCCTCGCGCCGGCGGCCGTAGTAGGCGGAGTTGCACAGCTTGAGCAGGTTGGTGGTGAGGGCGGGGTCGAGCTCGATCACGCGCAGCAGCCGCGCAGACTCCACGTCCGGCTCCTCGACCAGCTGGAGCAGGCGCGCTGTCGTCTGTGGCAGGGCGGCCAGTTCGAGCGTCCCCGCGATGAGATCCTTCAGGGCCTGATTCATGTCCCCACTGCCCGGACAGGGCTGCGCCGCGCGGTCCCCGGCGCGGGAACCGACTACCCGGCATCTTCGGCGGGAGGGGCGGCGGCTTGAGTCCCGGTCGCCGGGAGCGGACCGGATCCCTGCCGGCGCAGACGGTCCAGGACGCGGAGCGCCTCGGCGGCGCCGGCAGCGATGATCTCCTCGTGCCGGCGGAAGTCCTCGATGCGGATGTGATCCATCACCGGCGCGATCCGGACCTCGGGCGGATGGCGGCGCAGCCGCTCCGCGGAGATCTCCGCCTGCATGATGTCCACCGCCTTGAGCAGGACGTCGGCGGCCAGACCGCGCCGGCGGAACGTGAGACTTTCCCACAGACGGTGCCAGCCCGCCCCGGTTTCACCGCCGTCCAGAGGGCGCGCCCGCGGGGCGGCAAAGTCGGCGGCCACGACCATGGCGACGTCGTAGGCGCGGATCACGTCGAGCGGCAGGGTGTTCAGCACGCCGCCGTCCACCAGGAGCCGCCCCGCGTGCGCCACCGGGGCGAAGGCGCCGGGAAACGCCGTGCTGGCGCGGATCGCGCCGATCAGGTCGCCCTCGCGCAGCACGACGGTCTCGCCCCGCTCGATGTCGGTGGCGGTGACGGCCAGCGGCAGCTTCAGATCGGCGAAGCGGGCCGGCAGCCGCTCGGCCAGCCAGCGTCCGTAACGATCCCCCTTGATGAGGCCGCCGTGACGTCCCAGGTCGAGGACGTCGGTCCAGCGCAGCGTGCGCGTGATGGCGTGGCAATCGGCCGCGCTGAGCCCCGAGGCGAGGAAGGCGCCGATCAGCGCCCCCATCGAGGTGCCGGCGATGGCCGCCGGCCGCAGCCCCTCCGCCTCGAGCACCTCGACGATGCCGATGCTGGCCAGCCCGCGGGCGCCGCCGCCCCCGAGCACCAGCCCGGAACGCGGCCCCCCGCGAACCAGGGGGTCAGGACCGCGGTACGCACCGACCTCGCCGTCCGGGAACGTCCGATCCGTCAAAGCTCCTCCTTCGTGATCCTCATCTCGACGCCGCGCGCCGCGGTTGCGGCTCCGCGAGGGGCCTGCTAGGATGCCGGCGCGCGCGGGCCGGTCGGGGGCCGGTCCGGTCCGCCCGCCCGGAGGTGTCATGCGCCGCGCCCGCTTCGCTCCCTGCCCTTCGACCGTCGTCGCGAGGCCTGCTCGTCGGCCTGTGCGCGCTGCTGGCGACCGGCTGCGACGAGATCAAGATCGATCGGCGCCACCGGGCGCCTCCGGATGAAACGACGGCAGCGACGGCGGCGGCCGAACGTCATCTCGATGACGTCCGCCGGCTCACCGCGGTCGGACTGAACCGACAGGCACGCTTCAACGACAACGGCACCCGGATCGTCTGGCTCTGCCGACCCGCGCCGGCCGAACAGTTCGGCATCCGCGTCATGAACGCCGACGGCAGCGCCCCGGTGTCGATCGACACCGGTCCGGGGCGGCGCCACGATCCGGTCTTCACCCCCGACAGCGGGCGACATCCTCTACGCCGCCGCCGCTCCCGGTGACGCGGCCGGCGACGCGGCCCCCGCCGGCGACGATCCCGCGGGGCTGTGGCTGTTCGACGCCTCGCTCGACCTCTGGCTCGCCGGCGTCGACGGCCTCGCGCCCCGCGCCCTGACCACCACACCCGGCTACGACGCGGAGGGCTCGTACTCCTGGGGCGGCTCCCGGATCGTCTGCGCCTCGCAACGCGCGGGCCGCGGTGCGCTGGTCATGATGGAGGCCGACGGTCGCGACGCTCGCGAGCTACTGGCGATGGACGGCTACGTCGGCGGGCCGCAGGTCTCCCCCGACGGCAACCGCATCGTCTTCCACGCCACGCCGCCCGGCGAGACGCGAACGCTGGAAATCTACACCGCGGATCTCGACCGGCGGCAACCCGCGCCGGCTGACCACCCTCGAGGCGACGAGCTTCGCCCCGGTCTGGCACCCGTCGCAGCAGCTGATCCTGTTCGCGAGCAACGCCGAGGGTCACGACATGGAGCTGTACCTGATCCGGCCGGACGGCACCGGGCTGGAACGGGTGACCTTCTCGCCCGGCTTCGACGGCTTCCCCGCCTTCTCGCGTGACGGCCGTCTGCTGCTCTGGACTTCGGCCGCGCGGGACCGGCCAGACCAGGGAGACGCAGATCTTCCGGGCGAACTGGCGCGGCTGACCGGCGCGCGCCGCCGACTCAGGCGGGGTCGAGATCGACGAGCGGATCGCCCAGCGCCACGGTGCCGCCCGCCGCCACGTGCACGACCCGCACCGCGCCGGCCAGCGGCGCCGCCACTTCGGTCTCCATCTTCATCGCCTCGAGCGTGAGCAGCGTCTCGCCGGCGCGCACGGCCTGGCCCGGCCGCGACCAGCACCCGCACGACCTTGCCCGGCAGCGGCGCCGTCACGTGCGGCCCGCCCGCCACGACCACCTCGTCCGCGTCCTCGTCGCCGGTGTGGCGCCGCAGGACGCGCGCACGGCCGTCGACGCTCACGTGGACGGCCGTCCCCGCCGCCACGACCCGCGTCCGCACGCGCCGGCCGTCGAGGCGCAGGTCGAGCGCCCCGGGCCGTCCTCGATCAGCTCGACCGCCACCGCCTCGCCGTCCAGCAGCACGCGGCAGGCGCCGCCGTCGCCCGCCACGACCTCGAGCGTGGCCAGACGACCTCCGGTGTGGAACTGCAACAGCATGACCGGCTCCCTTTTCCGGCTCAGGAGAGACCGCGCAGGCGGAACCGGCCCAGCCGCGCCCAGGGCGACGCCGCTCCGGCCGCCGCCGCCGGCCCGACGCCGGCGCGCGGATCGGACGCGGTCGTGGCGCCACCGCGCGCCGTCGCGAGGCAGGCGTGCACCGCGGCCGCCACCAGCGCGTCGCGCTCGTCGCAACCCGCCGTCGGGCGGCCAGCCGGCCAGGTGCGCATCGAGAAAACCGGTGTGCGTGCGTCCGGCGCGGAATTCCGGATGGTCGAGAATCGCCTGCAGGTAGGCGACGTTGGTGGCGATGCCGAGCACGGCGTATTCGCGCAGCGCGGCGAGCGCGCGCGCGATCGCGGCGGCGCGGTCCGGCCCGTGCACCGACAGCTTCGCCAGCAGCGGATCGTAGTGCATCGTGACCTCGTCGCCGGCCGCCACGCCGCTGTCCACCCGCACGCCCGGCCCCGCCGGCTCGTCGAGCAGGAGGATCCGGCCGAGCGACGGCCGGAAGCCGTGCGCCGGATCCTCGGCGTAGAGGCGGCACTCGATGGCGTGGCCGCGCGGGACGATCTCCTCCTGCCGCCACGGCAGCGGCGCGCCGGCCGCCACGAGCAGCTGCGCGCGCACGAGGTCGAGGCCGGTCACCCACTCGGTGACCGGGTGCTCGACCTGCAGGCGCGTGTTCATCTCCAGGAAGTAGAAGTCGCCGGCGGCATCGACCAGGAACTCCACCGTGCCGGCGTTGACGTAGCGCGCCGCGCGCGCCGCCGCGACCGCGGCCGCGCCCATGCGGGCGCGCAGTTCGGGCGTCAGCGCGGGCGACGGGGTCTCCTCGATGATCTTCTGGTGCCGCCGCTGGATCGAGCACTCCCGCTCGCCGAGCTGCACGACGTGGCCCTGCCGGTCGCCGAAGATCTGGAACTCCACGTGCCGCGGCCGCTCGAGGTAGCGCTCGAGGTAGACGGCGCCGTCGCCGAACGCCTTGCGCGCCTCGCGCGACGCGGCCGCGCGGCGGCGGCCGGCAGCTCGGACGCCTCGCGCACGAGCCGCATCCCCTTGCCGCCGCCGCCGAACGCCGCCTTGACCAGCAGCGGGAAGCCGACCCGCGCGCCCGCCGCGCGCCAGCGGCCGCGCGATCCGGTTCGCCGTCAGCGCTCGGGCGCCGGCAGCTCGGCCCCCGGCACGACCGGCACGCCGGCCGCCGCCATGGCGCGGCGCGCCGCGGTCTTCTCGCCCATCGCGGCGATGGTTTCCGGGTCGGGCCCGATGAAGACGAGGCCGGCGTCGCGGACGGCGGCCGCGAACGGGGCGCTTTCGGCCAGGAACCCGTAGCCGGGGTGGATCGCCTCGGCGCCGGTGCGCCGCGCCGCGTCGAGGATCGCCTCCCCGCGCAGGTACGATTCGAGCGGCGGCGCCGGGCCGATGACGACCGTCTCGTCGGCGAGCCGGGCGTGCGGCGCGTGGCGGTCGGCCTCGGAGGCGACCGCCACCGTGGCGATGCCCAGCTCGCGGCAGGCGCGCAGCACGCGCACCGCGATCTCGCCGCGGTTGGCCACCAGCACCTTGGCGAAGGGGGCGTCACGGGCCCTCCGTCCGCGCCGGCGCCGGCGGCTCCGGCCAGGTGGTGTCGCCCGCCCAGGGCGCCGGTTCCCGCCGCCGGAAGGCCGCCAGCGCCGCCTGCCCCTCCGGTCCGGTGCGCGCCTCGGCCAGCGCCCGCGCCGTGAACTCGAGGCTCCCCTCGAAACCGAGCGCGCCGAGTCCCTCGAGCAGCTGCTTGATGCGCGCGTGCGCCGTCGGTCCGCCCGCCAGCAGCGAGCGCACGACGCGCGCCACCGCCTCGTCCAGGTCCGCGGCGTCGACCACGCGGTCGACCAGCCCCAGGCGCAGCGCGGTCGGCATGTGGATCGGGTCGCCGGTCAGGAAGTAGTGCCGGGCCGCCGCCTCGCCGATCCGCGCCAGCACCAGCGGCGCGATCACCCCGGCCACCAGGCCGAGCCGCGCCTCGGTGAAGGCGAACCGCGCCTCCGCTCCGGCCACGACCACGTCGCAGGCCGCCAGCAGCCCGACGCCGCCGCCGTAGGCCGCCCCCTGCACCCGCGCCACCACCGGCACCGGGCAGAGCCGCACCGCGCGGAACATCAGGCCGAGCGTGCGCGCCGCCTCGAGGTTCTCCGCGAACCCGGCCGCGCCCAGCGCCTTCATCTCGTTCAGGTCGGCCCCGGCGCAGAACGTCGGCCCCTCCGACCGCAGCACGATCGCCCGCGGCCGGCACGGCCCGTCCGCCTGGCGCGGATCGGGCGGCGCCGACCGGCAGGAACGCGATCCGCTCGAACAGCTCCTTGAGCAGCCCCGCGGCGAGCCGCGTCGAGCGCGTTGTGGGACCGCGGCCGGTCGAGCGTGACGACGAGCACCGGGCCCTGCATCTCCGTGCGGACGGACATGCGTTCTCCTTCCCGCCGCTACATCCGGTAGATGCCGTACTTCGCCGGCGGGATCGGCGCGTTCAGCGACATGGCGAGGCCCAGGCCGAGCGCGTCGCGGGTCTGCAGCGGGTCGATCACGCCGTCGTCCCAGAGGCGCGCGCTGCTGTAGTAGGCGTGCCCCTCGGCCTCGTACTTGTCGCAGGATCGGCTCGAGGATGGCGCGCTCCTCGGCGGCGTCAGCGCGCCGCCGGCGCGCGCCACCTGCGTCCTGCTTCACCGTGAGCAGCACGTTGGCCGCCTGCTCGCCGCCCATCACCGAGATCTTGGCCTGCGGCCACATGAACAGCAGGCGCGGCTGGAAGGCGCGACCGCACATGCCGTAGTTGCCGGCGCCGTAGCTGCCGCCGCAGATCACCGTGAACTTGGGCACCGTGCTGTTGCTGACGGCGTGGACCATCTTGGCGCCGTCCTTGGCGATGCCGCCGTGCTCGTACGCCTTGCCCACCATGAAGCCGGTGATGTTCTGCAGGAACAGCAGCGGGATGCGCCGCGCGTTGCACAGCTCGATGAAGTGCGTCCCCTTGAGCGCCGACTCGCTGAACAGGATGCCGTTGTTGGCCAGGATGCCGACCGGGTAGCCGTGCAGGCGGGCGAAGCCGCACACCAGCGTGGCGCCGTAGCGCGGCTTGAACTCGTGCAGGCGGCTGCCGTCGACGAGCCGCGCGATCACCTCGCGCATGTCGAACGGCGTGCGCGGGTCGGGCGGGCACGATGCCGTAGAGCTCCTCGGGGTCGTAGTGCGGGTCCTCGGGCGGCGCAGTCGGCACGCGCGGCGATCTCGACCGGGCCCGAGGTTCTCGACGATGTCGCGCACGATGCGCAGCGCGTGCGCGTCGTCGTTGGCGAGGTGGTCGGCCACGCCGGAGATGCGCGTGTGGACGTCCGCCCCGCCCAGCTCCTCGGCGGTGACCTCCTCGCCGGTGGCCGCCTTCACGAGCGGCGGGCCGCCGAGGAAGATCGTGCCCTGCTCCTTCACGATCACGACCTCGTCGCTCATCGCCGGCACGTAGGCGCCGCCCGCGGTGCAGGAGCCCATCACCGCGGCGATCTGCGCGATGCCCGAGCGCCGACATGCGCGCCTGGTTGTAGAAGATGCGCCCGAAGTGGTCGCGGTCGGGGAAGACCTCGGCCTGCAGCGGCAGGAAGGCGCCGCCGGAGTCGACCAGGTAGACGCACGGCAGCCGGTTCTCGAGCGCGATCTCCTGCGCGCGCAGGTGCTTCTTCACGGTGAGCGGATAGTAGGTGCCGCCCTTCACCGTGGCGTCGTTGGCCACGACCATCACCGGGCGGCCGTGCACGCGTGCCGATGCCGGTGACCAGGCCGGCCGCCGGCACCTCGCTCGTCGTACACCCCGTGCGCCGCCAGCGGCGACAGCTCGAGGAACGGCGTGCCGGGATCGAGCAGCGCCTCGATCCGGTCGCGCGGCAGCAGCTTGCCCAGCTCGCGGTGCCGCTCGCGCGCCTTCGCCGGGCCCCCGTCCCGCACCGCGCCAGGAGCTCGGCCAGTTCCGCCGCCCGACGCCGGTTCTCGGCCGCGTGCCGGCGGAAGCCGTCGTCCTGCGGGTCCACCTTCGTCGGCATCCGTTTCATGCGCGCTCCTCGCCGCGGCCCCGGACCGGACCGCCGCGCGCGGAAGATCCGCAGGACGGCCGCCGCTCCGGCGAGGCGGCAGTATATAGGCGTCCGGCGAAGCCGGTCCAGCAGGCCGACGCCGGGGAATATCGCGACCGCGGCCCGGCGGGCGGACGGACGCTTGTCACGCCGACGCCGGCCGGGTTAGGCTGACCGTCATGAACAGCCACCCGCCTCTGGATCCGCAACGGCACCGTCGTGACCGGCGAGGGCCAGCGCCTGGCCGACGTGCTCGTGCACGACGGCACCATCACCGCCGTGCTCGGCCGCGAGACCAGGCCGTGCCGGCCGGGCGCGGCCCCGGCACGCCCGCTGCCGCTCCACCCGATCTGGCGGACTTCGGCGACGCCGAAATCGTCGACGCGACCGGTCTCTGGGTGCTGCCCGGGCGGCGATCGACGCACACGTCCACTTCGGGATGCCGGTGCGACCCGGCGTGCGCAGCCTCGGCTGGCGCGACAGCTCGACCGGCGCGCTGCTCGGCGGCACGACCACGGTCATCGACTTCGCCAACCCCGACCGGGGCGAGAGCCTCGGCGCGCCGTCGACCGCTGGCAGCGCGGCGGCGGACGGCGAGTGTCTCTGCGACTACGGCCTGCACGTGACCGTGCCGGACGCGCGGCCGGAACGGCTCGCCGAGCTGCCCGGCCTGGTGGCGCGCGGCTTCCCCACGTTCAAGGCGTTCCTGGCCTACAAGGGACGCCTCATGCTGACCCCCGCCGAGCTGGAGCGGCTGGCGGTGGCCGTGCGCGACGCCGGCGGACGACTGCTCGTCCACGCCGAGGACGGCGAGGCGATCGCGCAGGCCGAGGCGCAGCACATCCAGACCGGCCGCACCGGCCCCGAGTGGTTCCCGGCCGCGCACCCGCCGGTCACCGAGAGCCGGGCGGTCGACCTCGCGCTGACGATCGCCGCGCGCACCCGCTGTCCGCTCACGCTCGTCCATCTCTCGGTGGCGGATGCCGTGGAGCGGGTCGCGCGCGCGCGGCTCGATCCGGCGCGGCCGGCCGGGAGCGCTCGCCGCTGAGGCGTGCAGCCATCACCTGTTCCGGCCGCCTCGCTCTACCGCGGCGGCCGCGACGACGCCCTGCGCGCGATCTTCTCCCCGCCGCTGCGCTCGCCCGCCGACGGCGCGGCGCTGCAGGCGGGTCTGGCGAGCGGCGACATCGACCTCATCTCCTCGGACCATTGCGAATTTCCGCTGGCGCTCAAACGGCAGGAGGGGCTGCACGGCTTCCCGATGGTGCCCAACGGCACCGGCGGCGTCGCGGAACGGCTCATCGTCACCTACACGCTGGGCGTGAAGAAGGGCGGCCTCGACGCCGGCCCGCTGGGTGGCGGTCTGCTGCGAGCAGCCGGCGCTGCTGAACGGCCTGGCGGGACGCAAGGGACGCCTCGCCCCCGGCCACGACGCCGACATCGTCCTGTTCGACCCCGCGGCCACCGGCACCCGCCTGCCGATCGGCCCCGGCGATCCGCTGGCGCGCCTCTGGACCGGCACCGAGTGGTGCGGCGCCGTGCGTCAGGTCTGGCGCCGCGGCGTGGCGGTGGTCCGGCCCGGCGTGCGCTCGGTCGAGGCGGGGCACGGCGAGTGGCTGGCGCGCCGTTTCGGCTGACCGCGTCGGCGCCGGCCGCGCTGCGTCGGCCGACCGCGTCAGGCGACGCGCGACCTTCCCGCCCGCTTGACCTTTCGTGTGCAGCCGGCTGCACATGAAACCTCAAGCGGAGCCCCTGAACCGAGCCGGGAGTTCTCCGCGTGCTGATCGCCTTTCTGCTCCTGAATCTCGCCGTGATTCTCGGCGTGACGGCGCTGAACCTGCCACCCGGCGCACGCGCGTACGCGCTGCCGCTGCACCGGACCGTTCGCGCTGCCCGCGCTCTTCTGGACCGCGGCGCCCGCGCTGCTCGCGCTGGCGGCCGGCGCCCTGTTCGCGCGCGCCCGCCACCACTGCCCCCGGGAGCAACGAGCCTGTCCGCGACCGCGCCGCCATCGCGCTGCTGGCGTGGCCCCTCCTGTTCGCCGGCATGTGGGGCTGGTCCGGGGCGGACCGCCCGTCGCGCACGGACGCCGCCCTCTTCGCCGCCCTCGCCGTCCTGATCGCGCTGCTGGTCGTCCGCGCGCGCGCCCGCGGCGACCCGCTCGGCTTCTCGCGCACCCGCTTCCTGCCGGCCCTGCGCGCCCTCGCCGCGCCGACGGCGCTGCTGGTGGTGGCCGCGGCCGCGTGGGGCCTGGCGTGCGGGAGGCGGCCCGCAGGCGGGCGCGGTCGCTCTCTCGCTCGTCGGCTACCCGGTCTGGTCGCTGCTGCAACTGCTCGTCCTGCTGGTGCTGCCCTGGCCGCTCCTGCGTCGCGCCGGCGGCGGCGAACGCGCCCTGCCCGTGACGATCGCGCTGCTGTTCGCGCTCGCCCACTGGCCCAACGGCCCGCTCATGCTGGCCTGCCTGGTCGCGATGCTCGTCTGGGCGCGGGTGTGGGCGCGCGGACCGTCGCTGCCGGGCGTCGCACTCGCCATGGGGATCACCGCGACGGCCCTCGTGCAGTTCGGACCGCCCCGCGACTTCGAGCACGCCCGCACCGGCCCGCGCGCGGTGCGTCACCGGTTGACCACGGCGCTCGGCGCCGCGGACGCCATCGCCGACACCACCGACGTGCCGGGTGCTGGTGCGCGCCTTCTTCCCGGCCACGGTCGGCCGCCCCGCCGTCGACGCCGAGGCCGCCGCCTGGTCGCGCGCGGTCGCGACGCGCCTGCGCGAGCGGATCGTCTGGCAGTTCCTCACCAGCGAGGAGCTGCGCACTCGCGCGCCGGACCGGGCGCTGCCGCCCGCGGCGCGGTTCGCGCTGCCGGACGAGCCGTGGCGCGGCCGCATCGTGACGCTCGGATCGCCCGCCTTCCGCCGGGATGCCGGCGGCACCGACGACGACTTCCTGCGCGCGCTGTACCGGGAGATCCTGGAACGAGAGCCGACTCCGGCGGAGTTGGCGGGCTGGCGGGCCGCCCTCGTCCCCGCGCCGCCGCAACGCCGCGCGCTCGCCGCCGCCCTCTTCGACGCGCCGGCGCGCCTTGCGCGCCGCGCCGGGCGACACGCTGGCCGCCGACCGGCTGCGCCTGCCGTGAGCGCGGGAAATGCCCGCGGACTCGCTCACCGCGACGGCGCTCCACCTGCCATAGTCCCCAACTCGGCCGCCAGGCGGGCCAGCGCCTCGCGCTCCGCGGGTTCCAGGGTCGGGATGCGCCGCGCCGCCGCCACCACCGCGCGTGCCGCCGCGGCATCGCCGGTGCGCGCCAGCAGCACCGCCAGGTTGATCCGGGCGCGGCCATAGGTCGGGTAGCGCGTGATCAGATCCGCGAGCCGCGCCCGCGCCGCGTCCACCCGCCCCGTCTGCGCCAGCAGCGAAGCAAGGTTGTTGAGGTACTGCGGCGCGCCCGGATCGAGCGCGACGGCCCGCTCCAGGTCGCGCAGCGCGCCGGTCGTGTCGCCGAGATCGAGGCAGGTCATCGCCATCTCGAAGCGCGGCTTCGCCCAGGTCGAGTCGAGTTGCGCGGCGCGCGCCAACGCCGCCTGCGCCGCAGCGAACCGCCCGAGCCTGCGCAGGGTGCGCCCCGTCCAGTACGGGCTGAGGCGATCGCCGGGGTCGAGCGCCTCGGCGCGCTGGAAGGCCGGCAGCGCCGCGGCCTGGTCGCCGCCCTGCGCCGACAGCACGCCGAGCTGGAACCAGGTGCCGGCGAAACGCGGCAGCGCGCGATCCGCCTCGGCCAGCGCCCGGGCCGCTCCGTCGCGGTCGCCGAGCGTGAACCGCGCGCGCGCCTCGTGCGCCAGGCTCTGCCACGCCACCTGGTCGGCCGGCAGCGCCACCCAGCGCGACCAGAGCGCCACCGCGAGCCCGACGACGAGCACGCCGAGACTTCACGGCGCGCCGCCGCGCCGCCGGCTCGCCCGCGCCCGGTCCGCGCGCCGCGCACGAGCGCGGCGAGACAGGCCGCCGCCGACACCGCCAGCAACGGCGTCGCCGCGAACCGGTAGCGGTCGGTGGCGAAGAACGGCAACAGACTCGCCCACCACGTCAGCACGAACACGGTCACGACGCGGCGCGCCGGCGGTCGCAGCAGCGCCAGGCCGGGCAGGCCGCACGCCGCCAGCAGCAGGAACGGCACCGGCAGCAGGCGCAGCACCGGCGCGCGCCCGCGCCAGAAGTCCCACGCCGCGAGCTGCGGCTGCTCGTACCCGTTCCAGAAACGATAACCCTTGAGCAGGGCGCGGACGGCCGCGCCGGCCGGGTCGCCCCGCACGAGCTCGAACGCGCGCCGCGTGAACCGGCGCGACACCTCCGACGGCCGCAGCTCCCGCCCCGCCTGGCTCTCCAGCTGGTGCTCTCCGGTGGGATCGATGAGGGACGACACCGTCAGTCCCTCCTCCGGATCGGTCGGCCCGAACAGGCCGCGGTACGCCGGCTGCTGGCCGATGAACAGGTTAAGGCCGCCGTTCGAGGTGAGCAGGACGAAGTCCCGGCCAACGAAGATGTTCCGCAGCGTGACCGGCGCGATCACGAGCGCGGCGCCCAGCCAGAGCGCGGCCGCCCCGCGCCACCGGCCGCGCCGGCCCGACAGCGGCGGCAGCGCCAGGAGCGGCACGGCCGCCAGCAGCAGCAGGGCGTTGCCGCGGGCGAGCGCCGCGGCGGCGATGACGGCGCCGAGCCCCGCCAGCCGCCGCACCGTCGGCGCCTCGGCCGCGCGCACGGCAAGCAGCGCCGCAATCGCCAGCAACGCGGTCTGGACCGTTTCGAGCAGGAGCAGGTGAGCGTAGAGGACAGGCGGCCCGTAGAACGCGAACAGCGCGGCCGCCAGGAGCGCCGTCGGCTCGTCCGCGGCGCGCCGCGCCAGGCGCCAGACCAGCCATACCGTCAGCAGGTTGAGGGCGAGTTGAAGCAGTTGCGGCGCCGTGATCCCGGTCCCGCACACCAGATAGACGAGCGCCAGCAGGTGCGGGTAGAGCGGCGCCATCCAGTACGGCCGGCCAACGCCGAAATCGCCGTGCGCCAGGGCGCGAGCCCATTCGTCATAGGTCGCGGCGTCGAGCTGCGGCACCCGGAAGATCGGCTCGTCGCGCAGCGCGAGCCAGCAGGCCAGCCGCACGGCCGCCGCCACCGCCAGCAGCGCGACCAGCGCGTAGCGCCGGCGCCGGCGGCGGCCGGGGTCAGAAGACCCGGCGGCTGACGATGGCAAGATCATCGGTCCTGACGATCACCTGCGGGATGGTGTCGGTGCGCAGCGTGGTCCCCGATGCGTCCAGCAGATCCACGCGCAGGTCGTAGCGCCCCGGCGGCAGCCGCAGGCGGGTCATGGCGATCCGGTTGGGAAGCGTGAGCCAGCCGCGGGTGTCGGCCTGTTCGGTGGCCGCGCCCAGCAGGTTGGCGAGCAGACCGGCCACCTGGCCGACCTTGTCGGCCTGCTCCTTGGTGCCGTACTTGGCGAGGGCGCGCACGATGGTGCGCAGCCACATCGATCCCTCCCGCGCGTGGAAGGCGGCAAACGCGCGCCCCTCGAGGTCCTCCACGGTCACGGCGACCGCGTGGCCGCCGGCGACTCCGGCCGACACGCGCGCCCCCGTCACCGCGGGCGGACTGCTCGACCAGCTCCGGCACCGTCACGCGCAGCCAGTAGTCGAGCCTGGATCTCGTCGTAGCGGTAGTCCGGCCGCCAGCGCCCCCGCAGATCGCGCGCCCAGCGCACCCGGTCGTCGCGCCGATCGGTCTTGAGCACGGGCAGATTCATCTCCCGCTGCGCCTTCGCCGGCGCGAAGCCGAGCTCGAGCAGCACCACGACGTCGCCGCCGGCGAACTCCGGCGCGGTCGCAACGCCGTGGCGCCAGCGGCGGCCGTGGAATCCGCGGCCGGGAACAGTTCCGGGAACGCCTCGCGCGCCTGGGCCAGTTCTGCCGTGAAACCGAGCCGCCCCGCGGTGCGCGACAGGTCGGCGCCGAGCCACGGAGGGGCCTGCGTCTGCAGCCGCCCCGCTTCGGCGTGCCAGGCGTCGGCGGCATTGCGGTAGGCGATGAAAGCGTCGTTGACGTCACCGTCCCACTCGTAGAGCAGGGCGCTGAAGATAGTGAAGGAAGGCGTCGTTGCCGAGCAGGTCGTCGGACGACGTGTCGCGGTCGGGGTCCAGCTCGCCGAGACGGCCGAGGTCCTGCTCGGTGTACTGGCGCAGCAGCAGGCCGGCCTTGCGCGCCTCGACCAGCGCCCCCTCCCGGTCACCGAGGCTAGACGTAGTTGAGCGCGCGGTAGTACGGCACCATCGCCAGTTCGAACGGCTCGGCGCGGTAGTCCACGGCCGCGTCGCTCGTGAGCAGTGACAGCGCGCGCTGCGAGACGCTCTTCGTGTAGAGATCGGCCGCGATCTCCTCGGCCTGCGCGAAGGCGTCGTTGCTCTCCTGCCAGCGATCGGCGTAGTGCAGGAGCAGGCCCCGCTCGAGCCACGTAGAGCAGCCGACTGCGGCCGCTGCGGTTCTGTTCGACCGTTTCCAGCGCCGTGGCGAAGTTGCCGGACACCAGATCGGTGCGCAGCGAGCGGTTCTGCACGGAATAGGTGGCGCAGCCGGCGACGGCCAGCAGCCCGGCCAGGGCCGCCGGAACGATCCGGGCCCGCGGGGCGAACGACCCCCGCCGGACAGGGCGACGGTTCATGACGCCCCTACGGCTTGTAGGCTTTGCGGCCGACGAACTTCTTGAGCTTCGTCTGGCCCACCCAGACCTTCTCGTTCGTCTGCAGGTCCACCAGGTAGCTGTCCACCTGGTAGAACTTCACTTCCTTGCCATCCTCCCGGTCGATGATCGTGTTGACCTCGCCCAGGAGCATGTAGTTCGCCCCCTTCTCCCGGCCCCAGCGCGCCTGCGATTCGGGCGAAGCGAATTCCTGCTGATCGGCGCGCTCCTCGCGGACCCCCTCGCGCTCTTCCGAGGAGGCGACGATCCGCACCCGGCCCGAGTTGATGAACGTCTTCTCGAGATCGGCCACCAGCGTCTTCATCGGGATGTGCTCGGCCGACTTGTTGCGGATCGTCCCGACGATGAGCGTCGGTTTCGTCCCCTTCTCCATCATGAAGTTCTCGATCCACGGCGTGCCGGCCGTGGACTGCGCGACGAGATCGTCCGCCGCCTGCCGGCTGTCCACATCGTTCCAGTTGCCCGACAAATCGATCTGCTCGCCGGTGTCCACCCGGCTGACCACCTTGCCCCCGCCGCATCCGGCCAGCGCGACGGGCAACAGGACCACGGCCAGAACAAGAACAACCCGATTCAGCGTACGCGACATGGAAAAACGCCTCCTGACGAAGGGCCTCGGAGCGCTCAGGGGAATCAATTCACGATCCGCGCATCGCCCGCGCGGCGGTCCAGACATTGTAACGGCGGGAGCCGGGGCGTCAACACCGGGCGACAGAGGGAAGATCCCGCGACCACGTTCAGGAGACAGCCGTTACGGGGCCGGGGGGGGCAGCCACGGACTCGAACTGCCGCCTCACCTCGCCCGCCCCGACCAGCCGGGACAGCAACCGGTAGTTGCGCGCCTCGCGCCGCACACGCCCCGCGACGATCGCCGGATGGACACCCAGTTCGCCGGCGAACGCCGTGACCGCCGCCACCGACTGGTCGCCCCGCGCCGCGAAGCGCGACCACGCGCGGGACGGGACGAGCCAGCGCGCGGCCATAGCGTCGGCCTCCTGCTCGCGGGCGTCGCCGTCGGCCTCGAGGTCGTCGGCGATCCAGCCCTGGTCCGGCCGACGCAGATGCCGCGCGACATGCGCCAGTTCGTGGCAGAGCGTGAACCAGAAGTTGTCGAGCCGGTCGTGGCGCAACGTGAGCGCCACCACCGGCGCGCCGTCCGGCAGAAGCAGGGCGGCCCCGTCCAGGTGGGTGCCGGGCAGGCGGCGCTCCACAACGAGCCGGATCCCGACCCCGGCCAGCGCCGACTGCGCCCGCCGCGGCCCGTCCGCGCGCGCACTCAGGCGGACCAGCGCCGCAACGAAAGCCGCATCGAGGGAGTCGGCGCGCCACGGCGCCGGCACGCGCGCGGCCACCGCGAGCTGCGTCACCCGCGCCCCCCACGCCATGAGCGCCTGCTCGTCGCCCGTCGAACCGCGGCACAGATGCTGCCGCCGGCAGGCGGGACGCAGCGCCAGCGGGTCGAGATCCCCGAAGAACTCCCGCAGCAGCTCCTCCGCCCGCTCACGGGCCGCGCGCGACGACATCCCTGAAGCGCGCAACCAGCCGCGGGCCAGCATCTCGCGCAACGGGAATTGCTCCCAATCGAGTCCCGCGACACGCGAGGGCAACCCCCGGCCCGTCTCCCCCAGCAGCGACTCCGCCGGAATCCCGAGCCCCTCGTGCAGGGCGCGGATCATCTTGAGCGTCAACGGGCGCCGGCCACCGAGCACCTCGGATACGCGGCTGGCGCCGCCGAGGTACGGCGCCAGATCGCGCTGCGCCAGCCCCGCCTGCTCCATGCGAAAGCGGATCGCCTCCACCGGATCGGGCAGGGGCACCGGATAGTGCTGCTTCTCGTAGACCTCGATGAGATGCGCCAGCAGCTCGAGCCGGTCGCCCGCCTCGGTGCCGGGAACCGGATCGGCCCTGACCAGCCGATCGAGCACCGCCAGTGCTTCCCGGTGCTCCGCAGCGGTCTTGATGAGCTTAAGCATGGTCTCACCCCCTCCGAGTCTAAAACGTCCGCCGGTCGTACTCGACGTGCGTTCCCATCCACTCGATACGTACGACGCGCGTACCAAAAGCCACGACCGCCACGAGCCGAGAGCCGAGAGCCGAGAGCCGAGAGCGATTGCCGCGGATGTTGAACACGATCCGGTTGCCCGCCAGCAGACTGGCCGACGGGAACCGCGCCTTGAGTTGTCCCGGATGCGCCCAGTCGGCCGTCTCGACTTCCCGCAACCAGCTCTGCAGGGCCCCCGCGCTGTCGGCGTGGCCCGCAATGAAGGCGCGGAGCAAATCGCGGCCGACAACCCGCATGGCCATGCCCCCAGACTAGCCCCGCCACGGATCCGGGTCAAGTACGATATTCCCAAAATGGGAACATTGTTTCCGGGGCAAACGCCGACTTGCGCCAGCGCAAACGCCATACCCGATGATCCAGGGGCGCCAACGAGCGGGACGGCGGGCGCCTGCGGGGCTCTGCTTCGTGCGGGGGTCAGTCGGTAGGGAGACGATCGGGACCCGGAAGCACATCGTGGTCCGCCAGGCCTCGGGTGACCGGATCGTCGGCGGCCAGGGGCCTAGTCGAACGCCCGCTGCGCCTGCTCCCGCAACGCCAGCCAGACCCGCTCCGGGGTGGCGGGGATCTGCGTGAGGCGCAGGCCGGTGGCGTCGGCGATGGCGTTGAGGATCGCCGGGGCGGGGCCGTCGATCGGCACCTCGCCGGCCGCCTTGGCGCCGAAGGGGCCGCTCGGTTCGTGGGTCGGGACCAGGATGGTGACCATCTCCGGCATGTCCATCGCGGTGGCGATCTTGTAGTCGAGGAAGTTGGGGTTGCGCACGCGGCCCCGGTCGTCGAGCAGGACCTCCTCGAACAGGGCGTAGCCGAGCGCCTGCGACACCGCCCCCTCGATCTGCCCCTCGGTGGACTGCGGATTGACGGGGGTGCCGCAGTCGACCGCCGACACCAGCCGCCGCACGAACACCTCGCCGGTCTCGATGTCGACCTCCACGTCCGCGAACTGCGCCGCGAACGGCGGCGGGGAGTCTTCGGCCAGGTGGCTGGCCGTGGCCGCCGGCTGCGTCTTCGCTTCGTAGAGCGCCACGAGCGCCGCCTCGGCCATGGAGAGAGAGCGCGCCGCGCCGCCGGGCGCGGCCGGTCCGGTGATGCGGTCGCCGCCGAACACGAGCGCGTCGGGCGCACAGTCCCACTTGCGGGCGACGATCGCCGCGAGCTGGTCGCGCAGCTCGCGCGCCGCCTTCGCCACCGCGCCGCCCGAGACGTAGGTCGTGCTCGAGGCGTAGGCGCCGACGTCGAACGGCGTGATGTCGGTGTCGGAACTGGTCACGATCACCTTGCCGATCGGCAGGCCGAGCGTCTCGGCGCAGATCTGCGCCAGCACCGTGTCGCTGCCCTGGCCGATGTCGGTGGCGCCGACGAGCAGGTTCACGCTGCCGTCGTCGTTCAGCTTCACCGTGGCGGCGGCCCAGTCGACGCCGGCGATGCCGGAGCCCTGCATCGCCAGCCCGACGCCCAGGCCCCGGCGCAGATGCGGCGCGGAGGCGGGGCGCTTGCGCCCCCAGCCGATCGCCTCGGCGCCGCGCCGGATCGCCTCCTCGAGCCCGCTGCTGTGCACCACCCGCGCGAGTCCCTTGCGCCCCTCGCCGAGTTTCGCCGAGAGGGGATCGGTCTGCCCGAGACGGATGTGGTTGAGCCGGCGCAGTTCGAGCGGGTCCATGCCGAGCTCGCGCGCGATCGTGTCGATGTGGCTCTCCAGCGCGAAGAAGCCCTGCGGCGCGCCGTAGCCGCGGAAGGCGCCGCAGACCGGCGTGTTGGTGTACACGCACTTCATCTGGAAGTGGATGTTCTCGCACGGGTAGAGCGGCAGCACCTTCTGGCCGGTGTTGCCCTGCACGGTCAGCGCGTGGCTGCCGTAGGCGCCGGTGTCGGCCAGCACCACCATGCGGTTGGCCACGATGCGGCCGTCGCGCATGACGCCGGTGGTCATCGTGATGCGCTGCGGGTGGCGGTGGCGCGCCGCGATCAGCTCCTCGGCCCGCGTCATCTCGTAGCGCACCGGCTTGCCGGTGCGCAGGGCGAGCAGCGCCACGAGGTCCTCGAGGACCATCTCCTGCTTGTCGCCGAAACCGCCGCCCACGCGCGGCTTGATCACGCGGATGCGCGCCTCGGGCAGCTCGAGCACCCGCGCCAGGATCCGCCGCAGGTGGAACGGCACCTGCGTGCTCGTGCGCACGACCAGACGCCCGTCGCTGTCGATCCAGGCGATCGCCACGTGCGGCTCGAGGTGGCTCGCCTGCACCCGCGGCACGACGTAGGTCCGCTCGCAGACCAGATCGGCCGTGCGCAGCGCCGCCGCCACGTCCCCCACCTGGATGTCGAGACGGGCGGCCAGGTTGCTGCGCCCCCCCTCGGCGATGCCGCGCGGATCGGGCTCCTCGTGCACCAGCACGTCGGTGCGCCGCAGCGCCTCCTCGGGGTCGATCAGCGCCGGCAGCACCTCGTACTCGACGTCGATCAGCTCGAGCGCCTCCTCGGCCGCGCGCAGCGTGCGGGCCGCCACGACCGCCACGCGGTCCCCCACGAACCGCGCTTTGCGCGGCAGGATCGTCGTGTCGTACGGCGACGGTTCGGGGTAGCTCTGCCCCGCGCGCGTGTGCAGGATCGGCTTGACGTCCTCGTGGCAGAGCACCGTCACCACGCCGGGGTGCGCCAGCGCGCGGCGCTTGTCCACGCGGACGATCCGCGCGTGCGCGTGCGGCGACGACAGCACCTTCGCCCACAGCATGCCGTCGGGATGCACGTCGTCGGTGAAGACCGGCTCGCCCCGCACGAGGGCGCGTCCGTCCACCCGCTCCACGCTCGCTCCGACGACGGCAGCCGGCGACGCGGCCGGATCGCGCAGCAGGACCGTCATGGCTTGCCCTCCCGGCGGACCGGCGGCGACGCACCGGCGGCGCCCCCGCGCGCCACCCCGCCCCGCTCCCCCCGACCACCGCGCAGCGTCACCGCGGAGCGCCCGGCCGCGGCCAGGATCGCCTGCACCGGTTTCTCGTAGCCGGTGCAGCGGCAGAGGCTGCCCGAGAGGGCCTGGCGCACCGCCGCCTCGTCGAGCGGACCGCCGCCGCGCAGCAGGGCCCACGCCACGATCAGCATGCCGGGCGCGCAGTAGCCGCACTGCACCGCGCCGGCGGCCAGGAACGCCGCCTGCAGCCGCGCCAGCAGCGGGTCGCCGGCCAGCCCCTCGAGCGTGGTCACGACGCGTCCCTGCGCGCGCGCCGCGGCGACCACGCACGACGAGACCGGCTCGCCGTCGAGCAGGACGGCGCAGCAGCCGCAGTCGCCGGTCTCGCAACCCCGTTTCACCGAGACGCAGCCGCCGCTCGCGCAGCGCGTCGAGCAGCCGCTCGCCCGGCGCCACGTCCCACGCGGCGGGAGCGCCGTTCAGGGTCAGTTCGATCCTCACGGGTGCACCCCCTCGACGGACGGCAGGCCGGTCAGTTCGCGCACCAGGCGCCGTGTCAGCACGGCCACCATCGCGCGCCGGTAGGCGGCCGAGGCGCGGTGATCGTCGATCGGCTCGGCGCGCGCGGCGGCGAGCTGCGCCGCGGCGGCGATGGCGCTCCCGGCGCCGGGCGACAGCACCTTCAGGCCGGTCAGCGCCTCTTCGGCGGCCGGCGCGCGCCGCGGCGTCGGCGCCACGGCGCCCAGCGCCACGCGGGCGCCGCGGATCAGCGGGCCGTCCAGATCGAGCGCCACTGCCACCTGCACGAGCGAGATGTCCTCGGCGGTGCGGCTCAGCTTGCGGGCGCGGGCGCGGCTGCCGCCGCACCGCCCCGGCAGGAGAATCGCCAGCAGCAGCCGGTCGCCCAGCACGGTGCGCCGGGGCCCCGTGAAGAATTCGGCCAGCGGCACGCTCTCCTCGCGCGCGCCGTCGCTCATCAGGGCGCGGGCATCCAGCGCCAGCAGGATCGGCGCGAGGTCGGCCGAGGGGAGCGCGTTGCAGAGATTGCCGCCGAGGGTGGCGGTGGAGCGCACCGGACGGTTGGCGCAGTGCACGGCCGCCTCGGCGACCGCGCCGCCGGCGTAGCGCTGCGTCAGCGGTGACGTGGCCACCGCCTGCAGCGTGGCCGCCGCGCCGATGAACAGTTCGTCGTCCGCCGTGCGCTCGATGCGGTCGAGCCCCGCACCGTTGATGTCCACCACGTAGTCGACGCCGGGAGGCATCATCAGGAAGAGATCGGTGCCGCCGGCGATGTAGATGCCGCGCCCCGGTCCGGCCCGCAGCAGCGCCACCGCCTCGGCGGCCGACGTTGCGCAGCGATATTCACGCAGGTCCTTCACCGTCCGCCGACCTCCCGTCCGCGCCCGCCGTCCTGGCGGTCGCCGACCGCCGTGCAGTATAACTGACGGCGCGGGCGGCCCCAAGGGCCAAGATGACCGGCCCCGGCGCCCCGGGAGCGAGCCATGACGACGCACGAGCACTTCCTGCTGGAGAACGCGGCCCCCCTGGTCACCATGAACGCCGGCCGCGAGGTGATCGACGGCGGCTGGGTGGCGGCCACCGGCGGCCTGATCACCGCGGTCGGCGCCGGCCGCGCGCCCGACCTCATCGGCGCCGTGCCGCGCGAGCGCCACCACCGCGTCGACGCCGCCGGCTGCGTCGTCCTGCCGGGACTCGTCAACACGCACCACCACCTGTTCCAGACCCGCACCCGCGCCTGGCCCGGCGCCATCGACGCCGGCCTGTTCGACTGGCTGCGCACGCTCTATCCGGTCTGGGCGAAGCTGCGCGACCTCGACTTCCACCACGCGGCGCTGGTCGGCTTCCGCGAACTGCTGCGCTCCGGCTGCACGACGACGACCGACCACCACTACCTGTTCCCGCGCGGCGCCTCCGCCGAGCTGATCGACATCACGATCGACGCCGCGCAGGAGGCCGGCATCCGCTTCCACCCCACGCGCGGCTCGATGTCGCGCTCGGTCAAGGACGGCGGCCTGCCCCCCGACGACGTGGTGCAGGACCCCGACACGATCCTCGCCGACAGCGAGCGGCTCATCCGCGCCTGGCACGACCCGCGCCCCGGCGCCATGGTGCGCGTGGCGCTCGCCCCCTGCTCCCCCTTCTCGGTCAGCCCCGAACTGATGCGCGACACGGCCGCGCTGGCGCGCCGCCACGGCGTGCGCCTGCACACCCACCTCGCCGAGACGCGCGACGAGGACGACTACTGCCAGGCCATCTACGGCCGGCGCCCGCTCGATTTCCTGGAGTCGGTCGGCTGGCTCGCCGACGACGTCTGGCTGGCCCACGGCATCTTCTTCGACGACGACGAAGTGGCGCGCCTCGGCCGCGCCGGCGTGGCGATCGCCCACTGCCCGACCTCGAACATGCGCCTCGGCTCGGGGGTCTGCCGCGTGCGCGACCTGCGCGCCGCCGGCGTGCCGGTCGGCCTGGCGGTCGACGGCTCGGCCAGCAACGACGGCTCGCACCTGCTCGCCGAGCTGCGCCAGACGCTGCTGCTGCACCGCGTCATCCACGGCCCGGCCGGCATGCGCGTGCAGGAGGTGCTGGAGATGGCCACGCTCGGCGGCGCGGGCTGCCTCGGCCGCGACGACATCGGCGCCGTCGAGCCGGGCCGCGCCTGCGACCTCGCGCTCTTCGCGCTCGACGGCCTCGGCTACGACCGCGTCGGCGACCGGGTGGCGGCGCTGCTGCTCTGCCAGCCGACGGCCGCCCGCGCGGTCGTGGTCGGCGGACAGGTCGTCAACGTGGAGCGGGACTGTTGAACGGCGGACACGGCGACGGACGGAGCTGCCGGCCGGCTCAGCCGCCCGCGCCCCAGCCCGCCGGATCCTGCCGGTAGAACAGCCGCAGCTGCTCGTACAACCGCGGGTGGCGCGCGCGCAGATGCGCGCGGCTCCTCGAAGAAGTGCTCCGTCGCGACGGCGAAGAACTCGCCCGGGTCGTCGGCGCCGTATTCGTCGACGAAGGTCCGCCTGCCGCGGCGCACGTCGGCCGTGTGCTTCGCGTATTCGCTCTCCCACACCTCGGCCCACCGCGCCCCCTCCTCGCCGGCGAACGGGGCCGTGCCGTCGGAGATGCCGAACTCCTCGTCGATCTGGTGGGCGAATTCGTGCAGGACGACGTTGAAGCCGTCGTCGGGCGCCGCGAGGTCGAGCGCGACGTCCTGCCACGACAGCACCAGCGCCCCCTGCCCCCACGATTCGCCGAGACGCTCGCCGTCGTCCTCGCCGACGATGCCGTCGACCTCCTCCAGCTCCTCGTTGGTGACGAAGGCCTCGGGGTAGACGAGCACCGACTGCAGGCGGGGGAAGAAATCGCTGTCGCGGTGCAGCAGCAGCAGGCAGGCCTGCCCGGCGAGATCACGACGCGCTGCGGTCGTCGAGCGCCAGGCCGCCGCACCCCTCGAAGCGCTTCTCCGCCAGGAAGACCTGCACGAGGCCGCGCAGTTCGGCCTGGTCGGCCGCCGTCAGCCGGGCGTAGCAGCGGCACCTCGTCGCGCAGCGACGCCTCCCATGCCGGCGGCAGCGGCGTGGCCCGCAGGCGTCGGCGTCGCCTCGCCTTGAGTCCGAACATCGCTCACCCCTCCAGGGCCGGCACCTTCGCCACCCGGATCAGGTTCGTGCCGCCGGTCGCGGAAAGCGGCCAGCCGGCGGTCAGGACGACGGTGTCGCCCGGCCGCGCCAGGCCGGAGCGGGCGCAGGCCGCCAGCGCCTGGGTCTGCAGCACGATCGCCGTCGACCTCGGCCTCGCAGCAGCGCCGGCTGCGCCCCCCACACCAGGCTCAGCCGCCGCAGCACCGCCGGCTCGGGGGTCAGCGCGAGCACCGGCTGCGACCGGGCGCCAGCGCGCCACCAGTTGCGTCGTGCTGCCGGTGCGGGTGAGGGTGATGATCGCGGCGGCGCCCAGTTCGGCCGCCATGCGCACCGCGGCGTGGGCCACCGCCTCGGGCGCGCCGGAGCGGGCGCGCGGATCGAAGCGGTGCTCCCAGGTGCGGTGCGGGAAGATCGCCTCGGCCGCCTCGATGACCCGCGCCATCGTGGCCACCGCCTCCACCGGGTGACGCCCCGCCGCGGTCTCCTCGGTCAGGAGCAGGCCGTCGCTGCCGTCGAGCACGGCGTTGGCCACGTCCGAGACCTCGGCGCGCGTCGGCCGGGAGCTTTCCACCATCGACTTGAGCATCTGGGTGGCGGTGATGCAGAGCTTGCCCGCCTGCAGCGCCTTGTCGATGAGCAGCTTCTGCGCCGGCGGCACCCCTTCGAGCGGGATCTCCACGCCGAGATCGCCGCGCGCCACGACGATGCCGTCGCAGTGCGGCAGCAGGAAGTCCACGCGCGCCACCGCCTCGGCGCGCTCGATCTTGGCGTAGAGCAGGGCGTCGGCGCCGGCCGCGCGCATCAGGGCGCGCGTCTCCTGCAGATCCTCCGGGCGGCGCACGAAGGAGAGCATCACCGCGTCGATGCCCTGGGACAGGCCGAAGGCGAGGTCGGCGCGATCCTTCTCCGTGAGGGCCGGCGCGCTGACCGGGGTGTGCGGCAGGTTGATCCCCTTGCGGGCGCCGAGCAGACCGCCCCGCACCACGACGCAGCGCACGTCGGTGCCGTCGGTCGACTCGACGCGCAGTTCGAGCGCGCCGTCGTCGAGCAGCAGGGCGTCGCCGACGCGCACGTCGCGCGCGAGCGCCGGCCACGACAGGCCGGTCTCGCGCGCGTCGCCGGGGACGTCGCGCGCGGTGAGCGTGAACGGCTCCCCGTCGCGCAGTTCGACCGGTCCGGCGGCCAGCGGGCCGGTGCGCAGCTTCGGGCCGCACAGGTCGGCGATGATCGCCACCGGCCGGCCGAGCTCCGCCGCCGCCGTCCGCAGCCGGACGATCGAGCGCGCGTGGTCCTCGTGCGTGCCGTGCGAGAAATTCAGCCGCACGGCGTCCGTGCCGGCCGCGAGCAGCCGCTGCAGGACCGCGGGATCGGCCACGGCCGGCCCGAGCGTGGCGATGATGCGCGTGCGCCTCATGCGTCGTCCCCTTCCTCCGTGTCGTCAGGGCGGGCGCCCGGGGGGAGTCCCGGACGCACCTTGAGCACCGTCTCGCGGCGGATCTCGACCGTGCCGGTCGGCGCGCCGCGCGGCTTGCGCACGAAGCGCCCGCGCGTGCAGGAGACCGGCTGGATCCCGCCGCGGCGCGCCTTGCTGTGCCAGGCGGCGATCGCCGCCGCGGCGCGCAGCGTGTCGCGGTCCGGCTCGAGCCCCGCGCGCGCCCGCAGGATGACGTGGCTGCCCGGCGCGCCGCGCAGGTGGAACCACCAGTCATCGGCGCGCGCCACCTCGAGGCTCAGCCGCTCGTTGTCCGCGTCGGTCCGGCCCGCCAGCACCGTCCAGCCGCCCGGCAGCGTGTATTCCCACGCCCGGGGCGGCGGCGGCGGGCCTTTTCGCCTTTCTTTCGCCACCTCGACCTCCCGTGCGGCCCGATCCTAACCGCGCGCGCCGCCCCTGTCGATGCCGCGCACGGCAGAGAGGTGGAACCGGGACGCCACTCTTCCTGTATATTGCCCGTTCCGCGTCGCCGGATCGGAGACGCCGGGCGCCTCGCCCGCCGCGTTCCGCGGTCCGGCGAGCGTTCCATCCTCTATCACCACCCGTCCCCTGAGGAGTCACGCGATGATCGAGGTACGCGACGTGACGAAGCGGTTCGGGACGACCGTCGCGCTCGATGCTGTTTCCTTCCGCCTGGGCGAGGGCGAGATCCTCGGCTTCCTGGGCCCGAACGGAGCCGGCAAGAGCACGGCGATGAAGATCATCACCACCTTTCTCGCGCCCGACGAGGGCACGGTGACGGTGGCGGGGATCGACGTCCAGGAACAACCGCTGGCGGTGCGCGGCCGGATCGGGTACCTGCCCGAGAACGTCCCGCTCTACGTCGACATGAACGTGCACGAGTATCTGGAGTTCGTGGGCAGGGCGCGCGGCCTGCAGGGCCCGCGCCTCAGGGAGCGGCTCGACTGGTGCGTCGAGGCCTGCGCCCTCGGCAGCGAACTGAAGAAACCGATCGTGGAACTGTCGAAGGGCTACCGGCAGCGCACCGGCCTGGCGCAGGCGCTGATCCACGACCCCGACATCCTGATCCTCGACGAGCCGACGAGCGGCCTCGACCCGCTGCAGATCCTCGGCATCCGCGACCTGATCCGCAGCCTGGCGACGAAGAAGAGCATCATCTTCTCGACGCACATCCTGCAGGAGGTGCCGCCGGTCACCGACCGCGTGGTCATCATCAACGAGGGGCGCATCGTGGCCGACGGCCGGATCGGCGACCTCGCCCGGCAGACGCTCGGCGGCGACCCGCTGTTCGAGCGCGACGTCGACGCGGCCGCCACGACGCTGGCGCGCGGACGGGCCGGCGAACTGGTCGAACTGCACAAGTCCCGGATCGCCCTCGAGGATCTCTTCATCGCGCTGACCAAACGGTCGGCGGCCGGCAGGGGGGTGGCGCGTCATGTCTAACGTCGTCACGATCTTCCGGCGCGAGTTCGCGGCCTACTTCAACAGCCCGATCGCGTACATCTTCATCATCGTCTTCCTGGCCCTCAACTGCGGCCTCTTCATGACGCCGTTCTTCCTCACGGGCCAGGCCGACATGCGCGACTTCTTCGGCAACCTGCCGTTGTTCCTGATCTTCTTCATCCCCGCCCTGACCATGCGCCTCTGGGCCGAGGACAAGCGCAGCGGCACGTTCGAACTGCTGATGACGCTGCCGATGCGCTCCGCCGAGGTCATGCTCGGCAAGTACCTCGCGGCCACCGCCTTCTACCTGGTGGCGCTGGCCGGCACGCTGCCGGTGCCGATCATGGTCAACGCGCTGGGCAACCCCGACGGCGGGCGCGATCGTCGGCCGGCTACCTCGGCGCGGTGCTGCTGGGCGCGCTCTACATGGCGATCGGCGTCTTCACGTCGGGCCTGATGCGCGACCAGATCTCGGCCTTCATCCTCGGCATGGTCGGCTGCTTCGTGCTGTTCCTGCTCGGCATGCCGGCGGTCGCCTCGACCATCGACGGCTGGTTCGGCGGGTTCGGCTCCTTCCTGCAGAACTGCCCTCGGCCTGATGCCCCACTTCGCAGTCGCTGACGCGCGGCGTGATCGAGCCGGCCGACCTGGCCTACTTCCTCGGCCTGACGACCGTCTTCCTCGTCCTGAACAACCTCTGGCTGGAAGGGAGGAAGTACTGAGATGACACGCAAGCGCACGAACTTCCGCGTCACCTTCGGCGTCGCCGCGGCCCTGCTGCTGGCGATCACGGTCTTCCTCACCCTCGTGCTGGGCAACCTGCCGGGCGCGCGACTCGACCTGACCGACGACCAGCTCTACACGATGTCGCCGGCGTCGGTGAAGATCCTGGGCGCGCTCAAGGTGCCGGTCCAGGTGAAGCTCTACATCACCCCGCTCGCCAAGATGCCGACCGAGCTCAAGACGCTCGAGCGCGACATCGCCAACAAGCTGCGCGACTACCAGCGCGCCAGCGACGGCATGCTGCAGTTCGAGGTCTTCGACCCGCAGAACAACGAGGAGCTGCAGAACCAGCTCGCGCAGAAGGGGCTCCGGCCGTTCCAGGTGCAGTCCGTGGAACGGGACGAGATCGGCGTCAAGCTGATCTGGAGCGCCATGACGATCGCCTACAAGGACAAGCCGGAGGAGATCATCCCGCAGGTCCTGCCCCAGTCGCTCGCCACGCTGGAGTACGAGCTGGTCTCGCGCGTCTACCGGCTCACCACCGAGCAGCAGGCCCGGGTGGCCGTGTTCGCGCCGCGGCAGCAGCTCGACCAGCAGACCATGATGATGTACCTGCAGGCCGGCATGCAGCCGCCCGAGCCGCGCGACGTCTACCAGGGCGTGAAGCAGCTGCTCGGCGAGGAGCACTACGAGGTGCAGGACGTGCAGCTCGGACAAGGACTCGCGCATCCAGGACGGACGCCACGGTCCTGCTGGTCCTCAACCCGGACGACCTGAACCCGCGGCAGGCCTTCGAGATCAACCGCGCGCTCAGCAACGGCACGAACGTGATCCTCGCCCTGCAGGCCCACGACTACGACTACTCGCCCGGCGCGCGCGGCGGCTTCACCATCAGCGCCAACGCCCGCCGGTCCGGACTGGACGAGATGCTCAAGGCGTTCGGCCTGGGCGTCGTACAGGACCACTTCTTCGACAACAGCCTGCAGGTCCTGAGCGTGCCCCGCACCCAGACCGTCGGCGGCATGCGCTTCCAGACCAACGAGCCGGTGCGCGCGCCGATGCAGATCCTGGTGCCGCAGCCGCAGATGAACTCCGGCACGTCGCTCACGAACCGCATCGGCAGCCTGCTCTACCTCTGGGGCACGCCGGTGGTGCTGAACGCCGCCGATCTGGCGCGCCTCAGGCTGCAGGCGACCCCGCTGTTCACCTCCAGCGACAAGAGCTGGACCGAGAAGTTCACCGAGGGTGTCGTGCCGGGCAGCTACCTCAACGCCACCAACCGGCAGTTCGAAGGCCCGCAGCCGCTGGCCGTCCTCGTGTCCGGGACGTTCCCCGACGCCTTCGCCGGACGCCCCGTGCCGGCCTGGCCCGACGACGCCGGAGCGACCGGCGCGGCGTCCGACCTCGTGGCGCCGCTGGCGGGCAAGCCGGCGCAGCTGATCCTGATCGGCGACGCGAAGATGTTCGACGACTCCGTCGTGCAGGCCGCCGACAACGCCACCTTCCTGCTCAACGCGGTCGACGCGCTCGCGCACGGCGCGGATCTCATCTCGATCCGCTCCAAGGCGCTGACCCAGCGGGCGATCAAGCCGGTGGGCGACAGCGAAAAGGTCGGCCTGGCGCCTGTTCGTCGTCGGCCTGGTGCCGGTAGCCCTGGCGATCTTCGGCATCTCCCGCGCCGCGACCCGTCGGCGCGACGCCTCGCGCTACCGCGAGGCGATCGATCGCCGCGTTGGACAGGCCGAGGAGGCGGGACGATGATCAGGAACCGCAACCTGCTCCTCCTGGGCGGCGTCCTGGCCGCCCTGATCCTGGTCAGCATTCTGCAGCAGGTCTCGCACCGGCGCGCGGTGTCGCGCCCGGCCCAGTCCCAGCTGCTGCCGACGCCGTTCGTGAAGGACGAACTGACCCGCATCGTCCTCGGCCAGGGCCGCGACAGCACCGCCGTGGTGCTGGAACGGCTGCCCGACAAATGGGTGGTGCGCACCGCCTACGGCCACCCCGCCAGCCAGCAGAAGGTCGACGACCTGATCAAGAGCCTGTCCGATCTGCGCGGCGAGTTCCGCTCGAAATCGGCCGACGTGCTGGCCGACTACAGCCTCGGTGACGAACAGGCCGTCCGCGTGGCGGTGTACGGCAAGGATTTCCGACCGGTATTGCAACTGCTGGTCGGCCGGAAACCGGCCGGCGCCGTGGGCGACTTCGTGCGGCGCCCCGGCGACTACGCGGTCTACCTCGCCAACTCCAGCCTGCTGACCGGAATGGGCCTCTGGAGCGGACCGGCGAAGCCGCAGTCCCGCCACTTCCTCGAACTGCAGGCCTACGAGGCCGCGCGCGATGATGTCGATGCGATCATCCTCGACGACGCGGGCCGCATCACGGAACTGGTCAAGGACATTCAGACCTCCGCCTCCCCGCCGGCCGTCGCCGCCGGCGATCCGGCAGCGGCGGCCGTTCCCGACCGCAGCGTCTACGAATGGCGCATGGTGCGGCCGAAGGCGAAGCCGGCGCTCAAGACGAAGGCCGACGGCGTGCTCAACGCCGCCGTCCTGGTCCGCGCCGCGGACGTGGCCGATCCGCGGGGCTCCTTCGAGGAGTACGGCCTCTGGAAGGCGGCCCGCAAAGCGACGCTGCGCTTCAGGACCGGCAAGGAGTTCACCCTCTTCTTCGGCGCCACCCGCCCCGCCCAGGGCGACGCGCCGGGCGGCGTCTACATGCGCACCGACGCCGACAACACGATCTGGATCGTGCGCGATTCCCTCGTCAGCACGATCTTCCCGAAGACGGAGGACCTGCTGACCGCGAAGTAGGGCGGCACCCCGCGCGCTCAATTCCCGCAGAGACGTCCGGGGCCGTTCCACCGGGAGCGGCCCCCGGCACGTCCGCAGGAGACCGACCCCACCCCGCGCCGCCGGGAGGACCGACCGTTTTCCCGGCCCGGACCGTTTCCCTGCTTGAACTTTTCCTCCGCGGCCCCGATCGTAAACGTCGGCAAACCAGCGATTCCCCATCTCTGCCGCCCACGAGGAGGGACTCTTGCGCTCGACAGCCGATTCCGGCGCGACCGCGCTTCCCGACGCCACCGGCCGCGGAGCCGCGCATCCTGCTGCGCAACGGCCGCGTCCTGGACTATTACCCGCTCGACCTGCGCGCCGACCCGCGTCCCCGCGTCGAGACCGTCGACCTGCGCGTGCGCGGCGACCGCATCGTCGCGCGCGGCGTCGACCTGGCGCCCGAGCCGGGCGAGACCGTCATCGACCTGGCCGGGGCGAACGTCCTGCCGGGCAACGTCAACGGCCACACGCCACCTTTACGCCTCGCTGGCGCCCGGCATGCCGCCGCCGCGCCAGGTGCCGCGCTCGTTCACCGAGATCCTCACCGAGATCTGGTGGCCGCTCGACCGGGCGCTCGACGCCGAGTCGATCCTGCTCTCGGCGGCGGCGGGCGCCTGGGAGGCGGTGCGCAGCGGCACCACGCTGCTGTTCGACCACCACTCCAGCCTCACCGCGCGTCGGCGGCTCGCTCGACCGCATCGAGGAGGGGATCGACCTCGTCGGCCTGCGCGCCTGCCTCTGCTACGAGGTGACCGACCGCGCCGGACCGGGCGGCCGCGACATGACCCTCGAGGAGAACGACCGCTACCTGCGCCGGATCGCCGACCGGCCGGACGGCGGCGTGCCGCGCTTCCGCGGCCTGGTCGGCGCCCACGCCAGTTTCACGCTCGAGGACGACACGCTGGGCGCCCTGGCGCGGCTGTGCGACACCCACGGCGTCGGCGTGCACATGCACCTGGCCGAGGGGACGACCGACCGCGAGGTGAGCCAGGACCGCGGCTGGAAGGACCCGCTCGAGCGGCTGCTCGACCACGGCCTGGTCCGCGCCGGCAGCCTGTTCGCGCACGGCGTCGACCTCACGCCGCTCGACCTGGCGGCGATCGAGGAGCGCGGCGCGTGGCTGGTCGCACGCCGGCCGCTCGAACATGAACAACGGCGTGGGCCGCGCGCCGGTGGACCGCTTTCCGGTCCGTTCCTGCTTCGGCACCGACGGCCTCGACGACAACATGTGGGCCGAGGCGCGCGCCACCTTCTTCCGCGGCAACGAGCCGGGCCGCGGCCCGCTCGGCTTCTCCGGCGCGGCGCGCCTCTGGCTGGGCGGCTACCGCCTCGCGCGCGAGGTGTTCGGCGAACCGTTCGGCGCGCTCGACACCGGCGCCCCGGCCGACTTCCTCGTCGGCCAGGCGTTCACGCGCACGCCGCTCGATCCGGACAACTGGCTCAGCCTGATGCTGTTCGGCTTCCACGCCTCGCAGATCGCCGAGGTGTACGTCGGCGGGCGCCGCGTCTACCGCGCCGGCGACCCGGCGCCGATCGAGACGGCGCGCTGCCAGGCGGCGGCACGACGCGTGTGGGACGCCATGCGCGGCGGGCGACGGGGAGCGAAGGCGTGAACCAACCGCGTCCTCGGACATCCTGCGCCCGCGCCCACGGGCTGCGCGACGCACACCACCGCCCTCCTGTGCGACCTCGTGCGCATCCCGAGCCCCTCGGGCAACGAGGCGCGCGTGGTGGAACGGGTGGCCGACGAGATGAAGAACGCCGGCTTCGACGAGGTGCGGATCGACGGTCTGGGCAACGTGCTCGGGCCGCGTCGGCAGACGGCCCGCGCGTGGTCGCCTTCGACGCCCATCTCGACACGGTCGGCCTCGGCGACCCCGAGCAGTGGTCCTACGAGCCGCTCGGCGGCGAGGTCGACTTCGGCCGCGGTGTACGGGCGTGGCGCCGTCGACCAGAAGGCCGGCATGGCCGGCATGATCACCGCCGGCCGCATCATCCGCGAACTGGGCCTCGCCCGCGACTGCCAGGTCTGGATGGTCGGCTCGGTGATGGAAGAGGACTGCGACGGCCTCTGCTGGCACTACATCCTGCAGGAGGGCGTGCTGAAGCCCGAGGTGGTCGTCTCCACGGAGCCGACCGGGCTGACGCTCACGCGCGGCCAGCGCGGCCGCATGGAGATCCGCGTGGCGGCCACCGGACGCTCCTGCCACGGCTCGGCCCCCGAACGCGGCGACAACGCCATCACGAAGCTCGCCCCGGCAGTGCCGGCGATCGCGGCGCTCAACGACCGCCTGCGCCACGACGACTTCCTCGGCAAGGGCACCTGCTGCGTCACCTGGATCGGTTCCGAATCGCCCAGCCTCTGCGCCGTGGCCGACCTCTGCGAACTGCACATCGACCGCCGCCTCACCGCCGGCGAGGACCGCGAACTGGCCCTGCGCGAGGTGCGCGAGGCGGTCGCCGCGGCCGGCGTGCCGGAGGCGCGGGTGCGCACGCTCGTCTACGATGTCCCGTCGTGGCAGGGGCTCGTCTACCCGATGGAGAAGTACTTCCCCACGTGGCTCATGCCGGAAACGCACCCCGCGGTGCGCGCCGGCGTGGCGGCCCACGCCGGACTGTTCGGCCGCGACCCCGTCGTGAGCCGGTGGACCTTCAGCACGAACGGCGTGGCGATCGCCGGGATGCACGGCGTGCCGTGCGTCGGCTTCGGACCGGGGCAGGAGGCGCAGGCGCACGCGCCCGACGAGCACGTGCCGATCGACGATCTCGTCGCGGCCGGCGCCTTCTACGCCGCGTTCCCGGACGCTTTCACCGCCGCGGCCCCCGGCCTCTGAGGCCCCGCGGCGCCGATCAACCCAAGGAGAGAGCGACGATGAGCAAACCGCTGCGCGGACGCCACTACATCGACACCGAGGAGTGGGCCGACCACGAGATGGAGCTGATGCTCGAGACGGCCGGCGACCTCAAGCGCAAGTTCTACCGTGACGAGCCGCACGCCCTGCTGCGCGACCGCACGCTGTTCATGCTGTTCTTCGAGCAGAGCACGCGCACGCGCAACTCGTTCGAGGCCGGCATGACCCAGCTCGGCGGCCACGCCCACGACCTCACGCCCGGAGAAGCTGCAGATCAGCCACGGCGAGACCGCCCAGGACACGGCGCACGTGCTTTCGCGCTACGGCCACGGCATCGCCATCCGCAACTGCGACTGGGGCAAGGGCAACGCCTTCATGCGCAGCGTGGCGGCCATCAGCCGGGTGCCGGTCATCAACATGCAGTGCGACAAGTACCATCCGTGCCAGGCGGCCGCCGACCTGATGACGGTGCGCGAGAAGTTCGGCCACGACCTGCGGGGCCGCAAGCTCGTCGTCTCCTGGACCTACGCGCCCAACTATGTCCGCCCGATCTCGGTGCCGCAGTCGGAGATCCTGATGATGACGCGCGCCGGCATCGACGTCACGCTGGCCCATCCGCCGGAGTTCAGACTCGAGCCGGACATCCTGGCGCGGGCGCGGGCCAACGCCGCGCGCATGGGCACGAAGTTCGAGATCGTCGACGACATGGACGCCGCGTTCGAGGGAGCCTCGGTCGTCTACCCGAAATCGTGGGGCTGCCTGGTCCACGAGCCGGTGCGCGAGGCGGCCGTGAAGGTGATCGAGAAGTACCCCGGCTGGATCTGCGACGAGCGCCGCATGAAACTCGCGCGTCCGGAGGCGATCTACATGCACCCGCTGCCGGCCAGCCGCGGCCTCGAGGTGACCGACGCCGTCATCGACGGCCCGCAGTCGGTCGTCTGGGACCAGGCCGAGAACCGCCTCCACACCGCCAAGGCCATCATGGCCTTGACGATGTAGCCGTGGCCGGCCTCTGGCGCCGACTGCTCGGGCGGGGGCGGCCGCCGGCCGCCCCCGCGCAGCCGGCCGGCGAGATCGCCTTCTCGATCGTGCAGGACGGACAGCGCCGCGACGTCACGGTGCTCGAGCTGGCCCTCGGCACGAAGCTGGCCACCGACGCGCTCCAGCAGCTGCTGGTCGAGAAGGGGGTGCTGACGCCCGACGAGATGCGCGAGCGGATCATGCGCATCTCGAGCGAGACGTGGCGCCCCGGGGAGCCGCCGGCAGGCGCGACGCCATGAACGCCGCCCCCCGCGCCACCGCGAACCCGCACTGGCTCGGCTGGCGGTGCGTCGTCTGCGCGCGCGACTTCCCGCGCGACCACGCCGGCTTCGTCTGCGACCGCTGCGGCGTCGACGGCATCCTCGACGCGGTCTACGATTACGCCGCCGTCGCGCGCGATCTCGACCGCGCCGACCCCTTCCCCGCCCGCGGCCGCCCCGACCTCTGGCGCTTCGCGCCGCTGCTGCCGCTCGTCCCCCCCGGCCCCGATCCCGCCTGGTCGCTCGGCGACACGCCGCTCCACGCGCCGCGCCGCCTGCGCGAGGCGCTCGGCCTGCCCCGCCTCTTCCTGAAGGACGACACCGGCCTCCCTTCGGCCAGTCTCAAGGACCGCGCCGCCGCGATGGGCCTCGTCCACGCCCTGTCCCTGGGCGCGACGCACCTGGCCTGCGCCTCGACCGGCAACGCCGCCGCCAGCCTCGCCGTGCTCGCCGCGCGCGCCGGCCTGTCCGCCACGATCTTCGTCCCCGCCGCCGCGCCGGCCGCCAAACTGGCGCAGCTCGTCGTGCACGGCGCCGACGTCATCCGCGTCGACGGCACCTACGACGAGGCGTTCGACCTGTCGCTGCGGGAGATCGCGGCGCACGGCTGGTACAGCCGCAACTGCGCCCACAACCCGATCCTCGTCGAGGGCAAGAAGACCGCCGCGCTGGAAATCGCGCTCGCCCTGGGGCCCGACGTCCCCGACGCCGTCTTCGTCCCCGTCGGCGACGGCTGCATCGTCTCGTCCGTGGCCAAGGCATTCGCCGAGTTGCACGCGCTCGGTCTGACGGCGAAACGCCCCCGCGTCTACGGCGTGCAGGCCGCCGGCGCCGCCCCCCTCGCCCGCGCCTGGGCCGCCACGCCCGACCCCGCCGCGCTCGACGGCGCCGCCATCCTCCGGGCCGTCACCCCGGTCGCCGCCCACACCGTGGCCGATTCCATCGCGGTCGGCATCCCCCGCAACCGCGTCAAGGCCTGGCAATACGTCGCCGCCTCGGGCGGCGCCTTCCTGGGCGTGCCGGACCCGGACATCCTGGCGGCGATCGGCCTGCTCGCCCGCCTGGCGGGACTGTGGGCCGAGCCGTCGGCCGCCACGGCCCTCGCCGGCATCATCGCCGCCCGCGCCCGCGGCTGGATCGGCCCCGGAGAAACGATCGTGGCGCTGATCACGGGGCACGGACTCAAGGACCCGGGCAAAGGGCTCCCGGCGGCCTGAGGAGCCCGGTAACGCCTGGCACAGCCGGACAGCACCGCGCCCCCGCTGCCGATGCGGCGGGGGCGCGGTCGGACCATCACACCGTGCGGCGCGCTACTTGAAGACGTCCACTTCGGCGCAGGTCTTGCGGACCGCCGCCACCGACTTCTGCAGGGCGGTCGTCTCGGCGGCCGTCAGTTTGATCTGGACGATCTTCTCCACGCCGCCACGGCCGAGGATCGCCGGCACCCCGACGAACAGCCCGTCCACTCCGTACTCCCCCTCGAGCAGCGTGCAGACGGCCAGGATCTTCTTCTTGTCGTAGGCGATCGCCTCGAGCATCTCGAGCGCCGACCAGGCCGGGCTGACGAACGCCGACCCGCTGCCGAGCAGCCCGACGACCTCGCCGCCCGCCTTGCGCGTGCGCGCCTCGATCGCGTCGAGCGTCGCCGCGTCGAGGAAATCCTCGACCGGCATGCCGGCGATGCGGCAGCAGGAGCGCACCGGCACCATGTCGTCGCCGTGTCCGCCGAGCACCACGGCCTCGACGTTCTCCACCGACACGCCGGCCGCCTTCGCCACGAAGTAGCGATAGCGGGACGAATCGAGCACCCCGGCCATGCCGAGAATCCGGTTCTTGGGCACGCCCAGCTGCTTGTAGAGCCGGTACACGATCGCGTCGAGCGGATTGGCCACCGAGATGATGAACGCCTGCGGGCAGAACTTCTTCACGCCGGCCGCCACCGCGTCGGTGATCGTCAGATTCGTGGCGAGCAGCTCCTCGCGGCTCGGGAAGGTGCCGTCCGGACGCACCGTGCGCGGCACGCCGGCCGTGTTGATGACGAACTCGGCCCCCTTGAGCACCGAGTACTCCTTGCTCCCCTCGAAATCGACGTCGGTGCCGATCGCCGGCATCCCCTCGGCGATGTCGAGGGCTCTTCCCCTTGGCCACGTCGGGCCCCTTGACGTCGACGAGACCGACCTGACGCGCCAGCCGCCGCCGCGCGATCTCCGCCGCCAGCACCCCGCCGATCTGTCCCCCGCCCACCAGTCCGATCTTGTTCAGCATTGCGTTCTCTCCTTCGGCAGCTGTGGACCCGGCGTGCCCAGGCGTCGCCGGGTCGATCCCACGTTTCCGGTCAGGCCGGTCCGCATTTTAGCACCTGGCGCGGACGAAGCCAAGGCGCAGCAGGGTCGGGCAGCGAGTCCGTTTCTCCCTGCGACACCAGCGACTCCGTCCGCCTTGCCATTGTGACAGTTACGTGGATCTGATCATGGCGTGGGCCTCCCGCTGATGCTACTCCTGCGCGCCTGCATCTCAGGCCTGCGCTCCCGGCGGCAGTTGGGCCCGCGGAGCCCGCGGAGCCCGCGGAGCGCTCTTCCAGAAGAACTACTTACCCGTTAGAATCGGGGGGACCCGCCTGACCCGCGGATCTGCCGGATTCTGACTCCCGAGTCTGAGGAGCCTGACGATGACACGGACGCTCTCCTGGACTGCCTTTCCGCTGCCGCATTTATTGCTGATCTGCGGCCTGGCCCCTGGCATTGAAACGCAGGCGTCGCCCTGGAGTCCGCGGGCGGCAATGGCCGCAGGACCCGTTTCCGAAGCCATCGCTCCCGTGCCGGGCGCAGCGCCGGACTACCTCGGCCAGCAACCACCAGGAAACACGGCCGTCATGTTCGCCAAAGGAATCGTATCTGACGGCCATCTCCACGGCAGGCTGGCCATCTCACCCGATGGCCGGGACCTGTTCTGGGCTACCTTATCGACGATTGATGAAGGTCAGGGCGCCCTGCGCGTCATGGGCGCGCGCATCATGCACGCGGCGCAGACGGCCACCGGCTGGGCCGCTCCCCAGGCGATGCTTCCCGCCGAACAGGGACTGACCGCCGATCCTTTGTTCTCGCCCGACGGAAACAGACTCTACTTCCGCTTCACCCCGGATCCGACCAAGGGCTGGCAGATCCGGTTCATCGAACGAACGGAACAGGGCTGGAGCCAGGTCCGGGAAGGCGGGCCATTAATCAGGACAAGTTCTTCATTCACGAATTCCGGCCGCGTCTACTATACCGATCAACTGGCCGGCAAGCCCTGGAACAGGGGAATCTACGTCGCCGAGTTTACCGGCAGTGATTACGCAAACGCCAGCGCGCTGCCAACAAACATCAACTCTCCGTTCATAGATTACACACCGTATGTCGCTCCGGACGAGAGCTTCCTGATGTTCAGCTCCAGTCGTCCATCGACGGAAGAAGACATGTTTCTTTGCATCAGCTTCCGCACCCGGGACGGAACCTGGTCCCAGCCATGCCGAATGAACGAGGCACTCGGATTTTCCGGAAACGCGCGGTTTCCGTCCCTCTCACCGGATGGCACATTCCTATTCTTCTGCGGGGATGACGGAAACATGTACTGGGTGCGCAGCGAGGCCCTCGACCGGCTCCGCAACGGTTGCAACGACTCTGTCCGGTGATGATCGTGCCGCAGGGATGACAGCCGGTCAGAAACCGCGGCGCCCTTCCTTGCTCACTCGGCTGGCGGGAGCTCGAGTTCGAACCCCAGAGTGAAGATGACGTTGTCCAGCGTCGTGAAGTCGAAGCGGTTGTTGCGCTCCACTCCGGCGCGCAGCCAGTGCCACTTCGCATCCACGGCCCAGCCGATCGTGCGCCGGCTGGCCGGGGCGATCGTCAGTTGGAGCCAGTCGTTCGTCTCCGTGGCCAGCCGGACGCGCAGCGGCAGGGTCCACAGGCCGCCGGCGCGCGGATCGTGGATCAGCGTGGCCTGGGCGAAATTGTAGGAGCCCCAGTAGTAGTCCGCGCCCGCGGCGAACACCCACAGGATGTCGCCGCCTCCCACGAGGGGGCTCACCTCGGCCCGGCCGACAACGCTGCGGCCGAGGATCTGGTCGGTCGCGAAGGTGAGCCGCTCCTGCCGGTACTCGTGCCGCCACTGCAGCGTGTAGACCGAGCCCCGGGCATCGCGCGGATGCCAGCCGACCTCCGGACGGAACTGCGTGACGCCTGCCTCGAAATCCCATAGCTCGAGCTGCACGTGAAGCCGCGGCGAGGCCCAGTACGCGAGCGGATCCCGCATGTCGTTGCCGTTGCTGAAATCCCAGTAGCGGAACTGTGCGCCCACGCGACTGGGCGCTGCCAGGGCGCGCCCGGGCGCCGCGGCGCCAGCGAGGCCGGCCAGGCCCAACAGTCCGATCAGGATGCGCGCCGTTCGCCTCATGGGATCCGATCCTTGGGCCCACGCCGGGGGCGCATGCTTCTGGTGACGAAGCGGAACCAGAACCAGGTGAAGAATGCGATGGCGCGCAGCACGGTGTTGAGGGCGCCGTACAGCGGATACAGAAGCCACACGCTCAGAGGCGCGCGCCGCTGGCTGCTGTCCGGCAGCCGCACCACGAGGTACGGGTACAGTTCGAAGAGCAGATAGAGCAGGTAGAGCGCCGGCGCCCACCAGCGCAGCGCGGGCGTCGCGAGGATCACGAACATCGACCAGATTTTCAGCGGGTCGCTGACCGTGGTGTAGAGGTTGTAGAGCATCTCGTAGCGCAATCGCCACGACACGCCGGGCCGCACGAGCAGTCGGCAGAAGTTCCCGAGCTGATGATAGAGGCCGGGGTACCAGCCCGTCAGGCGCTGCGCGAGCCACTGCCTCAGCGTGGATGGCGCCACGGTCCAGGCCGGCTCGTTCGCGAAGACGATGCGGCCGCTATGCAACAGGCGGATGATCGTGCGCTGCAGATCCTCGCCCTGGAAGACCCCGCTGTGCTCGTGGTGATAGCGGTTCAAATCCTCGGTGCGGAACAGGCCGACCGCGCCCGAGACGCAGCTCACGGACTTCGTCGCGTCGTGGAAGCGCTTCCCGATCGCCATGCTTTTACCGTACTCGTAGCGTTGGATGTGGCCGAGCAGGTTGTTGCCGTGCGCGCCGTCCCGCTCGCGCCGGTCGGGCAGGACGTGGAAAGCGACCGCGTCGTAGCCATCATCCGACAGCAGCGAAGTCGGCAGGCGGGCGCCGCCCATTCGCGTGTCGTCGTCGAGCAACAGCGTCAGCGGCGTCCGCACGCGGAAGATGCCGTAGTTGATGGCGGCGACCTTGCCCTTCCCCTGTTCGAAGCGGTGGACCTGAGCGCCGAGCGATCCGGCCACCTCGGCCGTGCCATCGCTGCTGCCGTCGTCCAGAACCAGGATCCGCTCCGGCGGCAGGAGCCGCGTGAGGTCCGAGATCGTATTCGGAAGCACGGAGGCACCGTTGTGGCTGGGGATCACGGCCGTGACCAGGGTGGGGTCGGAACTGAATTCGCGCGCCGGGCTGCGTCCCAACAACTCGATCACAATCTTGAGGAAATCCACCAGCGCGCAGAAGAGCGCGACAAAGATGAAAGTGTGAGTCCAGGTTTCCATACCGACGGGACCCGTCCTCGCGGCTCGAACACGACAGGGGAGTTCCTCTGGGCCCCTATCGGCAATTGCGGGGCGCGCTTGAGGCCCCGGGCCGAGTTGAACTGGAGTTCACCCGCTTCCGTGGACGGTTGAACCCGAGCGTGGCATCGGGGCGTGTCCGCCGTTGAATATCCCCGCCCGCTGACCTATCCTCGCCGCCGGCAGGCCCTGCGGTCGCCGCTCCTGCACCAGGGGCGGTCCGCACGTGGTCGGATGGGATGTTTTAGGGGGGACAAAGGGGGGAGACCATGCGCAGATTGTCGGCGCTTCTGCTGGCGTTGCTGTTGGCGGCCGGCTGCTTCGGGGACGGAGATGATGACGAGGACACGCCGCCCGAATCGCCCTACGCAGGACGCTTCCAGCTCGCGGCCACGCTGACCGCGAACAGTTGTGCGATCGCCGCGCCGCTGGACGGCCTATTCATCAACGTCACCGTCGATGGCGACACGCTCCGCTTCGGAACCTGGGCCATCGCCTGGGACGAACCGACCCGCCACGCGGCCGGCACCGCGCCGCCGCTGGCTATCCCGATCGGCACGCCGCCCGGCTGCATCGCCTACAATTCCGTCACCCTCGACCTCGCCTACGCGACGGTCGATTCCTTCGCCGGCACGATGATCGTAGCGAACACCTACAGCGCCGAGTGCGGAAGCGATCCCTGCAGCTACAGCTATGAGATGTCGGGAGTGCGCCAGCCATGAGAGTGCGGTAGTTCGTCCCGCACGGGTGACCTGTCCAGTGCCCAAACCGCCTCATGGCTCACCGGGCGAGGCTCTCTGCGTGACGAATAGAGAGATCCCGACCGGATTCATCTGTAAAGCGACTTCACGCCCCCTAGGGACTTTCTTTCGGTCGGCAGGGGCACCCCCGAAAACGGCATGAAGTTCACGACCGCGTGAACTGTCGGCGTGTTCTTCCCGTCCGTGATCCACGCCGCGATGTTGTCCTCACCGCTCGTGCCCCCGTGGTTGTCCACCATGTACACCCGGGCGGTCCCCTCCGCACCCGATCACACCTGTCGCGATAGAAGTGGAACGGCGCCTGCCTGCCCCGGCGCCACCACGACCTGAAGATCTCAACCAGGATCCAGGTTTCGAACAGGGCCCCAACTGCTGGCGCTACTGGCGCTGCCGATCGGAGATTGATCAGGGCAGCTACCCCAGCGGCGTGGTCGTGACCGACAAACAGATGGCCAGCCTCAACCTGGAGCGCCACCGCTTTCATGGAGACTGGGACTATACGATTCATCCCCGCTCCGTCGAGGTAAGATAAATCAGTCAGTTATTTTGTGACAGGCCCTTACGTCAGCCATTTTCTACAGCAAGCGGGACGCCGCCGGCTACACTGCGTGGACTCTGTCTTCGTCGGAGTCTGCCAACCGCGGTTCGTCGACGTCGCGTGGGGACCGACCCGCCGGCACGCTACTGGGCATTGCGCACAAGTCGGACGAAGTTGTCGTACCGCGATTCGCCCCCGGGTTGCCCCGGGACCTTGGCGTCGAAGCGTACGGCCCCCGCCCCGTGAAGGTCCTTCCCATCGGCGCCGACAGCCCGTCCAAAGGCGACGTACCACGCGAACGCGTAGGCTCCGTTTGCTTCGGGAATCACAGACGTGTTCGTCCAGTACCAGGGGTAGTCGGCGGCTCCTGCTTCGTTGGTGATCGGCGTGCAGGTGAACATCGGGTCGATGGCGGGCCCCACCTTGGCCGCATTCGTTGCACCGGGGGAACGCGTATAGTCGACAATGCTCTGGAGTTCTTTGGTGTTCGGCAGGCGCCAGTCGCCATGGCCGAGGTAGCTCGAGGCATTCTGCGCCTGGGCATAGGCCAGGGCGTGCTGCCAGTCCATGCCTGAATCACTGTCGGCCTTGGCCCACATCAGGCCGGTGGCCCGATCGGTGATGCTGCCGTCGCCGTTGTCCAGGAAGTCGTTGACGCCGTAAGTGTCGCCGCGGACACAGCGGACGAAGTGCTTCGGCCCGACATCGGCGGCATATGCCTTGATGTGCCCGGTGTCGTAATTCACACCGAACGCCATCGCCGCACCGGCGGCCGGGTCCAGGGTGCTCTCGAGCAGTCCGGAGTATCTGGTGCCGCTCCAGAAGATCGAGTGAGGAGAGTCGCTCGGGTGCGCGAAGCTTGCCACATCGATGTAGGGCCAACCCGGACTGGCGTCCCAGAGGGAGTAGAGTTCCTTGATGGTCGGCAATCGCCAGTCGGCGTACCCGCCGTACCGGGCCGAGTTGAGAGCCGCGGGAACGGCAGCGGCTTCCGTCCAGCTCTTCCCGCTCGCATAGCCCTGCTGCCAGGTCAGGCCCGTGACGTCATCGTGGACCGTGCGACCATCGGCGCTCTTGGTGTAACTGGCCGGCGTGCCGGCGAACTGCGCGTCCTGTCCGAAGAACGCTTCTCCGGCTGTCGGGAAGGCGATCTCGGCAGAGGCGCCGTAGCATGCTCTCTGGTCTGTGTCGATGATCGGGTACCATGGGTCGCCGCTGCCGCCGAGGTCCCCCGGATCAATGATTGAAGAACCACTATTGCACCCTACCGCGGAGAGCGCCGCGGCAACCAGAACCACGCGAGCAAATGCAGTTCGCATGCACATACCGTCTCCTTTTGCCGCGAGCCCTACGCGGCGCCGCGCACCAGGCGAACGAAGTTGTAGATGCGGATGGCATCGCCCTGGGGGCCGCGCCCCTGGGGAAGTCCGCGGGATCGCCTTCCTTGGGATCGCTGCGCTGCGCGCCGGCCCCGTGGACGTCCAGCCAGGCTCCGGTCGCCGGGTCCCACGGGGCCGTCATGTAGCCCATGGCCCGCCCGAAGGCGATGTAGACGGCGGCGTCCTGGACGCCGGTGGAGGACATGTGGGTGGTCCCGGTCCAGTAGAAGGGATAGTCCGCCTGTCCCGCTTCATTGGTGATGCCGGTGCAGGTGAAGAGCGGGTCGATGGCCGCGGAGGAGGTGGTGTCCGGCGAGCGCGTGTAGTCCACGATGCTCTGCAGTTCCTTGGCGTTGGGCAGGCGCCAGTCGTTGTGGCCCAGGTAGTTCTCGGCGTTCTTCGCCTGCACCCAGGCCAGGGCCTCCTGCCAGTTCAGGCCCCTCGCCGCTGTCACCCTTGGCCCACATCAGGCCGGTGGCCCGGTCGGTGATGGTGGAGTCGCCGTTGTCCACGAAATCGTTGACGCCATAGGCAGCACCCCGGACGCACTGCACGAAGAAGGTCTTCTCCCCGCCTCCCGGCATTGTCAGGCCGTAGCCCTTGATCCGCCCATCGGCGAAGTTCACGCCGAACAGGGTCTGGTCGCCCAGCATCGTCGTGCTCACGTAGAGGGTGCTGGAGGCATACTGGGCATCGATGATGCGCTCCCCCGCAGCCGTGTCGCCGTAGCCAAAGTCGAAGAACGTGCGATCGATGAATGGTGTCAGGCTCGAAGGGTCACTGCCCGGGCCGACATCGGTGCCCCTGAAGTCCATCAGGGAGTAGAGTTCCTTGATGGTCGGCAGCCGCCAGTCGCTGTAACCCCCGTACCTGGCCGCGTTCAGCACCGCGGGCCTGGCCTGGGCGGCCGTCAAGGTCATCTTGTCCGCGGAATTGATGGTGCCGTCGCCGTTGGTGTCCGGGCTGTGCTGCCAGGTCAGGCCCGTGACGTTGTCGTGGACCGTGAGGCCGTCGCTGCTCTTCGTGTAGCTGGGTTGGTTTCCCGCGAACTGGGCATCCTGCCCGTAGAAGGCCTGGCCCGCGGCGGGCGACGGGAGTTCCGCAGTCGCGTCGAAACAGGCCGTCTGGCCGGTATCCACGATGGGGTAACGGGCGACGTCGCCGACCGCTTCACTGTTGGTCGGGCTGTCCCCGCACGAGCTGAGAATGATCGTGAGCAGCGCCATCGGCAGGATGCGTCCCGCCAGCACGCGCGGCGCCAGTGAACGGTCGGACATTGGGCGAGGCATCGCGCTCCCTCTTCCGTCAAGGTGTGTCTGTTCAAGCCTGGGATCTACCCGGCGTCCGTCCGGCCAGCCGTGTGCGTCACGGCCTTCCCCTCGGGTGTTCGGGTCCGCCCGCGGGCCCTGGCAGCTGACCTGGGTCCTCGAGGGTCTTCTGCCCGATGAACTCGTGGAGCCGCTCGACCTGACGTGCGTCGAGCAGCGGCGCGAGGTCGGCGTCCAGGCGCCGGATGTGCTCCAGCAACGAGTCGTGCGCCGCCGACACCGTCGCGCGGTTCGCCGAGTCGGCGGCCATCAGGAACGGTCGCAGCGCGGCACGTTGCGCGGCGTCGCGCGGTTGCAGAAGGCGCTCCATGTCAGTCACGAAACGAGTGGACCGTCGGTCGGTTGCCGCGCCGGCTTGGCCGGCCGGTCCGTCGGGGCGCGGCGGATGCAGGGCCGCGCCCGCGCCCAGCACGCCGGCGGCGGCGCCCAGCAGGAAAGTGGCTGCAAGTACAAGAACGGCTTTCCTGTCGATGCGCATGTGTGGCTACTCCTGGTGCGACACGGTGATCGTGCCGAGTCCGTAGATGGCGTCGAGCGATCCCGGCGTGGCGCTGGCGTACGTCAACATCGTCGTCTCGCTCGCGGTCGATGCGCCGATGAGCGCCTGCACAATGGTCTGCCCCTCGCGACGGTTCCCCACGTTGTGCACCGCGAGGACGAGCACTGCAGCCGCGACCGGCGGCGCGAGCCGGAGAAAGAGACGGGTGACGGCAACGCTGAATGCCGCCGTATCGACCGCGCCCCCGGTGAGCGCCCGTTCCGCGCGCCATCGGGCCACGGCGCGGTCAGCGAATCCCGGGTCGAAACGATCGCGGCGCGATCCAGCAAGCGCGTCGTGCAGTCGTTGCTGGTCTTCAGGGCGGTATGTCACGGTGACTCCGGTCCGAGCGCTGTCTTGAGTTTGGCGAGAGCCCGCGTGAGCCGGCTCATCACCGTGCCTTCGGGAACGCCGAGCAGTTCGGCCGTGTCGCGGGTGGAGCGCTCTTCGAGGATGCGAAGCACAACCACGGCCTTGTGCTTGGCATCCAACGATTCGACGGCCTGACGGACGGTTTCATTCCGTTCGCTCGTCTCCACCGGATCGGTGGTGTCCGGCGAGGCGAGTTGGATCTCTTCGTCCGCGCCGCCGCCGGACAGGCGATGCCATCGGGACTGCTTCCTGCGGCGTTCGAGGACGTCGCAGGAGAGATTGATGGCGATGCGGGTGAGGTACGTGCGCAGCTGGGCATCGCCGCGAAAGGCCGTCTTCGCGCCGAAGAGCCTGACGAAGGTCATCTGCCCGACGTCGTCGGCATCATCGCCCGTTCCGAGCATGGCCGTGACCACGCGCGCCACGGCCTGCTCGTGGCGTTCGACGAGGGCGCGAAACGCCGATTCGTCGCCGTCCGCCGCGCGCAGGAGAAGCTGGCGATCGTCGAGGTTGCGAAGATTCATGACCGTTGGACGCCTCAACGTGCCGTTTCATTCCCTCAGGAATTGCGTGCTTCCGCGAGTATCGCCGGGCATATGGCTTCGCTCCAAGCCGTTTCGCCTGGATCGGAGTGCCCCCGCCCACATACAGAAACCCCGATCCATCACAGACCATGGCCCCCGTCAACTTCTCTGCAAGTCGTTGCTAAGCTGGAAGTTGTTGGCTCACCGGGCTGGGCTCGAACCAGCAGTTGATCGGTTGACAGACGCGTTCTCAGACGTGATTCCGCAGCATCAGTTCCTTCGGGATGCGGCGCCAGATAGACCTGGTCGGCGATGTAGGTGACGTCGTGCTTGCGGACGTAGTGCCGGATCAGGGTGATCGGGACGATCAGGGGGACCAGTTCGTGACGGTAGTCTTCGATGACGGCGAGGATGTCTTCGCGTTCGGCGGCGGATGTGTGATCGCGCAGGTGGCCGACGAGGTGCTGCAGGACGTTGCAGTTCTTCTGCGTCGTGGCGCGCACTTTCAGGGCTGACATGAACAGGGCGCCGTAGCGGGCGCGGAACGTTGGCGGGGCGTGCTGTTTCACGGCGGCGACGAGCTGGCCGAGCTGCTTGTGGTGCGGGGGGCTGTGGGCCAGGAGCAGGTACTTGTGGGCGGCGTGGAAGCGCACCACGGCGTCGCGCGACCAGCGGGCGGCGAACAGGGTCTGCAGGCGGTGCGAAGCGAACATCCGCACGATGAAGTTGTCGCGCAGGCGGGCGTCGTTGAGGCGGCCCTCCTCCTCGACCGGCAGCAGGGGCAGCCCCGCCAGCAGAGCGCGGGCGAACAGGCCGGTGCCGGACCGGTCGGGCAGGCCGCCGTCGGGGTCGTACACCTTCACGCGCTCCATGCCGCAGCTGGGTGAGCCCTTCTTCAGGACGTATCCGCACAGGTCCAGTTTTTCGAGCTGAGCCACGCGCCTGACCGACAAACGGTTCAGGCGCTCCGTCCAGTCCTCGCCGGAGCGGACGCCGATCATGAGGGGCGCGTCGGCGGCGCCGACCAGGCGCACGGCTTCGCGCGGCACCCCCATGCCGGCCTCAAGTTCCGGGCAGACCGGCACGAATTCGAAATAGGGGCCGAGGATGTCGGTGAGATAGCGGTCCTGCTTGTGGCCGCCGTCGTAGCGCACCTTCCGGCCGAGCAGGCAGCTGCTGATGCCGACCCGCAACGACCGCGCGGCGGGAACCTGATCCTGTCCGGTCATGTCCACTTCCCCCCTCCGCCCGGAAACCGTGGCCCGGCACGGCTCTTGATGCCCGTATCCCGCGACCGCGTTTCCGGAACGAACACGCGTCATTATGCAACCTGCATCCCCGGGGGTCATCCAGTCATGCGTCATTTTGCCCTGAAGCTTCAGCGACCCGTTGTTTTGCTCGTACTGACGGCCCTGCTCGCGCCGGTGACCGCTCTGGCAACGCCGGTCAAGGGACTGCCGCAGGACATGGCCGGCACAACCGCCGGCGTGGATCGGCAGGCGGCCGTCCGCCGCTGGCCCATCACCCTCACCACGGCCGAGGGGCGCGCCCTGATCGCCTCCAGTCCCGAGGATCCCTCCGGCTACGTCCAGGTGGGGCTGGCCGCGCTGCGCTCCGGGGATGCCGCGGCGGCCGCCAAGGTGCTCACGGAGGGGCGCGCGAAGGCCTCGCCTTCGGCGCAACTGCTGGTGCTGCTCGGCGCAGCCTGGATCGGGGAGAACCGCCTCGCCGACGCCGAGGAGGCCACGCAGGCCGCCCTGACGCTCGATCCCGCGATCGCCGGCGGCCAGTTGCAGCTCGGCGCGATCTTCACCTACATCGGCTGGCCCGAGAGCGCGCTCGACTGCTTCGAGAGAGCGCTCGCCCAGTCTCCGGACGACTCGTCGGCGCAGTGCGCTCTGGTGTACGGACTGATCGGCGTGGGACGCGCGGCGCAGGGTGAGCAGGAGTGCCGCGGCTTCCTGGGCGGCACGCTGGACAACGCGGGGCTGCTGGTCGTTCTCGGCGAGACGCTCGAGGCGCAGGAGGCGCTCAGGGAAGCCTTCAATACCTACGGCCGTGCGCTCGTGGTCGACCCGCGCAGCGCCGACGCGCACGCCCGCCGCGGCCGGTTGTTCTGCCGCTTCGGTCAGTTCGACGCCGCCGCCACGGAGTGCCGCGCCGCGCTCGCCATCGATCCCTCCGCGGCCCTCGCGCACGCCTACCTCGGCATCGCCTACGCGGAGCAGGGGCAGACCGAGGCCGCGCGGGAGCACGTCCTGCAGGCCGAGGCAGGCGGCATGCGCATGGATTCCGTCTGGGGCAAGCTAACGCAGTAGCCGCGCTCACCGGCGCCGGGGGCGGCCATCCCACGGGTCCGCCCCCGGCCACGCCGGCTCAGCCGGCGCCCATCCCCCGCAGGACCAGATCGCCGATCGCCTCCGCCCGCGCCGCCAGACGCGTGTTGCGTTTCGCGAGCACCCAGTCGGTGGCCATCTCGTCGAGGATCCCGAAGATCGCCTTCGCCGTGAACAGCGGGTCGAGGTCGGCGCGGAACGTCCCCTCGCGCTGCCCCAGCGCAATGATGCCGGCGATCGCCGCGAGGTACTCGCGCAGGCGGCTGCGCGAGAACAGGTCGAGAAAGTGCAGGCTGTGCCGCAACTCCACCTGGAAGACGATCGCCAAGTCGGGGTCGCGCCCGAGCAGATTCAGGTGCAGGGTGATCAGTTCGCGCATCCGCTGCGCGGCATCCCCCGCCACCGGCAGCTGTCGTCCCTCGGCGATGAAGCTCGCCATGGCGCGCTCGAACAGGCCTACGAGGACCTCCTCCTTGCCGCGGAAATAGAGGTAGATGGTGCCGTCGGCCACGCCGGCACGTGTCGCGATCATCGCCACGGTGGTGTGGTAATAGCCGTGGCGCGCGATTTCGACGACTGCCGCGTCGAGGATGCGCTCCCGCTTGTCGTCGAGGCGAGGCCGGGACATGCGACTCCATGAATGGCTATTCATAAATGTCCGCCATGGCGGACGACCGGCTTGACACGCGCCGGAATTACGATAGTACCAATACATTGTCCTGATTGCAACTAGACAATCCATAGCCGGTCGCTTGCCGATTGACACCGTGCCCGGTCGCCACTACCATAGTGAACGCTTGTTCATCCGGAAGCGCGCTTCCGGTCACGCACCCCTGACGGCGGGCGCCCGCGGCGCCCTGGGGAGTTTCCATGACCTGGCCCGTGCGCAGGATCGCCGTGCTCGGCGGCGGCGTGATGGGCGGCGCCATCGCCGCGCAGTTCGCCAACGCCGGCGTGCCGTCGCTGGTTCTCGATATCGTCCCCCGGGAGCTCACCCCCGCCGAACAGGCGCTCGGGCTCGGTCTCGCGGATCGCCGGGTGCGCGACCGCCTCGCCGTCGACGCGGTGCGGGCGCTGTTGAAGCAGAAGCCGGCGCCGCTCTTCAGCGAGGAGCGCCTGGCGCTGATCGCGACCGGCAACCTCGAAGACGACCTGCCGCGCCTGCGCGAAGCGGACTGGGTGATCGAGGTGGTCAGGGAAGACCTCGACATCAAAACCCGGGTCCTCGCCGCGGCCGCGCCGTACATTCGCCCCGACGCCGTGCTGTCAAGCAACACCTCCGGTCTCTCGCTCGCGGCCATGGCGGCCGCGCTGCCGGCGCCGCTGCGCGCCCGTTTTCTCGGCACGCACTTCTTCAACCCGCCGCGCTACATGCGCCTGGTCGAGGTAATCCCAACCGCCGACACCGACTCCGCGGTGCTCGCCGCGGTGACCGCGTTCTGCGCGCGGCGCCTCGGCAAGGGGATCGTCCCCGCGAAGGACACGCCCAACTTCATCGCCAACCGCGTCGGTGTGCACGCGATGATGGCCACCGTGCGGGTGATGACGGAGCTCGGCCTGACGATCGAGGAGGTCGACGCGCTCACCGGCCCCGCGCTGGCGCGCCCCCGTACCGCCACCTTCCGCCTGGCCGACCTGGTCGGGCTCGACACCCTGCTGCACGTGGCCGAGAACGTGCAGGCCGCCGCCCCCGACGATGAGTGCCGCGCCCTCTTCGCGCCGCCCGACTTCCTGCGTCGCATGGTCGCGGCCGGCCTGCTGGGCCGCAAGAGCGGCGGCGGCTTCTACCGGAAGGAGAAGGGGCGCGACGAGATCCTCACCCTCGACCTCGACACGCTCGCCTACCGCCCGAAGAAATCGGCGCAGTTCGCCGAGATCGAAGCGGGCAGGGCGATCGCCGACCCGGGCGCCCGCGTGCTGGCCCTGGTGTCGGGGCGGGGACGCGCGGCGCAGGTCGCCTGGAAGATGCTCGCCCCCACGCTCTCCTACGCCGCGATGCGCCTGGGCGGGATCGCCGACGACGCCGACGCGATCGACCGCGCCATCCGCTGGGGCTTCAACTGGGAGCTCGGCCCGTTCGAGACCTGGGACGCGCTCGGCTTCCGGCCCACGGCGGAGCGGCTGCGCGCCGACGGTCTGCCGCTGCCGGCCTGGGTCGACGCCCTGCTCGCCGCCGGCGCACAGAGCCTCTACACCGAGATCGACGGCGCCCGGCACGGCCCCACGGCGACGGCCGGCGTCCACGCCCCGGTCTGGAGCGACCCGCGCGTCTTCGACTTCGCGCGCCTGCGTGCCGCCGGCCGCGAGGTGCGTCGCAATCCCGGCGCCAGTCTGATCGACCTGGGAGACGGAGTGCTCGCGCTCGAATTCCACGCCAAGATGAACGTCATCGGTCAGGACACCCTCACCATGACGCTGGCGGCGTGCGACGAGGCGGAACGCAACTGGCGCGCGCTGGTCGTGGCGAACCAGGGCGACAATTTCAGCGCCGGCGCCAACCTGGCGCTGCTGCTGCAGGAAGCGATCGAGGGCAACTGGTCCGACCTCGACGGCATCGTGCGGCTGTTCCAGCGCGCGACCGACCGGCTGGAGCAGTGCGCGGTGCCGGTAGTGGTGGCGCCGCACGGGCTCGCCCTTGGGGGCGGCTGCGAATTCACCCTGGCCGGCGACGCGGTCCACGCCGCCGCCGAAACGTACATCGGACTGGTGGAGTTCGGCGCGGGGGTCGTGCCGGCCGGCGGCGGCTGTCTGCGCCTCTACCGCCGCCACGTGGCGCTGCTGCCCGACCCGGGCGACCTGTATCCCGCGCTGCGCCGCACCTTCGAAACGATCGGTCTGGCCCGGGTCGCGACCAGCGCCGAGGAGGCGCGCCAGCTCGGCTTCCTGCGTCCGCAGGACGGCTGGTCGATGGACGGCGCGCAGCGGATCGCGGCGGCGAAGGAGCGGGCGCTCGCGCTCGCCAACGCCGGCTACGCCCCGCCGGCCGCCGCCCCGGTGCCGGTCATGGGGCGCGCCGGCGTGGCGCTCATCGAAACCGTGCTCTACAACCTCGAGGCGGCGGGCCGCGCCTCGGCGCACGACCGCAAGGTCGGGCGCGAACTGGCGCGGGTGCTGGCGGGCGGCGACGTGCCGGGGCCGACCACGATCTCGGCGCGGCATCTGCTCGATCTCGAACGCGAGGCGTTCCTGCGCCTGCTGGGCGAACGCAAGACCCTCGAGCGGATCCAGTCGCTGCTCAAGACCGGCAAACCGCTGCGCAACTAGGCCGGCAGGAGAGGGAATTACCATGAGAGACGTCGTCGTCGCCCTTGCGCTGCGCACACCGGTCGGTCGCGCCGGCAAGGGCGCGTTCCGCCAGACCCGTCCCGACGACCTCGGCGCCGCCGTCGTGCACGCCCTGCTCGCCGCCGCCCGCGCGCTCGATCCCGCGGACGTGGGCGACGTCATCATGGGCTGCGCCATGCCCGAGGCCGAACAGGGCATGAACGTGGGGCGCAACGTGGCGCTGCTGGCGGGGCTGCCCGACAGCGTACCCGGCCTGACGGTGAACCGCTTCTGTGCCTCGGGTCTCGAGGCAATCAACCTCGGCGCCCTCGCCATCCGCGCCGGCCAGAGCGAATTCGTCATCGCCGGCGGCCTCGAGTCGATGACCCGCGTCCCGATGGGCGGCTACCGCTACCTGCCCAACGCGGAGCTGTTCACGATGAACGAGGGGGCCTATCTCGCGATGGGGCTCACCGCGGAGAACCTGGCGCGGGAGGACGGCGTCACGCGCGAGGCGCAGGACGCCTTCGCCCTCGCCAGCCACCGCAAGGCGGTGGCCGCGCAGCAGGCGGGACGCTTCGCGGCGGAACTCGTCCCGGTCGCCACCCGCACCGCCGATCCTGACGCCGACGGCCGACCGGTCGTTCGCGAACTCACGGTCACCGCCGACGAAGGGCCGCGCGCCGACACCTCCCTCGACGCCCTGGCCCGCCTCAAGCCGGCCTTCCTCGAGGGGGGCACGGTCACGGCCGGCAATTCGAGCCAGATGAGCGACGGCGCCGCGGCGGTGCTGCTGACCACACCGCAGGCCGCGGCGCGGATCGGCCTGGCCCCGCTGGCCCGCGTCGTCGCGTACGCCGTGGCCGGCGTGCCCCCGGCGGTCATGGGCATCGGCCCGGTGGTCGCGGTGCCGAAGGCGCTCGAGCGGGCCGGCCTTTCGCTCGACCAGATCGACGTCATCGAACTCAACGAGGCGTTCGCCGCGCAGAGCCTGGCGGTCCTGCGGCGCCTCGGCCTGGCCGACGACGACCCGCGCGTCAACCCGAACGGCGGCGCCATCGCGCTCGGCCACCCGCTCGGCTGCAGCGGCGCGAAGCTCACCGCCACCGCGCTGCACGAACTGCACCGCCGCGGCGGCCGCTACGCCCTGGTCACGATGTGCGTCGGCACCGGGATGGGCGCCGCGGGAATTTTCGAGCGGATTTAACCGCGCGCGAGAGCGCGCTCAACATCGGAGCGCCCGACATGCCCAAAGAGTCTTCGACTTCCTACACCGGCGGCCAGTTCCTCCTCGAGGAGACTTCCCCCGCCGCCATCTTCACCCCCGAAGACTTCACCGACGAGCAGCGCGCCATCGCCGCCACCGTGCGCGCCTTCATCGACCGCTCCGTCCTGCCGCACTACGAGGAATTCGAGCACGGCGCGCAGACCCACCTCGGCCGCCGCATGATGCAGGAAGCCGCCGCCGCCGGCATCCTCCTGATCGACATCCCCGAGGAGTACGGCGGCATGGGCGCCGACAAGGCCACCGTCATGCTGGTCAGCGAGGTGCTGGCCTGGTCCGGCAGCTTCACGGTCACGCACGGCGCGCACTCCGGCATCGGCACGCTGCCGATCGTCCATTTCGGCACCCCGGCGCAGCGCGCGCAGTACCTGCCGCGCCTGGGCAACGCCGAACTGATCGGCGCCTACGCCCTCACCGAGCCCGGCTCCGGCAGCGACGCCCTCGCCGCCCGCACCACGGCCACGCCGACCGCCGACGGCGCCGCCTACCTGCTCAACGGCACCAAGCAGTACATCTCCAACGCCGGCTTCGCCGACCTGTTCATCGTCTTCGCCAAGATCGACGGCGACAAGTTCACCGCCTTCATCGTCGAGCGCGACACGCCGGGGCTCTCCATCGGCCCCGAGGAGCACAAGATGGGCATCAAGGGCTCGTCCACCTGCCAGGTCATCCTGGAGGACGTCCGCGTGCCGGCGGCCAACGTGCTCGGCGAGATCGGCAGGGGCCACGTCATCGCCTTCGAGATCCTCAACGTGGGGCGCTTCAAGCTCGGCGCCGGCACCGTCGGCGGCTGCAAGGTCGTCCTGGAGCACGTGGTGCCGTACGTCAGGGAGCGACGGCAGTTCGGACGCGCGCTGGCGGAGTTCCCGCTGATCCGCCGCAAGCTGGCCGACATCGCCGCGCGCACCTTCGCGGCCGAGTCGATGGTCTACCGCACCGCCGGCCTGATGGACGCCGCCGTGGCCGCCCTCGATCGCGCCGCCCCCGACTACCACCGCCGCGCCATCGCCGTCATCGGAGAGCTGAGCGTGGAGTGCTCGCTGATCAAGGTGTTCGCCACCGAATCGACCGCCCTCGCCGCCGACGAGGGCGTGCAGATGCTGGGCGGCTACGGCTTCAGCGCCGACTACCCGCTCGAGCGAATCTACCGCGACGAGCGCGTGAACCGCATCTTCGAGGGCACCAACGAGATCAACCGCCTGCTCGTCCCCGGCATGATCCTGCGCAAGGCTCTCAAGGGCGAGTTGCCGCTGTTCGCCGCCGCGAAACGGGTCGGCGACGAGCTCATGTCGCTGCCGTCGTTCGCGGAACCGGCTCCGCCGCAGTTCCTCGACGCGGAGGCGGCCCTCGTCACGGCGATGAAGAAGACGATCCTCGCCGCCCTCGGCCTCGCCGCGCAGAAGCACGGCGACACCCTCAAGGACCACCAGGAGATCCTCTCCGACACCGCCGACATGATCATGGAGGCCTACGCCTGCGAGAGCGCGCTGCTGCGCGTCCGCAAGCGCGCCGCCCGTGACGGCGAGCCGGCGGCCGCCGGCATGGCCGACCTGCTCACCCTCTACGCGCACGACGCCATCGACCGCGTCGCGATCTGGGGCAAACAGGTCCTCGCCATGACGTCGGAGGGGGACGAACTGCGCACGGCGCTGGCCGGCCTGCGCCGTCTCACGAAGCACGATCCGGTCGACCGCGCGAAGCTGCACGACGCCATCGCGGCGCGGGTGATCGAGGCGGGCGGATACGTGGTGTGATCGGCCGGCGCGGCTGCCTCGCCGCCGCGTCGGCCCCTCGCGTCCTACTGCACCAGCGCCACCTTCACGGTGCGGGTCGCGCCGCCGGCGACGATCCGCGCGAAGTACACGCCGCTCGGCACGCGCGCGCCCCGCGCGTCGGTGCCGTCCCAGCGCACGGCGTGGGGGCCGGCCGGCAGCTCGGCGCCGGCGAGCAGCGTCCGCACGCGCCGGCCGCGGGAATCGAACAGCGCCAGCGACACCGCGCCCGACGTCGGCCACCGTGAAGCGCAGTTCGGTGCGCGGGTTGAACGGATTCGGCGCCGCGCTCAGCTCCAGCCGCGCCCCGCGGGCGGCGTCTCCCCCGCGCCGGTCACCGCCGGCCGCGCCACGTGGATGACGAAGTCGTCGCAATAGAATCCGTCGTAGATCTGCGACGTGTCGCTGCGCAGCCGGAAGCGGAAACGCACGTCCGCCAGACCGAGCCACGGCGCCAGATCCACGCTGTTCTGCACCCAGGCGGTCTGGGTCCCCTCGAACAGCGGCGCCCCGGCCGGGATCTGTCCCCCCTGGCCGGCGGCCGGCTGCGTCCAGGCCGTCGCCAGCGGGGTCCAGACGCGCGCCGCCGTCGGTCGACGCCTCGAAGAAGACCGCGTCCCAGTCCGCCTCGATGTCCCAGCGCGCCCAGAAGCTGACGGTGCCCGCGGTGATCCCGGTCAGGTCCACCGGCGCCAGCGTCACGATGTTCGTCGCGTTGTTCGTGTAGTTGCCGATCGGACTGTCGGCCAGCGAATGCGTCGGGCTGTGCGCCTGCGTCCGTGGAGAGACCCCAGGTGCCGCCGGTCCAGGTGCCCGTGCCGCTCTCGAAATCGTCGGCCACGAGGTCGGCTCTCGTCGACCGGCAGCAGCGTGAAGTCCTCCACGCGCGCGGCGGCGTCCAGGGTGACGCGCCGCGCGACCGTGGCGTACCCCGCGGCGGCCACGCTGAAGGTGTACTCGCCGTACGCCAGATGCGCCGTGTAGGCCCCCTCCGCGCCGGCGTCGCTCGCCAGCGTGGTCACCGGCCTCGCCGAGCGGCCAGGTCGTGACGGTGAGCGTGGCGGCCAGCCCCTCCAGCGCGGGTTGCGCACCGTGCCCGACACGTCGCCCCACGCGATCGGGTCCAGCTGCACGTTCAGCACCGTCTCCGTCCCCCAGGTCGTGCCGACGCCGCTGAAGGTCCGGGGCGTGCAGCCGGGCGCCGCGAAGGTCAGTTCGTAGACGCCGGTCGGCAGCAGCTTGTAATAGTCGCCGAAGTCGGGATCGGTCACGACCGGCTTGCTGATCCCGGTCACGGTCACCGTGGCCGACAGCGGCAGCCCGGTGCCGGCCGCGGTGACCAGTCCGTGCACGCCGTAGCGCGCCGCCCTGATGAAATGGAGCAGGCTCTCGCGGTTGTCGTTCCAGAACCCGTCGAGCTGGCTGGCCGCCGGGGTCTTGACGTCGCCCACCTCGATCGTGAAATCCCAGCAGCCGGTCTCCTGGTACGCCCAGTCCTGCAGGCTCCCCTTCACGACGTACCAGTCGGCGCCGTTGGTGATGCCGAGCGGGAACGTGGTGCTCTCGTACATCGGCAGGTTGTACTGGCTGTACTCGAGGGCCGTCTTCTGGAGCCCCGCGTCGTCGGAGGTCCGCGTGTAGGTGTGGTCCCACAGGTAGTTGGTCACGAGCGCGCCGCCGTGCCCCACCTCGCTGAGGACGAAGTGGTGCGCGGCGCCGTGGTTCTTCACGAGGACCGTCTCGAGCTCCTCGACGTAGCTGCCGTCGTCGCCGGCGCGAGCCGTCGGGCACCGGATAGTCGCGGTTGAGGTCCTGGCCGTTGGCGTTGATAGCGCGACGCCGGCCACGTTGCCGTCGGGGTTGAGGCACGGCACGATGTGGATCTCGGTGTGGTCGACCAGATCGGTCACGACCGGATCGACGCCGTAGTTGTTGGTCAGGTACTCCACGAGCGTGACCAGGTTCTCCATCTGCACCGGCTCGTCGCCGTGGATCGTCGCGGCGAGCCGCACCTCCGGTTCGGCCTCCTCCACGCCGACCTGGTCGGAGATCACGATCGCGTGGAGCGGCCGCCCCTGGATGGAGTTGCCGAGGCTGTAGTACGCGGCGATGGCCGGATGGTCGATCTGCGCCTGCTGCAGGATCTGCCCGATCTGGACCTGCGTGTGGTAGATCCCCTTCTCGCCGACGAGCGGCTGCGGCGCGACCCCGCGGCCTGCGCCGCCCACGCCGCCTCCATCGCCTCGCGCCCCTCGCGGTCGACGTCGCGCAGCCGCGTGAAGGGGACGCCGGCGGCGGTCAGCGCCGCCGCCTCCGCCTCCGTCACGCGCGGCTGCCACACCACGCGGCGCGACTTCGGACCGGTGGCCACGAACGCCACCTGCTCGCGGTCGAACGACGCCACCGGCACCCGCGCCAGCAACGCGGCCAGCGCCGCCTGGTCGGGCAGTTCGATGCGCACCGGGAAGTCGTTCCAGACCCGCGCCACCCACTGCGGTCGACCCGCCGCGTCCAGGGGGGCGACCGCCGCCGCCAGGGCCAGCGACGGGAGCAGGAGCAGGCAGACGAGCGGGGCGGCGGCGCGCCGCGCCGCGACGAGAGTGACCGTGCCACATCGGCGGAAGTCCTTTCGTTGTGCAACCAGACCGGCGCCCGCCACGAACGCCGTCCGATTATCTGCCCTCCATTATACTCCCTGCCGACCCCTCCCGGCCAGACCGGTAGCGCCACCAGGACCCCGCTTGCCGGCATTGCTCCCCCCCGGTACCATGCCTGAAGGACTGTCACCGGAGGGGTCCGTGCCGCAACTGCAATCGCCATCGCTGGTTTTCCGCATCCGGGGTCTGGACTGCGCCGAGGAGGTCGCGCTGCTCAAGCGCGAACTGGCTCCCCTCTGCGGCGAGGCGAACCTCGCCTTCGACCTGCTGGCGGGCAGGCTGACCGTCGTGCCGCCTTCCGGCGCCGCCCCGGCCGACCCCGAGGCGTTCGCCACGGCGGTCCGGCGCGCCGTGGCGCGGGCCGGGCTGGAGGCGGTCCCGTGGATCGAGCCGTGCGCCCCCGGGGTCTGTCCGGTCGAGGAGGGATTCTGGCAACGTCGCGGGCGGATCGTCGCCTGCGCCGGCGCGGCGGTCCTCATCGCGGCCGGTTTCGCGGTGCACGCCATCGCGCACGGCCTGCGCCAGGCGCTCGCGGGGGCGGAGCCGGCGGGCGTCGCCCTGCCGTTCGCCTCCCGCCTGCTCTACCTGGCGGCGATCGTGGCGGGGGGCCGCTTCACCGCGCCGCGCGCCTGGCGCGCCGCCCGACGTCTGCGTCCCGACATGAACCTGCTGATGACGGTCGCGGTGCTCGGCGCCCTCGCCATCGGCGACTGGCTCGAGGCGGCCAGCGTCACCTTCCTGTTCGCGTTCGCGCTGCTGCTGGAGAGCTGGAGCGTGGGACGCGCCCGTCGCGCCATCGCCGCCCTGGTGGCGCTCACCCCGCGCACCGGCCGCTACCTCTGCCCCCACGACGGCGACCTGATCGAGCAGCCGGTCGACGCGATCCCGCTCGGCGTGACCGCGCTGGTGCGCCCGCACGAGCGGATCCCGCTCGACGGCATCGTCACCCGCGGCGAGAGCGCGGTGAACGAGGCGCCACTCACCGGCGAGTCGATCCCGGTCACGAAGCGGCCGGGCGACGAGGTCTTCGCCGGCGCCATCAACGGCGACGGCGCGCTCGAGCTGCGCGTGACGAAGGCGGCCGCCGACACGACGCTGGCGCGCATCATCCGTCTGGTCGAGCAGGCGCAGGCGCGCCGCGCGCCGAGCGAGCAGTGGGTGGAGAAGTTCGCCCGCGTCTACACGCCGACGATGATGGGGCTGGCGCTGGCCGTGGCGGTGCTGCCGCCGCTGCTCGGCCACGGCGCCTGGAGCCACTGGTTCTACCAGGCGCTGGTGCTGCTGGTGATCGCCTGCCCCTGCGCCCTCGTCATCTCCACACCGGTGAGCATCGTGGCCGGCCTGACCACGGCCGCCCGCGCCGGCGTCCTGATCAAGGGCGGCGTCTTCCTCGAAGCGCCGGCCCGCCTGCGCGCCGTGGCGCTCGACAAGACCGGCACCCTCACCCGCGGCCGCCCCGAGGTGCAGGAGATCGTCACGCTCGACGCCGACCACACCCCGGCGCAGCTGCTCGCCCGCGCCGCCGCGCTCGAAGAGCACAGCTCGCACCCGCTGGCCGCCGCCGTCCTGCGCCGCGCCCGCGCCGACGGCCTGACCTGGGCGCCGGCCGTCGACGTGACCGCCCGCCCCGGCCTCGGCGCCGAAGGGCACCGTTGAAGGCCGCCGTTTCTGGATCGGCAGCCACCGCTTCATGCACGACCAGGACGGCGAGACGCCGGCCTGCCACGCGCGCGCCGCCGAGCTGGAGCGCGCCGGCCGCTCCGTGGTGGCCCTCGGCACCGACGGCCACGTCTGCGGCCTGTTCGGCGTGTCCGACACCCTGCGCCCCGAAGCGTCCGCCGCCGTGCGCGGCCTGCGCGACGCCGGCGTGCGCGCCGTCGTGATGCTGACCGGCGACCACGAGGCCGCCGCCCGCGCCGCGTCCGACGCCGCCGGCCTCGACAGCTACGCCTTCGACCTGCTCCCCGTCGACAAGCTCCGCCGCCTCGAGATGCTGCGCGACAAGTACGGCCCCGTGGCGATGGTCGGCGACGGCGTCAACGACACCCCCGCCATGGCCGCCGCCGCCCTCGGCATCGCCATGGCCGGCGTCGGTGGGGCCGACGGCGCCCCCCGCAACGACGCCGCCCTCGAGACCGCCGACATCGTCCTGCTCGCCGACGACCTCGGGCGCCTGCCCTGGCTCATCCACCATTCCCGCCGCGTCCACCGCGTGATCCGCGAGAACATCGTCTTCGCGCTCGTGGTCAAGGGGGCGTTCGTGGCGCTGACAGTGGCCGGCGAAGCGAGCCTCTGGATGGCGATCGCGGCCGACATGGGGGCTTCGCTGGCGGTGATCTTCAACAGTCTGCGGCTGCTGGACGGGGGGCGGGGCCGGGCGGACTGAGGCTTCCCCGGGCCCGCCCGGCCGGCGTACAATCAGGACAGGCTGCGGACCCGTCCCGAATCGCTTCGACGGCCCCCCCGGCTGCCGGGCCGGCGGCGGCAAGGAGTCTGGCGCCATGGAAAAGCTGGAGAAAATCGCCATCCTGAACGACGAGATGCAGGCGCAGCTCCTGGAGGCGGTGCTGTCCGACCAGGGAATTCCCCACGTCCTGCGGACCTACCACGATTCGGCGTACGACGGCCTGTTCCAGACGCAGAAGGGGTGGGGGGTCGTGCTGGCCGCGCCCGAGCATCGGGAGGAGATCCTGGCCGTGCTTGCAGATCTGGAACGCGAGTCCGAGGCTCCCCCGGAAGAGTGATCCCGCAGACCGGCCCGCGACCCTCCCGCGCACCCCGAGACAAGCGGCCTGGGCGGCTGATTTTCCCGGTCCCCTGGGGTTGCGACTTAATGACTGGCGCGCGGTCACAGGGTCGCGATGTCGTCAAGCAGGCGCGTGACAGCTACCGCGCGGAACCCAGCACCGAGAGCGAACGTCGCCGGGCCGGCGTGGATTACATCCAGCGAGTCGAGTTTCAGATCCTCGGCCGCGATCCGCATGCTCCTGGTCAGGCTCGGGGCCACGGTACGCTTGAATTCGAAGCCCAGGCGGCGCCGACCGCGGACCACCAGCAGGTCGAGTTCGGCGCTGGCGTGGGTAGCCCAGAAGTAACATTCGTCAGGTCGCGCGCCCAGATGCGCGATCACCTCGTGCAGCAGGAGACCTTCCCAGGAAAAGCCGGCCTTGGGATGGCTCTCCAGATCGATCTGCCGGGGCAGATTGAGCAGGGCATGCAGCAGTCCGGTGTCGGCGATGTAGACCTTCGGCGACTTGACCTGCCTCTTGGTGATGTTCTCGTGCCAGGGCTGCAGTTGACGGAGGACGAGAGCAGCGGTCAGGTGATCGAGGTACTTGCGCACCGTCATGTCGCTGACACCGAAAGCGCGCGCCAGTTCGGATGCGTTCCAGAGCTGACCGTGACCGTGAGCCAGCATCGTCCAGAAACGCCTCATCGTCACCGCGGGCGTATTGATCCCGAGTTGGGGCAGGTCTCGTTCGAGGAACGTCTGGAGGAACGCCTGTCGCCACTCGTCGCTCGCGGCGTCATCCGCAGCCAGATACGAGCGCGGAAAACCGCCACGCAGCCAGCGCCGATCCAGTTCGCTGACACCGGTGTCCGCGAACGAGAACCCTCTCAATTCATGATAGATGATTCGGCCTGCCAGCGACTCCGCACTCTGGCGCAGAAGTTCCGGTGAAGCGCTGCCGAGGATGAGGAAGCGTGCCGGAGGCCCGGCTCGATCAGCAAGCACCCTCAGTACAGAGTAGACGTCCGGCAGGCGCTGGATCTCGTCGATAACCACAAGTCCGCTCAGACTCCCGAGCGCGAGCATGGGATCGTTCAACCGTGCCAAATCAACCGGATTCTCGAGATCGAACCGGGTCGTCGGAGCGGTCTGCGCCTGTGCCAGGGCCGTCGCGAGGGTGGTCTTCCCCACCTGCCTGGCTCCGACGATCCCGACGACGGGATGGCGGACCAAGAGTCCAGAAACCTTTTCAAAGTCTTTTTGCCGTCCGAACATCCCTCTATTATAAATTGAAATCGCAAACTGTCAACTTGGGTTTTCAATAATAATTGCAGGATCGCCCGAATTTCGCGCTCAGGACGCCTTCATTGGCGCCTGTTAGAGAGATTCCGATTCGGCCGTCATTTTCCCGCTTGATTTTCGCCTTACTTTCGCCTATCCTGTTTTTCGGCATCCGGAGGGCCGTTCCGCACCCCCGGCCCGGGCGCCTGAAATGATCCACCTCCATTGCCACAGCCACTACTCGCTGCTGTGCGGGGCCTCCAGCCCCGGGGATCTCGTGACGAGGGCGGCGGCGCTCGGGCAGAGCGCCCTCGCCCTCACCGACCTGAACGCCCTGCATGGGGCGGTCGATTTCCAGAAGGCGTGCGACGCGGCGGGGATCCGCGCCATCCACGGCGCCGAGATCACCGATGACCGTGCCGCCGGCCTTCCCACCGGCGACCGCCCCCAGGGCCCACCTTCCCGTGCCGGAGCCGCGAGCGGAGCGGAGCCGACCCCGGGGGGGAGGAGGGCGACGCCGCCGCTCCTCCCCCCGGCTCGTGCCGGGCTCGCTCGCGCCGGGGCGGCGGCGGGCCGTGCTGCTCGCGCGCGACGCGGCCGGCTACGCCGCCATCTGCGAATTCGTCACCCGGCGGCAGGTCGCACCGCGGTTCGACCTGCGGCGCGAACTGCCGGTCTTCCTGCGCGCGCACGCGAACGGCGGGCCGGGGCGGCTGTTCTGCCTGACCGACTCCGAGGAACTGCTCGCGGCCCTCACCGCCCGGCCGGGCGACCTGGCGGCGCTCGGCGACACCCTGCGGGTGCTGCTCGTCACCGCCGGGGGGCAGGCGGGGCCGGTCATGCGGCGCCTGCGCCGGCTGGCGCAGTGGGCCGCGGCGAAGCAGGTGCCGGTCGCGGCGGGTGGCGACATCTACGCGGCGGCGCCGGGCGGGCTCGCGCTGCAGCGGCTGCTCACCGCCATCCGCACCGGCCGCACGCTCGACAGCGTCGACGAAGCGGCCTGCGCGCCGGCCGGCGGCTGGCTGCGCCCGCCGGTCGAGATGGAGATCCTGCTCTCGGAGTTCCCGCGCGCCTGCACGGAGACCGAGTCGATCGCCGACGCCTGCCGCTTCCGCCACGAACTGGGGCGCTGGCGCTATCCCGAGTTCCCGCTGCCGCCCGGCGAGAACGCCAACGCCCACCTCGCCCGCCTCTGCCGCGAGGGACTCGAACGACGCTACCGCGGCCCCGTGCCGGACGCGGCGCGCGAGCGGCTCGACCGGGAGCTGGCGGTCGTGGCGAAGCTCGGCTTCGCCGGCTACTTCCTCATCGTCGAGGACATCGTCCGCCACGCGAACGACGAAGGCATCCCCTCGGTGGGACGGGGGTCGGCGGCGAACGCGCTCGTCTCCTATGCGCTGGGCATCACGCACGTCGACCCCCTCGCCCACGACCTCTACTTCGAGCGCTTCCTCAACCCGGAGCGGGTGTCGCCTCCCGACATCGACCTCGACTTCGGCTGGAAGGACCGCGACGCGGTCCTCGCCTGGATCACCCGCAAGTACGGGCGCGACCGCACGGCGATGATCTGCAACCTCAACCGCTTCAGCGCCCGCTCCGCCTTCCGCGAGGCGGCGAAGGCGCAGGGGTACGGCGACCGCGAAATCGGCGCCATCAGCCGCCGGCTGCCGCGCCGCGCGCTCGAAGATCCCGGCGTCATCGCCGAGGTGCCCGAGGCGGCCGGCCTGCCGCTGCACCGCGAGCCGTGGCAGTCGCTCCTGCGCGCGGCGCAGCAGTTGAACGGCTTCCCGCGCCACCTCGGCATCCACGCCGGCGGGCTCGTCATCGGGCGCGAGCCGCTCACGCGCCTGTTCCCGCTGCAGTGGGCGCGCAAGGGGATCCTCGTCAGCCAGATGGACATGTACGCGGTCGAGGCGCTCGGTCTCGTGAAGATCGACATCCTGTCGCAGCGCGGGCTGGCCGTGATCGCCGACACCGCCCGCGCGATCGCGCGGCGCCACGGCGTCACCTTCGACCTCGGCCACCTGCCCGACGACGACCCCGCCACCCGCCGCCTGCTGCGCGAAGGGGAAACGCTCGGCTGCTTCTACGTCGAGTCGCCCGGCATGCGCTCGCTCCTGCGCCGGCTCCAGGCCGACACCTTCCCGGTGGTGGTGGCGGCGAGCAGCGTGATCCGCCCCGGCCCGTCCGACAGCGGCATGGGGCGCACGTTCGTGCAGCGTCATCTCGGGCTCGAGCCGACGGTCCTGCCCCACCCCGCGCTCACCTTCCTGCGCGAGACCCACGGCGTGATGATCTACCAGGAAGACGTCATGCGGACGCTCGCCGCGGTGGCCGGCATGTCGCTGGGCGAGGCCGACGTCATGCGCCGGGCCATGAGCTTCAAGGGTGATCCGGCCGACTTCCTGGCCCTCAGGGACCGCTTCCTGGACGGGGCGCGGCGCACCGGCGCCGCCGCGCTGGTCGGCGCGGAGGGGATCGCGGAGATCTGGCGCCAGATCAGCACCTTCGCCGGCTACGCTTTCTGCAAGGCGCACTCCGCCAGCTACGCCATCCTCTCCTTCCAGTCCGCCTGGCTGAAGGCGCACTACCCGGCCGAGTTCATGGCCGCGGTGCTCGACAACGGCGGCGGCTACTACACCGCCGCCACCTACCTCGAGGAGGCGCGGCGACTCGGCCTGCGGCTCCTGCTGCCGCACGTGAACGAGAGCGCCGACGGCTACACCGGCGGCGACGGCGCCGTGCGCATCGGCCTCGCCCGCGTGCGCGGCCTCACGCACCGCGCGCGCGCCGCCCTGCTCGCCGCGCGGCGCGCCGGCGGCCCGTTCGGCTCGCTCGACGACCTGCTCGCGCGCGTGCCGGAGCTGAACCGTCCCGAGGTGGACAACCTGATTCGCTGTGGCGCGTGTGACGGCCTCGGCGGCTCACGGCCGGAGCTGCTGTGGCGACATGCGCTGCTCCGCGGCCGGGAGGGGGGGCGGTCCGGCGGGAGCCGCGTCTACGCCCGCTCCTCCCGCGCCGCGCAAACCCCGCGCGAAGCGCGGAATTCGCAGCTCACCCCGCGCGAAGCGCGGAATTCGAAGCTCACCCGCGCGAAGCGCGGAATTCGAAGCTCACCCCGCGCGAAGCGCGGAATTCGAAGCTCACCCCGCGCGAAGCGCGGAATTCGAAGCTTACCCCGCGCGAAGCGCGGAATTCGAAGCTGCCCTACGCCCCAACCGTATCCGCAGTCCGCACCACGCACGAAACCTGCGCCCAACGCTCCCTGTCCCCCACGCCTACCACCGCCGCTGAGGTACGGCCCTCTCCCCTTCCCCTTCCCCTCCCCTTCCCCTTCCCCTTCCCTCTCCCCCCCCCACCCTCTTCCCCCTCCCCCTGATCGTCCGCGACCGCGCCCTCCCCCCGCGCTCCGCCCATGCCCCTTCCCCCGCTCCCGCCCTCCCCGACTTCACCCCCGCCGAAAAACTGCAGCACGAACTCGAACTCCTCGACCTCACCCCGAGCGCCCACCCGCTGGCCCTGCTGCGCCAGATGCTGCGCGGCCTGGGCGCCGTATCGGCCGCCGATCTGCCCGCCCGCGCCGGCCGCCGGGTGAAGGTGGCGGGCCTGCTCGTCTGCGCCAAACCGGCGCACGTGCGCAAGACAGGGGAGCGGATGAAATTCCTCACCCTCGAGGACGAAACGGCGCTGTGCGAGGTGACGCTGTTCCCGCGCGTCTACCAGCAGTACGGCCGGCTGCTGCTCACGCGCGGCCCGTATCTGGTGACCGGCCGCGTCGAAAACGACCACGGCGCGCTCTCGGTGACGGCAGAGGAATTGGCGGTTATCTGACCGCGCACGGCTCCGCAGGAGTCGGCGCCGCGGCGGTCTCGCCACCCGTGGCGGCCGGAGACGTGCCCGCGCACGGCAGATCCAGGGTGATCATGGCGCCGCCGCCCGGCGCATCGCCCGCCATGATGCCACCGCCGAGGGACTCGATGGCGACCCGGGCAATGGCCAGGCTCAGCCCCTGGCCACTGTGGTGATGCAGCAGGTCCTGCACGGCGAACTCGTCGAACAGCCGCCCGCGCCAGCAACTCGGCACTCCCGGACCTCCGTCCGATACGTGGATGACCACGCGCGATCCGGCCGTCTCCGCCCGCAACCCGACCTGTCCGTGCGCCGGCGTCACGCGCACGGCGTTATGAAGCACATGGCCAAGCGCCTCATCGAGCAGCGTCCAGTCCGTCGTCAGCAGAAGATCGGAATCCGCTGTGACGGTCACCCGCACCTCCCGCGCCGTCGCGATATCCGCGCTGCGCTGCACCAACCCTGCCAGCCGGGTCGCCACCGATTCGCGGCTCGGGTGCAGAGGCGGCGATCCCTTGAGCTGGCAGAGCCGGAGCGTCTTCTGGGCGAACTGGCTGAGCCTTAGCCCGCTGTCGCGGATCACCGTCAGCATCTCGTGCTGCGGACCCGCGCAGGCGGGATCGGCCAGCAGCATTTCGGCGGCGCCCAGGATCGCGGTGAGCGGCGTGCGGGTCTCGTGCGCAAAGAGGGTCAGCAGACTGCCCTTGATCTCGTCGAGTTCCTCCGCGTGTTTCAACCGCGTGAACACCCGCACCTTCGCCAGCAACTCGTCCAGGTCGAACGGTTTGCTGAGGAAGTCGTCCGCGCCGGCGACATAACCGGCCAGCCGGTCGGGGGTGTCGGATCGTCCGGACACCAGGATGACCTTGAGGAACCGGTGGCAGGCGTGGGCGCGGATGAGACGACACACCTCGTGGCCGCTCATGCCGGGCATCTGGACGTCGAGCAGCACGAGGTCGGGTCGCCAGGCGTCGAGCGCCGCGAGCGCCGCCGCGCCGCCGGCGGCCGTCTGCAGAACGAAATCCGACTCGCGCCGCAGCAACCGCCGCATCGAGGCGAGCAGATCCTCGTCGTCATCCACCAGCAACAGGCGGTAAGGCATCGCCCCAACCCCCGATCGCGCCGGACACACCATCAGGCAGCCGCGGAGCGAGCCACGGCAACCAGACGCAGGGGGCGATCCTGCTCCTGCGCTATCGGCGGTGGTGGCGTAGACTTGAGTCAGCGCCGCTCGGAAGCCTGGAGCGCCTCCAGGGCCGCGTGCCGGTACAGATCGGAAAGGGTGGGATAATTGTAGAGGGTCTCCGCGATGCGCAGCGCGTCCGCGCCGCAATCCAGGAAGGCCTGCCCGATGTGCACCAGTTCGCTGGCGCCGTGGCCCACGATGTGCACGCCGACCAATTGCAGCGATTCGGCGCGGAACAGCAGCTTGAGCAGGCCGCCCGTGGCGCCGAGGATCTGGCCGCGCGGGTTGAGTTCGTAGCGACCCCGCCCGACCACGTACGGCTCGCCCCGTGCCGCCAGCGTCTCCTCCGTGTCGCCGATGTAGCTGACCTCGGGAATGGAGTAGATGGCGAACGGCAGCGTGTCGGTCTGGCCGCGCGGACCGCGCAGACCGAAGGCGTTGCGGATCGCCTGGCGCCCCTGCTCCATCGAGGTCGAGGCCAGCGCCGGGTAGCCGATCACGTCGCCGACCGCGTAGATGTGCGGCACGGCCGTCCGGTACTGCGCATCGACTTCGAGCAGCCCGCGGGCGTTCGGCGCCAGTCCGGCCTTGCTCGAGTCCGATGTCGGACGTGTTGCCGTCGCGTCCCACGCAGTACAGCAGCACGTCGGCCTCACACTCGCGCCCGTCGCTCAGCAGGCAGCGCACGCGGGGCGGCTCGCCCGGGAGACGCTCGATCCGCCGGTGACTGACACCGCCCAGAATCGTGATGCCGAGACGGCCCAGTTCCCCCTGCAGGATGCCGACGATTTCGCGGTCGACATAGGGCAGCAGGCGGTCGCGGGTGTCGACGAGCGTCACGGCGATGCCCAGGGCGGCGAAGATCGAGGCGTACTCGATGCCGATCACCCCGGCGCCGAGCACGATCATCGACCGCGGCATCCGCGGCAGGCGCAGGATGCTGGCGCTGTCGAAGACCGTCTCCGCGTCGAAGTCGACGTCCGCCGGGTGGTTCGGGCTCGACCCGGTGGCGATGACGATCACGCCGCCGCGCAGCAGCCAGCGGTTCGCCGTCCGTCCGCGCTCGACCGCCACCGTGTGCGGATCGACGAAGCGCCCGTGCCCGCGCAGCAGCTCCACTCCGTACTTCCGAAGCGCCCGGTGGATCAGCTCCAGCTCCCGCTGGACGACCATCCGCTCGCGGTGCATGAAATCGCCGATGGTGATTTCGCCGTCCACCTCGCAGCGGATGGCATCGAGCCTGGCGAGGGTGACCCCGTGCACGAACAGCGCGCTCTCGCGCAGCGTCTTGCTGGGGATGGCGCCCCAGTTCACGCCGGTGCCGCCGACCTCGGTGAAGCGCTCCACCAGCGCCGTCCGCTTGCCGGCCCGGGCGGCCTGGATGGCGGCCCGCTCGCCGGCCGGGCCGCCGCCGATCACGATCACATCGAATTCCGACATGGGCCCTCCCGGAGGCCGCCGCGCGACGCGTCCCGATTCGTCAGGACAGCCGCATGGTGCGTCGCCCCAGCAGGCCGAACCCGATACCGAACAGCACGAGAATCGCCGCCGGCCGCACCACGGCCAGCGGCCCGTGCCCGAACGTGATGACCCCGTGCAGGCCCTGCATGGCCCAGAAGGTGGGGAAGGCGTGCGCGATGGCGCGCGACCGCCGGCGGCATGATCTCGATCGGCCACCAGCAGCCGCCCAGCGCCGCCATCACCATGCCGGCCAGCCAGCCGAGACTCTCCGCCTGCTGGGTCGTGCGGAACAATCCACTCACGAAAAGCGTCAGGCAGCCCACGGCAAAACCGTACGGCAGCAGCAGCATCACGACGGCCGGCCAGTCCGCGCCCCAGCTGAAGCTGATGCCGAAAACATGGAACCGGCCGATCGCCTCCCCCGCGGCCATGAGCACGAGCGCCTGGATGACCGCCACCAGCGTCAGGTGCAGCAGCTTGCCGCCCAGGATCTCCCCGCGGGAGAACGGGGTGGTGGCCAGGCGGGCCAGCGTGCCGGCGTGCTTCTCGCGGGTGAGCGACTCGGCCCCCCCGATCAGGGTCGTCATCACCACGAACATCGCCAGCATGCCGGGGATGGACTGCCCCGCGCCGCTGGGCACCGGCCGCCCGCGCCCGGCCACGCCCGACTTCACGGTGATCCGGGCCGGCTCCGCGATCAGCGCCAGCAGGCGCTCGCGCGCCGACGGGTCGATCTCGGTCCCCACGGCCGCCGCCCGCCGCCCGCGCGCCGTCCCAGCGGATCAGGTTGCCGAGGAAGCCGACCTGCGCGCGGTTCAGCCGGACATCGGCCGCCAGATCGAACTCCGCGTCGCTGCGCGCGGCCTTCTCGACGCGCAGGGACACCTGCTCCCCGGCCAGGATCCGCGCCGTGAAATCGGCCGGCACCCGCACCAGACGCGGGGGCTGCGCGCTGTCCGCGGCGGCCGCCGTCAGGATCTTCACTTCGAAGTGCTCGCCTTCGAGCTGCCGCACGAACGCGCTGCCGAGCCAGCCGGCGTCGTCGTTCACCACCGGCAGCGCGACCAGGATCGCCCGCGGACCGCCGCCGCCGAACACCGAGGCGAAGAAGAGCATGAACAGGACCGGCATGGCGAACATGAAGAAGAGCGACTCGCGGGCCAGCACGAACAGCCGCGTGTCGTGCAGGGCAAGGTGCAGGACACGCCTCATGCCTTCACCTCCCGCGACCGCCGCAGCAGCAGCCCGTAGCCGGCCAGGGTGGTCGCCACGCCGGCGCCGGCCAGGATCGCCACGTGCTTCGCCACGTCCCCCGGATGCGCGCCGCCGAACACCAGCTGCTTGAAGCCGTCGATGACCCAGTAGTTCAGCGTGAAGGGCGACAGGCTGCGCATGGCGGGCGGCATGTTCTCGATGTTGATCATGCTGCCGCCGAGCGAGCTCATCCCCATGATCACGAGCCAGCCCAGGATGCCGGCCTGCTTCTCCGTGCGCACGAGCGCGAAGACCAGCGACAGCACGCCGCACGCCGCCAGGCAGAAGGTCCCGCCGAGCAACAGCGACGCGGGTATATCGATGGGCGGCCTGAGCCAGCGCAGCGCGAGACCGATCGCCGCCAGCAGCCCCAGCAGCAGCAGTCCGAACACCACGCCGAAGACGATCTTCGCGCCCACGATCAGCCGCAGGTCGGCCGGCGACGCCAGCTGGCGGCGCAGCATGCCGCTCTTGCGCTCCTCGAACAGGTCGCCCACCGAGCGCGCCGCCACGAACAGCAGCGCCATCACGGTCGTCATGATCAGGATGTAGCCGTAGACGTTGAAGCGGTCCTCCACCGGGGCCTTCGCCTGCTTCACACTCTCGATCTTGATCAGCGGCGGAAAGAGGTAGCGGTCGAGACCGCGCAGCCGTTCGTTGACGGCCACGGCCAGAGCGCCAACCGTGGTCGAGGCGGGAAACCGGTCGGCGTCCATCAGGGTGCGCAGGCTGTCGAGTTCGGACCCGAGCAGCCGCTGCAACTGGTCCAGGTAGGCGGCCAGCGCCTGCACGCCCTGATCCACGATTTCCGGCGAGATCCCCTCGGCGGGGTTGCGCACGACTTCGATCTGCGCGGGACGCCCCGCCAGCAGATCGTCGGTGAAGCGCTCGGGGAAGATCACCAGGGCCGAGGCATCGCCCTTTTCCATGCGGGCGCGCCCCTCCGCCCCGACCACCGTGACCTCCAGGCGCTTCTTGACCTCTTCGCGGCCCGATGGCGCCCTTGAGGAATTCGGTGAGCAGGCCGCCATCGCGGTCCTCGAGCAGGATCCTGATGGGGGGGAACTGCTCTTCATCACTACCGCCGCCGCTCACCATGCCGATCATCCCGCTCATGAAGAGCGGAAAGGCGATCATCGCCAGGGTGGCGGCCGGGCTGCGCCAGCGGCGGATCAGGTCCTTGCGGATGAAGCCGAGCATCAGTCCCTCAGTTCCCGTCCGGTCAGCTTGAGGAACAGGTCCTCGAGGCTGGGTTCCTTGATCGTGACCCCCTCGATGTGCAGATCCGCGCGGTAGAGCGATTCCAGCGCGTGGCCGACTCCGGCGCTGGCGCGGGCCACGAGCAGCAGCGCCCGGCCGTCGCCGACCTCGAGCGGCGGAGAGGCCGTCGATTTTCGCCACGACCTCGCCCAGCGCGGCCGCGGTGAAGCCGCCCTGGAGCGTCAGCAGACTCCCCTCGCCGAGCTGCGCCTTGAGTTCGGTCACCGTGCCCTGGGCGAGGATGCGTCCGTGATCGATGATCGCCAGCCGGTCGCAGAGCGACTCGGCCTCCTCCAGATAGTGCGTCGTGTAGAGGACCGTCCGCCCGGCGCGCACCACGTCGCGCACCACCTCGAGGATGTTGTGACGCGCCTGGGGATCGATGCCCACGGTCGGCTCGTCGAGCAGGATCAGCCGCGGATCGTGGATCAGGCCCATCGCCAGGTTCAGCCGACGCTTCATGCCGCCGGAGAAGTTCTTGATCGGTTCGCGCGCCCGCTCGCCCAGCCCGACCTGATCGAGCACCCTGGCGATCCGCGCCCGCAGGTCGGCGCCGCGCAGGCCGTAGATGCCGCCCCAGAATTCGAGGTTCTCGCGGGCCGACAGCTCCTCGTACAGGGCGATCTCCTGCGGCACCACGCCGAGCCGGCGCTTCACCTCGCGCGGGTCTTCGCGCGCCGGCCGACCGTCGACGAAGATCTCGCCGTCGGTCGGGGTGAGCAGCCCGCAGATCATGGAGATGGCGGTGGTCTTGCCGGCCCCGTTCGGGCCCAGGAAGCCGAAGATCTCCCCTTCGCGGACCGCGAAGGAAATCCCGTCCACGGCGACCAGGTCGCCGAAGACCTTGCGCAGTCCCCTTCACCTCGAGGACCGGAACGCCGGTCCCGGCGTGCGGCTCGTCCGTCATGCGCGCGGCCCCCTGCCCGGGTAAGGTGCGGAATTGGCGCGGGGGCCGGCTGACGCCGGCCCCCTTCTCTTCAACCTGTCCCGTCGCCGCCCCCCGGCGGCAACCGGTCAAATACGCGAGCGACGCGGATTAGTTTCCGGCCTGGAAGGCCGAAAGCGCCGCCATGTTGACGATCTCGCGCACGTCGGAGTTGTAGGAAATCACGTTGATGGGGTACTTCAGGCCGATCAGCAGCGGCCCGATGACCTCGCGCCGTGCCGATGTTGCCGACCAGCTTGTAGGCGATGTTGCCGCTCATCAGGTCGGGGAAGATCAGCACGTTCGCCTGCCCCTGCACCCGGCTGTGCGGGAAGCTCAGGGCGCTGAATTCCGGCAGCACCGCCACGTCGCCGTGCATCTCGCCGTCGACGATCAGCTCCGGATGATCGCGGTGCAGAATCGCCACCGCTTCGCGCACCGGGCGCGTCTTGGGGTGGTTGTTGTCGCCGAAGTTCGAGAACGAAAGCAGAGCCACGCGCGGCTCAAGGTTGAAGTAGCGCGCCACCTCGGCCGCCAGCAGCGAGATCTCGACAAGCTGCTTCGCGTCCGGCTCCACGTTGACGGTCGTGTCGGCGAAGATGAACACCTTGCCCTCGACCAGCATGACGTGCATTCCGGCCGCCCGCGACACGCCCGGCTTCGTCTCCACCAGCGGCAGCAGACGCCGGATGGTGTCCACGTACGGACGGTCGCCGCCGGCCACCATGCCGTCGGCATGCCCGGAGCGCAGCATCATGATGCCGTGGTGATGCGGCCGCGTGACCATGGCGACCGCCTTCTGGAGCGTGTACCCCTTGCGCGCCGCCCACTCGAACAGCGCCTTCGCGTACACCTCGTTGTGCGGGGACGTTTCCGGATCGACGATCGTCAGCGCCGCGGGATCGATTCCGAGCTGCTCGGCCTTCGCCCGGATCGACTCCACCTTGCCGAGCAGGATCGGCTGCGCCAGCTTCTCCTCCAGGATGCCACGACACGCCTCGACCACGCGCAGGTTGTCGCCCTCGGTGAAGACCACCCGCCGCCGCTCGCGCTGCGCCTTCACGCGGATGGTCCGCATGACCTCCACGCTCTTGCTGATCATACCCTCGAGGCGGTCCCGATAGGCGTCCCAGTCGGTGATCGGCTGCTGCGCCACGCCGGTCTCGCAGGCGGCCTTCGCCACCGCGAGCGTCTCCCACACCAGCACGCGCGGATCGAACGGCTTGGGAATGATGTACTCCCGCCCGAACTCGAAGTGCTGGCCGCCGTAGGCCGCGCAGACATGGTCCGGCACCGGCTGCCGCGCCAGCTCGGCGAGGGCGTGCGCGGCCGCCATCTTCATCTCCTCGTTGATCGCCGTGGCGCGCACGTCGAGCGCCCCGCGGAAGATGAAGGGAAAACCGAGCACGTTGTTGACCTGATTGGGATAGTCGGAGCGGCCGGTCGCCATGATGACGTCGGCGCGCGCCGCCTTGGCGTCGTCGTAGGTGATCTCGGGGTCGGGATTGGCCATGGCGAAGATGATGGGATCCTTCGCCATCGAACGCACCATGTCCTGCGACATGACCCCCTTGGCCGAAAGGCCGAGGAAGACGTCGGCGCCCTTCAGCGCCTCGGCCAGCGTGCGCCGCTTCGTGTCCTGCGCGAAGTACTCCTTGTAGGGGTTCATCCCCTCCTGGCGCCCCTTGAACACGACCCCCTTGGTGTCCACGAGCAGGAAGTTCGCGCGCGGCACGCCGAGCCGCTCGTAGAACTTCGCGCAGGCGATCGCCGCCGCGCCGGCCCCGCTCACGACCACCTTGACCGACTTGATGTCGCGCCCGGTGATCTGGCAGGCGTTGATCAGCGCCGCGCCGGAGATGATCGCCGTGCCGTGCTGGTCATCGTGGAAGACCGGGATCTTCATGGTCTTCTTGAGCGTCTCCTCGATGAGGAAGCACTCCGGCGCCTTGATGTCCTCCAGGTTGATGCCGCCGAGCGTGGGCTCGATCAGCTGGCAGAACTTGATGACCTCCTGCGCGTCGTGCGTGTCGATTTCGATGTCGAACACGTCCACGTGCGCGAAGCGCTTGAAGAGGACCCCCTTGCCCTCCATGACCGGCTTGCCGGCCAGCGCACCGATGTCGCCGAGCCCGAGCACGGCGGTCCCGTTCGAGATCACGGCGACCAGATTGCCCTTGTTCGTGTAGCGATAGGCATCGGAGGGGTTCTTTTCGATCTCCAGGCAGGGAATCGCCACACCCGGGGTGTAGGCGAGGGAAAGATCCCGGGCCGTCACGCACGGCTTGGTCGGCACAACCTCGGTCTTGCCCGGTCGTCCCTGGCTATGATAGTCGAGCGCATCCTGATCGCGGACAGCCATCCCGAACCTCCCTGCGGCCGAGGCCGCTGCAAATGCCACGGGAGCGCGCCGGCGACCCCCGCACCCCCGAAGATGCATCATGTTGCGGCCCAAGTGAAGGAAAACCGGCTTGCCTGGGCGCCGGCCGGCGTCCACCATGGACCCGGCGGCGGCCCGGCGCCCCGCCGGCAGGAGCGTCACATGACGATGGATCTCTGGGCATTCGCGGTCTTTGCGCTGTCGTCGCTGTTCGCGGTGATCGACCCGCTGGGCTGCATCCCGTTTTTCAGCGGGCTCACCGCGCGGATGTCGCGACGGCGACGGCGGCGGGTGCTCGCCCGCGCGCTGGTGGTGGCGCTGGCGATCCTGCTGCTGTTCGCCGGGCTCGGCAGCACCCTGCTGCGCCTGTTCGGGATCACGCTTTCCGCGTTCCGCATTGCCGGCGGCGTGATCTTCTTCGGGATCGGGCTCGACATGCTGCAGTCGCGCCAGAGGCGCTGGAAAACCGGCATCGAGAGCGCCCATTCCTACGACCATCCCGACGAGGCCGAGGAAGAGGACCCGTCGGTCACACCTCTGGCCATCCCGCTGCTGGCCGGTCCCGGCTCGATCACCACGGTCATGGTGCTGATGGCCGAGGCCCCGGGCTGTTCCGGGCCGGATCGTCACCCTGGCCAGCGTGCTGGCCATCCTGATCGTCACCGGCCTGCTCCTGGTGGGCGGCGACGCCGTCATGCGCCGCCTCGGCCATACCGGCCTGCGGATCATGGAAAAGCTGATGGGTTTGATGGTGACCGTGATCGCGGTCCAGTTGCTGATGAATGGTATCGAGCCATTCCTGCGCGGACTCGTGAAGGCTGACGGCGCGCCGTAGAGACACCGCTGACCGTCTCAGTACCGCACCGTCCCGCTCAGCTCCACCCCTGCGAACGCCGGCTCGTATTTGCAGACGCCGCCGGCGCAGAGATAGCCGGCCTGGCGCTTGCCGGCCCAGAGCGCGAGTCGAGCGCCCTGCTCCGTCGTGTACGCGAACTGCGCGGCGGGGAACGGGCCGGCCTTCTCGCCGAAGGTGCGCTGCTCGACGTACTTGTTGTTCATCTCCAGCATCGCGCAGACGGACCAGGCGGGCGCCACGCCCAGTTCCAGCTTCAGGAAATCCTCGTCGAAGGCGCCCAGATCGAAACCGGCGCCACCGCCCAGGCGCACGTGCTGGTGCTCGCCCTCGAAGGTGAGGCTGGTGCGCTCGTCCAGGAACCAGGTGACCTCGGCCACCACGGTCTGCCGCAGCCCCTCGCTGTCGCGGTAGCCGAAGCCGCCGCGCAGCCGGAAGGCCCCGAGCCGTTCCTGGTCGATCTGCGCGTACGCCTCCTCGAACAGGAGCCTGCCGTCGTGACGCTCGGTGCGGCTGAGGTTCAGCAGGCTGCTCCAGCCGGCCGGGCCGGTCCACGACAGCTCCGCCTGCTGGCCGCGCTCGTCGTCGGCGTCCACCGCGTGGGGGGCGCGGTTGAGCAGCGTGTAGAGGTGCTCGCGCGTGAGCGAAGGCGGGTTGTTGAGCGGCGTGCGGCCGTCGGCGTTGCGCAGGACGGTGAACCGCCGGTAGTCCTTCGTCTCGAAGCGAGAGCCCAGCGGTCCCGCCGCCAGATCGAGCGCCCCGTAGAAGGCGTGTCCGCTCTGGTAGGCGTCGTCGGGCACGAACTCGTTGTCCCACCCCTTCTTGCGCCCGTACTCGAGGTAGAGGCCGCCCCACGGGAGCGTCGTGGTCAGCCGCGACGCCGCCACCCACTCGCGGTGCACGTCCCCGTCGGCCGCGACCAGGTCGTCGGCGCGCCAGGTCAGGCCCGAGCAGCCCAGCCGCCCAGCCGTGACCGAGATCGGCCTCGCTGTCGAGGCCGCGCACGTCCACGGACAGGTCGCTCGGCGCGCCCGTGAAGGCGGTGCCGCGCAGACGGCCGCGTCGACCCGACGCCAGCAGGCCGTCGAGCGCGGTGTCGACGCGGATGCGCCGGTCCTCGTAGGCGGCGAACAGCAGGCCGCGGCCGAACATCCCGTAGAAATGTCCGACCCGCACGTCGAGCCCCTGGGTGGAGAACTCCACGAAGCGGTGCCGCACGCTGTTGGCCCGGAAACCCTCTTCGGACGGCGCCTGATGGTTGAGCAGGATGCCGGCGCGCAAGCCGCCCAGGAGCCAGCTCGCGTCGAGCCAGTTCTCGACGATCTCCTGGCCGGTCTCCGTGCTGTAGGAGTACTCGAACGCGTCGACGGCCGTGACCTGACCGTCGCCGATCGTCTCCGCGCGCGCGGCCGCGCCCGCGACCATGACGGCCACCATGACGACGCCCACCGGCAATCCGGCGCGCCTCATTTCGCCCCCGCGGAGTCCGCGGCCGCGTCGCCGAGCAGCGCCATCACCTTGTCGCGGAGCGTCGCCTCGTCGCCCTCGCGGTAGCCGACGTGGCGATACAATTCCTGCCGTCGGGCGTCGTACAGGACCAGGAACGGCAGGATGCCGCCCACCTGCATCTGGCGCGCGACGTCGCCCGAAGTGTCGAGCGGCACGGTGAGGCCGAGCTTCTTCGACTGCAGATAGGGACGAACCCGCGCCACGCCGCGGGGGCCGTCCTGGTTGACGGCCAGAACCGTCAGGCGGCCCGCGGTGTCGCGCGCGAGCGCGTCGAGATGGGGCAACTCGTGCAGGCAGGGGTTGCACCAGAGGGCCCAGAAGGCGAGCGAGCACGGGGCCCCGCGCGAGGGCCCCGTGCAGACTGATCTCCCCGCCGTCCGCCGTGCGCAGCGTCCAGTCAGGCACGGCGGGCTTGGCCGGCGTGGCCGCGACGGCCATCGGCGGGGCCGACGCCTCCCCCCACACAAGCGTCACCAGGACCAGGACCGCGGCCGCCGCGACGGCCCGCCGCGCCCAACGCGGCCGCGGTGCTTGGCAGAACAAGATCGGCACCTCCCCGTGACGCGTCACTTGGTCAGGGCCAGCTTGAGGGCGCGCTCCTCGTCCGCCACCCGCACGCGGGCCAGGTAGACGCCGCTGGCGGCCTGGGCGCCCGCTCGCGGTGCGACCGTCCCAGACCAGCGTGCAGTCGCCCGGCGCGACCGGACCGTCCCAGAGCTCGCGCACGAGCCGTCCGCGCACGTCGTAGATCGCCACCTTCACCGGCACCGGCGCGGCGCCGCCCACGGCGAAGGCGATCTCGGTGGCGGGGTTGAACGGATTGGGCGCGACCGTCGGCTCCACGGCCAGCACCGGCGGCGTCTCGCCCGGCACGCCGACCAGCTGGATCCCGAGCCAGTCGAGGCTGCGGGACATCAGGGTGGAGCGGTTCGACTCCGTGTCCATGCCCCTCGAACCCGTACGCCAGGTACACGACGCGGAACGGTCCGCTCGCGTAGCGGACCGCGGCCTCGCGGTTGGGGCTGTAGACCACGCAGCCGACCGCGCCCGATCGCGGCTGGATCTCGCTCGGGTAGTCCTGGTTGTCGGCGCTGGTGTCGCCGTTGAGATTGAATACCAGCCCGTCGCCGATCGGGTCGCCCGTCACGCCGCTCAGGGACAGGTCGTTGATGGTGTCGTTGAGGTAATCCGCGCCGAGATAGCCGTTGTACCACGCCATCGCCTCGGCGCTGTAGTCCGCGCTGGCCGGATCGCACAGCGACCACCCGATGTCCTGGCCGCTGATGAACAGGCGGCCGCCGTTGTCAAGGTACGCGGCGAGCGCGGTCCTGTCCGTGACCGTGACGGGCGGATAGGCAAGCCCGCCGTTCCAGATCACGATGGGGAAATGATCGAGCTGGGCGGCGCTGGGCGCGCCGTTGAGCAGACGGTCCCAGGTGGCGTAGGGATGACCGGACGCGTCGAGCGCCGCGTGATAGTAGGTCTCGTAATTGTAGCCGCCGTCGCTGTCCACGCACAGGATCGGCACGCCGTCGGAGATCAGCTTGAACACGCGGGTCCACGTCTTCGTGGGATCGCCGCGACTGGTGGCGGTGAGCGTCATGGTGCCGCTGCCGGCCGTCAACAACGGCTGGATGTCCACCTGGATCGCCTTCTGGGCCTCCGGGCGCGGCGCTCGTGACGATGCTGGTGATCCAGGGCGGATAGCAGGTCGTGCCGATGCAGATCGAGCCGCTCCAGCCGGTCGGCAGGTCGGGCGTGATGTGGATGTCGTAGGCGTCGGACAGGCTGCCGTAGTTCGTGAGGATGGACTCGTAGCTGCACAGCGTGCCGAGATCGACCACGTCGATGCTCTTGCGGGCGCCGTAGAAGAAGGCGTAGTTCGGCTTGGGCGCCGTGCTGCCCGCCTGCAGCACCTCCTTCGTGACTTCGTCCTGCACCCAGACCACGGCGCGGATGTTGGCCAGGTTCCAGGCCACGTTGACCGGCGTGCTCTGGACGAAGACCCGCGTCTCGCCCAGGCCGATCGTGAACTTCGTGCCGCGCGCGTCGGGCAGCATGTCGCGCATCGTGTCGTAGAAATCGGTCTGGCCGTTCGAACCGGGCGCCACGGCGTAGTGGATCTCGGTCTCGGTCAGGGCGATGCGCAGCGCCAGATCGCTGAGCGGGACCGCATCGACCGCGGTGACCGTCGCGGTGACGGTGACCATCCCGCCCGCGATCACCTGTTCCACGGCGACCGTGAAGGGGGAGTCGGTGGTCAGGCGCGTCGTCGCCGCCCCTTCCAGGGCCGCCACGCTGCCGGTGACCGTCGAAGTGCCGTCCGCGAAGAGCGAGGGAACCGAATTGATCCCGTAGTACAGTCCGCGGAAGTAGACGGAGGAATCCGCGTTGGCCAGCGTGTAGAGCGGATCGCTGCTGTCCGGCCACCAGACGTGATACGACACGCCGATCGCCATGGACGGGCCGTAGTCCGCGAGGAACTCGTGCGTGGCCGCGTTGGCGACGGGGCAGTAGGGACAGCCGACGTTGGTGAAGCCCTCGACGAGCATCACCCGCGGCACGGCCGCCACGGTCGAAGCCGTCAGGCAGCAGGCCACGAGGCCCAGGATGATCGATGTTCTCAACTTGATCATGGCGGACTTCTTCCGTTGAAAACCGGGGATATGGCAAGGGCGGACTGCGGGGGCGGCGACGAAGGAGAACAGGTGGACGAACAAGGGGCACCAGGCCCGCCTGGAGGATCTCGCGCGTGGCGGGGTCCTGGACGAACGCGATCACGGCGAGGTGCTCGGGAAGGCAGGACGCCGGCACGACCAGGTTGCCCGACATCTCCCGCGGCTCAGCCGCGGTCAGCGGCAGCGGCGATTCGGCGAGGGTGATGAAGTCGCGCATGATCCAGTGGAACTCGGTCTCCCCCTGGCTGCCGGGCGGAACGGCGTAGATGACCGGGTTCTCCAGCAGCGCGAGATGCAGCATGGCTCCGGTGCGCGCGACGGGGCGCACGGCCGTGAGCGTCGCCTCCGCCGTGACACTCGGCCCGGCGATGGTGGCGGTCACGGCGATGGCGAAACCGGGATCGGCCGCCAGCAGCTCGTCCACGAGCGTCGACAGTTCGTCCGGCGTGGGCGCCTGGCCCGAGACACCCACCAGCGCGCCGTCGGCGAACAGCGTGGGGATGCCCATGATGTCGCGCTGGTAGAACGTGAGGCGGGCGGTGTTGTCCTGCGGGTTGGCCTGATAGTGCGGGTCGAGGTAATTGGGCCAGTTCGCCGCGTACTTGATCAGCAGCAGGCGATCGCGGCCGTGCCCCGGCTCGGCCATGACCGCCGCGAGCGTGGCGGCGAGTTCCGGGCAGCCGAGGCAATCGACGTTCGAGAACCCCTCCAGCAGGACCACCTTGAGCGGCGCCTGTTGCGGCTCGGACAGCGTGAACGCGGCGCTCGCCATGAGCGGGGCGGTCACCTCGACCACCAGCGATTCCGGCTCGGCGAGGTAGCCGTCCAGCCGCACCCGCACCACGTGCGGGCCGGAAACGAGCGTATCGAGGGTGTCCGGGGTTACCTGTCCGGTGTCCTGCCCGTCCAGCGTGATCGCCGCGCCGGGCGGCGTGGAAGTCACGCTCAGGAAGCCCCAATCCTGAGTCGACGAGGGCGTGAAGACCGGGGCCTGTCGGCCGCACCCCGGCGACTGCGTGGTGAACGCCAGAAACAACCCCAGCCATAGGAATGGTCTCCAACGAGACATTCCCGGCTCCTGGCGAGGGCTTGGGAAGGGGATGACCGAATGTAGGAATGGCCGACAATTGGATTCTAGCACGCACCGGTCGGCGGGTCAACGCCCGGCGCGCCGGTACACGCCCTCGACCCCGTCCAGCATCCTCGACAGCGGAAATTCCCCCGTCACGCGCCGCTGCGCCGCCGCACCGAGCCGCGCGCGCAGCTCCGGATCGCCGAGCAGGCGCGCCAGCCGCGCCGCCAGCGCCGGCGGGTCGTCAGGCGGCACCAGCAGACCCTCCCTGCCGTCGCGAATCAGTTCCGGAGTGCCGCCGGCGGCGGTGGCGATGATCGCGAGGCCGTGGACCATCCCTTCGAGCGTGACGAGGCCGCACGGCTCCGCGCGCGACGGCACGACGAGCAGATCGAAATCGGCGGCGGCGGCCGCGGCATCCTCCACCCAGCCGAAAAAGTGCGCCGATCCGCCCAGGCCGAGTTGAGCGGCGCGGCGACGCAGCGCGCCACCGCAGGAGCCATCGCGGCTCGGATCATCACCCACGATGAAGAGCCGCGCCCGGGGTCCCCCGTCGCGACGCAACAACGCCATCGCCTCGATCAGCGTGTCGAGCCCTTTGCCGGGCGAGAGGCGCCCGACGTAGCCGACGACCGGCACGTCATCGTCGTCGAGGCCGATCGCCCGCCGCAGGCCGCCACGTGCCGCCCACGGGCAGTCGGTGTCGACGCCATTGCGAACCGTCACCACGCGCTCCGGATCCATGACCCGCGAGGCCACGAAAACCGTGCGTACCGCCTCCGAAACGGCGATCATCGTGGCGAAGTGGCGGAAGAACGGCCGTTTGAACCGCGCCGCCCCGATCGGCCGCAGTTCGTGCCGCGTGCCGACGTTGCGGGTCGGGAGGCCGCGCGTGACCACCGCCGCCAGGTAGTGGTCGCGGGGACAGTGCGTGTGCAGGATCTCCGGCCGCCGACGGCGCAGCCAGGCGGCCGCGCTCGCCGCCCCGACCGGCTCGAACCAGTCCACGAGCCGCGCGGTGGTCACATCGAGACCGGCGTCCGCCAGCCGGACCGCCAGACCGCTGCCGGGCGGCACGCAGCAGGCCACCTCGTGACCACGCTGCGCCAGGCCCCGCGCGAGTTGCAGCAGATGCACCTCGCCGCCGTAATAGCCGTGCTGGGAACTGAGAAAAGCGATTCTCACGGCGGGACCGATCGGAGCGCGCACCCACCCACGCCTGGCCGGGCGACCATTGACAGCGCCGGGACGCTACCCTAGGTTCAAGCGGTTTTCAACTTCCGTTTCGGCCGCTGCCTGACCCTCGGCGTCTGCGTTACGCCAGCTTCTTCCGTGTTGTCTCACGCGTTTCCCGGAGGCGCCCATGAGATCCGTGTTTCCCATCGCCACGCCGGTCTGTGCCTCCGCGGACAGCCGCGATCATCTTCCTGGCCCTGCTGCTGATGTCCGCGATCGCCGCCGTGGCCGCGGTTCCCGCTGCCGGAACCGCCGGGAACGTCGGGGCGGAGGCCGGCGCCGCCGTCCATCCGGCCGGGCTCGGCGAGCGTCTGCCGCTCTGGAGCGCGCTCCCTTTCGCCGGGATTCTGCTCTCGATCGCCCTCTTCCCGCTGTTGGCGCCCCACTTCTGGCACCATCACTTCCCAAAGGTGTCAGCCGCCTGGGCGCTGCTCATGGCGGTCCCGTTCCTGGCGGTGTACGGCAACGAGGCGCTGCAGAAGATCATCCATATCACGGTCATCGACTACATCCCGTTCATCATCCTGCTGTGGGCGCTGTTCACGATCGCCGGCGGAATCTACGTGGGCGGAGCGCTGCGCGGCTCGCCGGCGCTCAACACGCTGCTGCTGCTGATCGGGACGCTGCTCGCCTCCTGGATCGGCACCACCGGCGCCGCCATGGTGATGATCCGGCCGCTGCTGCGCGCCAACGCCTGGCGGCGCAGCCAGGTGCACGTGGTGGCGTTCTTCATCTTCCTGGTCGCCAACATCGGCGGCTGCGCTGACGCCGCTGGGCGACCCGCCGCTGTTCCTCGGCTTCCTGCACGGGGTGCCGTTCTTCTGGGTCACCACCGCGGTGCTGCGCCACGCGTCCACTGCCATGGTGATCCTGCTCGTCGTCTTCTACCTCCTCGACCGCCGCGCCTACCGCCGCGAAACCGCGCGCCCGCCCGAGGCCGCGCCGGGCGAGGGGCGCGTGCGCATCGAGGGGCTGCACAACCTGCTGTTCCTGTTCGGCGTCATGGCCGGCGTGCTGTTCTCCGGCTCCGCCGACCTGGGTCTGCAGCCGGTGTACGGCCATGTGGTCGTCGAGCGGCAGAATCTGGCGCGCGACCTTTTCCTGCTGCTGATGGGGTACCTGTCGCTGCGCACCACGGCAAAAGCGGTGCGTCAGCGCAACGAGTTCTCCTGGGGGCCGATCCGCGAGGTGGCGATTCTGTTCGCCGGCATCTTCATCACGATCATCCCGGCCCTCGAGATCCTGCAGGCCGGCGTGCACGGCGCCATGGCGGGACTGATCCGCGCCGTCCGCGAACCGGCGCACTACTTCTGGGCCTCGGGCGGACTGTCGAGCTTCCTCGACAACGCCCCCACCTACCTGACCTTCTTCAACACGGCCCTCGGCAGCCTCGGCGTGCCGGAGTCCGCGGTGCCGGGCATGCTCGGGCATGTGGCGGGCGTCGCCGCCAACCCCGAGTTCATCCGCGACCTCACCGCCATCTCGGCCGGTTCGGTGTTCATGGGCGCCAACACCTACATCGGCAACGCACCCAACTTCATGGTGAAGTCGATCGCCGAGGAGGCGGGCGTGCCGATGCCGAGCTTCTTCGGCTACATGTTCCGCTATTCGATTCCGTTCCTGATCCCGACGTTCATCGTCATCACCCTGCTCTTCTTCCGTTAAGGAGGCGCGCTGATGGCCGCCAACAACCCGGCGTCCTCGCCGGTCTTTTTCGAAGTGGTGATCGAGGGGGTTCCCGAGGCGGGGCGGGGCTTCCTGTGTGGGCTGCTCCTGGGCGCCGGGCACACCGGCTACCTGGAGTTCCCCCCTGATCAGGCCCCCGCCGGACGCTCGCTCGGCGATCGCCTGCACGGCATGATCGGCCTGTCCCCCCACGAATGCCGCGCCATCGTCGACCAGACCACGCGCGACCGCCTCGTCGCGGTGCGCGCGCGTCTGGAAAGCGAAGCGGGACTGCGCCTCGCGAATGAGGGCCGCGTGCGCGCCGCCCGCATCCCCTTCCGCTATCAGGCTTTCGCGCGACGCTACGGCGAGGAGATCCAGGCGCTGCTGAAGGGGCTGCCGGCCGGCCTGGTCATCGAGGGGGGCGAGCCGGTCGAAACGATCGACCCCGAGGCGAAGGGGATCGAGGCCTACTCGCCGGCCCACGACTACGAGATCAGAGGGGAAGGTTCGATCGGCGGACGCGTCGACCTGGTGATCGAGGCGCGCCGCCGGCTCGTCGTGCATCCGCTGATGCACGCGGGCCCGCTGGAGATCGAGCGGGACTGATCCCGCCCTCACGCCGGGAGGCGGCCCGGCCGGGCCGCCTCCCGTCTGTCGCCATCACGACGGCCGGGGTTACTCCGGCACGGACATCCCCGCCGGGACAGAGCGTTCCCCAGCGACCCGCGAAGAAACCTCCGGGCCGCTCCGGCGCGGCCAGGAAATCGCCGCCGAATTCCCCTTCCACCGTGCCGGCCGCGTTCACCCAGTGACCGTGGAACCGTCCATGCCCGGGCTCGGGCAACGACTCCCAGGTGCCGCGCAGCAGGCCGCGGAAGCGTCCGGCCGTGCTGATCCACTTGCCCACCATGACACGGCGCCCCTCGCTGTCATAGCCGTAGCCGCCGCGCAGGAAACCGTCGCTGCGCCCCTGCAGGCCGAGCCAGCGGCCGCGGAACGACCCCGCCGAGTCACCGCGGGCCTGCCAGAAACCGGCCAGGAAGCCCGCGCGGGCAGATGTCGGGGCGGAAGCCGGTGAAATGGATGGCATTCCCCTGCCGGCAGGACCGGGAAGGTGGCGTCGAGACCGACCAGCTCCTCGACCAGGAATTCCGCGCCGTAGGGAGCGGTCCGGAGACCGCAGCCGGTTGGGCGGCGGCAGGGCGCCGGTGGAATCGGGCAGGACCGGCGGCTCGAGGATCTCGATCAGGAGACCGTCGCTGCGCGGGCCGGTGTGCGACACCCAGTCCACGGTGTGGCGGTCCAGGCGGGGCAGCAGGATAATCGCGGGGCCGCTCGAAACTGATCACGCGCCGCACGATCACCAGGCCGCGGTCCACCTGGATCCGACCCGACCAGTCGACCAGGTCCAGCCCTTCGTCCGCGCGTGCCGAGCGTATCGGGGGGGCTGTCCAGCACGCCCCAGACGATGCGCACGAACGTGACGCGCGGCCGCGGGGCGCGCCGCGGAATCGTCCGGTGGCGACGGCCAGCGCCTCGAGCTCCGCCACCTGCGGATCGGCCGCGAGGGGATCGTCGGCCACTTCGTCCGCCTCCGCCAGGACCGCCTGCTCCAGGGCGATGTCGCCGAACGCCGCGGCTTCGTCGGTCGCGGTCAGGCCGCCGAAATCGGCATCCAGATCGAGGGCGGTGTAGTCGTCGGTTGTGCCGTCGGTGGCCGTGGTCGTCGCCTGGTCCGCGCCGCATCCGGCCAGGCCGAGCGCCGCGACCAGCGCCAGCCCGGCCAGCAGCATCGGGGTCCGCAGCTTCATGTATCAACCTCCGCGTCAGGATCGTTCCGTGGGGAGTCGCCGGGGAACGGCGACCTGCATCGCGCGCCCCGGCGGATGCAGTCCGGATGCCAGCCGGATATCCGACGTCACAACCACTATGTGATACAGATGCTTACGCATATTTTTGATGTCGGGAAATGTGCCAACCAGTGTACCTGGAGCGGCAGGTCGACCGTGCGGGGTACAGCGGGAGCGCACGGCGAAGGCGCTCAGGTCCCGGCGGACGGCTCCGGGCGGGGCGCCGACGTGCTCCCGCTCCCCTTGACGCGCAGCTTCAGGGCGATGAGGTCCGCGTGGTGCAGACCGAGCATGTGGGCCAGCTTGTGCATCAGCGCGTCCTCGTGGGCCTCCAGACGCCCGTCGCTGTAGATCACCCGCCAGAGCAGTCTCGAGCAGCGTGCGCTTGCCCGCGTCGTCGTAGGTCTGCGCGATCAGCCGCGTGAAGCCGTACAGGTCGGTGCTGCGGGCGCGCTCCGCTTCCGCCAGCGCCATCAGCTCCCGCACCTCCGGGCCGGCCAGGCTGAAGCGCTCGCCGAGCAGCGTGCCGACGAGCTCCCGCTCCGCGGCCGAGAAATCCGCGTCGGCATGCGCCGCCTCCAGCAGCAGGGCGCAGACCGCCACCTCGAGCCGGCGCCCGGCAGTCCCCGACGCCCCCGGCGCCGCCGGCGCCACATGCGCGGAGAAGAAACCGCGAATCCCGTCGAGCACGACGTCCTCCTTCAGACCGCCGTCCGCGCCCAGGACGGCCCCGGGCAACGTCAGCACCTCGTACGGAATGGTGCCGAGCCAGTCGGCCAGCAGTTCCGCGCTGATCGTCTCCTCGCCCTGGCGACCGAGCAGCACGGCGCGATCGCCGGCCGTCACGCCGGGGATGTGGGTCACGTCCGCCATGCAGAGATTCATGCAGATCCGGCCGCGCAGCGGCGCCCGCGCGCCGCGCAGCAGGACATGCGCCCGGTTGGAAAGGGCGCGCGGCCAGCCGTCCGCGTAGCCGACCGGCAGCACGGCGATGCGGCTCTCGACCGGCGCCTTCCAGGTGCGTCCGTAGCCCACGGTCTCGCCCGCCGGCACCGTGCGGACCTGGGACACGCCGCAGGTCCAGGTCAGCGCGGGCCGCAGCGCCAGTTCGCCGCGGCCGGCGACCGCGCGCCGACACCCGGCTCTCCCGCGACGGCCAGATCCCGTACGCCGACACCCCGACCCGCACCAGCGCCCGGTGCGACTCGGGCCACAGGATGGCCGCCGCGCTGCACGACATGTGGTGCTCCAGACCGCCGTGTCCGCGCGCCGCGAGCGCCGCCCGCCACGCCTCGAAGCGCGCCATCTGCGCGCTGGCGAAGGCGTGGTCGGTGGTGTCCTCGATGTCGGCGAAGTGGCTGCTCAGCCCGCTCAGCCGCAGGCCCGGCGCGCCGGCCAGCACGCGCCAGGGCGGCGTCGAGTTCGCCCTCCACGATCCCCTGCCGGTTCACGCCGGTCTCCACCTTCAGGTGGACCGGCAGCGGATCGCTTCCCGGCAGCCCGGCCGCCGCCACCGCGGCGTCCAGCCCCGCCAGCGAACCGACGGTGATCTCGCAGCCGAGTCGCCGCGCCCGCGCCACCCCCGGTCCGGGCAGCGGACCGAGGATCAGGATCGGCGCGCGCAGGCCGGCGTCGCGCAGGACCTGCGCCTCCGCCACGGCGTGCACGCCGAGCAGGTCGGCGCCGCCCTCCAGGAAGGCGCGCGCGGCGATGACGATACCGTGGCCGTAGCCGTCCGCCTTGACGACGGCCAGCAGGCGCGCGGGCGGCCGCGCCAGGGCGCGGAACAGCGCGGCGTTGTGCCGCAGCGCCGCGCGGTCGACCTCGATGCGCAGCCAGCCCTCGTCTCCGTCCGGAGCGGTCGGCCGCGGCGGCTCAGTCGACGCCGATGGCATAGATCTCTCCCGCCACTTCCCGCTCAAGAGCCACCTCCGTCGCGCCCACGCGCAGCACGCAGGCCGGGTGCTTCTGATGGAGACGCACGACCGCTCCCGGCAGCACGCCGAAACTGCTCAGGCGGTCGAGACGCTGATGGAAGCTCGGCGTCAGGAACACGATGCGCACCGACGCCCCGGGCGGGAATTCGCTGAGCGGACGCACGACCGGCCGCACCTCGCGGGCCGCGCGCCGGCAGCAGTCGCCCGGCAGGGATCCGGCGGCCGTGCGGACAGGTGGGCGGATGGCCGAGCAGCGTGCAGACCGCCACGGTCACCTCCTCGCTCAGGATGTGCTCGAAGCGGCAGGCGAAAGATCTGCTGGCCCGCCTCGTGCGCCTGCAGAAGATCGGTGTAGAGACGCTCGGCGAGCCGGTGACGCCGCACCACGGACTGCCGCCTGCGCCTCCCCCGCCGCGGTGAGCGTGACCTTCCCCTCCTCCACGGTCAGCAGGCCCTCGTCCGCCAGGCTGCCGCGCGACCTCGGCCGGATCGGGGCTCTCCTGACGGGCCGGAATGACGCGCCAGGGCGAACGTCCGCCCCGCCTCACGGCGGAGCCAGACCGCCTCCAGCAGATCCTCTAGGGCTTCGCGGTCGGTCTTTTCCATGGCCGGCGCCAGAGTCCTTCCCGCCGGCGCTCCGGAACAGCCGGTCGCCGCGGGCCGAGGAAGCTGAGTGAACAGTGCGGGCAGCAGATGACGCGGCAGCCGCGGCTGAGCGGACAGTGCGTGTGACAGGACAGGTCGCCCAGGCACGAAGCGGTAGCCGCACAGCGGACACTGGATGGTCGGCTGCGTCGCCCGGCGATGTCAAGGCTCGACCCCCAGCAGGCGCAGCGACCAGTTCAGCGCCCCGCCGACGCCCAGGGCGATCACGACGATCACGCCCGCGATGGCCAGCGCCGTGCGCACGCCACGCTCCTTGATCATCACGAAGAAATTCGCGATGCACGGCACGAACAGGGTGATGACCACCAGACTGACCACGACCTGCCGGCCGTCCATCAGCCCCTGCCGCTGCAGGTCGTACAGTCCCGCCGCGCCGTAGTCGCGGCGCAGGAAGCCGATCAGGAAGGCATCCGTGGCCCGCTCCGGCAGGCCGAGCAGCGCCTGCACGACCGGCGCCGCCGCGTTGCGGATCGCGACCAGCAGATGCAGACGATCGAGCGCGAACAGCAGGATCGTGCCCAGCACGAAGAGCGGCACCGCTTCCTTCAGGTACCACTCGATGCGCGCGCCGGTCTTGATCAGGATGTTGCGGATCCCGGGCACCCGCATCGGCGGCAGTTCGAGGATGAAATCGCTGCCGGCCCCCGGCAGCAGCCGCGCGGCCACGGCGCCGGTGGTCAGCATGACCACCGTCACGACTCCCACCCAGATCAGCACGCCGCCGCGAACGACACCGTGCCGAGCATGCCGAGAATCACGCCGAGCTGCGCGGAGCACGGCACCCCGAGCGCGAGCAGCAGGGTGACGAGGATGCGTTCCTTGCGGGTCTCCATGATGCGCGCGGTGAGGGTGGCCATGGTGTCGCAGCCGAGGCCCAGGATCATCGGCAGGACCGCCTTGCCGTGCAGGCCCATGCGGCGGAAGAAGCGGTTGGCCATCACGGCCAGGCGCGGCATGTAGCCCGAGTCCTCGAGCACGCCGAACGCGATGAAGAAGGTGCCGACGACCGGCAGGATGATCGCCAGGCTGTAGGTGAGCGCCATGGTGAACAGCCCATACTCGCCCACGAGGAAATCCCGCAGCGGCGTCCACGGCACGAAGCGGGCCGCCGCCGCGGTGAGCAGGGGATTGAGCAGGCGACCGAACAGCCCGTTCTCCAGCCAGTCGACGAGCAGGCCGGCCCCGAACATCCCCACGAATCCGTAGACTACCAGCAGCACGCCGAGGGCGGCGAACAGGCCGCCCACCGGATGCACGGCGATCGCGCCCAGCCGCGAGGCCAGACCGCCCGGTCCGCCCGCCGGTCGGTTCTGGACCTGCCGCACGAGGGCGCCGACCTCGCCCAGGCGCGTCGCGGTGAGCGCGCTCGCCAGCGGGACATTGTAGAGCCGGCGCACCGGGGCGGCGATCGCCTCGAGACGCGCGAGCCCCGCCGCGCCGAGCGCCGCGCGCAGCGGCGCCGGCAGCGAGGCCGGTTCCTGCAGCGCCGCCAGCGCCAGCAGCCGGGCGGACGTCGCCGCCGGCGGTCTCCGCCAGCACCGCGGCGAGACGCTCCGAGGGCGATTTCGATTTCGCCCGGGAAGACGCCGCGGAAGCGCCCCACCCGGGCCTCCGCGATCGCGAGGGCCAGCGCGTCGACCCCGCGTCCGGAGGTCGCGACCGTCGGCACGACCGGCACGCCGAGCGCCTCCGCCAGCGCTGCCGCGTCGATCCGCAGACCCTGGCTGAGCGCTTCGTCGGCCATGTTGAGCGCCACGCAGAACGGCGTGCCCAGCTCCCCGAGCTGCTGGGCGAGCAGGAGTCCCCGCGCCAGGTTCTTGGCGTCGAGGACCAGGATCACGGTGGCGTGGGGATGCGCGAGCAGCAGGTCGCGGGTGACCAGTTCATCCTCGGACTGCGGGTGCAGGGAGTAGACGCCGGGCGTATCGACGACTTCGTATTCGCGCGCGTCGCGACGATGGCGGCCGCGCGTCAGATCGACGGTCGTGCCGGGGTAGTTCGAAACGGTGACGTACTTGCCTGTCAGGTGGCTGAAGAGGGCGCTCTTGCCGACGTTCGGGTTGCCGACGAGCAGCAGCACATCCCCGGCCACGCCCGCGGTGGCGGTATCCATATTCCGAGCGCTCGCTTCCGGGCCGTGAACCGCCCCGTCGCGTCGTGGCTAGTCGCCGATCTTCTGGCGCCGGCGCTGGCACGATTCGGCGTCCTCGCAGGAGCCGTAAAGCTCGAGACGATGGCGATAGATCTTGAATTTGTGGTCGTGGGCCAGCTTTTCCTGGAGCGCCTCGATGTGCGGATTGAAGAACTCGGAAATCTGGCCGCAATCGAGACAGATCATGTGATCGTGATGCTCCACTTCCGAACGTCCCTCGTAACGCGCCAGTCCGTCGCCGAACCGCCGCTCTTCGACCAGAGCGCTCGCCGTCAGCAGATGCAGCGTCCGGTAGACCGTCGCGTATCCGATCTTCGGGTTGACCTTCTTGACCTCGCGCAGGAGCTCCTCCACCGGAGATGTGGCCGCGCAGGCGAAAGAAGACACCAACAATCGTATTGCGCTGACGTGTGGTCTTCAGGCCTTTCGTCTGAATGTAATCCTGGAAGGCCTTTTCTTTCTGACGGATCACCTGGTCGTCCATTTCCTTCGTCATTTCCGCGGCCATCTGACACCTCCGCTGCTGGAAATCGACCGACTGGACCTAATGCGAGGTAGTTCCCCTGATTCTGAATACGAAAATCGTCTTTTATGAATAATCCAAAGGGGGGGTTGTCAAGGCGGCACGCCGAGCCGACGCGGTAGGTGCACCACCGGCGTGAAATTGTTTCCGACCAAGCCAGGCCGAAAACGAAGCGGAACCATGTCTTGTCGGAACACATGACAAACTTGGGCAGATCGGGCGCGGAATCAGTTCGACGGCGCGTTGCCGCACCCGGGTCGCGCTGAATGATAAGAATGGGGGCTCAGCCCCCAAAGTCATCGGTGCTCGAGCGAAAGCGACCCGGGCCCCCTCCGCGGCAGAGCGGATCACCGCAACGTCGAGCGGCTTGAGCGCGGTCAGGTCGATGGCCGCTCCGGCCGTGCCCGCGAGCTCCCCTTCCCCGCCCCAGCCGGTGACCAGAATCGTGGCGACCACGGGATCGAGAGCCCGCGCGGCGCGCGCCACCTCGAGCCCCGACATACCGGGCAGGGAGAGGTCGCAGAAGATCACATCGAAACCGCCCGGCTCGAACCTGCTCATCGCCTCTTCACCGCTGAAGGCCACCATGACCTGCCGGCCATCCGCCACCAGGACATCCGCCAAAAGCTCCGCCACGCGCGGTTCATTGTCCACGACCAGCACCCGCAACCCGGAGCGGGGAGACCGCGGCCGGCGACACTTCCGCCGCGGCCATCACGGGCAACGTCGCGGCGCGCAGCGGCATCACGACTTCGCAGGTCGTGCCGACATCCAGCTCGCTTTCGACCCGGATGCTCCCTCCCATCCCCTCCAGCAACGCCAGACAGGTGGCCAGACCGATGCCGTGACCGCCCGGTTTTTCCGAACCGCGGTTGACGTCGAACAGCCCGTCGATCTGCGCGCGGGTCATCCCCACACCCGTGTCCTGCACGAACAGATGGGCCTGACGCTCGTCGGGCCGGACCCGCACGAACAGCGTGCCCCCCTCCGGCATCGCCTCGAGTGCATTGACGATCAGGTTCGTGATCACCTCGCGCACCGCTGCGGGCTGCGCTGAGATCGCCAGATCCTCGGGCAGATCCAGCGCCAGATGATAGGCGACCCCGCGCCGCCGGGCGTCGGCTTCCCAGCGTGAACGCGTGAACTCGAGACAATCTCGCACGGCGGCCGCGAGCGGCACGGCCACGGGCGGCAGCGACGGACGACCGGCGGCGAAGTCGAGCACGCGGCCAACGATGGCGACGGCGTCACGAGCCGCGGATTCGATGACCCCCAGCTCCCGCGCGGACTCCGCGTCGGCCGCCTGGCGCAACAACTCCGCGCGCCCCAGGATCGCCCCCAGCAGACCGTTCAGATCATGGGCCACGCCCAGGGCGAGCGTTCCGAGCACGTGGAGCCGGGAGGCCCGTCCGACCCGTCCATCGAGCGCGATCCTGCCTGCGAGCAGGGCCTTGCGCTCCAGGGCCCGCGCCACGACCAGAGGCACCATGGCGAAACTGCCGCTCGATTTGATGACGCAGTCACCGGCGCCCGACTTTCATCGCCTGCACCGCGACATCTTCGTTCCCCATGCCGATGATCATGATCGCCACCGTGTCGGGGTGCTGCGCGATCACTTCGCGCAACAGGTCCAGGCCGTTCACGTCGCGCAGCAGGTCGTCGATGATCACCACGTCAGGGGAGGCACTCGCCAGTTCCTGCCGGAAAACCTGGGCGCTGGTGACGGTCGTGACCTGGAACGTCGGTGAGTGGCGCTCAAGTTCCCGCTTGAGAAGCCCGAGGTGGTCGATGTTGTCGTCACAGACGAGAATCGAACAATCATCCGGACTCAAGCGGCCCCCCCCTGGGGCACGGACCGCGTCCGGATCGCGCCCCGGTTCGGAATGGTCCGGGTGACGCTAGCACCGTCCGGGCGCGGCTGTCCACACCGGCCGCTGCCGCGCACACAACAGGGCGGGCCGGTGTGAGTGACCGGCCCGCCCATCCATCCAACAAGGGGGAATCGATGTCTGCTGCCGCCGGCGGATGCGGATATCCCTCGCGCCACGCGTCCGCACCCTGTCGGCGGTATCGTGTGTCCGCCACCTGACAGGACATTTGCAATTCGCGTACCTGAATTGGCGGGGGCTGGCAAAACGACTAACTTGTTTTCATTCATATGCTTAAATACATGGCGCTCAGCCTGCACGCCAGCAGCGGCGAGGCGGTGTGTAAGAAATTTTTAGTGTCCTAAAATAATTGTTCGCGGCACGGGCCGGCCGAACTCCCCGAAACGGTCACTTCTCCGTGTGCCCGCTGTCCTCGACCGCGAGGGACTTCACGGGGACGTGGCAGCGAACCGACCTGACCTGCGCCACGGGACCGGCAAAGACAATAACGCCGGTGTCGCGCCAGAAAATCTGCACCAGCGCCGGCGATGTATCGCGAAGCACGACCAGCCCATCGAGCAGATCCCCGGTGACGAATGTAAGCGACAGCGAGATCGTACGATCCGTCGACACCACGAAAACGGCCTCACCAAGCCGCACCGCGGTCGTGCCGGGGACGAGCGTCACCACGCCGGTGGACAAGGCGGCGTGAGCCTCTCCACCACCGACCATCAGCAGCAATGACAACAGGAGCGCGGAGATGCCGGCACGCATGGACATCACTGACCTCCTCGGCCAGAGAACGTGCTTTTTCCCGGGTGCATTCTACGATCTACCTTCGGCCGGAGCAAGCCCTGATCAACCTTCCGCGCTTCGCTGCCGACGCGGATGCCCCGCCTCCTGCGCGCCCTCCCTCCGCAGCCATTCGTAGAGCGTCGGCGCGGTGATGCCGAGGCGTCGCGCAGCCTCCGCCTTGCTGGCGCAACACGCCACCATTTGTCGGGCCAGCAGCCCCTGCAGTCTCGGCAGCAACGGGCTGGCCACGCCCAGGTCGCGCACCCGGACCAGCCGCGCCACGATCTCCGCCAGATCCTCGCCGACATCCGACGGCTCATCGCCCGGCGGCTGCAGGGAGGTCGGCAGGTCGCCGCAGCGCACGGGACGTCCCTCGGCGAAGATGAGCAGCTGCCGGACAAGATTCTGCAGTTCCCGGACATTGCCCCGCCAGGGGGCGGACACGAGCACATCGAGCGCCTCAGCGCTGATTTCGCAGACCGGGACGCCGAATTCCGCTGCATAGATCTCGAGAAAATGGCGCAACAGAGGCGGGATGTCCTCCGGCCGTTCGCGCAGCGGAGGCACCCGCACCGGCAACACCGCCAGGCGGTAGTAGAGATCCTCGCGGAAACGGCCGTCAGCCACCGCGGTCCCGATGTCGAGATTCGTGGCCGCCAGCACGCGGGCACGCAGGCGCAGCGTCTCGCTGCCGCCAACGCGGCGGAATTCCTTCTCCTGCAGGACACGCAACAGTTTCGTCTGGAGCGGGACCGGCATTTCCCCGATCTCATCGAGGAGAATCGTGCCGGATCCCGCCTGTTCGAATTCGCCGATCCGGCGCGCCACGGCGTCGGTGAAAGCGCCCCGTTCGTGCCCGAACAGCGTGCTCTCGAGCAGGGTGGCGGGAATGCTCACGCAATTGACCGCGACGAAGCCGTGGCGTCGGCGCGCGCCACGCGAGTGGATCAGCCGCGCGACCAACTCCTTGCCCGCGCCGTTCTCACCGAGGATCAGCACGGGCACATCGAGATTCGCCACCTTGTCGACGAACCGGCGCAGGTCGGCCAGCGCCTCGCTGGTACCGACGAACGCCACCCCCGGAGGGGACGCGGCGGCCTGCAAAACCGGCGCCGGGGAGACGGGCGAGGCGCTCTGGCGCCGCCCCTCTTCGATCCGGGCCCGACAGGCGGCCAGAACCGCCGTCGCCAGGGTCAACGCCCCCCGAGCCTCTTCCGAACTGATCGCGCCGTGCCGGCCGGGCAGCGCCGGATTTCCGGCCAGGACCCCCGTGCCCACGATCTCCGCTCCGTCCGGCCAGACATCGCGCGCCACGAACGTGGGTCCCTCCGCGCCGGAAGGATCCCCCTGCTCCCAGCGACCGAGTTCCTCACCGGTCGGCGACAGATGCACAAACCCTACGGCGGCGAAGGAGCCGGCGACGTGCAGGAGCTCGGCGACACGACGCGCGCAGGCAGGGAAGCCGGGCCGTTGCGCCTCCAGGGCAGGCAGGCTGAGCAGGCCGCGCAGCAGGACCGCATCCGCCGAAGCCCCCGAAACCTCGCCGCCGGTCTGGCCGAGCAGTTTTTCCAGCTCGTGAAACTCGGGGGGCAGGGCCGAAAGCCGCATGTCCAGCGTGCCGCGCCGCAATTCCCTGAACAGGTCCCGCGCGCGCTGCAGTTCGCCGGCGCGTGCCAGGGCCAGGGCTGCGCGCGTTTTCGCCCCGGTCTGCAGTTCCGTCTTATGGAGCGCGACGAGCGCGTGGGCGCACTCCTCGTAGGCCGTCGCGGCCTCCGCGTGCCGGTGGGCGGCAGTGTGCAGATCGCCCGCCAACTGGCGCAACAGCGCGCGCTGCAATTGCGACGGCACGCGCGGCGCGAGCGCCTCCGCTTCCCGGAAGGTCGACCAGGCCTGCGTCGCCTCACCTTCGCGCAGAGCTAGCCCCGCCTGGTGGCGCAGGATCGCCAGGCACTGATCGGCGTCGTCTATCTCCTCGGCAATCGCGCGCGCGCCGGCATACTCCCCGGTGGCCTCGGTGTACCGACCCTGGGCCTCCGCCACCTCCCCCAGCAGGAGCAGGATTTCCGCCTCGAGTTGCCGCAGCACCTGCGCGCGGCTGATATCCAGCGCCTGACGACCCCGTTCGAGCGCCGACTCGAACCGCTCCTGGTCGAGCGCGATGTACGCCATATTAAGGAAACAACTCGCCACGCCGGGCAGATCCCCTGCCGTGCTCTTGATGGCCAGACTGCGTTGCAGGCAGGCTTCTGCGCGGGCCAGATCGCCCAGCGCCCGGTGCACGAGGCCGAGATTGTTGCAACTGCGCGCCACCGCGGCCTGGTCACCCGCGCGTTCGCGGAGGACGAGTCCCTTCTGGATGCTGATGCGCGCTTCCTCGTAGCGGCTGCTCTCGTAGCGTACAAGCCCGATCAGATTGTGGACGTCCCCCGCCTCGGCCGGACGTTCTTCGCTGTCGAGCTGGCGCAGCAGCGCCTGGCAAATCTCCAGCGCGACCTCGTGCCGCCCCATCCGGTGGTGAGACCAGGCGATTTCGAACTGCAGCCGGGCCGCCAGCGGCGGCCGCAGGCTGCCGCCGCAGCCGTCAACCACGCGCCGCAGCAGATCGTTCAGGACCGTGAACTCGCCCCGCTTGTCCAGCAGGTCGGCATACGCGATCGCCAGTTCCGCCAGCGCCTCGGCCTCTTCCTCACCGGTGTGGCCGTCGACCAGCCCCGTCGCGAGCGACAGCCCCCGTTCGTAGGCAGCGCGAGCCTCGTCGAGCTGACCACGCTCCTCCCAGGCGCGCCCCAGCCGCCGGCAGGCGCGGATCAGCAGGGCCGGGTCGAGCCGACAGGGGAACTCGGGAGCGAGCGCGGCGGCGCAGGCCGCCACCGTGGCTTGATCGTCCTGCGCACCGGACGGGATCGCGAGGAGAGCCGCCAGCTCCCGTGCCGCCCCTGCGGAATTTTCGGCCGCGGCCAGCAGGTGAAAACGCAGCCAGCGATCATCAGCGCCACGGCCGGGCGGCAGATGATGCTGGAGAAGCGCCAGACAGCCGCGATGATGTTCGACATCGACGAGGTCCGCGGCGGCCCTGGCCAGGCCGGCCGGCGTGACCGCCACGGTGCAGGTCCACTCCGCGCGCATCCACTTCGCCCGTACCGCGCGCCAGACCAGCTGGCCGCGCGCCACCAGCGGCGCGAGCGCAGCGCCCAGTTCGCGCGGTTGCAGACCGGAGGCGCGCCCCAGCAGCGGCAGCGGCAGTTCGATTCCGGCCGCGGCGACCATCCCGAGCAGCACCCGTTCCCCCGGCTCCATCAGCGGCGCCAGGCCCGGCACCACCTCAGGCTCCGGAGACGACGGCTTCTCCTCCCCGGACTGCGACTCGTCCAACCGGGTCAGCCGCCAACGAGCGGTCAGATCGAGACGCAGCAGATGGCCGGCCGGCGCCCCCTCCCCCGTCCCCAGCCAGAGCACGCGGCGCCGGCGACCGGCGGGCACTCCGGCGAGCCAGCGCCGGGCCGCCGTCGGCGGCTGAGCCCGGTCGTCGCATACGACCAGCCACGCCTCGGCGCCCTGTCGCCCCGCGCGCGGCGGGAATGGCGCCGGTTGTTCGGAGACCAGTCCCCTGGCCACGGTCAATTCCGCGGTGGCGGGGAGCGCCATGGCGATCCTGGCGACAACCCCCTCCTCCACCCCCCCGGCGAGGAACAGGCAGGCCCCGTCCTCCCTCCGGCCAAGCGCGGCGAGAGCGGCGGTCAGGGAGTCGCACCCAGGTGCCCGCGCGTTCCGCGGCACGCGGGACGGCACGTCCGTCCCATTGACGAGCGCCTGCAGATCCGCCAGTCCGAAACCCAGCGGACCGGCCTCCCCGCCGACACGCGCCACGACGGAGCAGGCGACCAGACCGTCGCGCACGCGGGTCAGGACGGACCGGTCCACGGGCCCATCCCGCATGGATCCGTCCGGGAGCTCCTCGGCAAGCCGCTCCCCGAGCAGCCCGGCAAGATCATGGCAGAGCAGACCCGCGTCGAGGACCGCCTCGCCGCCCCAACCCCGGGCCACCAGCCCCCGCCACGGCCGCCCGGGCAGCCCGCGTCCCGCAAGCAGCGGCAGCGGCACGGCCCAGGCCGCCGGTGAGGCGAGCGGTCCGCCGGTTGACCAGCGCAGCGCGGAAAGACGCAGGTTCCCGCAGCCGACCTGAACGGCCAGCCCCGCGAGCAGCCAGCGCACCAGCGTGGCAATTTCGGCGAGGAGCACGTCAGCCGGCAGGTCGCGCGCGTGGTCCTCCCAGGCATCGGGAGGCAGAACCGGATGGATCAGCAGCAGGGTATCGCCGGCCTGCTCGGCCGCAAACGGGACACAGGCCGCGGCGGGATGTGCGTTGAGGCGCGCGACGCGCAGCCAGACGGTCTCCAACAGGCCCGCCCAGCGCCCTGTTTCGGTCAGGGCGATCGCCTCGGCCGGCTCCGCCAGCGTCACACCGGTGACACAATAGCGCGGCAGACGCCCGCAGTCGGCCAGACGGTCGGCAAGACGGAAGCGACCCTCGAAAGGCTCGGCCACGGTGCTGCCCCCTCCTCCGGCAGCATAGGGAAACCGGCGGCCATCTTCAAGCGCAGACGGCGGGGCGGGAAACGCAACTGAAGACGGAGATCGCGCCGGGGGGCGCCGCGGGCAGGACGATCTGCAGCGTGGGGGCGCCGTCCTCGAGGGCGGGCAGGGTCAGGCGCGCGCCGAACAGGGCGAGGATTTCGCGCGACACGGTCAGACGGACGAGGCGGTTCAGTTCCTGCTGCGGCTCCTTCGCCCGGCTCGACGAGACTGGTGCGGGAGACCCGCGTCGGCCCGCGGCTGTTCGGCGGCCAGCTGACATGCAGCGCGACGACGAATTCGGCCGGCGTACCGCCACGCCAGGGGGCGGCCTCGTCGATCCCGACGCGGGCGCTGATGCGCAGCGTGACGTGCGCTCCCGGCGCGTGGTAGCGCAGCGTCCGGCAGACCTGCTGCAGGAGCCCGCGCAGGAGGTGACCATCGCTGACCACCGGCAGCGATTCGGCACCCGCCTCGAAGACCAGCGAGAGGTCCGGCCGCGGCGCTTCGAGACCGACCGCCTGGGTGACCAGTTCGCCCAGTCGCCCGTCGCGCCACCGCGGGGCCAGCGCCGAGGTGCGGGCGTCGAGATAGTCCTCGGTCCATTCGAGGGTTTCCCGCAGGCGCTTCAGGTTGCGCAGCGCGATGCGCACGAAGTCGGCCTCGCGCCCGCCCGGCTCCTGACCGACCGTACCGACCGTGCCCTCGCCGGCGAGGATCTCGAGCGCGGCCAGCGCGGAGGTGATCGGCGTGCGCAGTTCGTGCCCGAGAAACTGCACGTACTCGTGATGACCGGTCAGCTCGGCCAGATGGCGGCGCGTCAACTCCGCCCGCTGCAGGCAGTAGCCGAGTGCACGCCGCAACCGGCGTCCGCCGCGACCGGGATCCGGCACATGTTCGAGAAGAGAGTCGGTGTGACGACAGACGCGACCGGACCGCCCCACCAGAATCACCGGCGCCGTCCCCTCCCTGGTCGCCAGCGCCGCCGGGCAAAGCCCCTCCACCCCATGTCCGTCACAGACCGCCACGATGGCATCGGACCGGCGCAGGGAGCCGCCTGACTGCAGCGCCGCTTCGCCGGCGGCATGATTCACGCTGTGCCCCCAGCGCAGGAGCCAGGTCTGCACCTGCTCGGCGAGCGTCGAATCGCCCATGAGGAAGATGTGCGCCAAAGCGGAGGGTCCTTCCGCAACGATGCCAGGCTCGAAGATGCGCGATCACAGCGGTTGTCGCAGCCGAATCGGCAAGGCGCATGCCACGGCACGGACGCGGCGTGCGCCGGCCTGCGGCCACGAAGCGATCCGCCGCTTCGGCACGGCGCGGGAAACGGCAGGGAACGGACGGGAATGCAGCGACCCTGAGACCCGGGAAGCGACGGGCGGCGACCGAACCGGGCCGGGCACACCGACAGTTCATTTTGCGACGGCGGGGGGAGCGACCGGAGCCGGGCGAATCGTCCAGGAGAGCCACGCCTGTGTGGTGTAGGAGCGATCGGCGGCGGCGGCGAGCTCCCGCCGCAGGCCGAGGGTCAATTCCCGCCGCCCCCCCGCCGGCAGACGCCAGGCGAGCGACGGCTGGCAGGCCAGCGCCCCGCCGCCCGACTCCGCGACCAGGGCGATCGTCAGCGCGTGCCGTGCCGACTGGCGCCAGACCAGATCCAGCGCGGCGGACGTACCGCCCGGGTAAGCCGCCGGCTGCAGCCGGTCGCGTCCCGAATCGAGCACGACCACCAGTCCGGCGAGTGCGCCGACCTCCAGCCGCCCGCCCAGACGCACCGTCCTGCGCAGTTGAAAGCGGAACGGCAGGCTGGTGGAGGCGAACGGATAAAGCTCGTCCCGACCGAGAGGCAGTGCCGCGGCGAAGGCGTACTGCCAGACGCCGTGGCTGTCCCACCCGCAGCGCGGAGAGCCAGCCCACCTCCGGGCTGCCCCAGCCGACCGCCGTGTCGCCCCCCGGCGCGGCTTCGTCTCCGGGAACAGCCAGCTGCGGCCAGCGCGTCGTTGCGGACGCCTCGCCGGTGTCGAGCGCGTACCAGGCCGTGCGCAGGAAGAGGCACCCGGCGGGACCACGGGGCCAGAACGCGGCGAACCCCAGCCGCTGCGCGCGCCAACCGACTTGTGGATCGGTGAATCGCGCGGCATCCAGCACCAGGGCCTGCCGCCCGGCGGGCGGAGCGAGAATTTCCCAGGGCAGCGGTTCGCGCGGAGGCAGTTGCGCCCGGCCGGTCGTCGCGGCACCAAGAACGACGGCGAACAGGCAGAGGGCGGGCCAGGGCCGCCACCCGCCACCGAACGGCCGGCGGCTCACGGCCGATCGCCGCTGTCTTCGATGAGACGGACCACGCCGGCTTTCTCGAACTGCACCTTCACGGCGTGACGATTGCCGGGCAGGATCTCTTTCGCCAGAACGATCCCATAATCGTCCCAGGCGAGGTGGCGGATCACCGCGCCGACCTCGAAGCAGTTCCAGGGCCGGTACGGTATCGACGTCTCCGGGTCGAAATCGGGCATGGGCGGTGGCGACAGGTCTTCGCCGCCAACCTCCGGCTGCTTCGGCGGGCCGGGAGCCGGCATCGCTTCCCCGAAGATCGGCTCCGGCGCCTCCGCGGGCGTCTCCCCGAACTCGGGCGGTGGTTCGGCCACGCGGTGCGGCTGGTCGACATTGTCGCTGATCTTCGGCAGGAAACCGTGGCAGCGCGGGCAGCGCAGCCAAAGCACACCGTCCTCCTCGCCATCGGACGTCTGCACGACCGACATCTCGAGGACCGCTTTGCACACGGAACAATACTGCTCGATCATCAGCGTCTCGGGGGGCATGGAAAACCGGGGCCATCACGCGCGAAACAACACCCTCACGGGGCAATCCTGCAGCAGGAATCCGCATCCCCCTTATTGAGGTAGCGCATCCCGCAGACCAGGCACTTTTGCGGTCCGTCAATACGGCCCTCTGCTTCGGCCCTGGCGAGCAAACGCTCGAACTTCACGAAATTCTTCTCCCGAACGAGAACATCCTGTTCCACAGGGGTCAGCCCCATACCCGCCTCCTTGGCAGCGTCCGACATTCCGCCCTCGCCGCGTTTCCACTCTGTCGCGCGGACGACGGCTGCGAACGGACCGCATCCTATCGCATGTCGTGGCGGGAGTCAAGACAGGCGGTTGCCGCGGCTCGGCTCAGCCAGCGGCCTCGGCGGCGATCGCGGCTTCAGGGACCACCTCGTCATCGTCGACGAACGAAGCTGTGAAAAGATCACCCAGTCCGCTCAAGCCGTGCTGGGTTGCGCCGGCGAGCGCCTGCTGCAGGATGCCCGCGGTGGCCTCGGCGTCAGCGCCTGCCCGATGCGGCTGCCCGTGCGGTACGTCGAGATCGCGCGCAAGGTCGGCGAGTCGGTGGCTCGGCAGATCGGGCCAGAGCAGCCGCGAAAGCTGCAACGTGCATACGCCGATCATCTCGGGCAGATCCAACCCGTGGCGGGAAAATTCCCAGCGCAGGAACGGCAGGTCGAAGCGCACGTCGTGGGCAACGAAAACCGCACCCGCCAGCATCTCGCGCAGTCCGGGGGCCACTTCGGGGAAGGTGGGCGCATCGCGCAGATCGGCGGTACGGATCCCGGTCAGACGCCGGACCCAGGGAGGCATCGGGCGGCGCGACCGCACCAAAGTTGAAAGTCGGCTGACAATGCGGCCACCGCACACGGTGAGCGCGCCGATCTCGACGATCTCATCCACACCGAGCACGCTGCCGGTGGTCTCCAGGTCGACAACGGTGAACACGGTGTCGTCGAGCGCACCGCGCAGATGCGGGGCCCCCGCCGCGGACCAGCGTCCGGCGTGCGTGCGGACAAAACGGGGATCGCCCTGCAGGAGATGCCGCACGATGATGGCGGCCACCGGATCCTCGTGGCGATGAGCCCCGAAAAGCCGGCTGGCCAGCACCTCGGGGGTGAGCGGCCAGTCAGCCTCGATCAGGGCTGCGTAGGCCGCAGTCCGCAGGTTGTGGAGTCGGTGGAGCGCGAACATGCTCAATTCTACCACGGAGCCGGGCGCAGGGTCAATGCACCCCCAGCGTCCGACGCGCGTCGCTGCCGAAAGCGACCAGTTCCATCAGTTCGAACCGGACCGCCGGCGGCGGATCGCGCCGGCCGGCGCGGGGGGGATCGACATGGGAGTCGGTCGTGATCCGTTCCGTGGCGAAAGCCAGCCCGAGGAACGGAACCTCGAGATGGACCGCCGCCGAAATCTCGCGGCGGGTCGTCTGCACGAGCGTGCCCCGGGGCAGCATCACGCGGGTGGTTTCGGCGGCGGCCAGATCGTACTGGCGGCAGAGCAGGTCCCGCCCCCCCACGACCCGCACGCTTTCGCCCGCGGATCGCGTGATCTGCGGACGGAAGGCGGCCCGCAACGACGAGGAGACGAGCGGATCCTCGCGCCACTGCGCCGGGGCGAGTCCGGTCGCCCGCCCGCCCTGCCAGTGCACGACCTTGCGGACCAGATCGGCCAGATCGCCCTCGCGACGCGCCACACGATCGGAGAGCAGCAGCAGCCACCCCTCTCCCGCTTCGGGGACGCGCCCCGCGGGGCGATCGAGCAGAGGCAGCAGCTCGATCTCCCAGGCGCCGTCCGTCGCGCGGCCCACGCATTGGATGCGGACGGCGACGGTCGTCTGCTGTCCCCCCTCGAGCGTGGAAGAGCGATAGTCCGCCCATGCTCCCGGCTCGAGACGCAGCGGCAATTCGGGCTGGCGCCAGAGGGTGAAGAGGTCGAGCGCGGTCGCGGGCGCGCTGCCGGCGAACCAAAAGACGCAGGCGACCGCCAGGGCCGCCCGCGCGGGACTGCGTCGACCGGCCGCGGCCGGCGTCGCGTCAGTGCCTGATCTTTTCCCAGTATGTCGCAAAGTCGAATTTCGGGCTGTTCGTTCTGATCGTGGCAGGCCACGCAGGTGCTGCGCGCCTCGGCTTTCCAGCGGCCGTCGCGCCGGTGCAGCGACCCGTAGCCGTGACAGGCTTCGCACTGCACGTTCGTCAGGCGGTTGGCGGGCGGCTTCTCATCGTAGCCCCCCTTGAACTCGTAACCGGTCGTGTGGCAGGCAAGGCAGTCGGGCTCCTGCGACATCCCCTTCCTGGCCAGCGAGGCGAGCGCCGCGTTGTGGCGCGACCCCTCCAGCTTCGCATAGATATCGGCGTGGCACTTGCGACATTCGTACTGGGTCAGGAACTGCTCCGTCGCCGAGCCCTTGACCTGCTGATGACGCCCGCGCAGGGACTGGCGGGTCTCTTCCAGCTTCTGCTTGAACTGGGTCACTTTCTCGATGATGACCGCGTCGTCGGCGATCTTTTCGTCGAGTTCGATCAACTTGACCTGGAAGCCCTGCATGACGCCGTCCCGGCCGAACTGGCCGCTGAGCCGGCCGACGGTGCGTCCCTCGAAGCCGGCGGCGAGCATGACCGTCTTGCCGACGATCCGCTCCGCCCGGCATGGCCTGGTGCGTGTGCCCCACCACGGCGATGTCCACGCCGGCCACTTCCTTGAGCAGGCTCTCCGTGCGGGGCAGATCGAGGTGACTCAACAGGACGATCGTCTGCGCCTGCTTGCGCAGCTCCGGAATGACCGTGCGCAGGGTCGTCACGGGATCATCGACCTGATAGGCCTCGTCCTGCGCCGTCATGGTGATGAACGGCTCGGCGGGGTCGAGCACCGACACGATGCCGAACCTGACTCCACCCTTCTGCACGACCAGCCAGGGCGGCAGCAGGAGCTGGCCCGTCGCCTTGTCCCGCACATTCGCATTGGTGAAAGGCAGATCGGTTCTTCTCTATCATCTCGCGCAGAAAACCGAGGCCGTAGTTGAGATCGGCCTGTCCAAGACCGATGGCGTCGTAGCCAAAACCGGCCGTGACCTCGCACACGAAGCGGGTCTGGTCGCGCTCCAGCTTGTTGCGCGGACCGAACAGCCCACCCGCGTCGACCAGCAGCACCGGGGCACCCTCGTTCAGAACGGTATCGAGAAGGGTGGCCCTCCGGGCCAACCCGCCACGCTGGCTGCTGTGTCAGCCACACGGCTCGACTTTTGCCGCCGACGTCGCTGTGGTAGAGGATCACGATCGATTCCAGCGTTCCCTGCGGAGCCGACCGGACCGCGGGGACGCTGACGCAAGCCGCGAGGAGGCTGATCAAGGTCGACAGGACGAGGGCGAGGTGCATCACAGACAGACCCCCGGGCCGGTCCATCGCACGCCCCTTCACGCCATCGTTCACGATGAACATCCCTTCAGAATAAAGCCCGCCCGGCGATCGGCGCCGGCGGGGAAACGACCGCAGGCGCGCTTCTACCGCGCGCGGGAGGACCGAGTTCCCGCAGAGGGGATTATAAGAGCACTCCGGCCGGGGAGCAACCCCGCGGGCAGGCTGCCGGGTCACGGGATCATGCCCCCTCCCAGAACACCGGCCGCCCGCTGCAGATCTCCCGCCCCCTGCTCTCAGTTCGATGGCCGGAATCGACTTCAGGAAGATCCGGAAACCGAACTGCGTGTCGAACTGACTGATCATGCGCGAGAATTCCAGGGACCAGCAGTGCAGGTCACGGACGAGCCCCCAGTTCTGCAGCGTCACTCCCTGCTTCACGTCATACGAGGCGGACCAGGTCAGATCCCAGCCGCGCGTCGGACTGGCGGAAAGCGAAACGTTCGCGCGCGCCGAACTGTTGCTGCGCAACCGTAGGCGCTCGCGGTGCTGCTGTAGGAGATGGAGGTGCTCAGATTCCAGGGAATGTAGCGGCCCCCTTCCGTGGGGTCCTTGCCGACACCTTCACCGCCCGGCCTGGGGAACCCGGCGAATTCGTCCGACCAGGAGTCGTCAGGCCGCGAATCAGGCAGGCGCTCGGTGCCCGACGCGGCGGCAGTGTCGGCCGACGCGCCGAGTCGGTCGATGCCCGCGTTGACCCGTTCCGGCGCGGACGCGGCCTGGGCGCCGTTATCAAGCCGACCGGAGAGATTCAGCCCGTACGTGACGCGGGTGGAGGTGATGCGCCACCGGTACGGATCGACGCTGTTGTCGAGCCGGAAATTGAGGTTACGACTCTGCCCGGGCTTGATCAGGATGCCACTGCTGAACGACGACCAGCCGCGACCCGAAACGGCGTTCGGGTCATAGCTCGCCGACAGGCGCCAGTCGAGCACGCCATCGAGCTTGCGTCCCGTGCCCTTGTCGCGACCGGGGCTCCCCTCCCCGCCCGCCACCGCCGCCCGGGAATCCGGCGACCCGCCCGCTTCGGCCCGCGCCGACGCGGCGGCCTCCGCCGCGCAGCTTCGCATCGAAGCGGTTGTCCATGGAGAAGCTGAACACGGAGCTGCGCGTCTGCTTGTCGCCGAGGGCCGGCCGGAAACCGTGGCTGGCCGACAGCGCCAGCGTGTGCCGGATCGCCTGCAGCGCGCCGAGCCGGACCGGGAACAGGCCGTAGAAGGTGGCGTTGGCCGACGTGTTGATGCCGAGAGCCGGCCGCGTGTTTTCGACGATTTCCCTGACGTCGCTGTACGTCTCGCTGATGACGGAACTGTCGGGGGCGACGAGCAGCGTGTCCCAGCCGGCGAAAGCGCGGCCTTCCCTCGCGTTGCGCTGCCAGGACTGCGAAGCGGTCACGCCGGAGTTCACGTTGAGAAAGCCGAGACGCGGCGGACGCCATTCGACGGCCAGATCGCCCTTCGCGGTGGTGACCTGCTGATCCGTAAGCTCCCGCGACGTGGCCTGCCGGCTCGCGGAGTAGGAGTGGCTGAAGTAGGCGGCGCGCAGCAGATCGCCCGCCAGCGAGCCCCGGCTTCCGGCCGGCAGCGGCGCCAGGACGGAGCGACGGCGGAAGCTGACGTTCATCTGCGGCAGGGTGGCCGTGGCGAGAACGTTGTCGGTCGCCGGATTGTCGTCGGCGGCGTTGACCTGCTGGTCGCGCGTCAGGTTGAGCGAGCCGCTCGCGTTCTGCCAGTTGCGGCTGACGAAAACCGTGGAGTGCAGCTGCCCGCTGATCACGTCGCGGTTCACGTCGCTGGTGAGATCGTTGCGCGTGAGGGTGCGACTGGCGAGCTGGACGTCGCCGCGCAGCGTGTAGACGTCGAAGAGAGACTCCTGATTGTGATTCCAGCGCAGTTGCCACTCATCAACACGGACGCCGCTGCCGAGCCCGTTGCTGCGCGACCAGTCGAACCCCCCGGTATAGGCATAGCGCTTGACGTAGCGATTCGTCAGACGCGATGGCCAGGTTGCGCTTCTCGTTGTAATCGCCGCGCAGGGTGAAGTCGAGATAGTCGTTGGTCGCCCAGTAGTAGCCCCAGTCGCGGACGAAGCGCCCTTCACGGGAGGTCCAGCCGAAACCGAAATTGGGGAACAGGATCCCCGAGCGGCGGCCGCTCCTGAGGGACTTGAAATACACCGGCAGCGCGAAGACCGGCACCTCGCCGATCTTCATGACGATCGGCGAAGCCACCACCTTGTCGCCCATCCGGATCTTCATCTTGTCGGACCAGAAATGGTAGTGCGGCCGCGCCAGGTTGCACGAGGTCATCCGGCCGGAGCGGATCTTGAGCGTGCCGTCGGCGAAACGCCTGATCTCCCGCCCGGTGTAGTAGCTGCCATCGTAGGTCGTGACGCCGTCGCGCACCGCGCCGGAGCGCACGCCGAAGTTGTAGCCCATCTGATCGCCGGCGATCTTCTGGGCGTCATCTTCCAGCAGCGGGTCCCCGTCGGCGTACAGCTCCCGCCGCACGGTGTCGAAGCGGACGTGTCGCGCATCGAGTTTCAGGGTGCCGTAGTCGAGGCTGGCGTCACGCGTGACGTCGATGGAGCGTTCGCCCAGGCGGAAGACCGCGGCATGCCCCGAGTAGACGACGGTTTCGCGCCGCCGGGCGAAATCGGCCCCGCCAGGCGGGACCGCCGGGGAGCGGCTCGTGTCGGCGGCGGCGGTGCTCCCCGCGACCGGGCCGGCCGGAACGGTTGGAGCGGCCGGAACCCCGCCGGTCGTCGCCGTCGAATCGACCGCCGCGGAATCACCTGGCGCCGCGACGAGATTCTCGCGCCGCACGAAGCTGTAGGTCCCTGACATGTTGCCGCTCACCTGGACGACGTCCACCCTGCCGCGCCGGAAGTCGATCACAATGGTGTCGCCCTTGACGTCGTTCGACGCGATCTCGTCGGCGACGTCCTCGGGCACGTACAGGCTGTGCGCCGTACCGAGGACCGTCGTGCGCCGGATCTCCCCCGCGGTCATCTCCACGGTGATGGTGTCCCCCTCGAGAACGTTCGCCGCGGGCAGCCCCGGAAAGAGCCGGGCCAGGCTGTCGGGCTGGGTGTCCTCGAGCCGGGCCGCGCCGCGCAGCAAGGCACGATCGAGCGCCTCGTCGCGGTAGAGCAGTTCGATCTCGCGGCCGCTCATCGTGGTGCGCTCGCCGTCGCGCAGCGTCGGGTTGCCGCGCAGCAGCACCCGTTCGCGCCCCAGCACGACGGCCGTGTCGGCGAGCGCCTCCTGACGCCCCTGCCGGATCCGCACGGAGTCGATCATGACGATGCGGTCGGGTTCGCGCTGGAAGCGCATCAGGCGGGAGGTCCCCGCGAGGGAGCCCTCGCCGCGCTCGCGCGTGGTGAGCGACGGGCCGCGGTCCACCACCGCGGTCCCCTCGTGCCGGCGAAACACGGCGCGTCCGCCCGTGACGAAGGTCCGCGAGGCAGGATCGAGCAACCGCACGTTGCCGAACGCCTCGCCGCGGTCGTCGTCGCGGTGCTGGACGATCGTATCGGCCCAGACGGTGTACTCCGGCGACACGAGACGGGCCGCGCCGATCAGGCGCGTCAATGCGCCCCCCGCGCGCGATTCGCCTCGGGCGGCGGTGCCGACGACCCCCTTCTCCTCGATCCGGACCTCGCCCTCGCTGTCGGCGGCATCCTCGAGCCGGCGCAGCACGGAGCGCCGGGAGTGGAGCACCATGTCGCCGCTGACCATCATCACGTTGCCACGGAAGTCGTAGACCTCGCGCGCGCGGTAGTAGAACGCGGAATCGGCGGAAACGGCCAGGCTGTCACGTTCGACCAGGACACTGTCGGTCAGGATCGTGACCGGCTCGCCGTCCTGCACCCGATAGACAAGTGGTCCCCGGGACCGGATGCGGGTGAATCCGGGCAGGGTCGGGGCGCCCCCGCCCGCGCGTCCCGTCGAATCCACGGCCGCACTGTCCGCCGCCGGGACCGGCGAGAGCTCCTGCGCCGGCCCCCGCGCGGGAGGCAAAGCACAGAACAGCACGCTCAGGGCGAGCGCCAGCAGCGACCCGGTGGAGCGCTGACCGGGCGGCCGGATCACGGACCGTCCCCGCCCCGGTCGGCCGCCAGGGCGGCCGCGCCGCGCGCGGCGGCGAGCGTGCCGAGCGCGGCGGGCAGCAGCGGCACCGCGCGGCTCGCTTCCGCCATGATCAGCCGGCGCGCGGTCTCGGCGCACGGGCCCAGAATGAAGCTCCCGGCCCGCGCCACGCCACCGCCGATGATCACGGCGTCCGGGTCGAGCACGTTGACGCAATTGGCCACCGCCTGCCCCAGGGCGCGCCCCGCCCAGGCGAACAGTTCGCGCGCGGTGGCGTCGCCCGCCGCGGCCAGCGCGTGCAGGTCGGCCAGCTCCGCGCGTCCCGTCCCGTCGCCCACCGCCGCGCGAAACGCCGGGCCGGCCACGCCGGGCGCCGCCGCCAGCTCGGCGGCGCGCCGACCCAGTCCGGCCGCGCCGGCATAGGCCTCGAGACAGCCGCGGTTGCCGCAGTTGCACAGGGGGCCTGCGGGATCGAGCACCATGTGGCCGATCTCCCCGGCGGCATCGCGCGCGCCGGTGAGCAGGCGACCATTGCAGATCACCCCGCCCCCCACGCCGGTGCCCAGCGCGATCATGACCAGGTGCCGGAATCCCCGGCCGGCGCCCAGGCGCCACTCGCCGTAGACGGCGGCGTTGACGTCGTTGACGAAGGCCGCCGGCAGATCGCCGAAAACAGCGCGCACGTCGGCGGCCAGATCCCGGTTCTGCCAGCCGGGCAGGTTGGGGGAGCGCCCGAGGTGTCCGTCGCGCGGGCCCACGATGCCGGCGCACGCCACGCCGACCGCCGCGAGCCGGCCGCCGTCCGGCAGCGCCGCGCGGGCGGCGGCGGCCAGACGCGACAGGGTGTCGCGCGGATCGTGCGCGTTCGTGGCGGTCTCGCCGGACGCCACGACCGCGCCATCCACATCGCACACGGCGTACTTGACCGCCGTGCCGCCGGTATCCGCGCCGAGCACGAGTTCCAGACCCAACCGCCGTCTCCTTCCGTCAACGCCGTCAACCGGCCGCACGGGCCGGCAGTTCCCGCGCCGGACGCGGCACGCGCGTCTCGCGCAGGTCGTCGAAGCCGAGCCGCCAGAGCACCTCCGCCACCGTGAAACAGGAGCCGGTGACCAGCACGGCATCGGCGGCGGCGGTGAGGCGTCCGATCCGGGCCAGCGCGGCGCCCAGATCGGGCGCCACCTCGGGCTCGGCGAACCCCCAGCCGCGCAACAGCTCCGCCAGTTCGTCCGCCGTGCGGGTGCGTGGCAGCGCCACGGGCGCCGCCACCACGTGAGCGCAGCGACGCAGCCGTTCCCCCACGCCATCGTCGAGCGATTTCTCGCGCATCGACCCGAACAGAACCAGGCGGCGCCCCGCGACCGGTCGGGCCAGGAAGGTGTCGAGGGCCGCGTGCAGCGCCTCGCCGTTGTGCGCGGTGTCGAAAATCCAGTCGGGCGCCGTCAACACATGCTGCTGCCGTCCCGGCAGGAAAGCCCCCGCCAGCGCCGCGGCCGGAGCGGCCGGTGCGCGCGCCAGACCGCGCGCGGCCAGATCCTCCACGCAGAGCAGCGCCAGCGCCGCGTTGCGCCGCAGCCACGGCGCCGCCAGGGGCGGCAGGTCGGCGGTGACGCCGCGCCGGGTGACCAGATCCCAGCGGCCGGCCGCGTCCCGCGGCGCGATCACCGCCTGTTCGTCGAGGAAGTGCACCGGACTGCCGACCTCCACCCCGGCCGCGAAGACCTGCGCGCGCAGCGCCTCCGGCACGGCGCAGAACAGCGGCGCGCCCGGCTTGAGCAGCCCGAGTTTCTCGGCCGCGATCGCGCGCGAGCGTGTCGCCCAGGAGCTGCTCGTGGTCCATCGCGACGCTGGTCAACAGCGTGGCCACGGCCGGCAGCGCGTTGCTGGCGTCGAGCCGTCCACCGACCCCCGCTTCGCAGCAGAGCAGCTCGCAGCCGGCTTCGCGGCAGAGATCGAGCGCAATCGCGGTCAGCGCCTCGAACCAGCTCGCGCCGTGCCGTTCGATCGCCGGGCGCAGCCGCGCCGCGGCGGCGGCGAACCGCGCCGGATCGCAAGGTTCGCCGTCCAACTCCAGACGCTCGTAGACCCGCAGGAGGTGCGGACTGGTGTAGCAGGCGACCCGGTGTCCGGCGGCGCCCAACAGCGCCGCCAGCAGGCGCGTGGCGCTGCCCTTGCCGTTGGTGCCGGCAACCACGATCGTGCGCAGTGCCCGCTCCGGGTGCCCGAGCTCCGCCAGCAGGGCCTCGATCCGCTCCAGGCCGGGCTGGATGCCGAAGCGGTTGAGCCCGAACAGCCAGTCGAGGTCCGGATTGTCCGGGATGAACGGCGGCAGGCCGGCCGTCTGCACACCGGGCTCGCCGGCCGACGGCTCCGGCTGCGGGGCTGAGGCGCGCGGCGCGGCCATGACGGCCCTCAGCCGCGGAACGGCTGGCGCACCGAAACGTCGCGCCCGTCCGTGAACCAGTGCAGGATCTCGCTGAGGCGCGCCTTGAGATCCCGGCGGTTGACGATCAGGTCGAGCTGGCCGTGCTCGAGCAGGAACTCCGAGGACTGGAAACCTTCCGGCAGTTCGCTGTTGATCGTCTGCTGGATGACCCGCGGCCCCGCGAAACCGATCAGGGCGCCCGGCTCGGCGATCAGCACGTCGCCCAGCACGGCGAAACTCGCCGTGACGCCGCCGGTGGTCGGATTCGTCAGGATGGAGATGAACGGCACGCCGTCTGCGCGCAGACGGGAGAGGATGGCGCTGGTCTTGGCCATCTGCATGAGCGAAAGCAGCGATTCCTGCATGCGGGCGCCGCCGGAGCGCGACAGGACGATCGCGACCGTACGCGCCGCGAGCGCGTCGCGGAACAGACGCGTCAGCTTCTCCCCCACCACCGACCCCATGCTGCCGCCCATGAACTCGAAATCCAGCAGGCCGAACTGGACCGGCACCTCGTCGATGCGGCCCTGCCCGATCATGACGGCCTCCTCGCGCCCGGTCTTCTTCATCGAGGCGCGCAGGCGGTCGCGATAGCGGGCGGAGTCCTTGAACTCGAGCGGATCGCGCGAGGTCAGACCGCGGTGGGTCTCCTGCCAGGAGCCGTCGTCGAGCAGCAGGTCGAGGTACTGCTGGCAGGTGATGCGCAGGTGGTGATTGCACGACCCGCACACCCAGAGGTTGCGCTCGAGTTCGCGATGATAGAGGACATCCCCGCAGCCGGGGCACTTCTGCCACAGGTTGTCGGGGATCTCTTTCTTCTCCCCGACGACCTTGATGCCTTTTTTGGCCTGATTCAGCCAGGACACGCCTGCCTCCTCGCGCCGTCCGGCCCACGCCCGGTCGCGGCAGCCGCAACGGTAACCGTTCGGCGGCCGGTGGACAACCCTTCGCCGCGCGCCGGACCGGTCAGGCCGGCTCCGTTCCGCGCAGGGGGAGCGTCATGACGATCGCATCCTCGCCGTTGTCACGATAGTAACGCCGCCGGCGCCCCATGGCTACGAAACCGTGGCGCGCGTAGAAACGGCGCGCCGGCTCATTGCTCTCGCGGACTTCCAGGGTGACCAGCGCCATCGCCCGGGCCACGCCCCTCCGCGATCGCCTCCGCCAGCAGCCGCTCCCCGATGCCCCGTCGCCGCTCCGCCCCGTCCACGGCGAGATTCAGGATGTGCAGCTCGTCGCCCGCGCGCCAGGCCATCAGATAGCCGACAACCGCGCCGTCGCGCTCCGCCACCAGCGGCAGCCGCAGCGAGTCGGGGTGCAGTTCCTCCGCCAGCGCGGGCCGCGGCCAGGCGTCGGCGAAACTGCTGTTCTCGATCCGTTCGACGGCGGGCAGATCGTCCGCCCGCGCCGGGCGCACCCGCAGTCCGTCGCCGGCGTCGGTCATCGCGTGGCCTCATCCGGGGACGAGGGGGCCGCTTCGCCCGGCACGCCGCCTGAAGCCTCGCACGCCCAGTCGGGCGCGCCCGGCGTGAGATCGAGCCGGCGCTTGACCTCCGCCTCCGACGCCCGCAGATAGAGGGGCACCGCGGCGAACGGGTGGACCGCCGGCAACTGCGCGGTCGGATCGCCCATCGCCAGCGCCAGAGCGCGGGCGGTATCGGGATGCGCGGCCGACCAGGCGCGCGGCTCCGGCTCACCGCGGGCCGCGAGTCCGGGCCGCAGCGACGGCCCCTGCCCGACCAGCAGTTCCACGCCGCTGCCGCCCCACACCGACGCCGCGCCACCGGACAGCCGACCGCTCAGACAGGCCCACCAGGCGTCGGGCGAGCGCGCGGCGGGCGGCTCCACCGCCTCGACCCAGGCGCCGCGCCGCCGGTAGAGCGCGGCGAACACCTCGCCGCGTCGCGCGTCGAGCGCCGGCACCGCGAAGTCACGGTCGGTCCACTCGTCCAGCAGAGCGGCCGCCATCGCCGCCAGGGTCGGCACCGGCACCAGCCGGGCGCCCAACGCCCACGCCAGCCCCTTGGCCGTCGCCAGACCGATGCGCACGCCGGTGAAACTGCCGGGGCCGCAGGTCACCCCGACGGCTCCGACCTCCTCCAGCCGCCGCCCCCCCTGATCGAGCAGTCGTCCGATCAGCGGCAGCAGCGCGTCGGCGTAGCTTCCGGTGACGTTGTGAGGCAGGTCGGCGAGCAGGCGACCGTCCTCGGCCAGGGCGAACCGCCCCCACGCGCGTGGCGGTGTCGAGGGCGAGCGTCAGCATGGTGTCGCCGTCGCGAGCAGGGTCCGCCAGGCAGGCGGCAGCAGCGGCGTGCCCCGCGCGAACCAGAGACGATCCGCCTCCCCCGCGCCCGGCACGACCAGCAGCTCCAGCCGCCGCGCCACGTGCGGCACGAGCGGCAGCGGCCACTCGGCCACGAGGATGGCGTCGCCCGCGTCGAGATCCTCGAGCATGCCGTCCACGCCGATGTCGGCCAGGTCAGCGCCGGGGCCGACGCGATAGAAATCGAGGTGGTGGACCAGGAGCCGTCCGCGGTAGCGACAGGCCAGGTTGTAGGTGGGCGAGACCACCTCGTCGGTCACTCCCAGTCCGCGGCAGAGCCCCTGCACGAACAGCGTCTTGCCGGCGCCCAGCGGGCCCCACAGGAACAGCGCCTCCCCGCCGCGCAGCAGGCCGGCGGCGCGCACACCGAGCGCGGCGGTCTGCGCGGGAGAAGCGGTCGCGCCGAGCGCCGTGAAGTCCGTCGGATCGGGGATGAGTTGAGGCAAGGCGCTCTCCACGAAATATGGACCGCGGTCAGCCACGCGGCCGCAAAACGACGAAGGGGCAGATCAACTCTTCGAGACTGATGCCCCCGTGCTGGAAACTGTTGCGATACATCCGTTCGTACTCGTGGAAATTCGTGGGATAGACCAGATAGTAGTTCTCGGTCGTGATGGCGTAGTTCTCGATCGGCGACTGCTTCGGCAGCATGTAGTGCTCAGGGTTCTTGAACAGGAAGACCTGCTTCTCGTCCACCGCCAGGTTGTCGCCGTACTTGTAGCGCACGTTCGTGCTGGTTTCGCGGTTGCCCTTCACCAGGCTGGGCCGGCGACAGAACATCGAGCCGTGGTCGGTCGTGAGCAGGACCGTACAGTCGCGCCGCGCCACCTGCTTCAGCACCTCGAACAGCGACGAGTGTTCGAACCAGCTCGACATCAGCGAGCGGAACGCGGCCTCGTCGGGCGCCAGCTCCTTGAGGATCGCCGACTGCGAGCGGCCGTGCGCCATGATGTCGAGGAAGTTGTAGACGGCGGCGACCAGCTTGATGCCGCCCAGCGAACCGATCTGCCGGCGCAGGTTGTCGGTGTCGCGGGCGTCGAACACCTTGTAGTACTTGAAACTGTCGGCGGCCGGCGACGCGAGCCGGCGCAACTGCTGCCCCCAGCAGCTCTTCCTCGTGGGCGTTCTTGGAATGCTCCTGCTGCGACGATCCCTGCCACCAGTCCGGATAACGACGCGCGAGCTCCAGCGGGTAGAGCCCGCTGAACAGCGCGTTGCGCGAGAAGGGGGTCGCGGAGGGGAGGATCGACCAGTAGTACCGCTTCTCGATGCGGAAGTACGGCTCCACGAGCGGCTCGACGAAACGCCACTGGTCGAGGCGCATGCAGTCGATCACGATCCAGAAGACCTGCCGGCCCGCCGCGATCTCCGGCGCCACCCAGGTGGCGAACAGCTGCGGCGACAGCAGCGGCGCGTCGGCCTCGCCGTTGACCCAGCCGCGGTAGCGCTCGCGCACGTAGCGCGCGCAGCGCCTGGTTGCAGGCCGCCATCTGCTCGGCGTGCGTCTCCCGCAGGCCGAGGTCGCTGTAGGTGAACAGTTCCAGGCCCCAGGTGGTCAGATCGACGTACAGATCGACCCAGTCCTGCGGCAGGCGCGCGGCGGCGACCCGGTCAGCCGACCTCGCCGAAGTGGGCCAGGTAGTCGCGGGTGACCTGCTCGCCACGGATGCGCCGCCCCTCGAGCGTCTTCCTCAGCACCGAGAGGACCTGCACCGGCGACACCGGCTTGACCAGATAGTCGTCGATGCGCCGGCCGATCGCGCGGGTGAGGAGATCCTCGGCCTCGCTCTTGGTCACCATGATGACCGGCACGGTCTCGTCGATCTTCTTGATCTCGGCAAGCGTTTCCAGGCCGCCCAGGCCCGGCATCATCTCGTCGAGCAGGATCGCATCGTAACGGTCCTTGCTCGAGCATGGCGAGCGCGTCGCGGCCGTTGGCCGCCCCCTCCACCACGTATCCTTTCTCCGTCAGGAAGACGAAGTGGGCGCGCAGTTCATCGATCTGGTCGTCAACCCACAGGATCCTGAACGGCACGGTCGGTCTCCTCTTCTCCGGGAAGCGTGATGGCGAAGGTCGTGCCCCGCGGTCCGCTGGCGACGACCTGGATCCTGCCGCCGTGGTACTGGGTCACGATGCGGCGCACCAGCGCCAGGCCCATGCCCCAGCCACGCGTCTTCGTCGTGAAGCCCGGTTCGAAAATGCGGTTGCGCAGCCCGGCCGGCACGCCGCCGCCGGTGTCGGACACGTAGCACGGTGACCCCCGCGCCGGGCCCGTCCTCGAGCCGCACCGCAATGGTGCCGCGGCCGTCCTTGAGCGCATCGATCCCGTTCTTGATCAGGTTCTCCAGCACCCACTCGAACAGTTCGCGGTTGAACCGCACCCGATTGCGGATCGCCCCCTCGAGCCGCAGATCCACACGTCCCCCGAGATGCGGCAGGCGACGCTCGAAATAGACCAGCGTGGAGCGGATCGTCTCGGTCAGATCACCCAAATCGAGCCGCGGCTGCGAGCCGATCCGGCTGAAACGCTCGGCCACCTTGGTCAGCCGCGTGACGTCGCGGCCGAGCTCGGTGATCACCTCGTCGTCTTCGCCGTGGCGATCGTGGAGGATCTGCAGCCACCCCATCATGGCCGTGAGCGGCGTGCCCAACTGATGGGCCGTCTCCTTGGCCATGCCGGCGAAGAGGCGCTGTTGCTCCCCTTCCTTCTTCATCATCATCGCCCAGACGATCAGCAGGAAGAACGCGGCCAGCATCGCCAGTTCAAGATACGGCATCCAGCGGATCTGGCGACTGAGCGCGGAACTGCCCGTAGTGCAGCGTGCCGATTCGCCGCCCGCTCGCCGGGTCCACGATCGCGAACGGCTCGTGATCGCGATCGAATTCCTGCACCAGCTCCAGGATCCGGCGCAGACCCGGATCGCGCGGGTGCTCCGGGTCGACGGAGTCCAGATCGGCCAGCCGCTCGGGCATCGGGACGCCGATGACGCGCGCGTTCCACTGCAGCGGGCGACCCGCGTTGTCCGTCATGATGAACGGCACCTGGATCTCGTTCACCGCGCTGCATGATTTCCTGCATGCTCGCGGGCGAATTCTCGCCCAGGGACCGGCTGGCCAGACTGGAAAGCAGCGGGTGGCCAGGCGCGACTGCTGCTCGACCTGCCTCGAGACGCGCAGGGTGAACAGCGTCACCGCCAGCACGATCCCGAGGCTGCCGGTCAGGACGTAGATGGTGAACAGCTGGCGCCGGCGCAGACCGAAAATGCGGGCAGGCCATCGGGACAAGGAGCGCCTCCTCGCGACGGCCTAGCCGAGCAGTTCGCGGCCGCCCAGGTAGGGACGCAGGACCGCGGGCACGCGCACGCGACCGGCGGGGGTCTGACCGTTCTCCAGCAGGGCCGCCACGACGCGCGGCAGCGCCAGGCCCGAGCCGTTGAGCGTGTGGACGAACCCGCCGCCGTCGGGGCCCTTCCAGCGGATGCCGGCCCGGCGCGCCTGGAAATCGGTGAAATTGCTGCAGGAGGAGACCTCGAGCCACTTGCCGACCCCGGCCGACCAGACCTCGAGATCGTGGCAGCGGGCCGCCGCGAAGCTGAGATCGCCGGCGGCGAGCAGCACCACGCGGTACGGCAGCTCGAGCCGGCGCAGCACCTCCTCCGCGTCGTCGGTCAGCGTCTCGAGCGCGGCCCAGGAGTCCTCGGGCTGTTCGAAGCGCACCATCTCCACCTTGTGGAACTGGTGCACGCGCAGCATGCCGCGCGTGTCCTTGCCGGCCGAGCCCGCCTCCCGCCGGAAACAGGGGGAAAACGCCACGTAGCGCAGCGGCAGATCCTCGCGCCGCAGGGTCTCCTGGCGGTGCAGGTTGGTGACCGGCACCTCGGCGGTGGGGATCAGGTACAGGTCGTCCGCCTCGATGCGGTACATGTCGTCGGCGAGCTTGGGCAGCTGGCCGGTGCCGGTCATCGCCGCCGGTCCCACCAGGTAGGGCACGACCAGCTCGCGATATCCCTGTTCCAGGTGGACATCGAGCATGAAGTTGATGAGCGCGCGCTCGAGCCGGGCGCCGTCGCCGGAGAGGATGAAAAAGCCCGACCCGGACATCCTCGCGGCGGCATCGAGGTGGAGGATGCCCAGCGACTCGCCGATCTCCCAGTGCGGCCGGACCGGCTGCTCCGGTCGCCACGGCTCGCCCCAGGTCCGCAAAACGCGGTTGCACTCCTCCCCGCCCTCGGGCACCGATTCGTGCGGCACGTTGGGGATGCGCAGATACAGCGCCTCGACCTCCGCTTCGAGCGTGGCGGCCACGCCACGCAACTCCTTGAGACGATCGCTGGTTTCCCGCATCCGGACGATCGCCTCGGCGGTGTCCTCCCCCGCCTTCCGACGCGCGGCGATCTCCTTGTTGGCGACGTTGGCGGCCGCCTGCAGGTCCTCCGTCTCACGGAGCGCGGCGCGCCGGGCGGCGTCCCGGGCGTAGTAGGCCTGCGATGTCGACCGTTTCACGCTTCAGCGCGACGGCCCGCCTGACGGCTTCCTCGTTTTCGCGGATGAACTTGCGGTCGAGCAAGAAGACCCCCTCCCGTCCCGGAACGGGGAGAATGAAATTGCCAAGCGATCAGGGCAAAGGGTATAAGCAAATGCGCACGCGCGAGCAAGGCAAATCGCCCTGCCGCCGCCGGCGCCACCGGAGCGACTGTCATGGACCGGTCCCAACTGCTGGCTGATCTGCGCGCCCGCCCGTCGCGCGCGCGCGTCATCACCGCCCTCGACGTGCCGGACGCCGCGCGTGCCGTCGCGCTTGCGCGTTCCCTCGGGCCCGACGGCCGGCTGGTGAAGGTCGGCCTCGAACTGTTCTCGGCGGCCGGTCCGGCCGTGATCGAGAGCCTGCGCGCCGAGGGACGGGAGGTCTTCCTCGACCTCAAGTGGCACGACATTCCGCAGACGATCGCCGGCGCGGCCCGGGTGGCCGCGCGGCTCGGCGCCACCTTCGTGACCGTGCACGCGGCGGCCGGCCGACGCGGTCTGGCCGCGGCCGCCGAGGCGCTGGCGTCCGCGTCGGGGGGCGGCGCGCCCCGTCCGGCGCTGCTGGCGGTGACCGTGCTGACCAGCCTCGCACCGGAGGAGCTGGACGAGATCGCCCCCTCGTCCGAGCCGCTCACCGCGCGCGTGGTGCGCCTCGCGCGTCTGGCCTGGGACTGCGGCTGCGACGGCGTGGTCTGCGCCGCGCCCGATCTGCCGCGGCTGCGCGCGGCGCTCGGCGCGGCGCCGCTCGCGGTCACGCCGGGGATCCGTCCCGCGACCGCGGGCGGGGACGACCAGCGACGGGTGGCCACGCCGGCCGTCGCCGTCGCGGACGGCGCCGATTTCCTCGTCGTGGGCCGCCCGATCACGGGGGCGGCCGATCCGGCCGCCGCCCTGCGCGCAATCGTGGCCGAACTGCCGGAGCGCTGACATGACCGAAAACGAACTGCTCGAACTGATGACCGAACTGGAAGCCCTGCACCGCGGGCATTTCCTGCTCAGCAGCGGACTGCACAGCGACACGTACTTCCAGTGCGCCCGCGTGCTGCAGTTCCCCGAGCTGGCGCGGGAACTTGGCCGGCTGCTGGCCGATCAGCACGCCTGCGCTCGACATCGACGTGGTCGTCTCGCCCGCGCTCGGCGGGATCCTGATCGGGCACGAGGTGGCGCGCGCGCTCGGCCGCCGCTTCCTCTTCACCGAGCGACAGGGGGGGGAGATGACCCTGCGCCGGGGCTTCGCGCTGGAGCAGGGCGAAAAAGTGCTGATCGTGGAGGACGTGGTCACCCGCGGCACCTCGTCGCTCGAGGTGGCGCGCGTGGTCGAGGCGGCCGGCGGTGTGGTCAGCGGAGTGGCGGCGGTGGTCGACCGCACCGGCGGCACGGCCGGACTGCCGGTGCCGCTGCGTGCGCTGGCCCGGGTCAGCGTCGCCGCCTGGACCGCCGACGCCTGCCCGCTCTGTGCCGCCGGCTCGGCGCCGGTCAAACCCGGCAGCCGCGGCGGCTGAGGCGCCCCGTGGCGCCGACCGGCGCGGCAACGCGGCGCGCGAATCGGCTCTGGCCCCTCGCCGCCGGTCTGGTGTTCGGGTGCGTCTGGGCCGTGCTGCACGCCCCGGTTCCCCCCGACCCGAACGCAGATCTCTACGATAATCTCAGCGTGGCGCGCCACCTCGTCCGGGGCGAGGGATTTCTCTGCGATCTGGCCTACCCGCTGTCGTTTGCCTTCCCGTTCGCGGCGCGCGTGCCACAGCCGCTCATCCACCGGCCGCCCGGCCAGCCGCTCCTGCTGACGCTCCCGGTCCTCGCCGCGCGCGGCGATCGGGAAGCGGCGGTGCGCGAGACGCAACGCTGCACCTCTCCTGCTCGCCCTGCTGGCCGCCTGCGGCGTGCGCGCCGCGCGCCGGGCCGGACGACCCGAGGCGGCGGCCGCCGTGGCTCGCGCTGCTCATGGCGAGCCCCCTGCTCGCCATGACGATCGGCTGGGCCCAGAGTCGAAATCGCCGGCCGCGCTGCTGCTGGCGCTGCTCTGGTGGCGGCTGCGGGAGGGCAACGGGGCGGCGACGGGATCGCCGACGCCGACCGGCGGCGTGCCGGCCGCCATGATCGACGGAGCCCTCGCCGCCGCGACGGCGCTGATGCGCGCGGATCTCTGGTGGCTCCCCTGGCTCTGGCTGGCGGCGCGCGGCCGGCTGCGCGCGCGGCGGGCGGCGCTGGCGGCCGTGGCCGTCTGGCTGCTGCTGCTCGCCCCCTGGGGCCTCCGGAACGCCCGCCTGACGGGCGATCCGCTCTTCGCCCTGCAGGCCTACGGCGAGGCGGTGAAGGAGACGCCGACCTGGCCCGGTCTGGATGTCTACCGACAACTCACTCCGCAACCGCTGTCCTGGACACGCTCCGCCACGACCCCGCACTGCTGGTGCACAAGACTGCCGCCGGCGTGCGCTATTTCACGGCCCGGGCCGGCCGCTGGCTGCCCTGGCCGCTCTGGGCTCGCCGCGGGCCTGCTGCTCGCGCGCCGCGGGGGCGCGTCGGCACGCGCCGCGCCGCGTCGCCCCTCGCCCTGCTGCTGCTCACCACGGGGCTGCTCGTCCTGCAGTACGCCGCGCTGTCGCACAGCCTGCGCCACCTCGCCACGCTGCTGCCGGTGCTCGGGCTGGAGATCTGGCTCGGGGCGGCGGGGTGGCTGCGCGCCCGCCGTCCAGCCTGGACGTCGGCGGGGCTGACCGGCGCGCTCGCGGGGGCGGCGCTCGTGGTGCAACTGGCCGCGCCGGCGCGGATGCCGGGCTGGGAGAGCGGCGCGCCGGGCGGCGATCGCCGCCCGGCCGGTCACCGCCCGCGCGCTGGCGGACGTGGCGCTGCTCCCGCCCGGACCGCTGTTCAGCGACAGCGGTGCGCTGATCTGGCTGTCGGGCCGCGCCGGCGTCTGGCTGCCGCTGCCGTCCGCGCTGGCCGCGAGTGCGTGAGCGGGTGCCGGAAATGGCCCGGGCGCCAATCGTGCGCGCGCTGCCGCGCGGCCGCCCGCGCCCGCGCCCTGATGCGCGCGCGGCTCGCCGCGCCGGCGCCGCTCCTCTATAATCCGCCGTCATGAAGCCGAACCTGCTTGCCGCCTGCGCCCCCGACTGGGAGACGATCCTGGCCGGGGAGATCGGCCGGACCCTGCCCGGCGCGCAGCGGCGCATTCCCGATCGCGGCTGGGTGCTGGCCTCGGGCGTGCCCGACACACCGGCGGCGCCGTCACTCGCGTTCGCCGTCCAGGTGCTGCCCGATCCGGAACCGTTGCCCGCGCTGTCGGTGTCGCTCGCCGCGGACGCACTCGCCGCGCGCGTGGCGGAGGCGCTCGCGGACCACGACGGGCCGTGGCGGCTGCATGTCTTCGGCGTCGAATGGCCCGGTTCGCCGGTGCGGGCGGCGCGCGCCGCGCTGATCGCGCAGGAGACGCTGGCCCGCCTGCGCCACCGCCGCCGACGCCTGGCCGCCGCCCTGACCAGCGACCCCGCGCTCCCCTTCGCGCCCGACGAGTGGCTCGTCCAGTACGCGCTGCTGACCCCTCGGCACGGCTGGTTCGCGGCGACCTCGCCGGCCGCGCGATTGCGCTGGCGTCGCTGCCTGAGCCGCTTTCCCGGCGGCCTGGTGACGCCGCCGGACGATCCGGCGCCGCCGTCGCGCGCCTACCGGAAGCTGCTCGAGGCGGAGGCGCAGCTCGGGCGGAGCGTGGCGGCGGGTGAAATCGTCGTGGATCTGGGCGCGGCACCGGGCGGCTGGACGCACGTGGCGCTCGCGCGCGGCGCCGCGGTGACGGCGGTGGACCGCGCCCCGCTCCGGAGCGACCTGATGGCGCATCCCCGCCTGACCTTCGTGCGCGGCGACGCCTTCCGCTACGCGCCGGCCGACCGGCCGGTCGACTGGCTGCTGTCGGACGTGGTGGCTTTCCCGGAACGGACCATGGAGCTGCTCGCGCAATGGCTGCGGGAAGGGTGGTGCCGACGCTTCGTGGTGACCGTCAAGTTCCGGGGCGAGGAGGACTACCCGCGGCTGGAGCAGCTCAAGCGCCTGCTCGCCGACAGCGGCGCCGAATTCCAGCTGCGTCGCCTCGGCAGCAACAGGAACGAGGTGACGGCGTTCGGCTCGCGCGACGGCTGAGTCCTCCCGAACCGGCGCGCCGCCCGCCTCACGGAGCCGTGGCCGAGGCGATTCCGACCAGGTGCAGCAGTTCCGTGACGACCTCGCGCCGTCCCGGGTCGGCGGCGTAGGCCGCGGCCACCAGCCGTCGCGCCGCCGGCACGTCGGCGCAGGCCTTGCCGCGGGCGATCAGTTCGCGGCAGCCGGCCGGCATCGGACCCCAGTTCCCGCACTCCGCGAAACGGTCGCTCAGGAAGATGAACCTGGGGATGGCCTCGCCGCCGTTCGTGAGGTAGCGGGCGAAAAGCTCGGGGTGGTCGGCGCGGGCGAGGTAGCGCACGCGCAGCCGGTCGGTGGCGCGGGCGAGCCGCTCGAGCACCGGCACGTGCCGCACGACGTCGCCGCACCAGTCCTCGGCGATCGCGACGACATGCACGGGACGCGGCAGATCCCGCAACAGCGCCTCGTCCGCCGCCGTCAGCGGCTGCGTCTCGGCGTCGGCGGCCATCCGGCGGCGGTTCTCCTCCGCTTCGCCATCCCCGATCCAGGCGGCGAAGGGACGGCCCGACGCGAAGATGGCGGTCCAGTCCGGCACGGGCAGCAGGGGCGGCTTCGGCATGGCGATCTCCTTCCGCCTCCGCTCCTCGCGGAGGCTGGCGCCAATCTAGCGCCGGAGCACGACCGCCGCCCGCCACCACGTCGTGCGGGCGCCGGCCGCCTCGGGAGCGTACGGCGTCACCTGTTCCTCCACCCGCGCCACCTCCAGCCCCCAGGCGCCCAGACCGTGCGCGGGACGCAGCGCGAGTTCGCAGGTGCGTCGCACGGCGTGTGACGGCGTCAGCCCGCGACAGCCGGCGGTGGCGCGCTCGCCGCGCAACGCCAGTTCGAGCCCGGCGCCGCGCGGCCGCCAGCGCAGCACACCGGCGAACGACGCCCCCGTGCCGCCGAGCGGATGACCGAGCAGCCAGCCCCGGTGGGTGTAGCCGTCGGTGAAAGCGGCGTGGCCGTACCAGAGGACCAGGGGATGCTCCAGCTCCGTGTACTCCGCGGCCAGGTCCCAGCGGGGTCCGACCAGCTCCACGCCGGCCACCGACGCCGGCGCCGAAATCTGCGGCAACAGCGGCACGACGCCGGGCGGATTGAAGTCCTCGCCGGCGTACTCCCAGTAGACCCGTCCCGCCGCCGACGGCAACAACGGCCACGGCGCCCGTCGCCAGCGCCCCTCGATATTCACGGCGAACAGCCGGTCGGTGACCGGACCCCTCTCCATCTCCGTGCGGGTGGTCGAGAGCACCGGCAGCGCCACCTGCAGAAGGTCCGGCAGGAGCGATCCGAAGCGTGGCAGGGCCAGCGCGCTCAACGACGCCCCGGTGGTCAGCCAATGGACGGGCGTCCATGCCAGCAGCCACTGCCCGAACCACGGTTCGTCGCGGCGCGGTTCGTCGCTCGACCAGCCGTCACCGATCCTCACCGTTTGGGCCGAGACCCGCCCCACGCGCACAAGCAGGGCGTCCGGCGCGAACGAACGGAGCGGCCCGCGCCAGACGAACGGCGCCACGCGCCGCAGCGTCAGCGCCGGAAACGCGGGACCGGTCGCGTCGAGGAGCAGCCCCCCCCCGTCGCCCGGACCACTGCGCACCGGGCTCCAGCCGAGTGAGAGCGCCCAACCCCCGAGTCGCACCCCGGCCACGGCGCGCGGCCACGTCAGGCGCCAGGCATCGCCCGCGAGTCGCGCGTCACGCCACACCGGCGCGCCGGTGGCGAGGGGCCAGTCGGGGTAGAGCAGCGGCGCGGGCGGAATCCGTCCGGTCGCGGCCAGGCGGCCGGTCAGACGCGGCGTTACCGCACCCCACCACCGGCCCGCGGCGCCGGACAACGACGGTTCGAGGCCGAGTGACAGCCCGGGCGGGTTCGCGAGTCCCGCCTCACCCGTGGCGACCGCACCGAGATCGCTCTGCGCCAGACGCACCCGCGCCCCGACTCGCAGCGACCGTGGGTCGGTCGGGTCGGTCCAGGCGGCCAGCAACCGCGCCGCGATGGCGCGTTCGTCGGGATCTTCGAGCGCCGGGCCGGCCGCGCGCAGCAGCGCCGCCAGCTCCGAACGCGCCAGAGGAAGGGAGGAAGGCCCGGCGAGACCGGCCGTGAGGGCGAGCCGCCGCAGCACCGTCCACGGCACCTCGCGCAGGTCGGGCTCGACGCAGGAGGAATAAGCTGAAGGGATCGGGGGGGGGCCGCCAGGCCAGGAACAACCGGCAGACAGACGGCCAGCAGAACCACGGCACCGGCGCACAACCGTGTCCGCACTGACGGCGTCGGACTGCCGCCACCGCGCAGACCGGACGACAACCGACAGTCAGAACGACGGTTATTCCGCTCCATCAATAATTCACGAACAGTATCGCAAAATATGATATAATATACCCAGGCTGCTTCATTGGTGACGACCCAGGACTCGAGAACAAGGCGGCGCAACCTTGGATTGCCCTCGGTGACCGTGAAGCGGCCTATCTTTCCGACCACGCGGGCGCCTCGGGCGCCCGCGGGCGTCTAGGCTACCACTCCCCCCCGCCCAGTCAATCGCGGTGGTGCCGCGACCGCACGAAAAAAGGAGCGGCCCCCCGTGGAGCCGCTCTCATACGAATCGCGCCTGCCGGCGCGCCCTACTTGAAAGTCTCGGCCGTGACCGCCGGATTCGCCTCGAACGATTCGAGCGTTCCGGTGGCGAACACCTCGCCATCGTGCTTGATGGTGACGGTCTTCGCGAGCTTCAGTCCGCCGAAGACCCCGTAGTCGCCGTACACCGTCTGCTGCGTGACCGGCGCTCCGGTCACCATCGACTGCGCCTTCGTCTCCTCGATCGCCGGCAGTCCGGTGGCCGGGTCGAGGTAGTAGAGCAGGTAGTCGCCACCGGCGCCGGTCACGTAGACCCGCTCGTACGTCCGCCCGTCGACCTGCGCCGGTTCGAGCGCCTGGCAGGTGAGCAGCGCGCGGTCGCGCAGGACGCGCAGCATCTCGGTCGCCATCGTCTCGCGCGCCTTCGCGGCCTCCTCGGCCCCGATGTCCTTCCGCCCGTTGGGAGACTCGGCCCAGCCGCTCTGGCCGTTGATCACCTGGGTCATGTTGCCGAACGGCGTCGTCTGCACGATCCGCATCCGGTCCGGCAGGACTGCCGTCTCCTCCATGCCGAAGTCGAGCGCCATGCCCTGGATCGTGGCCGACAGCCTCTGCTTGCGATGCCACCCCTTCAGGCCGGCCAGCGACTTCGCGCCGACGGCCTCGGCCGCCTTCGTCAACAGCTCCTGCCCCCGCTTGAGCGACTCGGGCGTGGCGGCCGGCACGCTGAAGGCGATCTTCGGCTCGGGGATCGTGATGTCCACCTTGTTGACCGGTCCGAACACGGTCAGGTCGCCGTCCCAGTCCGCGGGATTGCCCACGGCCAGGATGGAGAGGTTCTCCGGCTTCCAGACGGCGCGGCACGCGGCCAGGACCTGCTCCGGCGTCATCGCCTTCACCGCGGCCATGTACTTCTGCAGGAAGTCGGCCGGGTACCCGTACATCTCGAAGAGCACCACGCGATCGAGGATCTTGCGCTTCGTGTCGAAGCTGAACACCTCGGCGTTGAGGATGCCGTCCTTCGCGCGCTGCAGCTCCTCCGGCGGTGACCGGCTCGGTCGTCATGCGCCGGATCTGGTCGATGATGACCTTCGTGGCGTCCTGCGTGGAGCCCGACTTGGTGCCGACGAACGCGACGAACACGCCCGGGAAACGCCAGCCGGTGCCGGACTGCGCTGCCGGTGGAGTAGGCATAGCCGCGGTTGCTGCGCACCTCGACGAACAGCCGCGAGGCGAAGCCGCCGCCCAGGATCCGGTTGGCGACCTGGATGCCCGCGTAGACGGGATCGCTGGCGCGGATGCCCAGGTGCCCGAGCAGCACCGTCGACTGCGTGAGGTCGGACTTGTCGACGATGTTCACGGTCGCCGGGAATTCGGGGATGGCGGGATCGGCCGGCAGCGGGACGGCCGCCCGGGCCCAGCCGGCGAACGCCTGCTCGAGCTTCGCCTTCATCGTCGGCCGGCTGGAAATCGCCGATGACCACCAGGTAGGTGCGGTCGGGACCGACGTGATCGCGATGGAACTTCACCAGATCGTCGCGGCTGATGCGCGTTGATCGTCGCGTACTCGGTCAGGCGGCCGAGCGGATGATCGGCGCCGTAGATGACGCGCGCGAACTCGCGCCGCGCGATGGTCATGGGGTCGTCGTTGCGCCGCGCGATCCCCGCCGTCTGCTCCTTCTTCGCGAGGTCGATCTTGTCCTGGTCGAAACGGGGCGCGGCCAGCACTTCCGCCAGGATGGCGAGCGCCTGGTCGAAATCGCTGCTGAGCGCCGACAGATAGGCGCCGCCGGTCTCGTCGCCGATGTAGGTCTCGACTTCGGCGCCCATCGCCTCGAGCGCCTCGTCGATCTGCGTCGCCCGACCACGACGGCGTGCCGCCGGTGCGCATCACGCTGCCGGTGATCTCGGCCAGGCCGACCTTGTCCGCCGGCTCGTAGAGCGCGCCGGCGCGGATCGTGGCCGACAGTTCGATGAGCGGGAACGTGTGGTCCTCGGCCAGGTAGAGCACCATGCCGTTGGCCAGCACGACGCGCTCGTAGACCGGCATCTGCACCTCGCCCAGCGGCGCCAGCTTGAATTTCTCCCACGGCCGCGCGCCCCCTTTGCCCGCGTCCGCCGGCGCGGCGGCCGCGACGCAGAGGGCGATCAGCAGCAGGCTCCCCAGGGTCATCCGGTTGCGATTCATCTCGTGATTCCTTTCCGGCCGCGCGCGGCGGCCCGGCCGACGTCAGTTCGCCGAGCCCTTGGCCTTGTCCCCGCTCCTGGCCGTCTCGATGGCCGCGACCGTGCGATTGCTGACCTTGAAGAGTTCGCGCGACACGCGCTGGACATCGTCGAGGGTCACGGCGTCGATCCTGTCGACCTGGCGGAACATGTTGCGCCAGTCGCCGGTGAGCATCTGGTAGGAATTGAGCTGGTTCGCGAGGCCCTGGTTGCTCTGCAGCGAGCGGATGAAATCGGCGCGCGCGCGCGCCTTCACGCCGGCCAGTTCGTCCGCGGTGACGCCGTCCGTCACCATCCGGTCGATCTCGGCCAGGATGGCCGTCTCGCACTGCGCCGCCGTGACGTCCTTGGCCGGCACGGCGATCACCAGCATCAGGCCCGGGTACTTCGTGCCGGGGAAACCGGCGAACGACATCGCCTGGACCGCCAGCTTCTGCTCCTTCACCAGCGCCTTGTAGAGCCGGCTCGAGCGGCCCTGGCCCAGGATGCTGGCCACGGCGTCGTACACCGAATCGTCCGGATCGTTGGCGCCGCCCTTGTGGAACCCGATGAAGACGAACGGCTGCGCGGTGTGCTCCACGACCAGCCGCTTCTCGCCCTTCTGCGCCGGCTCGACCGTCACGACCTCGGGCACCGGACGCGGGCCCGGCACCTGGCCGAAATACTTGCGCGCCAGCCGCTCCACCTCGGCGCGGTCCACGTCGCCCACCAGGGCCACGGCCATGTTGTTGCCGACGTAGTTCGCGCGATAGAACGTCTCGCAGTCGGCGCGGGAGATCGAGTTGCAGATCCGACATGTAGCCGATCGTGGCGTGCTGGTAGGGATGCGCGCTGAAGGCCATGTTCTGGAACTGCTCGATCAGCATGCCGATCGGGCTGTTGTCGGTGCGCATGCGCCGCTCTTCGGTGACCGGGCCGTCCTTCTCCGTGTAGAACTCGCGCATGACCGGGTTGGCCATGCGGGAACTCTCGAGATAGGCCCACAACTCGAGACGGTTGGCCGGCAGGCTGTAGAAGTAGTTGGTGGCGTCGGCGCCGGTGGAGGCGTTCAGGCCCACGCCGCCGTTGTTCTCGACGATCTGCCCGAATTCGTTGCTCACGACGAACTTGCGCGCGGCGTCGCGGGCGTCGGCGAAGACCTTCGCCAGTTCGCGCAGGCGCGTCGTGTCGGCGAGCGCGCCCGCGCATCCGCTCGGCGCGCAGCGCGGCGAACGCGGCGTCCTCCGCCGCCATCGCCTTTGCTTCCGCTTTGGCGTCGGAAGTGCCGATCTCCGGCGTCCCCTTGAACGCCATGTGCTCGAGGATGTGCGCGAGCCCGGTGATCCCCTGCACCTCGTTCACGCTGCCGGCGTCCACATAGGTGTTGAACGAGAAGACCGGCACTTCGGGGCGACGCAGCACCAGGAAGTGCAGGCCGTTGGGCAGGCTGAACTCCTCCACCTGGTTCTCCAGGTCGCGGTAGTCGCCCGCCAGCGCGGGAACGGCCGCCAGCAGCAGGGCGAGAGCGGCGAGGACCGCGCCGCACGGTCGTTTGGTACCGGGCATGAAAGCCTCCGTCGGGAAGGCCCCCGCCAGGCGGGGGCGGCCAGAACTCGCCCGGGAGCGGGCCGGGCGGACGAGCGCACGGTCGGGGAAGCGCCTCAAGGTAGCGCGAACGGGGCGCGGGCGCACGCTAGCACCGGTCCCGCGCGGTGTCAAACCGGCGCCGCGGCGTCCGTCACCGCCACGAAACGCCACGGCCGGTCCGCCGCCCGCCGCACGCCGATCCGCGGCGTCACCACGATGCCGGGCGGCGCCCCCCGCCGCGCCAGAACCCGCAGGCGCGGCCCCTGAGCCGGTTCGCCGTTCCAGGTCCGGTCGATGCCAAGCGCGCGGCAGAGCCGGCCCGGACCGTCGCACAGCGCCGACGGCCGCGGCGAGACGGCCCCCGGCCGCGCGACGACCGGCCATCACCTCCCGCCCCGCCACCGGGACGAGCGCCCGGATCAGCACCGCGCCGGCCGTGCCGTCCCGCTCGGTGACGAAGTTGAGGCAGTGGTGCAGACCGTAGATCAGGTAGACATACACCACGCCGGGCGGGCCGAACATGATGGCGGCGCGCGGCGTCGGACCGCGGGCGGCGTGCGAGGCGGGATCGTCCTCGCCCAGATACGCCTCCGTCTCCACGATGCGGCCGGCCGTGAGCGTGGCGCCGTGGCCGGTGGTGACGACACAGCCGATCAGGTCGCGCGCCACCTCGAGCGTGGCGCGGGCGAAGAACGCAACCGGCACCACCTCGCCGGGGAGGTGCGCGCCCGAGCGGTCCGCCGGACCGGACTCAGCGCCGCGGGCAGGCATGGTCAGCGGAAGATCTCCTTGCGACGCAGCAGCCAGGCGCCGAGCAGACCGGCCACGATCATCGTCGCCAGCAGCACCAGCACCGACCGCCACTGCGGCACCGGCGCCTCGTGCTGCACCTGGCGCAGCAGTTCGAGCAGCAGGTTGGGCACGCTGCGCGTGCCGGCCTCGGTGTTGCCGATCAGGTTGCGCAGGTGGAACACCACCGTCAACTGCTGGATGCGCGCCGGGATGTTGCCGGTCATCGTCTCCCAGCCGAACGCGAACAGCAGGGCCGCCAGCATCGGGCGCTTCAGACCGGTGCCCATGGCGGCGAAGATGGCGGTGTAGACGAACGCGCCGAGCACGACCACGCCCACCGTGACCAGGTACGCGTGCACGAACTTCGCCGTGAGCGCGCCGAAGTTGCCGGCGGTGATGACCGCGAAACAGAGGGCGAGCGATCCGGCCAGCAGCGTGGCCGCCACGGTCTGCGCCGCCACCAGGCGCCCGAGATGGATGGCGCCCCGGCCGACCGGACGGGTCCAGTAGTAGAGGATCGTCCCCTCCTCGACCTCCTCGCCGATCGCCGACACGCCGAAGGCCAGCGAGACCAGCGCGGTCAGGAACGGCACGTAGACGATCCCGCCGAGGTTCGCCAGCAGCAGCGAGGCGGAGACGGCGCCGCCGCGGTCGAGCAGCCGCCACGCCAGACACATCAGCACCGGCACCAGCATGACGGCGCCCATCGCCACCAGGCGCCGACGCCGGGCCATCTCGCGGTAGGAGATACCAGCCGATCCAGAACGCGCCGGTGGCGAGCGGCAGTTGCCGTTCGCCCGCCGGCACCGTCCCGTCCGCGCCCGTCAGCTTCGCCAGCAAGCCCACGCCGAGCCTCCCCGCGCGCCCCGCGCGCTCAGTCGCCCACCAGGTAGTCGAACACCGCCTGCAGGCTGTCGTCCAGCGTCTCGATCTCGTCCACCGCCAGCTTCTCCGCCAGCAGCCAGCCCGGCAGGGCGCGGTAGAAGGCGACCGCGTGGTCGGTGCGCGCCACGACGCGCCCGCGCTCGTCCAGTTCGACCCCCATCACGAGTTCGCGCCCGGCCAGGAACGAGGCCAGCCGGCGCGGCTCCGGCGCGCTCAGCGCCACGATGGTGGGGTGATCGTGGATCTTGTCGCGGATCTCGGTCACGTCCCCCTCCGCCAGCACCTTGCCGTGGTGGATGAGGACGATGCTGCGGGTCATCTCCTCGATCTCCGGCAGGATGTGGCTCGACACGAGCACCGTCTTGCCGGCCGCCCCGAGCTGCTTCACGAGCGCGATGATCTCGTGCCGCGCCACCGGGTCCATGCCGTTGAGCGGCTCGTCGAGGAAGATGATGTCGGGGTCGTGCACGAGCGCCTGCGCCATCTTGATCTTCTGGCGCATGCCCTTGGAGTAGGAGCCGATGCGCCGGTCGGCGGCGTCGGCCAGGTGCACGCGGTCCAGGGCCGCCGCCGTGCGCGGCGCGATCTCCGGACCCGGCGCGCCCATCAGCCGCAGCATCAGGGAGACGAACTCGCGCCCGGTGAGCCAGTCGTGCATCGCCTCGCTCTCGGGGCAGAAGCCGATCCGCCGGAACAGTCCCACCTCCCGCCGCAGCCGCTGGCCGAAGATGAGCACCTCGCCCTGGCTCGGCTCGATCAGGCCGGACAGCAGCTTGAACAACGTCGTCTTGCCGGCCCCGTTCAGGCCGAGCAGGCCGGTCACGCCGGGGCCGACGGTCAGGCTCGAGTCGTTGACCGCGATCACCTCGCCGAACCACTTGCTGACGCGGCGCGCCTGCAGGACCGGCGGGCGCGGCGGTGACGGAGCTGGCGATGTCGGCGCTCACGACACCACCTCCACCGGACGGATCCGCCGCCGCAGCACGACCCAGGCGCCGGCCGTGTAGCCGGCGATCAGCAGGCAGGCTGATCACGCGCGGATATTCCAGCGGCGCCTTCGCGCCGAACAGCAGCGAGCCGGCGTGGTCGTACTGGGCGGGGAAGTCGAGGAGCTTCATCCACGGCCCGCCGAACAGCGCGAGGATCTTCGCCACCAGCGCGCTGCCGGCGAACAGCAGCAGCCAGCTCATGGCGATGAACACCGTGCGCCGGCCCGCCGCCGAAAGCGCCAGCAGCACCAGGCCGAGGCTGGTGCCGGCGAGGAGACAGTAGACGGTGGCGCGCAGCGGCGTCAGCAGCAGCATGTCCAGGCCCGGTCGCCCCGGAGGTGACCAGATAGCCGAACAGCGCCAGCAGGAGCACCGGCGCGAGGGTCACGATCAGGAAGTAGAACAGCACGATCAGCAGCTTGCCCAGCACGTAGTCACGCAGCGTCAGCGGCCGCGCGAAGTAGAGCGCGAGCCCGTTCTCGCTGCGGTCGCGCGCCACGAGCGGCGTGCCGATGATCGCCAGCACGATCAGCACGAAGCCGCGCTGCTTCTCGAGGAAGGCGAAGAAGCCCGGCGCGTCGACGGACGCCCAGGAACCGCCCAGCAGCTTCATCAGGTCGCCGGCCTGGAACGAAAAGTACAGGATGACCCCCTTCACGATCGCCGGCACCCAGGCCAGCAGCAGCAGGGCCAGGAACCGACGCGTGCGCAGCGGCGCCAGGATGCCGCGGCGGGCGATGACCCACCACGGCGCCGCCTCACGCCGCCCCGACGGCTCCCAGTGCCGATAGCCCCGTTCGTAGACGGGCATCCCTACTCCTTCACGATGTCGAAGAAGACGTCCTCGAGCGTGGCCACCTGCCGGCGCATCCGGCGCATGGCGAACCCGGTGGCGGCGGCCGCCTCGAGGATGACGTCCGCCCCCCGCCCGTCGCGCAGGGTGACCAGCGCGAACCGTCCCTCGCGCACCACGGTGGCGCCGCCGACGCCCAGTCGGGCCGTGAACGCCTCCTCGTCGCCGACCCCCTCGACCTCGAACACCCGCGCCGCCGCGCCGGCGTCGGCGTCCACCCGCTCGTGGGCCAGCAGACGCCCCTCGCGCAACACGAGGATCTCCGTGCAGACCGCCTGCACGTCGGGCAGCAGGTGCGTCGACAGCAGCACGCCGAGACCCTTGTTCACGGCCAGGTCGCGCACCAGTTCGAGCATGGCCACGCGCCCCTTGGGGTCGAGGCCGCTCGTCGGCTCGTCGAGGAAGATCCAGGCCGGATCGTGCACCAGCGCCTGCGCCAGCTTGATGCGCTGACGCATGCCCTGGCTGTAGTCGAGCACCGGCCGGTACCGCTCCTCGGCCAGGCCGACGTAGTCGATCACCTCGTGGGCGCGCTGCAGGGCGTCGCGCGCCGGCATGCCCGACAGCTCGCCCAGGTACGACACCATGCCCACGCCGCTCATCCCCGGCAGGATGCCGCCCCGCTCCGGCATCCAGCCGAGGCGCCGACGCGCCGCGCGCGGCGACCGCGCCATGTCGTGGCCCAGCACATTCGCGGCGCCCGGCGCCAGCGGCAGATGGCCGAGCAGGGCGCGCAGCAGCGTCGTCTTGCCCGATCCGTTGGGACCGAGCAGCCCCACCGCCCCCGGCTTCAGGTTGAACGACACCTCGCGCAGAACCGGCGCCGCGACGTACGCGAAGCTCAAATTCCGCACGGAGATGGCCGTTTCGGTCGCGTTGACTTCGCGCTGCGGGATATCCATGATTGACCGGTCCGGTTCCGGGGTTGACCTCAGCGACAGGCAATGCCGGCGTACAACGCAGGCCACGGGCCATTGTTTCAGAGACCCGGCCGAATTCAAGCGCTTTCGGCGCCCGACCGGCGCCGGCGGGAGGTGTCATGAGCACGGGCAGACTCCTGACGGCCGAGTCCGTCACGGCGGGACATGCGGACAAGCTGTGCGATCTGATCGCCGACTCGATCCTCGACGCGATCCTGACCCACGACCGCTTCGCGCGCGTCTCCTGCGAAGTGATCGTCACCACCGGCATGGTGGTCGTTACCGGCCAGATCACGACGAAGTGCTACGTCGACCTGGCCGCGGTCGTGCGCCGGACGATTCTCGCCGTCGGCTACGACGACCCCTCCACCGGCTTCGACCACCAGAGCTGCGCCGTGGTCGTGATGATCGAGGAGCAGTCGCCCAACGTGGCGATGGGCGTGGACCGCAAGGGAGCCGGCGACCAGGGCATCGTGGTGGGCTACGCCACCGACGAAGGGACCGCCCTGCCGGGCGGCACCGTGCTCATGCCGGCGCCCGCCTTCTTCGCCAACCGGCTCGCCGACCGCCTCACCGCCGTCCGCCGCGAGGGGCGCCTCCCCTACCTCTATCCCGACGGCAAGACCCAGGTGACCATCGAGTACGACGCACAGGGGCGGCCGCGCCGCGCCGTCGACGTGGTCGTCTCGGCGCACCACCGCCCGGAGGCGGCCCAGACGCTCATCCGCCGCGACCTGCTCCGGCTGGTCATCAAGCCGGTGCTCGGGCCGGCCGGCCTGCTCGACGACGCCACGCGGGTCCACATCAACCCCACCGGCTCGTTCACCCACGGCGGCCCGCGCGCCGACTGCGGCCAGACCGGCCGCAAGATCACGGTCGACAGCTACGGCGCCGCCTGCCCGCACGGCGGCAGCGCCTTCTCGGGCAAGGACCCCACCAAGCCCGACCGCAGCGGCTCGTACGGCGCGCGCTGGGTCGCCAAGCATCTCGTGGCCGCCGGGCTGGCGCGCCGCTGCACGGTGGAGGTCGTCTACGTGATCGGCATGCCCGAGCCGATCGTCGTCCAGGTGGACAGCTTCGGCACCGGCGTCCTGCCCGACGCGAAGCTGACCGACATCGTGCGCTCCCGGTTCGACCTCTCCCCCGCCGGCATCATCGAGGCGCTCGACCTGCGCCGGCCGATCTACGCGCCGACCGCGGTGGGCGGCCACTTCGGGCGTGCCGGCCTGCCGTGGGAAGAGCTGACGCAGTGGAGACGCTGCGGGCCGCGGCGCCGACGACGCGCGGCCGGAAGGGGGGCGCGCGATGAGCGACCGCAAGGACCGCGCGCAGAAGTACAAGTTCGCCACGCTCTGCATCCACGGGAAGAAGCATCTCGACAAGCACGAGACCGACCAGCCGATCCGCGCGGTCTCGACCCCGATCTTCCAGAGCTCGACGTTCGCCTTCGAGAGCGCCGACCACGGCGCCGCCATCTTCGCCGGCACCGAGAGCGGCTATTTCTACACGCGCCTGGGCAACCCGACGCAGGCCGCGCTCGAAACCGAAATGGCCAATCTCGAGCAGGGCGAGGCGGCCCTGGCCCTCGGCAGCGGCATGGCCGCCTGCACCACCGCGGTGCTGACCTGCTGCCAGGCCGGCGACCACATCGTCTCCGGCGACACCCTCTACGGCGGCACGCACCAGCTGTTCACGCACACCCTGCCGAAGCTCGGCATCACCGTGACCGAGGTCGACGCACGCGACCCGCAGAACTTCGCCCGCGCCGTGACGAAGAAGACGAAGCTGATCTACGTCGAGTCGCCCGCCAACCCGACGCTCGTGCTGACCGATCTCGAGGCCGTGGCGAAGATCGCGCGCCAGGTCGGCATCCCGATGCTGGTCGACAACACCTTCTGCACCCCCTACTACCAGAACCCGCTCAGCCTCGGCGCCGACATCGTCCTGCACAGCGCCACGAAGTACATCGGCGGCCACGGCGACACGGTGGCCGGCATCCTCGTCGGCAAGGCCGACTGGATCCTCAAGGCCCGCTTCGAGACCGTGCGCGACCTCGGCGGCATCATCTCCCCGTTCAACGCCTGGCTGCTTTTGCGCGGCCTCAAGACCCTCCCCGTCCGCATGGACCGCCACAGCGAGAACGCCATGGAAGTGGCCAACTTCCTCTCCTACCACCCCAAGGTGACCGAGGTGACCTACCCCGGCCTGCGCACCCACCCCCAGCACGAACTCGCCACCCGCCAGCAGCGCGGCTTCGGCGGCATGATCAGCTTCCTGGTCAAGGGGGGCCGCAACGCCGGCAAGGTCGTCATGGACAACGTCGAACTCTGCACCCTCGCCGTCAGCCTCGGCGACGTCGACACCCTCATCGAGCACCCCGCCACCATGACCCACTCGACCTACAGCGAGGCGGACCTGAAGAAGGTCGGCATCGACCCGGCCATGGTCAGGCTGTCGGTCGGGCTGGAGGACGTCGACGACATCATCGCGGATCTGCGGCAGGCGTTGGCGCGGGTCTGAATGCACCACATCAGCGGACAGGGCTGGCTGTCAGGTCTTCGCTGCTTCGGCCCCGGCACGCTGCAGCTCTTCCTCCAGCCTTTCGGCAAGGAATAGTTTCAGCAGACTCTGGTACGGGACATCCCGCTTGTTGGCCAGGAGCTTCAACTCGGCCAACATGTGCTCGGGAAGTCGAAGAGATATAGTCCTGAGAGACGGCTTCAGATTTGGGAGAACCAAAGGCCGTGCACTCGACCAATCGACGTAATCAGTGGAATCCGATTTCGACCAGAACGCTCGTTCCTGGTCCTCGGACTTGAAGATCGGAAGAGACTTACTCTTTTTGACCATGGCGTTCATAGCTCCGGCGTTCTGTTCGGCTCATGTCGCGCGCCGAAATCACCCGAATGCGATCCTCGCGCACTGTGAAGACGAGAAACAACCGCCTTCCAGAATCGGACTGCCCAAGGACGTAGAATCGGATCTCCGAATCCGAGTGCCGCATGTCGGGCTGCGCCAGCAGGGGGCGGTTGAAGAACACCTGCTCGCACTCTGCGGCGGAAACACCGTGCTTCTCCCAGTTCTTGAGGAGATTCCCCCCGTCCCAGTCGAAGCCCGTACAGGCCTGGAGTTTAGCTGGAATGTCCATGTCTACCTGTATATGGCTCCAGTATACATCGTGTCAAGCCGAAATGCAATAGGGGGCACCCCGCGAAGTTCCATTCTGTAGTCGGCGACCTCGATGCCGCGCACAGGATCCTGAGCGAGCTCTGCCAGGCCGATCTCCGCCGCCTGGACGCACACGCGCATCTGGCCGACACGTCGTTTTCCTGTAACCATGCAGTCTCGAAATTCGTCTAATGCCAGATTGGCCTCTCGCGCCAGCGGTTCCGGAACCACCGTACCCCGTCCCCTCAGGAGTCCACAGATGGCGTACCACGTTTCCGTCCGACCGATTCATCCGCGCGCCACCCTGGCTCTGACCGGACTCCTGCTCACGACCGTCCTCGCGCCAGCCCTCCCCGCCCTCGCCCAGCCCCCCGCCCCGCGCCTCGACTGCGCCGACTCCGTCCGCGTCCGCCCGGTTGATGAGGTGCGCGCCTCCCGCGCCGCCGGTCCGATCCGGATCGACGGGCTGCTCGAGGAGGCGGACTGGCAGCGCCCGTCGGCGGCGCCGCTGATCCAGAACGATCCGGACAATGGGCGGGCGCCGCGGCAGAGGACAGACTGGTGGGTGGTCTATGATGACGAGGCGCTGTATTTCGGGGCGCGGTTGTGGGATACGGCGGCCGATTCGATTGTCGGGCGGCTGGGGCGGCGCGATTCGTACCCCGAGTCCGATTTCCTCGTGATCTGCCTCGATACCTTCAACGACGACCGCAACGGATACCTGTTTGCGGTGAACGTGGCGGGGGTGATCGGGGATGCCACGCTCTACAACGACGGCTCCGACGACCCGTCGTGGGATCCGGTCTGGGATGTGGCCACGCGGATCGACGAGCGCGGGTGGACGATGGAGATGCGGCTGCCGTTCGCGCAGTTGAACTTTCCCGAACGCGCGGAGCAGCGGTGGGGGATCAACTTCAGCCGGCGGATCCTGCGCTCGCAGGAGCGCGACGACCTGTACCACCGGCCGCGCGGCGCGAGCGGGGTGATCCGGCACTACCCCGATCTGGTCGGCATCGCCGGCATCTCCCCCTCGTCGCGGCGGGAGTTGCTCGCCTACGGCGCCGGGCGGGCCGAGTATCTGCAGCACGACCCGGCCGATCCGTTCAACGACGGCTCGCGCGTCCACGGGGCGGGCGGCGCCGACCTGAAGTGGGGCCTGTCGAACCAGCTCACGCTCAACGCCACCGTCAATCCCGACTTCGGGCAGGTCGAGGTGGATCCGGCGGTGGTGAACCTGTCCGATTTCGAGACCTTCTTCGAGGAGCGCCGGCCGTTCTTCGTCGAGCAGGCCAACCTCTTCCGCTTCGGGAGCGAGGGGACCAGCAGCACCTGGAATTTCAACTGGACCGATCCCCTGCCGTTCTACAGCCGGCGCATCGGACGGGCGCCGCAGCTCGGCCTCGGCGCGCACGACTACGCCGACGCGCCCGGGGCGACGACCATCCTCGGGGCCGCCAAGCTGAGCGGGCGGATCGGCCGCACCGACATCGGGTTGCTGACCGCGGTCACCGCGCGGGAGCAGGCCCGCCTCGTGCTCGACGACAGCCGCGCCGACCAGCTCGTCGAGCCGGGCGCCGGCTACACGGTGCTGCGGCTGAAGCGGGCGCGCGACGACGGGCGCAGCGGGCTTGGCGCCATGCTGACCGGCGTCCGGCGTGAGCTCGATGACCCGCTGGCGGCTGCCGGCCTGACGCGCAGCGCCCAAAGCGCCGGCCTCGACGGCTGGCTCGCGCTCGACGAGCGCCGTGCCTGGGCCGTGAAGGCCTTCCTGAGCGCGAGCCGCGTGACCGGCGCGCCGACGGCCCTCGACGCGATCCAGCGCTCCTCGCGGCACTACCTGCAGCGCCCGGACGGCGACCACCTCGCGTACGACCCCGCGCGCACCTCGCTCACCGGCTGGGCCGGCCGCGCGGTGCTGAACCGCGAATCGGGCTCGTTCACGCTCAACACCGGACTGGGCGCGGTGTCGCCCGGCTACGAGATCAGCGATCTCGGCTACCAGGGGCGCGCCGACAACCTCAACTGGCACCTCGCCGCCGGCTACCGCTGGCTCGATCCGAAGGGCGCGTTCCGCGGCCGCTCGACCACCCTGGGGGCCTACCGCACGTGGGATTTCGGCGGCGTGCCCGACGCTCTGGGGGTGGGCAACTTCGCCTGGTGCGATTTCGCCAACTACTGGCATCTCGAAACGCAGCTCTTCTACAATCCGGAACGTAACAGCACGCGCGCCACCCGGGGCGGGCCGAACATGCTCCTGCCGGCCAACCGCAAGCTGGACTGGTACCTCTCCTCCGACTCGCGGCGCAACCTGGTGGCGGAAGCGCAGGGCGGCGTCTGGCGCTCGGGGAATGACAGCGAGGGATACAGCACCTCCCTCGCCCTGGCGTGGCGGCCGCGCAGCGCCGTGCGCCTGTCGTGCGGCCCGGCGCTCTCCTTCACACACGACCGGGCGCAGTGGGTGGAACGCTTCGACGACCCGGCCATGACCGCCACCGGCGGCGCACGCTACCTCTTCGCCGACCTCGACTACCGAGAGTTCAGCCTGGTCACCCGGATCGACTGGACCTTCACGCCGCGCCTGACGCTGCAGTCGTACCTGCAGCCCCTGTTCGCGACCGGGCGCTACCGCGGCCCGATGGAACTGGCGCGGCCGAGTACGCGCGAATTCAACCGGTACGGGCAGGACAACGGTTCGACCGTGGATTACGACCTGACGGCGCGCGTCTACACGATCGATCCCGACGGCGCCGGCCCTGTGGCGCCGTTCACGCTCGGCGACCCCGACTTCAACTTCAAGTCGCTGAAAGCGAACGTGGTGCTGCGCTGGGAGTACCGACCCGGCTCGACCGCCTTCCTGGTCTGGACCCAGGATCGTGTCAACTTCGACGACCCCGGCGACTTCCGCCTCGGCCGCGACACGCGCTCGCTGCTCGACGCGCCGGGCGACCACATCGTGATGTTCAAGATCACGAATTGGTTCCAGATTTAGTCCGCTTTTCGCCCGATCCGCGACACGGAAAGACTCAATTCCGCCCCGGGGCAACCGAAAATGCGGTACCCGGGCCACAGCCTGCGGCCCGGGCCTCGCCATGCCGCTCCGGGAGAGGACAAGTGAAGCTGGGCGCCAGGATCCTGCTCGGATACGCCACTGTCGCCGTCGCGGCCGCCGCGATGACCTACTGGAGCTTCGCCGCGACCCGCACGGCGCGTCGGTCCGCCACGATCGTGACGCGGGACACCGTGCCCAGCCTGGAGGCGCTCGGTGACCTGCGCTGCGGCGGTCTGCGCGTGGTCGCCTCGGTCACCGAGTTCGCCTGCTGCGCGCGCAGGCCAGACTCGGCGGCGTCGCCCCGGATGCCGACCAGGAGGACGAGGAGCGCCGCCTGATCGGCGAGGGGTGCGAGGATATGGAGCGGGCCTTCGCGCGCTACGAGCTGCTCGTGTCGCGCCACAATGCGTCCGACCTGCCGCTCGCGCGGGCCATCCAGACGCGGACCGGGAAGTTGCGCGAGGCGGGCTGGGCCGTTGCGGCACTGGTGGACGACGGCGTCACGGGCGAGCCGTTCCTGGACGCCAAGGAGCAGTTCGAGCGGGACGAGTACGCGTTCCTGCTGGCCGTCAATCAGGCCCGGAGCCACGAAACGGACGAGGTCCGGGCCAGCAGCGCCGCCCTGACCAGCCGCCGGGCATCGCTCGCTGGTCGCCGTGGGGCTGACCGGCGGGGCGACGATCCTGCTCGCCCTGCTCCTCGGCGTCGGCATCGCCAGGCCCCTCACCACCTCGCTGCGCCGCCTCACGGAGGGCAGCCGCGCGATCGGCTCCGGCGATCTCGACACACGAATCGTGGTGACCTCCCGGGACGAGACGGCGGAACTGGCGACCGCCTTCAACGACATGGCGGGGGAGTTGCAACGAACCGGCGCGGAGATGCAGGCCGCCCGCGCGGACGCCGAGGCGGCCAGCCGCGCCAAAAGCGACTTCCTGGCCCACATGAGCCATGAGATCCGCACCCCGCTCAACGGCATCCTCGGGCTGACGCAGCTCACCCTGGAAACAGAACTGGCCGCCGAACAGCGGCAGCACCTCGCACTGGTGCAGACATCCGGCGAAATGCTGCTGCAGGTGATCAACGACGTACTGGACTTCTCGCGGCTCGAGACGGGCCGCCTCGAACTACAGCGGGTGCCGTTCGATCCCCGCACCTGCGTGCAACGGGCGCTGAGCACCCTGGCGCCGCTCGCCCGCCAGAGGGGCCTCACGCTGGCGACCCGGCCCGCTCCGCACCTGCCCGCGATCCTGATCGGCGATCCCGGACGGCTCGAACAGGTGCTCTACAACCTCGTGGGCAACGCGCTGAAGTTCACCGAACGCGGCGGCGTGACCGTGGAGATCGACCACGCGGAGTCGCTTGCCCACGACGAGACGCCGACCGGGATCATGCTGACCTTCCGGGTGGAGGACACCGGCAGCGGCATTCTGGCCGAGCAGCAGGAGAATATCTTCGCGTCCTTCGTCCAGGTCGACGGCACCCTGACCCGGCGCCAGGGGGGCACCGGGCTCGGTCTGGCCATCAGCCGGCGGCTGGTCGAGGCGATGGGCGGCCGGATCGGGGTGATCAGTCAGGTCGGATGCGGGAGCACTTTCCACTTCACGGTGCCGGCGCCACTGCCCCCGGCGGACACGTCGACCGGGACCGACGCCGCTCCCCGCCGACACCGGCACGGACGCCGCGCCCGGCGCGACGCCGCGCGCTGCGCCTGCTTGTCGCGGAGGACAACGCCGTCAACCAGGTGTTCGTGCGCCGTCTGCTCGAGCGACGCGGGCACACGGTTCACGTGGTGGGTGACGGCGCGGCCGCGCTGGCCGCGTGGTCCGCCGGGGAGTTCGATGCCGTGCTGATGGATATCCAGATGCCGGAGATGGACGGCTACGAGGCGACCCGCCGCATCCGCGCGGCCGAAGCGGGCCGCCCAGGCCGCACGCCGATCCTCGCGCTCACGGCGCACGCCCTGGAATCGGAGCGGGCGCGGGCCTTCGCGGCCGGCATGGACGCCTATCTGACCAAACCGATCGATGCCCTCGCCCTGGACCGGGCCCTCGCGGAGGTCACGGCAGACGACCGCGGCGATCGCCCTCGAACCAATGCCCGCCTGAGCGCCGCCGACGGCTACTGCCTGCTCTCCACCGGCACGGCCGACTTGTCCTTCTCCGCGGCCTTTGCCTGCTGCAGCTGCCGCTCGTTCCATTCCGCCGCGTACTTCAGCAGCGCCGGCAGGGTCTTCGCCTGTTTGAACAGGTTGAGCGCCTCGTGGAGCTGCGTGTCCTCCTCGATGGCGACCTTGTACGCCGCCTGGGCGCCGAAACCGCGGCGCATGATCTCGCGGCGGATGCCGCGCGCCACGTAGTCGCCGTTGACGTCGAAGAGGGAATCGGCGGCGGCCGGGCGCAGTTTGTACTCCTTCAGGTACTCCGGGAACTTCTCGCGCTGGCCCAGGAAGCCGCGGAAGTCGGCCAGCACGGCCGGCGTCGGCCGTGGAACTCCGGCGTGAGCTTGTGCTGCGCGGCATAGTGCGTGGCGTAGCTGAACAGCGCGCCGTCCCGCTCGAGGGCGACCTGGTAGTCGTTCAGCAGCGGCTGGTCGATCTCCACGTCGGGGGTGATCCCGCCGCCGCCGTACACGGTGCGGCCCATGTCGGTCTTGAACTGCTCCTTCTCGTGGCGCGGAACCTCGGGATCGGCCGGCTGCAGCCCGGGCGCGGGGGCCGGCGCGGGAGCGGCGTCGCCGTCGGTGAGGTCGAGGTCCGAGTCGTCCTTGTGGCGGTCCTTGTGGATCGACCGGCCGGAGGGCGTGTAGTACTTGGCCGTGGTCAGCTTGAGGGCCGACTCCTCGTCGAGCCGGTAGACCGTCTGCACCGAGCCCTTGCCGAAGGTGGTCTTGCCGACGATCAGCCCGGCGTCGTGGTCCTGCAGCGCGGCGGCCACGATCTCGCTGGCCGAGGCCGAGGAGCCGTTCACCAGCACGATCATGGGCAGCTTGTTGTGCACCTGCCCGCGCGGCTCGCTGTAGTAGGAGACGTTCTGCTGCTGCAGACCGCCCCTTCGTGAAGACCAGCAGCTTGCCGCGGTCGAGGAACAGCTCGCTGACCTCCTTGGCCGCCGTGAGCAGGCCGCCGGGATTCCAGCGCAGGTCGAGCATGATCCCCTTCGCGCCCTGCTTCTCGAGCTCGTTCGAGCTTCGTCCGCAGCTCCGCCGCCGTCGTGCGGGAGAAGTTCTGGATGCGCACGTAGCCGACGTCGCCGATCATGAAGGCGTACGGCACGCTCTCGACCTTGATGATGTCGCGCGTGATCGTGAACGGCAGCGGCTCCGGGGCGCCCTCGCGGCGGATCTTCAGGCTGACGCGCGTGCCCGGCTCGCCGCGCAGCAGCTTCACCGCCTGGTCGCTCGTCCAGTCGAAGGTGGTCTGGCCCTCGATGTCGACGATCTGGTCGCCGCCCTGGATGCCCATGAAGAAGGCCGGCGTCCCCTCGATCGGCGACACCACCGTCGGATAGTGGTCGCGGATCACGATGGTGATGCCGAGGCCGCCGAACTCCCCCTCGGTGGACATCATGAGGTCTTCGTAGTTCTGCGGCGGCAGGTACTGCGAATGCTCGTCCAGCTCGGACAGCATGCCGCGCACGGCCGCCTCGGAGATCTTCTGCGGATCGACTTCGTCCACGTAGTTCTTGTAGACGTACTCGAAGACCCGGCCCATCAGGTTCAGCGCCTCGGTTTCGCGCTGCATGGGGGTCCTGGCGACCTCCCCGGCGCCCGGGCGCCCCGCCGCCCGGCAACAGCGGCAGGGCCAGCAGCAGCACGACGGTGGCGAACGGCACGGGCGAGCGCCGGCGACGGACCGGCGCGCGCAAGTCGCTGTCCATGAGCATGATACCGACCTTCTGCGCGGGGGTGAGGGCCGCGGGCGCCCTGGATTTCGCCAATTACGTAAAGGGCTTAAACGTATTTAAGCAAGCCGTGTTCCAGACGGCGCAGGCGGACCAGCGCCTGTTCCAGCATCGCGGCCGGCGGCCGGGTGGCGTCGATGACGTGGAAGCGGGGGTCCCCGGAGCCGGCCATTTCGAGGTAGCCCTCGTAGACCCGACGGTGGAACGCGAGGCTTTCGCGGTCGAGACGGTCGGTTTCGCGGTCGCGGCCGGCCAGCCGGGCGCGCCCCTCCTCCGGCGGGAGCAGGCAGAGGAAGGTGAGGTCGGGCATGAGTCCGTCGAGCGCGAAGGCGTTGACCTGGTGCACGGCGTCCACCCCCAGCTCGCGCCCCCAGCCCTGGTAGGCCACCGAGGCATCGGCGAAGCGGTCGCACAGCACGATCATCCCCGCGGCAAGCGCCGGCTTGAGCTTCTCGCGCACGAGCTGGGCGCGACTGGCCACCATCAGCAGCAGTTCCGCCTCCGCGCACAGCTCGGCGCCGCCGGGATCGAGCAGCACCTGCCGGATCGCCTCGCCGGCGTCGGTCCCCCCCGGCTCCCGGACCACGACCGGCTCGCAACCGCACTCCAGGAAACGCTCGGTCAGGCCCTGCACGAGCGTCGTCTTGCCGCTCCCCTCGGGGCCCTCGAAGGTGATCAGCAGGCCCGGCTGACGATCGGGCCGGACCGTCCCTGGCGTCATGACGGTCGCCTCCCCCGCCCGGGTCGATCGGCCGGCGCCTCGACCGCGAGCCTGCGGCTGACGTGGACGATGCGCTGCACCGTCGTGGTCAGGCTGAGCACGGCCAGGGCCCCGATGATCCACTCCAGCCCTCGCCAGCCGAGCAGCAGTCCCACGAGCAGCAGGACCATGCGCTCCGGCCGCTGGAAGAGCCCCTCGCCGCAGGTCGTGCCGAGCCCCTCGGCGCGCGCCCGGGCGTAGCTGGTCGTGAGCGAGCCGACGACCGCGGCCATGGTCAGCATCGCGGTGATCGGGCGCGGCTGCGGCAGGGCGGTCAGGTAGAACCAGAGCAGCCCCAGGAAGACGAACGCCTCGGCCAGACGGTCGAGGTTGGAGTCGAGGAACGCGCCCTGCTTCGACGCGCGGCCCTGCAGGCGCGCCAGGTCGCCGTCGACCATGTCGAGCCCGGCGCCGAGCGCCAGCAACAACGCCCCCGGCCGCAACCGCCCGCCGGCGATCACCACGGCGGCCGCCGCGCTGAGCGCGAGGCCGGCGAGGGTCACGCCGAGCGGCGAAACGCCGAGCCGATCGAGCGCGTGCACGAGGGGACGCACCACGGCGCGGAACCCCTGCTTGATCTCCGCCATGCCCACGGCGCTACTCCCTGTCCGGATCGTCCGGGGCCGGGTCGTCCGCGCCGTCCCCGCCGCGGAGCACCAGCACCAGTTCGCCTTTGAGCCGCGGTCCCGTCATCATCCCGAGCACCTGCGCGGCGGTGCCGCGCAGCGTCTCCTCGTGGACCTTCGTGATCTCGCGCGCGAGCGCCACTTCCCGACCCGGCGCCAGTTCCGCCACCACGCCGAGCGTGGCGCGCGCGCGGTGGCACGACTCGAGCACCACCGTGGTGCAGCCGGCGTCGAGCGCCGCCTGCAGAAAGCGCCGCGCCGCCCCCGGTCGCCGCGGCGGATAGCCGGCGAACAGGAAACGGTCGGTGGGAAAGCCGGCCAGCAGCAGCGCCGCCAGCACGCTCGACGGTCCCGGCACCGTCGACCACGGCAACCCCGCCGCGCGCAAAGCGCGCAGCAGCGTATAGCCCGGATCGGAGATGGCCGGCGTGCCGGCGTCGCTCACGACCACGACCCGCTCGCCCGCGCGCAGGCGCTCCACGATGCCTTCCACCACGCCGGCGCGGCTGTGGTCGTGGTAGCTCACCAGACGGGCCGGCAGCCCATAGCGGGACAGCAGCCGGCGCGTGCGCCGGGTGTCCTCCGCGTACACCGTGTCGGCCGCGGCGAGCGCGGCCAGCCCGCGCAGCGTCATGTCATCGAGGTTGCCGATCGGTGTCGCCACGAACAGACATCCGCCGGGCGGAAAGTCGATCACCGGCAACTCCAGGGTGGCCACGGCGCTCAGCCGTCCGCCGGCGGCAACCGACCGGGGAAGTCGGCCATAAACGGCAGGCGGCGCTTGAACGCCATGGTGCGCACCCGGGCGCGCACCTGCGATACCAGATCGGGCGCGAAGCCGAGCGCCGCCAGCTGGCGGTCTCCCAATTCCTCGTCCACCAGGTGGTGCAGCAGCCGATCGACCTCGGCGTAGGTGAAGCCCAGTTCCTCCTCGTCCGACTGCCCCACCCACAGGTCGGCGCTCGGGGGCTTGCAGATGACCGCCTCGGGCAGCCCCAGGTGTTCGGCAAGGCTGCGGATCTCCGTCTTGTAGAGATTGCCGATCGGGTTGAGGCCGCAGGCCATGTCGCCGTGCAGGGTGGTGTAGCCGAGCAGGATCTCGCTGCGGTTGCCGGTGCCGAGCACGAGCGCCCTCTCGCGCGCCGACAGATCGTAGAGCGCGATCATCCGCACGCGCGCCATCACGTTGCCCCGCCGGACGCGATTCGCTCCGGGCATCCTCTGCAGGAGGGCGTCCACCACCGCGGTGATATCGAGCAGTTCCGTCTGCACGCCGAGGCACTCGGCCACCGCCCGCGCGTCGGACTGGGACGTGGGGGCACTGGTGACGTACGGCAGAAGCAGCCCCCGCACCCGCGCCGCGCCCAGCCCGCGCACCGCGAGCGCCGCCGCCACCGCCGAGTCGATGCCGCCCGAGAGGCCAACCACGACGCCCGCCGCGCCGGCCGCCGCCACCGTGTCGGCCACGAACGCCGCCGCAGTCGCCGCCGCCCGTTCCGGCGGCACGGCCCAGGCGTCCACCGTGCCGGAATACACATTGTCGTGCATGATCCCGCCCTTCCCGCCGGGGAGCGACACTCAACCGCGCCAGGCGTTGAGCGCCGTGATGACGCGAGCGATCCCCGCGGCGTCCACGTCCAGATTGGGGATGAAGCGCACCCGATCCGGACCGAACGGCACGGCGAGGATTCCCTCCGCCCGCAGATGGACGAGCAGACCGTCCGCGGTCGCCGGCGGCTGCACGCCCAGGATCACGATATTCGTTTCGACCGGGTGCAACGGCCGCAGCCGCGGGTTGTCCAGCCTCTCCACCAGCGACCGCGCATGGTCGTGATCCTCGGCCAGCCGCTCCAGATGATGGTCGAGCGCGTAGAGACAGGCCGCGGCGAGAATGCCGACCTGTCGCATGCCCCCACCCCACTGCTTCCGGATCCGCCGCGCACGCGCGATCGTGTCGCGTGGACCGGCCAGCGCGGAGCCCACCGGCGCGCCGAGCCCCTTCGAGAAGCAGACGCTCACGGTGTCGACCGGCGCCGCCAGACGATCAAGCGCCAGCCCGCCGGCCACGTGGGCGTTCCAGAGCCGCGCGCCGTCGAGATGGACCTTCAGCCCGCGTTCGTGCGCCCGCGCCCCGGCCTCATCCACCAGCGCCTGCGGCACGATCCGCCCGCCGGCGCGGTTGTGGGTGTTCTCCACGGTGATGAGCGAGGGCGGCGCGGCGTGCAGATCGGCCGGGTTGTTGAGCACCGGCTCGACCAGATCCCAACGGAGCGCACCGTCGGGGTCGTGCACCGTGGTGACCAGCAGACCCGAGAGGACGGCCGGCGCCCCGGCTTCGTACCGGACGATGTGTGCTCCGGCCTCGCAGACGATCTGGTCGCCGTGGCGGGTCTGCGCACGCAGGGCGAGTTGATTGCCCATGGTGCCACTCGGCACGTAGAGCGCCGCGGCCTTGCCGAGCAACCCGGCCACGCGCTCCTCGAGACGGATGACGGTCGGGTCATCGCCAAAAACGTCGTCGCCGACCTCCGCCTCCGCCATGGCTCGCCGCATGCCCGCCGTAGGGCGGGTAACCGTGTCGCTCCGCAGGTCGAGCCACGCCATGGTCATGCCTCCGCGGACGCGCGGCACCACCGCGCACCCGGTCCGGCCCCCAGGCTCCCTGTCGTCCCTGCGGCCCCACCACCACGCCACGGCCGGTGGGACGGTCAGTTCACGACAGAGCCACCTTGTCCTTGAGCATCTTGGAGACCTTGAAGATCGGGACGCGACGGGAAGGGACCGGCACGGCATCGCCCGTGCGGGGATTGCGCGCCATCCGCTCCTTGCGCTCCTTCACCTTGAACGTGCCGAAGCCGCGGATTTCCAGGTGCTTCCCCTCCGACAGCAGGTCGCTGATCTTGGTCAGGAAGAGATCCACGGTCTCGCTGACTTCCTTCTTCGTCAGACCGGTCCGCTGGGCGATGTCCTCGACGATATCGGCCTTCGTCATCGCGTTCCCCTCCTTGCGACAGGCGACCACCCGGGACCCTGCCCGGTCCGGGCGCTGGGACTTTCCCCGATAACCCCGCTGGCGTCAAGGGCTTTGTGCCCGCCCCCCGCTCGACATGCAGTTTGCAAGATCGGACGATCCACAACGGGCAAGGTGAGAGGGCAGCGAGGCATCATAAGCAACCACGAGGCAGCGACGCATTCCTTCGAAACCAGGCCATGGTCTGTACTGTTTTGTCATGAAACAAGATGCATTGCGGCCCGTGTGCGGTGGCACCGCCCTTGCAGCCAGGCGCCCCGGCATGCGGCCGGGAGGGGCCCGAACCGCAACTTGTCCCCGGCATCATCCCCTCCCGGCCGCCTCCGCCGCCACCACGCGATCCGAAGGAGGACCAAACGTGTCACTGAAGAAGGCCCTCGTCATGCTGGCGGCTCTGACCGCCCTCGCCCTGGCCGCCGGCTGCGGCAGCAGTACCACGGCTCCCACCGCCATCGAAATTGCGCCGTCTCCGTCGCCGTCGCCGCCCGTCCCGAGCCTGCCCGCCAATCGGCATTTGATCCCGGCCGCCGAAATCTTCGGTGAAACGCCATAGCCACCCGGGACAGCGGATCACCGGCTCCCGTACCGGACCGGCAACCCCACCGCGCGCGCTCGAAAAATTCCTGCAGAGCGAGCCCTCCGCCCCGGCGGAGGGCTGTGCTCAAAAAGAACGGACCAGGCGAAGCACGAAGTTGGCCAGATCGATGTAGCGACCGGCCACCACCATGACGACCCGGTTCAGTGCCCCCCCGAGACCGACGTTCATCAGGATCAGAACGATGAAGAAGCCGAACGGCCGGAGCCGGTCGTAGGCCACCGCTGCCTCTCCGCGCAACCAGCGCAGCACGATCCAACTGCCGTCGAGCGGCGGCAGCGGAATCAGATTGAAGAGGGCCAGCAGCACGTTGAGATAGATGCCGGCACCGAGCAGTTGAAAGAGGAACAGTTTCAGATCGGCGAACAGCCCCCCTCCGAGAGGTCCCGTCGGCAGGCCGGCGAACCCCGCCAGCAATCCCTGAAGCAGGGCGCAGGCGGCGGCCAGCAACAGATTGCTGACGGGGCCGGCGGCGGCGACCAGCGCCTGGTCACGTCGCATGTCCCGCAGACGCCAGGGGTTGACCGGCACCGGTTTGGCCCAGCCGAATACCATCCCGCCCGGCAACAGCGCCAGGATCAGGGGCACCAGAATGGTGCCGACGGGATCGATGTGCCGCAGCGGGTTGAGCGTAAGGCGCCCCTCTTCGCGGGCCGTGCCGTCACCGCAGCGCTCCGCGATCCACCCGTGGGCGCATTCGTGAATCACGACGGAAAAGAGCAGCACCAGAAGCGTGATGGGGGTTTGCATGGTCACCTATCGATAAGTGATTTCGGGGTCGGAAGCCAATTTATCGTCGGTTCGGCGCCGGACCGGTGCGCGCCGCGCTCAAGGCGGGCTTCCGGCGTCCGATCCTGTACCGGGATGACAGGCCTCCGGGCGAGAGGGCGGGTATGGACAGGAACTGCGAACGCAATCTGCAGAAGGCGGAGTCGCTGCGCGTCAAAGGCGACCTCGCCCGGGCGCGGCGCAAACTGGCCGAGTGGGTTCAGGAACACCCCGACACGCCGCCCTACCGGATCGAACTGGCGCGAGCCTGTCTCGATCTCGGGGACGCGCACGCGGGCCTGACGGAGTTGCGCGCCCTGCTCCGGCAGTATCCGGATCTGCATCCCGACGCGCTGGCCGTCGTGACAGACCACTACCGCGCCACCGCCAACCTGCCGTGCGCCCAGTTCCTGTTCGAGGATCATCTGGCGCGGGGCGAGCACGAGGAGGCGTCGCTCATCCTGGAGCCGCTGTCTGAAGCCCAGTTGCGCCAGGCGCTCGAACGCTACGCCACCAAGCTGGCCAGTCTCGACACGCACCGTGAGCTGGCGATCGGCAGCGATGGCGGCTCGCGCCGGCTCGCGCTGTGGGGGAGCTTCCATTTCGCCCTCGCGCTCAAGGACTTCGACGGCGCCGCGGCCCACGGCACGCATCTGGTGCGCGCCGACGAAGAGGCTCGCGGCGCATTGCTGGCGCTGCTCGACCGGCGCGCGCGCACGCAGCAGACCCCGCCCCGCCTGCTCGCCCTGCTGGGCGAGGCGCGGGCCCGCGAAGGACGGACCCTGGAAGGCCTGTCGGCCCTGCTCGCCGCGGCCGAGCGGGATCGCGAACTGATCGGCGCCGTCGAGGAGATCGTGGCGGAAATCGCCCCGCTGCTCACCGACGCCACGGCGCTGCTGCGCACCCGCGGCCATCTTGCGCGACTCGCGGGCCGCCACGAGGAGGCCGTGATCCGCTACCGCGAAGCGGTGGCGCGCGATCCACAGGGAGCCGCTTCTTTGATCGAACTGCTCTCCCCCGCGGCCGAAGCCGACGGTCCGGAAGCGCGTCCCTACGCGCTGCTCCGGTTGGAACTGCTCGCCCGCGCCGGCGATGGTCCCGCGCTCGGCGCCGCACTGGAGCACCTGCGCACCCGTCCCTGGCTGGACGCCGCCGAGTTGAAGACCGTGCTCGCCTCCCATCTGGAGGAGTCGGCAACACCATCAGTGACGGCGAACGCCGCGCTGCTGGCGATCGCCACGGACGACGCCGATAATCTGGACCGGCTGCTCGCCGGCGGACCGGCGCTCGGGCAAACGCGGATCGCGCCCCTGGCGCGGGCCATCGAGCTGCGGCTCGGGCTGTCGCCGGCGCAACCGGAACTCGTCAGCGACCCGATCACCGGCGAGCTGACCATCGCCGCGACGACTACGACCGCGCCCGGCGCGACGGCGTCCCCAGCGGACCTGCGGCGCTGGCTGCCGGCGCTCGTGCGACTGCACGTCGCGACCGGCGACGCCGCCGGTGTCAACGCGCGCCTGCCTCTCCTCTGGAGGATCAGCGACGATCTCACCGACGAGCCCTGGCGAGAGTTGTGCGATCTGACGCGTGCCGCCTTCGCTGCCGTCACGCCGGCCGCGGCCAGCCTGATTGCGCTGATCGGTCCCCTGGCGCGGCGCGGCGACGGGGAGCTCCTGCGTCCCTGGCTCGCCGCCGCAACCGCCCTGGAACCGGCCGAACTCGAGGAGCTGGCGGAGGCGCTCGTCACGGCCGCGATCGCCGACCCGGACCAGGCGCGCGCCCTGCGCGAGGCGCTGGCGGGATCCGAAATCACCGCGGTCAGGTATGTCCTGCCGCGCGCCGCGGCGCGTCTGTTCGCCGGCGACGAAGCTGGTGGACTGCACGATCTGGCAGCGCTGGCCGCCACGCGCCCCGACCTCGAGACGCGGACCCTGGACCTGCTGCTGACCCACGCCCGGCTCCACCCCGGACGGGGAGACGTCGCGCTGGCTGCCGCGCGCCTGCTGCGGGTGGATGACCGACTGGACGAGGCGATGGCACTGCTGGGCCCGGTGTTCGAGCGGGACGCCGCCCGGGTGGAGGAGGTCGGCCTGTTCTTCGAGAGCCTGCTGGCGGCCGAGCCGGAGCGGGCGGAGATCTGGATGCCCTATCTCGAAGGTCTGGCGTCGGCCGGGCGCTTTCGCCGTCTGGGCGAACTGCTGCCACGAGCGGAACAGGCGTTGCCGGCCGCGCAGATCGGCCATCTGCGCGCGTTCAGGGCCCGGCTGCTGTGCGAGGAGGGGAATCCGGGCGACGCACTGACGGAGTGCGAACTGGCGCTGCAACTGGCCGATCCACCCCTCGCCGTGCTGGCGGATCTGCTGCGCGCCGTGCTTGCGGCCGACCCCGGTCTGGCGCGCGCGCACAAGCTGCTCGGCGACGTGCTCGGTGCCGCCGGCGATCTGCAGGAGGCGTTGCGCGCGTACGGTCGGGCGCTGCGCTGCGATCCGGCGCGGCAGACGGAGGTGCTGCACTCGGTGCGACGTCTCGCCGGTCGCCGCCTGCTGGGCGCCGCGGAGTGCCTCGCTCTGGCGCGCTTCTATCTGGAAGCCGGACGCGGCGACGACGCCGCGGCCGCCTACCTCGAGTCGCTGCAGATCGAGAACGGAACGGCCGGGGAGGTCGTCTCCGATCTGGGCGACGCCGGCAACGGCGACGCGCCGTTCCCCTCGCTCCTGCAGCCGCTGGCACGCGCGTGGCGCCTGCTGGGACAGGTCGAGCCGGCAGCGACGGTCTGCACCACCCTGTACGCTTTCGACACGAGCCGGGCCGACTGGATCTTCCGCGAGCTGTCCCTCCTCGAGGCGGCGCACCCCGAGGTATTGGCGCCCGTGCGCGCGCGGGCGCACATCCTCCTCGCCGAGCACCGCGCCGACGACGTGCCGCGGCTGCTTGAAGCGGCGCTGCGCCGCCTGCGCGATCCCGGAGCGAAACGGCAACTGGCGCGGGAGTTCGCGCCCCACCTTTCCGCGCGCATGAGAGCCGAAGCTGAGTCATCTGACGACGCGGCACCGCCCGCGGCACCGCCCGTGGCACCGGAAGCGGCCCCGCCCATGGCACCGGACGCGGCGCCGGACGCGGCCGCGCCGACGCCGCAGGAGGACGTCAGACCGGACCTGGCGACCACCGTCGCGGAGCCGGCGCCGGAAGCCCCGGTGGACCCGATCGCGCGCGAACAGGCGGAGCATGTGGCTGAGGCGCAGCGGCAGGCGGTGGCGGACCATCCCCTCGAGGCGATCCGTCGGCTGCGCCGCGTGCCGCTGAGCGGCTCCGACTGCCGGCTCGACCCGGTCACGCGGGCACGCGCGCTCTGGCTGCTGGCCCACACTGAGGAGTCACGCGGCGGTTGGGCCGCCGCCTGCGCCTGCTACCGCGAACTGGGCGGCCTGCCGGACGAGACCGCGCGCGCACGACGGGCCCTGAATCGCTGCTACGGTCGATTCCTGCAACAGACCGTGGCCGACGAGCCTCTGGTGCTGGAAAAAACCGCAATCCTGACGTGACCGGATTTCGCCACCGCGGCCCGCGGGGCCGTGCGCAGAAGGAGAAGACGACATGAAAACCTGTCCGTTCCTGTGGCGCCAGAGCGAGGCCCCCACCAGCGGTCTGCTGGAAAAAAGCGCCGATCTGGACGGCGCCGGCCCGCCCGCCGGGAAGGCCGCCGCGGGCGGACTGCACCTGGATTGCCTCGGCGCTGTCTGTCGCTTCCACGAAGCCGGCGCGTGCCAGGTCGAGCGGCTCGGCAAACTGATGAGCGGCGAAGAGATCGCGCAGGGGCTCCACCTCGCCACTGCGGCTTTGACCGATGAGATCCGGACGGCGCTCGACTGCACAGCCGGTCCGCTGCGCGCGATCGAACAGCGGCTCGACAACCTGCCGGCGCCTTCAGCCGACGCGCCTCCCGTGGACGACGGCGGCTGGCGGGAGCAGTTCGAGAAGCGGCTGGCTGAGTTGTCCGAGCGCCTGGATACGTGGCGGGACGGCGCGTCCGCGCAGACGGCTGAACTGGCCGCGGCCACGACCGGCGTCGGCCTGCAGGTGCGCGAGGTGGCCGATGCGGTAGCCAACGCCCGCGAGACGCGCGACGAGGCCGTGGCGGCATCCGCGCAGTGGCAGCAGTCCCTCCAGCAGCGTTTCGAAGACGGCGAGGAGCGCTGGGAGAACATGGTGCTTTCGCTGACCGAACTTTCGGAGCGGATCGAGTCGTCGCTGGGCGTGGTGCAGGAGCACATCGTGCTGGAAAAGGCACAGCGGGAGCGCGACAACCAGGCCGCGCTCATCGCCACGGCCAAGCGGGAAAACAACGCCGGCGTGGTCTTCTACCACCAGGGGGATCTCGAGCGGGCCGCCCTGCGCTTCGAGAAGGCGCTCGCCCTCGCGCCCGAGTTCGTGGAGGCGCACAACAATCTCGGCCTGGTGGAAACCGAGCGCGGACACGCCGAGGAGGCCACGCGCCACTTCCAGAAGGCCATCGAACTCGACCCGACGCTTTCGGCCAGCTACAACAATCTCGGCTACGTCTTCTTCCAGCAGGAAAATTACGAGGAAGCGATCGCCATGTACCAGGAGGCGATCGAGCGGGCCGCCAACGGCAGCGCGGCCTGGACGAACCTGGGCAACGCGCACTTCAAGCTGGGCAACCAGGAGAAGGCGCGCGAGGCGTGGGAGACGGCGATCGAGCTGGATCCGGGCAACCGCAAGGCCGCGGAAAACCTGTCGCGACTGCTTCAGGAAACGCCGGCCTGACGGGCCGGCAGCGCGCGCAGCGCGCGCCACACCGCCTCGACACCCAGGGTGTCGAGCCGACCGCCCTCGCCGCGCAGCGCCCGCGTGGCCGGCGAGAGCGGCTTCCACAGGGCGGGATCGGTCGGTCCGAACAGCGCCAGCGTCGGCGCGCCGACCGCGCCCGCCACGTGCATCAGTACCCGTGTCGTTGCAGAGGAACCGGTCGCAGCACGCCAACAGTGCGGCGCAGACGCCGACCGGCTGACGGGGCGCCGCGAGGATCCGTGCGTGCGCCGAGCCCCTCCCCGCGTCCGCCAGCGTCGCCATGAACCGCCCGACGATCACGCCGTCCGCGGGCCCCTGCAGCACGACCACCCGCTCCCCCGCCGCGGCGGCCCGGACCGCGATCGCCGCGAAACGCTCCACGGGCCAGAGGTTCGCCCGCTTGCCGGCCCCGGGATGGATGACGAGGAGCGGGCCGTCGACCGGCAGAGCGACCAGCAACGCCGCGACCGCCTCCCGCTCCGCGGGCGCCGCCACGACGATCGTGCGAGCCCCGCGGCCGCGATCCCCACCGCTTCGAGCGGCGCCAGGTTGTGCAGAACGGCGTGGCGGTCCGAGTTCCGGCCGTGACGGCAGTTCGAGCGAATAGAGATGACGGCTCAGATCCCAGCCGAAGGGACGGCTGTCGCCCCCCATGATGACCGGCGCGCCGGAAGCCGCGGCGATCCAGGCGCTCGTCACCGAGAAGGAGACGCTGTTGAGCACCACGGCGAGGTCGGGGCGGAACCGGCGCACTTCGGACAGGAATCGCAGCAGGCGCAGCGGACGGCGCCACACCGTGCGGTCGAACAGCAGGACACGATCGAGGTCGGGGTTGTGCCGCACGACCTCGTGATTGACCGGCGCGGTGACCAGGGCGATCCGCGCCTCGGGAAAGGCGCAGACGCACGGCGCGCAGGGCGGGGGTCGCGCAGACCATGTCCCCCATCTGGTTGTGCTGGCGGACGATCAGGATTCGCTGCGGACGGCGGGCCCGGATGTCGGACAGCGACAGTTTTGGCCGCCGGGAGGAGCGGGCCACCCCGGCCACGAACAGGCGCTTCAACCAACGTCCCGGGAGGTTGGCGACTCTCGTCATGGCTGGCACATCGATTGCAGAACAGGCAATTCATGTGACGCGCAATCCTCCGGGAATCCCTGCTGATCCTCATCGTGACCGCCACCAGCGCCGCGGCGAGCGGACTCGGGCTGTACGAACTTGCCGCAAAATCGGCGAATCTGCCGGGCGGACCGTGGCCCGGCTGGCGCGAGGCGGCGCGGGCGGACATCGTCACTCCGTGGCGGCCGCGCACGCAACTGCTCCCGCTCGACCGCCTGCTGCACGAGGGGCAGGAGGCCTGCCTCTACTACCGCGCGCTCCTGGGCGGCTCACTGTCCAGGCCGGATGCGGCGCTCCTCGACATCGGCGAGTAGGGCGAGATACGCCTCGTGACGCCAGCGCGGGATCGTCCCGCGCGCCACGGCCGCCTTGACACCGCACTCCGGTTCGTCGCGATGCAGACAGGTGCGGTAGCGACACGCGCACGCCGGTCCGCCCAGGTCCGGGAACAGGTCGCGCAGGTCGACCGGCTCGAGACCGTGCGGATCGAAGCCGCGCATGCCGGGCGAATCCGCCAGGTACCCCCTCCGGCGAGGGGATACAGTTCGGTGCCGGTCGTGGTGTGCCGGCCCAGACCGGTGCGCTCCGTGACACTGCCGGTGCGCAGTTGCCAGCCCCGGCTGCAGACGGTTGAGCAGCGAGCTCTTGCCGGTGCCGGAAGCGCCGAGCAGCAGCGACACGCGGTCGCGCAGCGCCTCGCGCAGATCCTCCAGTCCCCTCGCCGGTTGCCGCCGAAACGCGCAGCACGCGATAGCCCGCCGTGGCATAGTGCTCCCAGCGGGGATCCGTGGCGGCGGCCGGATCGAGGTCGATCTTGTTGAGACAGAGCACGCCGCCCACGTCGTAGCGCGCGGCCGCCGCGAGCAGACGATCCACGAAACCGGGCGTCGGCGTCGGCTGCGCCAGCGACTGCACGGCCAGGACCTGGTCGAGGTTCGCCATCACCACCTGCTCGACCCGGCCGCCGGAGCGGCGCGAGGCCCAGCGCGCGATCCGGTTGCGTCGCGGAAGCACCTCCTCGACGACCCCCAGCGGTCCCGGTCCCCTCGCCCTCGGACGGACGTTCGCGCAGACGCACCCGGTCGCCCGCCACGACGACCGCCTGCGTCTCCCGCGGCCCCTGTTGCAGCCGACCACGCGTGCGGCAGTGCCAGACGACCCCCTCCGCGGCCACCTCGCAGTGGCCGCTGTGGGACCGCAGGACGACCCCCTCCAGTTCACGCCCGTGCCGCCACACGCCCTCCGGCCCGGCGCGCGCCCGCGCGCGCCGTCGATTGCAGCTTGTCGAAACCACTGTCATGATATAGCTTTGGCCTGCCCGCAGCATCCGTTATTCCGCCGCGCCGAAGGTGGTCCTCATGACTCTGACGGACATGCTCAAGCACACCTCGCCCGCCCTGTTCCTGCCCGACCTGCAGGCCACCGACAAGAACTCCGCGCTCGAAGAAATGGTCTCGGGCCTGATCGCCGGCACCCCCATCACCAACCGGGAAACGATCCTGAAGATGCTGCAGAGCCGCGAACAGCTCGGCAGCACCGCGGTCGGTCCCGGCGTGGCGTTCCCGCACGGACGCACGCTCGCGGTGCAGCAGCTCACGATCCTGATCGCGCGCTCCCGGAGCGGCGTGCCGTTCGACTCGATCGACGGCGATCCGACCCATCTGTTCTTCGTGCTGATCGCGCCGCCGCACGACTCCGGCAACCAGTACATCCGCTCGCTGGCGGTGCTGACGGAGAATCTGCAGTCGGCGGAACTGCGGGACCGGCTCATGGCCGCCGCGGGCTACGAGGACTTCTGCCGGGCTCTGGAGGAGGCGTGAGCGTGATGAACCAGCAGTTGCAGCTGCTCGTCGCGATCCAGGATCTCGAGCAGATGATCCGCGATGCCGAGGACGAGACGCGCGCGAAGGAGTTCCAGGAGATGGGCTTCCCGCTCGACGGCCTGGAGAACCTGAAGCGCTCCCTGGGCGAGCTGGAGTCGCAGCTCGATCCGCGCCACCGCGGCTACTATCGCAAGCTGACGGGACGCTTCGGCCACGCCGTGGTGCCGGTGATCGGAAATCTGTGCATGGGATGCTTCGCCAGCATCCCGAGTTCGTTCGTCTCGGTGACGCACGAGAACCGGGTGCTGACCTGCGAGAGCTGCGGCCGGATCCTCTACTGGCCCTAGGGCGCGCGTCGCCGGTCATCGCGCGCCGGATGCGGACCGTCACTCGGGCGCGCCGACGCCCTCCAGCACGCCGGCGTGGGCGACCACGCGCACCGCGTGCTCGACGATCTCCTTCTTCTCGCCGCCGTCATCCTTGACGCCGAGGTCCGTCCGCGCCCATTTGGCCGGCGGGAAGGGACCGAGTCCCTCCAGCTCCTCCCAGCTCGTCACGCCCGTCTCCTTGAGGAAGACGAACTCGTCGCCGTTCAGGTCGACCGTGATCAGGTCGCCCTTGCGGATCTGGTCGCTGCAGATGTAGCGCGAGATCGGGGTGACCAGACGCTGCTCGACGACCCGCTTGAGCGGCCGCGCGCCGAACTTCGCGTCGGTGCCCGCCTCCACCAGCCGCCGCTTCGCGGCCGGCGTGACCTCCAGCAGGAACGGCTCCGCGCAACGCAGCGAGCGGTGGTGGATCTGCGCGATCTGGTTGTCCAGGATCTGGAACAGGTGCGCCTCCTGGAGCGACTGGAACGTGACCAGGTCGTCGAAGCGGTTGAGGAACTCGTGCGGGAAGACCTTGCGGGCGGCGCGCCGGGCCGCCTCCTCGAGATTGCGATTGAGCTCGTCGGCGTCGCTGCCCGAGGAAAATCCGATCTGGCTCTGGGTCAGATGCGCGCCCATCGCCTCGCTGCCGACATTCGTGGTCAGCACGACGATGGCCCGCGTGAAGTCGACCTCCTCGTTGTTGCCCAGGACGAGGCGGCCGTCCTCCAGGATGCCCAGCAGCAGATTCCACATCTTGGGGTGGGCCTTCTCGATCTCGTCGAACAGGACGATCGCCAGGTTGCGGTCGGAGTCGGGCGGGAACAGGCGGCTCAGCTTGCCGCCCGCCTCGCAGATCATGCCCGACTGGTTCTCGAGCGACTTCTTGTGGTGACGGTCGAGGTTCTCCTGCGCGAGCAGGGGGCGGATCTCGCCGCCGACATAGCCGGGGGGCGAGCCGAGCAGCTTGGAGATGTTGTAGTGCGCCGAGTACTCCTGGCAGCTGATCCGGGTGAAGGCCCGCCGGTTGCCGAAGATGGTCTCGGCGAGCGCGCGCACGGTTTCGGTCTTGCCGACGCCGGTGGGCCCCAGGAACAACATCGTCAGCAGCGGCTGCTCGGGGTCCTGGATCCCCGCGATGAGGCGGCTGAAGCTGTCGGTGATCCGATCGATGGCCCGGGGCTGGCCGACGATCATCTTGTTCATGCGGGAGCCGAAACGCTGGAGCTGTTCGTTCGTCCGCTCGGGCCTGAGCTGAACCACTCCGTCGACCTCCGGTCGAAGGTTGCACTCCGGCGCCGGGCGGCGATCCGGGTCGCCGGCGCGGAGATGATTGCCACGTACGGGTTTGATTCGGCCGGAGAGGGGGCGGCTTGAGGCCTCACCGCCGACCGGCGCGGGTCGGCCCGGAGGACGCAAAAAGGCGGCCGGACGCCGGTCCGGCCGCCTCCGACGGGAAGTCCGGGCGGGTCAGGAAGCGCCGGCCGGGGGCAGGTAGGCGGCCCGGGCGCACCCCTTCTGCTCCAGCCAGCGGTCGTCCAGTTTCGGGTGGACGGCCCCCTGCTGTTCCCGCAGATAGGCCTCGAGCGCCTCGCCATCGGTGAGCCGGGTCGGCTCGACATCCTTCTCGGGCACGGACGGTCAGCATGTCGAGGCCGCTGTTGCCTTCCATCAGGTAGTTGGTCAGGACCACGCGTGTAGATCCGCGCGGCGTCGATCGGCGCGCCGCCGATGGTCAGCGCGCAGAGCCGCTGGCCGTCGGGGCGGTCGGGGTTGAACACGACCTGCGCCGCCGGACACGCAGATGCCGCCGCTCGTGGCCGGCCACCTTGCGCTCGAAGAGGCGCAGCAGCAGCTCGCCGGGGATCTTCGCCACCACCAGTTCGTTGCCGAACGGCAGCACGTTGAAGACGTCCCGCGCCGTGACGTCGCCGGCCTGCATGTCGGCGCGCAGGCCGCCCAGATTCTGGATGGCGAGATCGGCCTTGAACCGCGCGCGCATGGCGTCGGTGACCAGGTTGCCCACCAGGTTGTTGCCGGCGCCGCCGCGCGGCAGATTCACCGCGAGACGCCCCACGACCCGGTTCATCTCGGCGTCGGTCTTCTCGAGCCACGGCCGGATGACCTGTCGGGTCGGCTCGTCGGGCCAGATCTCGTCCTCGAACAGGCTGACCAGGACCCCCTGGTCGTGCGGCCCCTGCCAGCCGATCAGGCCGCCGGTGCGCCGGTCGATTTCGAGGATCGCGTGGCCGAGGCTGGAGCCGTTGCCGTACGACTCGAAGCAGAGGGTGTGGTGCACCGGGTCGACCCACGGCTCGGTGTAGCCGCGGTGGGTGTGGCCGCCGACGGCGAAGTCGATCCCCGGCACCTCCGCCACCAGTCCGTCCAGCCCCTGGCCGCCGTAGGTGCCGAAGCTGCGCTGCGGCTGCAGCGCGTCGTCCTCGGCCGATTCCGCGCGTTTGCGCCACGCCTGCTCGGCGTCGAACGGGAGTCCGTCGTGGATGGCCAGGAAGATGAGCTGGGCGCCCTGCGCCCTCAGCTCGTCGCGATACTGCGCCACGGTGTCGGCCATCGGGCGGAAATCGAGGCCCTCGATATTGGCGGGGAAGGACATGCTCGCGGTGCCGGGGGTGATGATGCCGATCACGCCGATCTTCAACCCGCCCCTCTCGAGCATCAGCGTGGGCCGGCACCAGTCGACCACCTTGCCGGTGTCCTTCTCGACGAGATTGGCGCACAGCCAGGGGAACCGCGAGAGGCGGGCCAGGCGCTCGGTGTTCTGGCGGCCGAGATCGAAGTCGTGGTTGCCCGGCACGGCCAGGTCGTAGCCGATGTGGTTGAAGTACTCGATGACCGCCGTGCCCTGCGTCTTGGTGCCGACCGGCGTGCCCTGGAACATGTCGCCCACGTCGACCAGCAGCACCTCTTCGCCCGCCGCGGCCGCCGTCTCCCGCACCCGCTTGATGTAGGCGGCCGCCGAAGCGGCCCCGCCGAGCGGCGGCGGGAAATTCGGATTCATGAAGCGGGCCCCCTCGGAGCCGATGTGACCGTGCAGGTCGTTCGTCCAGAGCAGGTGGATCCGCAGCACGCCGTCGGCGGGCGCGCCCGCGGGGACCGCGGCGCCGCCGAGAGCGACCACCAGCGCCAGCGCGCCGGCGGCCAGGAGGCCGCGGCGGACGGCGGCGGGAACGAGGGAACGACGGACGGCGGAAGTCATTGACGACTTGCATCGCGATCTCTCCTCGGGACGGCCGGCCGGCAAGCCGGCCGCGGGCCAGGGGCGCTACAGCCCCCAGACCGACGGCTCGATGCGCACTTCGTAGCTGGCGCCGTCGGTGGTGAACGTCGTGTGCCAGAAGGTATGGTTGTCCTGCGGCCCGGCCCAGCGGCGCGGCCTCGTCGAAGCGGAAAACGTCGGCGCGCAGGTTGGCCAGGCGCTCCAGCGTCTGCGCGGTGTCCTTGGCCCCCTGGTCGGGGCCCTCGTTGTAGGCGATGAAGGCGACCGGGATCACCGACACCCGCGGCGCGATCGCCAGCAGGTAGGCCAGACTGTTGGCGTTGGCGCGACCGTGGTGGCTCGCCTTGAAGTACTCCACGCCGGCCAGCGCGCCGGGGAAGTACGTCAGGATGCGCGTCTCGCCCAGCACGAGGCAGTCGCCCCCGGTGATGAGGTCGACGGCGCCGTAGCTGATCTTCAGCACGACCGAGTCGTTGTTCAGGTCGCCGCCGGCCCACTCCGGCTGCGCGCCGGCGTTGAGCACCATGACCTCCACGGCGGGGTCCCAGTCGAGCACGTCGGGCTCGCTGGCGGAGGTCATGCCGGGGGCGATGATCCGTTTCGTGATCTCGCGGGCGGCGAGCATCACGTTCAACGTCGGTCTGGTTGTAGTCGTATGCCCGTCATGGCCGGCACGTCGAGATAGAGGCCGATCTGGCAGTGCTCCAGCAGGCCGACGCCGCCGGCGCCGTCGCGCAGCAGGCCGCCCACATGATCGGCGTGCATGTGCGTGGCGAGCGCGACGTCGAGCCGGGTGATGCCGCGGTCGTCCAGCCAGCGCATCACGTGCTGCGGCGCCGTCTCGCCATTGACGGTCACGTAGGGATTGCCGCCGTCGATGGCGACCACGCTGCCGGCCGTCGGCAGGCGCAGCACGTGCGCATCGCCGAACTGGACGTCGACCGAGGTGAAGCGGAGCAGGGGCGCCGTCGCCGGCACCGCGGCGAAGGTGAGGGCGGTCTCCCGCGCGGCGGCGAAAAAGCCCTCCTGGGTGACGTCGACACACTGGATGTAGACCGTGCGTCCGGTGACGTCGTCCAGCAGCGGCACGGCGTGACTCTGCGTGTACGCCTTGTCCGCCCCGCCCGCCGCCGCCGGCCAGGCGAAATGGTCGTACTGCCCGCTCACGAAGCCGTAGCGCACGGCGCCGCGCGAAGGGATGTTCGTGGACCAGGCCACCTGCCGTCCGGACAGACCGGTGAAACGGGCAACGACCGTGACCGGTTCGGGCGAGGTGACCGACTCGCCGCAGCCGCCCGCCAGCAGCGCCAGGACGGCAAGCCGCAGCCACGCGGCGAACCGCGCGGCGGCGGCGCGCCGCGCGGGCGAGGGTCGGCCGGGATGCGGCAAGGTGTCTGCTCCTCCCGGGCGCGTGGTCAAAAGGCGCGACTCCAGCCGACGCCGATGCGGAACCGGGTGTCCTCCACGCGCGCCTGCTGCTCGACCACGAAGGTCGCCGGGTAGGCGAACCAGTGGTCGCGAATGCTGTTGGTCTTGCTCAGTTCCGTCGAGACGGAAACCGTGCCGCCACCGGCGTCCAGACCGACACCCGCCGTGAAGAACGACGCGCCCACCTCGCGGTCATCGTAGGCGTCGAGGCGCCGGAAACCGAAGCGGACCGGCAGGCCGTTGTAGAACCGGTGCTCGACCCCGATGCTCACGTCCAGGGCGTCCTGCAGCAGCAGCGGGTTGTCGCCCGCCAGCCGGCTGTCGTCAAGTTCGCTCCATTCGCGCCAGGCCGCATCCACCGTGAAGACGGTGCGCGGCGCGCTGCGGGGGCGGTACGCCAGGCCGGCGCGGAAGGCGCGCGGATAGTCCACCCCGGTGGTGCCGGCAACCGAGAGCACCGAATCGGGATAGGCGCCGGAGTAGGTCTCGGTCAGCGTCTTCCCGGTCACCGCGAGCGGCGACTCGTAGGTGAGCCCGAGTTCCAGCCGCTCGTCCACGTGCAGACGGGCGCCGAACGTGAAATTCAGCCCCTCCATGTCGAAGCTGGCATCCTCCAGCAGGCTGGACGCCGGCGTGGCGTAGTCGCGCACGCGGCGCATCTGGTCGCGGGTGCCGAAGGCATAGTGAGCCGCCACGCCCAGGGACAGACGCGGGCCGAGCTCGATGGCGGCGCCGCCGGAGAGCGCGCGCAGGGTGCCGTCGATCTCCACGGCGCGCTCCTGCAGCACCGCGTCGCGCGGGCTGTTGAAGGTATCGGGGTCGCGGATCTGCTCGCTGAAATCGTAGGCGAAGCTGTAGCGGTCGGTCAGCGAAAGGGCCGCGGTGAGCGGACGCCAGGCGAACGGCAGGCGGCGCGCCACGGCGAAACCGGTGCCGAAGTAGTGGTGCCGGTTCGAGGCGATGGCCGTGTCGGTCACATAGCTCGATGAACGTGTCGAAAAGCGGGATGTAGCGGTCCTCGTGCGCCTGGGCGAGCGACAGCGAGCCGTCCAGGGTCATCCCGTCCGGGCCGGCGGCCAGCATGGCCGGGTTGAGCACGTTCGAGAAGCCGCCGCGGTAGAGCGCCGTGCCGGTGCCGGCCATGGCGTCGATCTCCGCGGAGAGCGAGGTGGCCGGGTCGCCGTAGCGCGTGTGCAGCGCGGGATCGGCCGCGGCCGGCCCGACCGTCGCGACCAGCAGGGCGACCAGGCCCGTCACGACCGTCGCCGGCCGGCCCGCCCGATTGCGCATTCTCTGCTTCATCGCTTCAGGCTCCTCGTCAGAAGGTGTAATCGAGCTGCATGCGGACGGACGTGATGTCCCTGGACGCGTAGGCGCCCTCCGGCTCGAGTCCGATGGAATCGCCGTAGCTCCGGATGTCGACCCAGGTGTGCGGCAGATTGTGGTCGCGGGTGATCTTGAGCTGGTAGAGCAGCCGGTCGGAGACCCGGCTCTCGAACTGGAACCAGTTGCGGAAGCCCCGGCCGTCGACCGTGACGAACTCGTTCCCCTCGAAGTTCCAGAGGAAGCCGTCGTAGATCTCGCTGCTGAACAGGAGGCGGATGTGCGGCGTCAGGTTGTGCTCGTAGAGCGCCTGGAAGGCGTGGGCCGGGATGCCGGCGGTGCCGACCGCGCTTTCACCCGTGCCGGGATCGGCCGGGTAGCTGAGGCGCGGGCGCACGCGGGAACATGACGTTGCTGGTCATGTACATGAATTTCAGGCTGTTGTAGTTCGACAGCAGCGCCAGCAGCTCCCAGCGGGTCTCCCAGTTGCGGTACTCGCGGACGTCGGTGGGAAACTGCTCGCCGCGGCTGCTGTAGCGGTGCCGCAGGCGCAGGCGCAGGTTGAAGATCGGCTGGTACTCCGCGCGCAGCGTGTAGCGGCTCATGTCCATGCCGTCGGCCTTGCGCTTCCACTGGTCGTACTCGAGCCCGGTGATGGTCAGCGTGCGGCTGATGCGGTAACGCGACTGCAGGAACAGCCCCTGCTCCGGCTTCGGCTGCGGGGTGCGCAGCGACAGGAACGAGTAGAGGTCGTCCTGCATCCGGAAGGGGGAGTCGATCAGCGTCTGTTCGTAGCGGGCGTCGTTCGAGAAGGGCCGCCCGTACGGGTTGTCGAAGCCGAGGTCGTAGTCGCGGTAGATCGCCAGCAGGTGCAGGTCGTCCCACTGGGCGTAGCCGTTGACGATGAACGCGTCGCGGTTGGCGCCGTGGAACAGCGACGCGCCGGGATCCTGCAGCACGCCGTACTCCCCCTGGATGGCCGCGTTGCCGGCCACCGCCTGGAAATCGGCGCCGTAGATCCGGCGGAACTTGTGCTCCACCCGCTCGCCGGTCCCAGGGTCGACGCGCACGCTGCTGTAGCCGGCCCAGATCTCGCTGTCGCGCTCCTCCAGTCGCGCCATGTCCGCGCTGGCGAAAAGCGTGGTCGGATCGGGATCGAAGCCGCGGTCGTAGCGCGTCTCGTAGCCGGTCACGCCGACGTAGGTGCCGTCGCCCAGCATGTAGCGCAGGTTGCCGCCGAAGATGTCCTCGCGGAACGCCTCGCGCCGCAGCCCGGTCAGGCCGCCGCTGCTGGTCAGGTGGGCGTCGAGGTACTCCTCCGACGGCCGGGGCGTCATCACGACGTAGCGGTTGATGGTCCCGTCGGGATTGAGGATGCCGTCCTTGCGCCCGGTGGAGACGAACGCCGTGGCGTGCACGCGCCCGTAGACTCCTTCCGCGGCGGCGCCGGTCAGCGCGAACTCGCGCGTGCGGCTCAGATCGCCCCGCAGGCCGATCGGCCGAACGTTCCAGCCGTACCCGGTCTTGCGGAACAGGGTGAAGTCGGTGTTGTCCATGATCAGGCCGAGGCCGAACGCCACCCGGTAGTTGCCGAGACACGAGCCGCTTCAGGCGGAAGCCGCCGATGGTCTTGTCGTTGACGCCGTAGTACCCCTTGACGGTCTCGTGCCAGGAGCGCTCGCCGAGGTTGCGGTGCGTGAGCAGCCCGCCCTGGAAACCGTTGCCGAAATTCGAGGCGCAGCTTCTGGGTCATGGTCGGATCGGACTGCTGATCGCCCTCGGCGTAGGGGTCGGACGGCGGGCGGTCGGAAAAGATCTGGCCGGTGCTGGTGGCGATCACGTCGAGGTCGCTGGTGCCGTACGGCGTGTCGTAGTACCGGATCTCGTAGCTGCCGCGCACGCGGCTGTCGTACCGGGCCGCCGAATCGGCATCGGCGTAGGTGACGAAATCGCGCAGGTTGCGGAAGCTGTAGTAGCGCAGACCCTCGGTCTGGCGGAGCTGGCGCGCGTCGGCGAAGCTGCCGATCCGGCGCCGCGCCTTGAGGATGTTGGCGGCGTCCACCGGCGAGATGTTCTGGTACGACATCAGGTCGAAAAGGTCGAGCCGGTTGACGTTGACCGGATCCCGCAGCTGGTCGAGGTACTCGTCCACGAGCCCCTCGTTGGTCCCCTCCTGGCCGAGGAACTGCCGCACCTGCCGGTAGCTCGCCTCCAGGCGCGCCATCTGGGCATCCTCGATGCCCGGCGGCATCGTCGACACGAGCGGCTTGAGCCGCTCGAGGTCGGCCGCCGTCATCCCCTCCACGTCCATGAGATCATACACGCTGGCGAAGAAGCGCTCGTAGGTGCGGTACTCCCAGACGCGCCGGGCCAGGCCGGCGTCGATGGGCAGGGACTGCATCTGCTCGAGCGTGGCGCGGTTGAGATCGAGCCGTGGCGCCTCCTGGGCCACGGCCACGGCGCCAAGCACCAGGAACGCCAGCGCCACGATCAGGGCCGGCCCGCCGCGCGGGCCCGCTGGGCGTCGGCGTGTCACTTGGCCTCACCGCCCAGGGCCCAGGTCAGCCCGAACTGATGGCTGCCGTCGAGGGTGCCGCCCCCGGTGGAGAAGCCGTAGTCGACGCCGAGGCTGCGCCAGCGGTAGCCGAAGCCGGCGGTCAGCTTGTCGGGGTTCGAGAGGACGCCCAGGCGCAGCGCCAGGCCGTAGTCCATGAGCACCTCGACGCCGCCGTGGTAGATCACGTCCTGGCCCAGGACGTTCTCGAACTCGAAGGTCGTCCAGACCCCTTCGTACGGCGCATAGGCCACGCCGCCCTGGAGACGCCGGCCGATCTCCTCGTTGTCGAGGCCGATCTGCGGGTTGTTCAGGTTCTTCACCATGACGCCCAGGCGCGTGCGCTCGTGCACGGTCACCAGCAGGCCGGCGTCGAGACCGACCACGGTGTCGCTGCCGGGGTCGATCCCGTTGGTGCCCGCGCCGTCCTCGCCGACGGTCGGGCCGAACTTCAGGTTGTACACGTTGAGCGAGTAGCCGGCGCGCAGGGTCGAGTGCAGGTCCTCGTAGACGCGCAGGCCGTGCGCCAGCGTCAGCGTGGTCTCGCGCAGCAGGTCGACGCCGCCGTACTCCACGCCGAAGCGCCGCAGCCCCACGCCCACCACGCCGGCGCGCCCACCCAGGGGCATCGCGCCGCCGAAGTAGACGAAGTCGGCGAAGGACAGGCCGTACGGCCGGATGTAGCTGGCGCCCGCGGTCGGCTCGGCGAGGATCGCCAGACCGGCCGGGTTGAAATAGGGCGCGAAGGCATCATCCGCCAGCGCGACGCCGGCCTCGCCCATGGCACGGGCGCGCGGGCTGACGGCGATATTGTCGAAACTCGCGGCGGCCGGCAGCGCGCAGAGACACAGCGCGAGGGCGAGCAGCGGTCCCGTCCAGTTCCTGATCATCGCTTCCCCTCTCACTTGCTCAGCCGCGTGGCCAGAACCACGGGCGCCGTCCTGGTCTCTTCGTTGCCGGTCTGCGGATCGACGGCGGACAGGTGGACCACGTAGAGGCCGGCCGGCAGCAGTTCGAACTGGCGGTCGCGGCCGTTCCAGTCGCGCCGGGTCCACTGGCCGGACGCGGAGGCAGCCGCGCCGTCGAAGCGGCTGTCGAACAGCGTCAGCACGAGCCGCCCGGTCAGGTCGTAGAGCCGCAACTCGGTGTGCGCCCCACGCAGCGAACGGAAGCGGATCGGGAACGATTCGCCCAGCAACGGCAGGAAGGTGCGCGCCGGCACCTCGATGGCGATCTCGCCCGGTGACGCCGCCCGGTTCGCTGCTGCCCGGCGGCGAAGGGGTGGCCACAGCCATATGGAAGGTCGCCAGGAGATTCTCGCTCGTCTCGTCGTGACCCAGCGTGCCGTTGCCGCCGGTCTTGATCTCGGCCCCCTCGTTGCCGTCGACCCGCTGGTAGGATTCACCGAAGGCATGCGCCGTGGCGAACAACTGCTGCAGGCCCGTGGCGGTATCGGCCTGGTACGCCGTCGGTGTCGTGTCGGCGTCCGGGCCGTCCATGCTGACGCCGGTCTTGCTGAAGAGATACGAGCCGCCGGCACCCCAGGTGAACAGGTCGATGTCGGTCACCAGGTCGGTGGCGCCGTTCCAGTAGTAGAGCACCATGGTCTCGCCGGTGTTGGTGAGCGAGGGGAGCGTTTCCCCGTTGATGCTGCCCGGGAAGACCTCGCGCATGTCAGGCACGTCGTCCGGGCCGGAGCCGTCCTCGAACAGCTCGTAGTCGGGCTGGATGCCCCAGGCGCCGAGGAAGGCGTCGCTGCCCGCCACACTGACCGTGATCGTGTCGCCGGCGGCAATGGTCGCGCCGGCCGGGAAGCGGGCATGGAAGTCGGTGAACGCCCCGCCGCCCACCGTGGTCTGGCCCGGGTTGGGCAGGACGATGTTCCAGTAGTACTGGCCGGTGTAGATGGCGTCGGTCAGGTAGTAGTTGCTCAGGTCGACCGTCGCGCCGGTGGGATTGACGATCTCCACGAACTCGTTCTCCGAGCCGAGCACGCACACCTCGGTGATCAGCAGCAGCGGCGGGTAGTCGGCCGGCTCGGGGGCCGCCACGACCGTGTAGGTCTGGAAGTAGAGCGGCGCCGCGACCGGCTTCGTGGCGAGGCCGCCGCCGGTGGCGACGGCGCGCACGTACCAGAGCACGACCGTGTCGAGCGGGCGCGCCGGGATCTGACCGGCCCAGGTGTTGAGGCCGGAGCTCGTGCACGACGCCTCGGTCCAGGTGGTGCCGTTGTCGCTCCAGAACACGGAGACGGCGCTCACGCTGTCGAACGCGAGCACGGTCGCGGTGACGGTGACCGCCTGTCCGTCCTGGGGCGCGGCCGGCTGCAGGGCGGCGGCGGTGATGATCGGCGCCGGCGGCGTGACCGCGGTCGGCGCCGCCGCGGGCGTGTCTTCAGCGTTCGCGCGCCAGGTCAGGTTGAGCTGCTCGTTCATCTCGTTGTGGCCGGTCAGGCCGTTGCCGCCGGTGGCGATCTCGGTCCCTTCGTCGGCCGACAGGCGCTGGAACGAGTTCCCGAACGCGTGCACCGTCGAGGCGATGGTCTGCTGCAGCGTGACCTCGGTGTCGGCCAGATAGGCCGTCGAGTCGACGCCGGCGTCGGGCCCGTCGATCCTCACGCCGGTCTTGCTCACGCGGTACAAGGTGACGAAGTGCCCCACAGCGGCGTAGTCCAGGTCCTGCACCAGGTCGGTCTGGCCGTTCCAGCTGAACAGGACCACCGACTCGCTGACAGTACGCCAGATCGGGCACGTTCGTGCCGCTGCTGCCGAGGCCGCGCCCGATGCTGCCGGGGAACGCCTCGACCATTTCCGGCACGCTGTCCGGCGCGAGCCCATCCTCGTACAGTTCGTAGTCGGGGAGGTGGCCGTAGGCCGTCTGGAAATCCCCGCTGCCGGTGATCGCCACCACGATCGTGTCGTCGACGGCGATCGACGCCCCATGCGGGAAGCGGGCGAGGAAGTCCCCGCCGGCGCCACCACCCCCCAGCCCCCCGAGCTTGACGAGGTTGTAGTAGTAGGCGGGCGTGGTGCTGTTGGTCGCGTCCGTGACGATAGACGGTCGAGAGGTCGATGGCCGACGCCGTCGGGTTGACCAGTTCGATGTACTTGGTCGCCGGAACCGCGTCGCGTGTCTGGACGACCAGCTCGGACAGCAGCAGATGGTCGGCGACCGCCGCCGCGGCCGGGCTCGCGCCGAGCGCGAGCAGGACCAGGGCGGCAAGCAGACCCTCCGCCGGGCGCGTGCAGCGGGAAGCTGTGGACATCGACGGACTCTCCCTTCAGAATACAACGGGAGCGCGGGGGAGGATGCAGTGGTAATCGGGCTACATTAGACTAGAATTGCCCCGGCAATCAAGAGCATCTCGTTCCGGGAGGTCAGCGATGCGATATCCGAGCGGCCATGAGCGGTCCGGCGCCGGATCCGGACCGGATATCCGATCCGCAGGTTCGCCCCCGCCGCCGCGGCGGTCGTCATCGCGGCCGGTGCCGGGCTGCCGATCCCTGCCGTCGCCCAGTCCCCGGACCGCCCAAGCCGGTCCCGGAGGCGTCCCGCGCGAAACCGCAGATCCAATCCTCGCGCGGGCGTCCGTCCGCGTGCCCCGGGAGATCGGCCAGCTGCTCGAGGTCACGGAGACGGCGCGGACGAGCGGCGTCATGTCCCTGCGCTACGTGCGCCGCGTGGGCAACACCCTGTACGTCTGGGTGGACCACCTGCGCATCTCGATCGCCGAGAACGATCGCTCCGACATCGAACTGGATCGCACGAACTGCCAGATTCTCTACGAGTTGATCCGCCAGAGCAACCCGAGTTCGCCTGCTCGCGGACGACATCCACGCGTTCCGCCAGCAGATGGAGCAGGGGGACCGGGGGATCCGGTGACGGCGTTCCTGCGCCTGCAGCTCGACCTCGAGAAGTACCGCTTCCTCTACCCTCTGCACAACCTCAACGCCATGACCGACGCCGTCATGCGACTGCAGCGCGATGGCAAGCGCGACGAATGTCTCGACGGCTGCGATCTGCTGCTGGTCCGCAGTCGCCCTGCCGAATCTCGACGGACCGATCCAGCGCTCGTTCGAGACCTACGAGGCAGGCGCTCGCTCTCCTGGAACAGGGTCGCACCGGCGAGGCGCGCCGGCTGCTCCGCAACGCCGCCAACTACATCTCGCACCTGAACGTCGGCACCTATCTGGCGGAGAGCAACTGGTTCCTGGCCAAGGCGAACGATGCCCTGGAGCGGGAGCATGGGCGGCCTCGCGCTGGCCTCCGTGCGCGACGCCGACACGCTGCTCAAGAACGCCGAGGATCGCGCCTGGAAGGAGTTCAGGCCGGGCATCATCGCCGTCCGGGTCCGACTCCCAGCGCCTCATCCAGTCGCTGGTCGATCGGCGGAAAAAGACGATCTTGTCGACGGAGGACGTGACGGCGCTGGCGAAACGGATCGACGCGGAGCTGCGCATCCCGTCCTGAGTCCGGAGGCCGGATGCCGTTCGACCCGTTTCCCGCGCCGCGGCGGGCTGAAGCGACTGGCGGCCGCGACCCGACGCCGCGCCATGCGCGGCCGTCGCTGGCTGCTGCCGGCGCGCGTGCGCGGCGACCGGCCCGGTCCGCCGAACCTGCTCGTGCTGGCGATCGACACCCTGCGCCACGACCGTCTCGGCCTCGCCGGCGGTCCGCGTCGGCTCACCCCCGCGCTCGACGCCCTCGCCGCCCGCGGCGTGCAATTCGGCGACGTCACCGCGCCGGCCCCCTGGACCCTGCCCTCGTTCACCAGTTCGCTCACCGGCGTGATGCCGGTGCTGCACGGGGCCGGCCTGGCCGGCGCCCTGCGCAACCTGGACCGCGAGCCGCCCCGTCGCTACGGCGGCGCCCCGGTCACCCTCGCCACCCACCTCGCGCGGCAGGGCTACCGCACGGCCGCCTTCTACGCCAACCCGTTCGTCGGCTTCGGCCTGGCCGAGACGTTCGCGGAGTCGTCACTACCACAATCTGCCGGCCCACGAGGTGACGTTCCTCGCCCTGGAGTGGATCCGCCGCCACGCCGACCGGCCGTTCTTCTGTTTCGTCCTGCTGAACGACCCGCACGAGCCGACCACGCCGTCGCGGGCCGGACTCGCGCCGCGCCTGGCCGACTCCCGGTTACCGCGCGGCGGGAGGGCCGCCCACCCCGACGCGCGACCGCCTGCGCGCCCTCGCCCGCTGGGGCGACCCCGCTCGCGGCGTTCCGCACCTCGGCCGCTGCTCCACGCCGCCTCGATGACGCCGCCCGCGCCGACCTCGCGCTGAAGCTCGCCCTCTACGACGCCTGCGTCGCCGCCGCCGACGCCGCGGTGGGCGGCGCCGTCGACCAACTCGCCACCTGGGACCTCGACCGCAACACCCTGGTCACGGTCTACTCCGACCACGGCGAGGAATTCCTCGAGCACCTCGAACCGTCGCGCCGCTGGAACCACGACCCCCGCGGCCTGCACGGCATCGGCCACGGCCACACGCAGTTCCAGGAGGTGTTGCACGTGCCGTGGCTCGCCGCCGGCCCCGGTGTCATTCGCCGGCTCGCGCGTGGAAACACCGGTGTCGCTCTGCGACGTCGCACCCACGTTATGCGACTGGCTCGGCGTCGCGCCGCTGCCCCTGCCGGCCGTCATCCCCTCGCTGGCCGGCCGCTCCCTCGCCCCGCTTGCCGCCGGCCGCGCTTCACCCGACCCGGACCGTCTCATCCTCGCCGAGGAAATCTCCTACGGCCCCGACCTGATCGCCGCCCGCCGCGGCCCCTGGAAGCTGATCGCCACCCGCGACGGCCGGCCTCTGGCGCTGTTCGACCTCGCGACCGATCCGGGCGAGACCCGCGACCTGAAAGACGAGCGCACCACCATCGCGGGGGAACTGCTGGCGGCCGCCGAGGTGCTGAACCGGTCCGCGAACCGGGGGGGAACGCCGGCGTCCGGAGAGTGGGAGGACGTGGCGAACAAGGTGCGGCGTCAGCTCAGGGAATTGGGGTATTCCGACTGACGCGCCCGGGGCTGTCCGCGCAGGGCGCGATCCGCGCCGGCTGCAGACCCATTCCCACCACGATGAAAAAGGCGAGCGCCATTTCCGCGTCGCCGAAGGTCCACTCGAACAACCCCATGACGTTGAAACCGGTCCAGACCGCGATCGCGGCGAGGGTCCACGCCTCCGCGCCGGGCGGCGCGGCCGCGCCGAGCGCCCGCCAGGCGCGGCGCCGACGCCAGAGCAGGACCGGTATCGTCAAGAGGAACGCGCCGCCCAGCAGCAGGCCCGGCACGCCCCAGACGGCGCCGAACTGGACCAGGTTGCTGTGCAGGTGCCCCTGGATCTCGACCTCTTCGCCCTGGTGGTACTGCGCGTAGACCCGCTTCAGGTCGCGATCGCCGACCCCGGTGAGAGGGTGGTCGAGCATCATGCGCCAGCCGGTGCGCCACATGGTCTCGCGCTCGGTGTTGCGCTCGTGACGCGAATCGAACGACGACAGGAACCGGTCGCGCGCCGACGCCGGCGCGAGCGCCACCAGCGCCGCGACGACGACGACGAGCGGAATCAGCCAGCGGGCGCGACGCAGGGCCAGGACGACGGCGGCGCCGGCGAGCCAGCCGAGCCAGGCGCCGCGGGTCATGGTCAGCACGAGGGCGAGCAGCAGCGGCGCGAGCGCCGCGGCGCCCAGGACGCGCACGCGGCCGCGCGGTCCGGCCACGACGAACGCCACCGCCACCAGCGCCGCGATCATCATCAGGCCGCCACCGGTCATGTAGCCCTGGGCCAGCGTCAGACGGTGCGCGATGGTGAGATCGGCGGCGGCGGCAGCGCCGCGCAGACCGTAGAGCGCGGCGAGCACAGCGCCGGCAAGGAAGGCGCCGGCCAGACAGGCGCGGCGACGGCCGGCGCGGCCGTACGTGGCGAAGAGCCACACGGCCGCCAGGAGCCAGAACCGGCGCGCGAAGAGGAGGCTCTGCGCCCGATCTCCGGAGCAGGGGATCATCAGGAGCGCCCAGCCGACGAAGAGGGCGGCCGGCAGTTCGAGGCCGGTGCGGACCGGCGCGCCGCGGCGCCGCGCGAGCAGCCACAACGCGAGCAGAAGCGTGAGCCCGAGCGCGATCTGGCTGGCCGCCACGGAGACGGTCGCCGTCAACGCCGTGAGCGCGAGGCAGGCGAACAGGGCCCTGTCCACCATCGGGTTCTCCCCCGCTCCGCGGACGGACGACCGCCGAAACAAGTCGTCTCTAGTTCCCGCTGATCCGGCGCGCCACGGCCAGGAACGCCGCGCGCGAGGGACTCGCCGGGTCGGTCATCGCGGGCCGCCCCTCGTCACCGCCGACGCGGATCGTCGGGTCGATCGGGATCCCGCCCAGGAACGGCACGCCGAACTCCGCGGCCGTCCGCTCGCCGCCGCCCTGCCCGAAGATGTCGCTGCGCTCGCCGCAGTGCGGGCAGGCGAAATGACTCATGTTCTCGACCACGCCGAAGACCGGCACGTCCACCTCGCGGAACATCTGGATGCCGCGCCGCACGTCGGCCAGCGCGATCTCCTGCGGGGTGGTCACGATCACCACGCCGTCCACCGGCACCTGCTGCACCAGGGTCAGTTGCGCGTCGCCGGTGCCGGGCGGCATGTCGACGACCAGCCAGTCGAGGTTGTCCCAGCGCACGTCCTTGAGGAATTTGCGCACCGCGCTGAAAACCATCGGGCCGCGCCAGATCATCGCCTTCTCGGGCGGCACCAGCAGGCCGATCGACATCACCTGCAGGCCGTGCGCACGGATCGGGATGATGGTCTCCTCCTCCCCCTCGACCATGGGGACTTCGCGCGTGCCGAGCATGGCGGGGATCGACGGACCGTAGATGTCGGCATCGAGCAGGCCGGTGCGGTGGCCCAGCTCCTGCAGCGCCAGCGCCAGATTCACCGCCACCGACGACTTGCCCACGCCCCCCTTCGCGCTGGCCACCATGCAGATGTGCCTGACGCCCGGCAGCGCCGCGCGCTCGGCCCACGGATCGGGGCCGGCCGCGGCGGGACGCCCGCCGTGACCGTGGGCATGTCGTGTTCATGACCGTGGTCGTGCCCGCGCGCGGCCTCCGCGCCCGGGCCCGGTCACGGTGACGACGACCTCGCGGGCGCCCGGCAGCGAACGCACCTTCTGCTCGACGAGCGCCCGCACGTCGGCGATGAGCTGCGGCTTCTCGCTCGTGTGCACCACGGCGACCGACACGCGGCCGTTTTCGACGGCGATGTCGCCGATGAGCCGGATGGTGACGATATCCTTCGTGATGCCGGGGCAGGACGACGCCGCGCAGGGCGGCGAGCACCGCCTCGGAGGTGAGGGCCGGAGGCTTGGTCAAGGCGATCTCCCGTGGCAGGGCGGACGCGTGGCCGCGCCGCCGGGTCGTCGGAACAGACTCCCGTTCGCGGCGCCGCGCGTGCTAGAGTGGCGCCGGCGCGGGCCGGCCGGCCGATCGCGCGCGGACGCGCGCCCCGGCAGGGGGGAACCTAATGACATTCCCCGGGCCGCGCAACGGCGATGTCGGCCCCCCGTCGATCCCGCCGCGACCGTGGACAGGCTCGTTTCCCGGAGGCCCGATGTGACCCCGAGACCCCGCAGACTATCCCTGGATCCTCTGGCCGTTCGTGGCGATCTGGGATTTGCTGGCGTTCGTGCTCAGGCTGACCGGACGCCTGGTCGGCACCATCCTCGGCTTCGCACTGATGATCACGGGAATCGTGCTCTGTTTCACGCTGGTGGGACTGCCGCTCGGCATCCCGCTGGCGATGCTGGGCGGGGCGCTCATGCTGCGCAGCATTTTCTGAAGGGGCGACAGTGACGCTAGCCGCGCATCTCCAGCACGTCATCGAGGATGGCGCGATGATCGAACGCCAGTTCGGGCAGCGCGTCGACCGGGAACCAGGCGGCCTCGTCGGCATCATCGCCGGCGCGCGGCGCCTGGTGGACAGGATCCGCACCAAGCTCGGCCACGTAGACGAGCGTCACGGTGTGACCGCGCGGATCGCGCCGGGGGTCGCCGTAGACCTGGTACTGGCGCAGCGGCAGGCCGGTCAGACCGGTCTCCTCCTCCACCTCGCGCCGCACCGCCGCGCCCGGATCCTCGCCATAGTCGACGAATCCGCCGGGAAAGGCCCAGCAGCCCAGGAACGGGTCGCGGCCCCGCCGCACGAGCAGCAGTTCGAACTCCGCGCGCCCCGACTCCGGCGGGCGCGGCCTCAGCACCACCGCGTCGACGGTCAGCGCGGGGTGACGACACATGGTGACCGCGTGACCGTGCGTGACCGGGGAATGACTCGACATGCCGGGGCCTCCTCGCCTCGACCCCGCGACCAGCGGGGGTCTGCGTAGGGAATCGGCCCCGCGCGACGACAACTTGAGTCCGGACAGGGAGGGGCGGGGCCGGGCGCGGCCGGTGATCAGGGTCGTTTCCCGGCCGACGCGCCGCCGGGCGACAGGAAGGAGACCAGCGCGGCCTCTTCCGTGCGGTGCACCTCGAACACGCTGTAGAGACCGCAGCCCCCCAGCACGTCGTCGACGCGATCGCTCACGGCGCACAGCTTCAGGCGCCCGCCGCGGCGCCGCACCGCGTCGAAAGCGGCCACCAGAGCGCCAAGGCCGGTGGAATTGACCCAGGCCAGTCCGGACAGATTGATCAGGATGTCGAGGCGCCCCTCGGCCAGCAGCGCGGCGATGTGCGCGTCGAATTCGCGGTGGTCCGGCTCGCCGACGAGGCGTCCGGTGAGGCCGAGCACCGAAACAGTGCCCGTGTCGCGCCGCCCGATCTTCACGCCCCGCCCGACGGCCCGACGGCAGCCGGCCCCGAGCCGTCGATCATCCAATTGCCGAACTGCACGACGACAGCCTTCCGGGATCGCAGCCTACTGCGGCGGCACCTGGGTAAACGAGGCCAGAGCCTTCTCTTCCGAATCGTAGGTCTCGAACACGAGCTTCAACTGGGTCACGTTGAGGATGTTGTCGATGCGATCGCTGACCTCGCAGATCTTCATCTGCCCGCCGTTCTTCTTCAACGTGTGGAATCCCGACACCAGCACGCCGAGCCCGGTCGAGTTGATCCAGCTCACCTTGGACATGCAGAGCAGGATGTCCACGTACCCCTCGTTGATCAGCGACTTGATCTCGGTCGTGAACAACTCATGGTCCTCACCGCCCATGATCTTGCCCGACAAGTGCAGGGCCATGACGTCGCCCGCGGCCTTCTGCTTGATCTTCAACGCCCAGCCTCCCGGTAACGGCGGCTTTCGACCGCCGGGGTGACCGCGACACACGGCGCCGCGGATGGGCTCTCAGAATGCGCCAAAAGGCGTGGGGAGGCAAGTCCCGACTCGTCCCGACCGGCACCGCTGGACCGAATGGGGACCTTTCTGCTAAGGTCCCGACATGCTCAAGGTTCGTGCTCCCGTGCTCGCCGGAACGTGGTATCCGGCCGCTCCCGCGGAACTGACCGCCGCGGTGCGCGGTTTCCTCGCGGCGCCCGGGCCACCCGGAGCGCCCGCGGCAAACGCCACAGCCGGGCGCCCCGTGCTGGCGGTCGTCCCGCACGCCGGCTACACCTACAGCGGTCCGGCGGCGGGGCAGGTGTACCGGCGGCTGGCGCCCTGGCCTTACGACCGCGTTTTTCTGCTCGCGCCGAGCCACCGGACCCGCCTGCGGAAGGTGTCCGTGTCCGGGTTCTCCGCCTACGCCACCCCTCTGGGCGAGGTGGCGGTGGACCGGGAGGTGACGATGCGTCTGCTGGCCGACGAGACGTTCGCCAGCGTCGAGGCGGCCCACGCGGCGGAACACGCCGAAGAGATCCAGCTGCCGTTCCTGCAGACCATCTTCGGCGGGCAGTTGCGCCTCGTCCCGCTGCTCGTTCCGCAGCTCGACCCCGACTCCCGCCGACGCGTCGCCGCGGCGCTGGCCCCCTGGTGCGACGGCCGCAGTCTCTTCCTCGTCAGTTCCGATTTCACGCACTACGGCGAGTCGTACGGTTACGCGCCGTTCCACGAGGGGGTGCCGGAGCGGGTCGAGGCGCTCGACCGCGGCGCGTGGGAGCTGATCCTCGCGCGCGATCCCGACGGCCTGCTCGCCTACCGGGAGCGTACCGGCATCACCATGTGCGGCCTCGACGCCGCCGCGCTCGCTCTCACCGCCCCCCTGCCGGCCGGTCTGACCGGCGAACTGGCCGCCTACGCACGCAGCGGCGATCGCGACCGCGACTACACGCTTTCCGTGAGCTACGCCGGCCTGATCCTGCGCCTCCCCGCGCCGGCCGGCGCCGCCCCGACCCTGCGCGCCGACGCCGCGGTCGATCCCGCCGCGCCGCTCGACGCCGACGAGCGCCGTCTCCTGCTCGCGCTCGCCCGCGCCGTGGTGGAGGCGACCGCCGCCGGGATCCCGCCGCCGACGCCGCGCGCCGTGGCCGACCGGCTCGGACTGGCGCTCACGCCGCGCCTGGCCGTTCCCCGCGGCGCGTTCGTCACGCTGACCCTTCGCGGAGAGCTGCGCGGCTGCATCGGCTACATCGAGGGCATCGCCCCCCTCGCCCGGGCGGTGGCGGAAAACGCCGCGGCCGCCGCCTCCCGCGACCCCCGGTTCCCCCCGGTCGGGCCGGAAGAGACGGCCGACCTGCATCTGGAGGTGTCGGCGCTGACCCCGCTGCGCGACGTGGCCGGCCCCGGGGAGATCGTGATCGGCCGGCACGGCATCGTGCTGTCGAAAGGGCGGGCGCGGGCGGTATTCCTGCCGCAGGTGGCGCCCGAGCAGGGGTGGGACCGCGACACCACCCTGCGTCACCTCGCGCTCAAGGCCGGTCTGCCGCCCGACGGCTGGCGTGCCGGCGCCCGGTTCGCGGTCTTCGAGGCCGAGGTGCTGGAGGAGCCGGAAAAGGACTGGTAAGGTCGCCCCGGGGCGCTTACCTTTGCCGACTGTGCGCGCTCCGGGGCGGTGCCTGACACCATCCGGCCCCGCCAACTCCAACGAATCGCGGTGCATGATGGGCCTGCTCGACAAAGTCCGGAATTTCCAACAGGCCAGGGATCTGCAGAAGGCCGGCCTGTACCCCTATTTCCGGGTGATCGAGTCCGCCCAGGAGAATCTGGTCCGGATCGGCGGGCGCGAGGTCATCATGCTGGGGAGCAACAACTACCTCGGCCTGACGAACCACCCGCAGGTCAAGGACGCCGCGAAGCAGGCCATCGACAAGTACGGCAGCGGCTGCGCCGGCTCGCGCTTCCTGAACGGCACCCTCGACATCCACGTCGAGCTGGAGGAGAAACTCGCCCGCCTCGTCGGGAAGGAGGCGGCGGTCGTCTTCTCGACCGGCATGATGGTGAACCTCGGCGTGATCTACGCCCTGGTGGGGCGCAGCGACAGCGTGATCGTCGACCGCGTGGACCACGCGTCGATCATCGACGGCTGCCGCCTCGCCTTCGGCACGACGCGCAAGTACCTGCACAACGACATGGTCGCCCTCGACAAGACCCTGGCCGCCTGCGACGACAACGGCAAGCTGATCGTGGTGGACGGCGTCTTCTCCATGCACGGCGACATCGCCGACCTGCCCGGCATCGTGCGCATGGCGGAGAAGCACGCCGCGGTCGTCATGGTCGACGACGCGCACGGCATCGGCGTGCTCGGCAAGCAGGGACGCGGCACCGCCAGCCACTTCGGCCTGACCGACAAGGTCCATCTCATCATGGGCACGTTCAGCAAGTCGCTGGCCTCGGTGGGCGGCTTCATCGCCTCGGACGCCGAAACGATCCACTTCATCCAGCACATGGCGCGCTCGCTGATCTTCTCGGCCAGCATGCCGCCCGCCTCGGTGGCCTCGGTGTCGGCCGCCGTCGACGTGATGCTCGAGGAGGAGTGGCGCGGCGCGGCCCTGTGGCGCAACACCCGGATCATGCTCGAGCGCCTGCAGGAGGCCGGCTTCGACACCGGCCCCTCGCAGACCCCGATCATCCCGGCCGTGGTCGGCGAGGATATCGTCGCCTTCCAGATGTGCCGCCGGCTGTTCGAGGAGGGGGTCTTCGTCAACTCCGTCATCTCCCCGGCGGTCGAGAAGGGCAACGCGCTGATCCGCCTCAGCCTCATGGCCACCCACACCGAGGATCAGGTCCATCTGGCCATGGACAAGATGGTCAAGGTGGGCAGGGAACTCGGCGTGATCTCCTGACGCCCCGGTCGGCGGGGAGGGCCGCGGTCCGCCACGCCGCGACCGGAGCCGCGCCGCCAACCGAAGGAGCGTTCATGCCGACCACGATCCGCCCCGTCCAGGACCAGCGGGACCTCGAGGCTTTCCTGAAGGTGCCGTACCGCATCTACGCCGGCGATCCGAACCACGTCTTCCCGCTGCTCGCCGACCAGCGCCGGTTCTTCGACCAGACGCACAACCCGTTCTTCACGCACGCCGAGACCGCGCTCTGGATCGCCCGCGACGACGCCGGTCGTCCGGTCGCGCGCGTGGCCGCCTGCGTGGACAGCTACCACAACCGGCACACCGGCGAGCAGAGCGGCTTCTTCGGCTTCTACGAGTGCCCCGACGACCCCGCGCTCGCGCGCGAGCTGCTGCAGACCGCGGCGGCCTGGCTGCAGGAGCGCGGCATGACCATCATGCGCGGTCCCTGCTCCTTCACCACGAACCACGACTATCTCGGCCTGCTCGTGGACGGCGACTTCGGCCGGCCGGTCGTCGGCATGCCGTACAACCCGCGCTGGTACGAGGGCCAGTTCGCGGCGTTCGGCCTGGTCGAAGTCGCGCGACCTGTGGGCCTGGCGGATGGACGCGCCCGACGGGCGCATCCCCGACCGGATCAAGGACGCCATGCAGCCGCTGCTGGCGGGCGCCACGTTCACGGTCCGCCCGATGGACATGAGCCGCTTCGCCGAGGAGGCGGCCACGGTGCGCGCGGTGTACAACGCCGCCTGGTCGAAGAACTGGGGCTTCATCCCGATGGACGACGCGGAGTTCGCCTACGCCGCGAAGGACATGAAGAAGATGGTCTCCCCCGACTTCATGCTGATCGCCGAGGCGGACGGCAAGCCGATCGGCTTCAGCCTGACGATTCCCGACTTCAACCAGGCCACGCAGCCGTTGCGCGGCCATCTGCTGCCGTTCGGCTGGCTGACGTTCCTGCTGAAGAAGCGCCGGATCGACTACGCCCGCACCCTGCTGCTCGGCGTGCTGCCGGAGTACCGCGGCCGCGGCGTGGACGCGGTGCTGATCTACCGCACCTTCGAGGCCGGCTTCCGGCAGGGCATCCGGGCCGGCGAGTGCTCCTGGATCCTCGAGGACAACCGGTCGATGAACCGCATCATCGAAGGCATGGGCGCGAGGGTGTACCGCACCTACCGGATCTACGACAAGCCCCTGACATGACGTCGACGCCCGACTCCGAGCCGCCCCCTCGCGGTGGTGACGGGGGCCACCGGCTTTCTCGGCAGCCACGTCGTCGACACGCTGCTGGCGCGCGGGTGGCGGGTGCACGCGGCCGTCCGCCCCACCAGCGATCTGCGCTGGCTGCAGGGCAAACCGGTGCGCACGGTCCTGCCGGGCGAGAGCGCGGAGGGGACCACGCGGCTGCTCGCTGACGCCCGCGCCGTGATCCATTGCGCCGGCGTGGTGAGCGCGCGCGACGAGACGGCCTACTTCGACGGCAACGTGACGCCGACCCGCCGTCTGATCACGGCCGCCGCGGCCGCGCCCCAGGTGCGCGCGTTCGTCCTGGTTTCGAGCCTGGCCGCCGGCGGACCGTCCAGCCCGGACCGCCCGCGCCGGGAGGACGACGCGCCGGCGCCGGTGAGCGCCTACGGCCGGTCGAAGCTGGCCGGGGAGCGGCTCCTCACGCCCGACCTGCCGTTCCGCTGGTCCATCCTGCGTCCCCCCGCCCTGTACGGCCCGCGCGATGCCGCCTTCCTGCCGCTGTTCGCCTGGGCCCGACGCGGCTGGACCGTGAGTCTGCGGGGCGGGCTGTCCACGCTCTCCCTGGTGGACGGACGCGACTGTGCCGCCGCGGCGGTGGCGCTCCTCGAAACGGAGCACGCACGCGGCCTGTACCAGGTGGACGACGGCCGCGCCTACGGCTGGGACGACATCGCCGCCGCGCTGCGCGAGGCGGTGGGACGGCGCGTGCGGGCCGTGCCGGTGCCGCTGGGAGCCCTGCGGCTGGTGGCGCGGCTGGCCGGGGCGGCGGCGGCCCGGGCGCCGCTCCTGCGCCCGGAACGGCTGGCCGGCGTGACCGTGCCGGCCTGGACCGGCGACGGCGGCCGGCTGCGCGACGCGACCGGCTTCCGCGCCGAGCGCGATCTCGCGCGCGGCTTCCGCGAGACCTGGGACCTTCTATCGCGAGGCCGGGTGGCTCTGATGCGCCTGCGACTGGCCCGGCTGACGCTGCAGCGGCGCGACCTCGACCGGTGGGCGGTCATCTACCTGATCGCGAGCGGACTCTACCCCTTCATCTCCCGGCAGCCCCCGTCCGGCCCCTGGCCGCGCCTCGCGCTGCACGCCGGCCTGGCGCTGGCCGTCTGGTTCCTGCCGCCGCTGGCGCAGGGGAAGCCGCCTGCGGCGCGGTCCGTCTGATGGGCGAGATCTACCTGCCGTGCGTCTTCCCGCTGTTCTACAGCGAGATGGCGCAGCTCGGGCTGGTCTTCCACGATTTCGCGCACTCCCTCGATCCGTGGTTCATCGAACTCGAGGAGAAGCTGTTCGGCGTGCAGTTGAGCCTGGTCTGGTCGCAGCGCTGGCCGTGGCCATGGCTGCACGAACTGTTCGAGTTCGCCTACTTCTCCTACTACCTCTTCAGCGCGCTCGTGCTCGTGTTGATCATGACCTCGCGGCGTCTCGCGCCGCCCGAGCGCTGGACCGCGCTGCGCGCCTTCATGCGGGACCTGAGCGCGACGATGCTCGTCTGCTACACCCTCTACACGTTCTTCCCGGTCTGGGGCCCGAAGTACTTCCGCGCCGGACCGGTTACGGTGGACGGCTGGATCTTCACGCGCATCATGCGCCACATCCACGAGCACGGCGCCATCCTGGGGGCCGCTTTCCCGTCGAGCCACGTGGCCGCCACGCTCATCCCGTGGTGGCACGGCTGGAAGATCGCCCCGCGCAGCCGTCCCTGGCTGACCACTCTCTTCGTATTGCTGGCCGCGGCCACGGTCTACTGCCGCTATCACTATGTGGTGGACGTCATCGCCGGGCTGCTGCTCGGCGCGCTCATCCTCTGGCTCGGGGAGCACTGCGGCGAACGCGAACTGCGCCTGCCGCGTCCCCGCGCGGGCGCCTGAAAAGCGACGGCCCCGCCTGCGCGGGGCCGTCGCCGAAATGGTCCCCGGTGAGCACGGCCTCCGGCCGCGCGCTCAACCTCACGTGAAGCCGCTCGATCCGCAGCCACCGCCCCCCCCGGCCGAGGCGCCGCCCCCGCCCGTGGCAAACCGCGAAAACGCCCGTACCGCCTGGTCCGCACCGCACGCGGGACAGGCCGGCGGTTCGGCCGCGAGTTCGGCCAGACTCAGGATCTCTTCGAACGTCCTGCCGCAGCGACGGCAGTTGAACTCGAACAAAGGCATCGTCGGGTCACCTCGCTTCCGGCAATCGCGGCTTCGCCTGGTCGGCCTCCGCCGCGGTATCGTCGCCACCCGCCCGGCTCTTCGGCTGCGCCCGGTCCCCGACCGAGCAACTGTCGGACATTCAGGTGGGCACGCCCAGCCGCGGCAGCAGCCAGCGCATCACCACGAAATAGGCCGCCACGAAGGCCAGCAGCTTCAGGATGTCGAACATGGGCTCACCACCGTCGCACGGTTATAGATATTAAATACTGGTTGACTATGAATATATACCCGGTTCGCTCCGACGTCAAGTCCACAGGGTCAGAACGTCGACCGGACCCAGCCCCCGTCCGCCACCAGACACTGTCCGGTCACGTAGCCGGCCCGCTCCGACATCAGGAAGACGATCAGGGCCGCCAGCTCCTCCGCGCGACCGAGCCGACCCGCCGGGATTTCCCGCTCCCAGGCGGCCAGAACCTCCTCGCGGGAGGTGGCGGTTCCCTGATCGAGCTTGTGCCGGACCAGGCGCTCCACGGCGCTCGTGAGATGGAATCCTGGCGCGACACTGTTGACCGTAACGCCGCGCGGAGCCGCCTCGACCGCCAGGCAGCGGGTCAGGGCGTGCACCGCGGGCCGGATCACGTTGGACAGCACCAGGTTGTCCACCGGCTGTTTCTGCGCCACGGAGGTGATCTGCACGATCCGGCCCCAGCCGCGCTCCATCATGCCGGGCAGCACCAGGCGGCAGAGACGCACCGCGCTCTCAAGGTTCAGGCGGTAGGCCGCCTCCCACTGCTCGAGGCCGGTCGTGAAAAATCCACCGGCCGGCGGCCCGCCGGCGTTCACGAGCAGGGCATCGATCGGGCCGAGTTCGCGCGTGACCTCGGCCACGAAACACTCCACGGCCGGACCATCGCTCACATCGCACGACCGCGCCAGCAGGCGGACGCCGCCCCTGGCCACGGCCTGCACCTCGGCCCGGGTCCGCTCCAGATCCTCCGCTCCGCGCGCACACAGCGCCACATGGGCCCCCTCGCCGGCCAGCTCCAGGGCAACCGCCCGGCCGAACCCGCGCGAAGCGGCGGTGACCAGGGCTACCCGGCCCTCCAAACCCAGCTTCATGCCCGACCTCCCGTGAAATGCCGGCGCACCGCCGGTCGGTATCCGCCGCCATGAAAGGGAGCAAAAACTCCTGACGTCGGAAATGACGTCAGGAGTTTTTGGTTCCAACGCGGAAGGCTAGGCAGGTCGGGCTGCTTTCGCAACCATATCTTCCAGCATCTTTGTCGTCAGTGATTTCGGACGCTCGAGGGGCTGACCCAGGGCGCGCGCCCACACGTAATTGCAGGTCACGCCGAGGGCGCGGCCGACACCAAACAATACAGTATAGAAATCGAAGTCGCGCACGCCGTAGAAATACTGCAGGGCGCCAGAGATGGCGTCCACGTTCGGCGCGGGATTCTTGGCTTTGCCCTGTTCCCTGAGCACGGTCGGCACGACATCAAAAACCATATCCGCCAGGCGGATAAGATCATCATCGGGGAAGCGTACCTTCGCAAATTCCATCTGCGCCACGAAGCGCGGATCGGGCACACGCAAAACCGCGTGTCCGTAACCGGGGATGACGTGACCTTCGTTGAGGGTGTCCCAGGCAAACTTGTAGAGATCATCGCGGGAGGGCACGCCATTAAACTTCTTGTGGACTTCCAGCAACCAGCCCAGACATTCCTGATTGGCAAGCCCATGCAGGGGACCCGCGAGACCGTTGAGCGCGGCGGAAAATGACAAATACGGATCGGACAAAGCCGAGCCGACGAGGTGCATGGTGTGCGCCGAAACGTTGCCGGACTCATGGTCAGAGTGCAGGATGAAGTACAGTCGCGCGAGTTCAGAATAGCCCTTCTGGTCCGTGACGCCCATCATCCTGGAGAAGTTCGCGCCATAATCGAGCTTGGAATCGTACACCGGTGTTTTGCTGTCGCCGAAGTATTTCATACGATAGATAAAAGCGGCAATAACCGGAAGCCGGGCGGTCAGGTCAATGCTGTCTTCGAGGGCGGCCTCCCAATAAACATCTTTTTTCATTCCGTCGTGATATTTATGCGCAAAGACCGAGCCGTTCTGCAGGGCGAGCACAGCCTGCGAGAAGAGAGTCATCGGGTGAGTCTCTTTCGGCATGGACTTGAGCATCTTGTAGACATACTCCGGAACCGTGGAGCGCTTCGCCCACTCAGATTCCACTTCCAGGGCCTGCTCCATGGTCGGAAGTTCGCCGATCATGAGCAGATAATAGAATCCGCCGACCAGCGGGATCTCGTTGCCTGGCGCCCTGGGCAATTTGCTCAATACTTCAGGAATGGGCATGCCGCGGAAAAGGATGCCGTGCGCCGGATCCACATACGAGATATCGGTGAGCATTGATTTGATGTCACGCATGCCACCGACGACCTGACCCACGCTGACATGGTCCACGACAACGTCGGCGTGTTCCTTGGCCAGCGATTTGATTCGCGCGCGCCAGGCAGGCAGTTGGGCGGAGATCTTTTCGTGCAGGATCATGATTAACTCCTTATCAGTTTGGCAGGTCAGAATTCGGTTCCGGCCCTTGCCGCTACGCCATTTATCTTCACCGGCTACAGATCCGCCAGTTTCTTCCCAAGGCGTCGTGCGTCTCTTAAGCCGCGCATGGAACGATCAGATGCCTGTCCTTGAGAATTGCTACTGCCGGTTGTGTACAAGCCGGCAATGGAGCATAAAACGCCGAACCGGACTGGAGCAGATTGATGACCTCGGCGCCGCCTTCACGCGTCCGCTTGAGACTGTCATACCGGCGCCAATGACCGAGATTTCGTTCATGCATCCTCCTCCAACGCAAGGTTATGAGATTTGGGGTTCATGGGGATGTGTGCCGGAAGACTGCCACATGCGGGACGAATATGGAATAGGAATTTCAACCGCCCAATACGCCCATCTTCGCCCCCGACCAAGGATCCCGGTTTTCGGCTCGTCGGCCGCCACGAGGCCGGCCTGATCTGCGCAAGCCTCGGCCTCCGGCCGCCCCATTTCCCGGCGGGAGCCCTGGAGCAGTTGCAGGGTCGTCACCGCCAGTCCGGCCGACCCGGCCACGGCCTGGCGCAGGTGGCAGACCATCGCCTTGCTGTTCAGCCGCCCGCATGAGTGGCGTATCGTGCCCGATCGTTCCGTGACTTGATGTTCTGTGTGAATGCTGAAATCGGATTCGGCGGCGGGAACAGCCGGCGTCCCGTTGGTCGGACGGGACCTGACCACCCGGCACGCCGGTTGCTGCCTCTGCCGAATTCCCTCCCCCGAAGGCGAGGCCGTGGTTTTCCTGCCCAGGCACTCCATCCTGACGCTTGCCCTGCTCTCTCTGGCGGTCGTGGGCCTGTGCGTCTGGTGGGGCTGGTCCCGCGTGCAGCGCCCGTTCGACCTGGCCTACGAGGTGGACCTGAGCGGCGCGGCGGAAGGGCGGCTCGATGTCACGCTGCGCGCCACCGGGCAGCCGCCCGGCACGCTCCGCCTGGTCCGTCCGGGAGGCCTGTTCGACGACGCGGCGGGCGGGGTCGCGGTCATCGCCGCTGGCGGCCTGGAATTTTACGCTGGACGGGGGGCGCGGCGCCCCGCTGCCGGTGCGCGCGCAGGGGCGCGGCTGGATCGTCGACGGCCTGGATCGGGGCGGAGCGCTGCAGTATCGCGTGACGCTGCCGCCGCCCGGCTCCGCCAGCTCCGACATCCGCGCCCACCTCTCGGCGCGCCGCGGCGGGGGGCTGCGGGTGGCCGGCTTCCATCTGTTCCTGGTGCCCGACGACGCGCGCATCCGCGCGACTCACGGTGCGCTTCACCGGCGGCCCGGCGGCCGCGCCCGGCCGGCTGGCCGCCCCCTGGCCCGCCGCGGGGACGCCCGACGGCATCGTGCACACCCCGACCGACCTGCGCGACCTGACCGATGCCCTCCTCGCCTGGGGCGATCCGCGGGTGCGCGAGCAGGAGGTCGCGGGCTGCGCCGTGCGTCTGGCCGTGCGCGGGGACTGGGCCTTCTCGGACGCCGAGCTCGCGCGTCTGGTGGCGCGGGTCGGCGAGACGGAAATCGCCTTCTTCGGCGCCCCGCCACACCCCTCCATGCTGGTGCTCGTCGATGCGAATCCGCTGCCGGCCGCCGCCGGCTTCCCCTACTACGGGCTGCACGTGGGACACTCGCTGCTGCTGCTCCTCGACCCGTCCGCCACCTGGAGCGACCTGGAGGACAAGGCGGCCAGCCTGATCGCGCACGAGATGTTCCACGGCTGGCTGGGCGAGGAGATCCGCCAGCAGGGGACGGAGATGAACTGGTTCGTCGAAGGGGCCACGTCGTGGTACGCGGCGCGCCTGCTGGTCGATGCCGGCATCTGGACGGCGGCCCGCGCGCGCGAGGTGGTCGGGGGACGGGTGGATGCCCACTACGTGAACAGTCCGCTGCGCGGGCGCGAAACCATCGCCGCCGCGGCGCGCGGCCTGCTGCGCGACGGGGAAACGACCCGCTATGCCTATGCCGGAAGCACGCTCGCCGCGCAGCAGTTCGACGCCTGGCTCGCCGGTCGCACCGGCCGCGATCACCCGCTCGACGCGGTCCTGCGCGACCTCCACGCCCGGCGCGCGGCCGGACCGCTCACGCGCGCCGCGCTCGAGGCGGCGGTGCGCCGCCTCTGCCGCGTGGACTGCCGCGACTGGCTCGACGCGCACGTCTACGGCAACGAGCCCTTGCTGCCACCCGCCGCGTTGTTCTAGTTTGGTCCCCTGGATGCACCCCGCGCCCGCTCCCCCGAACCGGAGGCCGCGCCGTTGAGCCACTGGCAACGCACCCTCGTCACCGCGGCGCTGCCCTACGCCAACGGCGACCTGCACCTCGGGCACCTGGCCGGCGCCTACCTGCCGGCCGACATCTACGCGCGCACGCTCCGGCTGCTCGGTCGCGAGGTGCTGTTCATCTGCGGCACCGACGAGTACGGCGTGCCGATCACCAAGACGGCCGAGTCGCTGGGGATCACGCCGCAGGAGCTGGTCGACCGCAACCACGCCTCGATCCGCGACTCGTTCGCCGCCCTCGGCATCTCCTTCGACAACTTCTCCCAGACGAGCCGGCCCATCCACACCGAGACGAGCCAGGCGTTCTTCCTCGACCTGCACCGCCAGGGCAAGCTGAAGCAGAAGACCACCGACCAGTTCTTCTGCCCCGCCTGCGCCCGCTTCCTGGCCGACCGCTACGTCGAGGGCACCTGCCCGAAGTGCGGCAGCGCCGGCGCGCGCGGCGACCAGTGCGAGAAGTGCGGCACGGCGCTCAACCAGCTCGAGCTGGTCGAGCCGCGCTGCGCCACCTGCGGCGCCGCGCCCGAGACCCGCGCCACGCAGCACTGGTTCCTGCCGCTGGGCGACTGGCAGTCGCGCCTCGAGGCGTGGCTGGCCGGCAAGCCGAACTGGCGGGAGAACGTCCTCAACTACTGCCGCGGCTGGTTCGCCCAGGGGCTCGACGACCGCGCCATCACGCGCGACCTGGCGTGGGGCGTGCCGGTGCCGCTGCCGGAGCACGAGGGCAAGGTCATCTACGTCTGGTTCGACGCGCCGATCGGCTACATCTCCGCCACGCGCGAATGGGCGGCCGCCCGCGGCGAGCCCGAGGCGTGGCGCACCTGGTGGCAGGACCCCGGCACGCGGCTGCTCCACTTCATCGGCAAGGACAACATCGTCTTCCACGCCATCATGTTCCCGGCGATGCTGATGGCGCACAGCGAGCCGTACATCCTGCCGGACAACGTGCCGGCGAACGAGTTCCTGAACCTCGAGGGCAACAAGCTCTCCACCAGCCGCGGCTTCGCGGTCTGGCTGCCCGACTACCTCGCGAAGTTCCCCGCCGACAGCCTGCGCTACGCGCTGGCGCGCAACCTGCCCGAGACGCGCGACACCGACTTCACCTGGGACGGCTTCCAGGCGCGGCACAACAACGAGCTGGGCAACAACTTCGGCAACCTCATCAACCGCGTGCTCGCCTTCGCGCACAAGTACTTCGACGGCCGCGTGCCGGAGTGGTCCGAGGCCGCCATGACGGCGCTGGACCGCGCCGCTCTCGACGAGGTCGGCGCGCTGCCTCGACCGCTACGTGGCCGCCGTGGAGGCGTTCGAGATCCGCAACGCGGTGGAGGCGCTCTTCGCGGCCGGCAAGGCGGGCAACCGCTACTTCGACGAGGCGGCGCCGTTCCGCACCCGCAAGGACGACCTGCCGCGCTGCGCCCAGTCGATGGGCGTGGCGTTCCAGATCATCCGCATGCTCACCCTGATGCTCGCCCCGATCGCGCCGTTCGCCGCCGGGAAGGTGTGGGGCTGGCTCGGCATGACCAGCGACCTGCACCACGGCGGCTGGGCCGAAGGCACGCGCCCGCTGCCGGCGGGCCGCGCGATCGGCCGGCCGGAGATCCTGTTCCCGCGGATCGAGGACGAGCAGATCGCGCCGGAGATCGAGCGGCTGCGCCGGCTGACGGCCGGCTAGTCCGCCCCGCCGACCGATCCGGCGAGCCGCTCGCGCAGGGTCGCCCGCAGCGGCTCCCCGCCGAAACGCGGCCGCCAGCGCGGCCGTCTGCATGCCGGCGGCTTCGGCCGCGGTGAGACCGTGCACAGCGCCGGCGCGCGCGTACTCGCCCCGCAGGTCGAGCCCGAACAGCGCGCGATCGTCCGTACCGAGACCGCACGGCACGCCGTGGTCGAGGAACGCGCGCAGGGGGTGCGCGGCGGCGCTCTCCAGCGACGCCGGTGGCGAGGTTGCCGCCAGGGCACAGTTCGACGAAAACGCTGCGCTCGGCAAGCAGGGCGAGCGTGTCGTCGATCTCGGCCGGCGCGGGCGCCGCGCGCGCGCCGTCGCGCAGCGGCCCGAGCACCGCGCCGATCCCGTGCCCGACGCGCGTCGCGCCGCAGGCAAGCACGGCGTCACGCACGGCGTCGGGTCCGCCGGTCTCCCCGGCGTGGATCGTCACGCCGAGACCGGCGGCGCGGGCGTCGGCGCAGACATCGGCGAACTCCGCCGCCGGCACGGCCTCCTCGTCACCGCCGATGCCGAAACCGACCACGCCGCGCGGACGGCCGCCCGCGAGCGCGGCATCGAGCACGCTGCCGCGCGGCCGCGGGGCCGAACTGCCGCACCGCGTCGGGAATCCAGCGGATCGTCACGTCGAGCCGCTCCCGCGCCTCCTCGGCCGCCTCGTGCAGCGCGGTCTGGATCGGACGCGGATCGATCTCCCGCCGCAGCAGCACGCCGTACGACACCGACACCTCGGCGTATGCCACGCCGTCGCGCGCCAGCGCCGCGGCCAGGTCGAGCGCCACGGCGTGGTGATCGGCCGGGGTGCGGATGACGGCGGTGACCGCCTTGTAGAGCTCCAGGAAATCGGCGAAGCCGGACAGCTGCCGATACCGCCCGCCGTCCGGCGTCAGGCAGACGGCCGGCACCGCGGGCAGGGCGTGCCGCTGCGGCCAGCGCGATCAGGCGGGCCGGCGTGAGCGAGCCCTCGAGGTGGGTGTGCAGTTCGATCAGGGGTGGGCGCGCGCATGCCGTCATGGTAGCAGGTCGTCAGATGTAGCGCCCGATCGGAATGTTGCGGATGACCGGATCGATCGCCTCGACCACGTCGACCATGTACTCGCCGGTCGCCGGGATGCGCGCCGACAGATCGACCAGCGTGGTGCGCGCCGGCCGGCTGCCCAGCTCGTCCTGGATCACGCGCACGACCGGACGGCCGTCGGGGGAGCTGCCCATGTCCACCACGAGACCGAGCTGGCCGTTGTCCAGCTTCAGCACGGCGCCCATCGGCGTTTCGCCCATGAGCTTCAGCACCGCCGCAACGACCGCCGGATCGAAGTCCTTCCCGGCGCCGTTGCGCAGGGTTTCGAGCACCTCGAGGGGGCGCGCCTGCTGGCGATAGGGACGGATCGAGGTGAAAGCGTCGTAGATGTCGGCGACCTGGACGATATGCGCGAGCAGATCGGGGCGCTGCGCCGTCGTGGCCGGGTACCCCTGCCCCTCGAAGTTGACATGATGCAGCAGGGTGACCCGCTCGGAGTACAGGTTCTCGAAGCCGGCGCCGTCGAGGATCTCCATGCCGTCGACCGGGTGACGCTTCATGACCTGCCACTCGTCGGGCGAGAAGCGGCCCGGCTTGTTGAGCACCGCCAGCGGCGTGTACAGCTTGCCGATGTCGTGCAGCAGGACCGCGCCGGCGAAGCGCCGCAGCTCCTCCCCCGCCACGCCGATCTGCCGGGCGATCGCCACCGCCAGCAGGGCCACGTTGCAGGAGTGATCGAACGTGTAACGGTCGTGCTGGCGCAGGGAGACGAGCATGTACATCAGGTGCTCGTCCTGTTCCATCGCCTCGATGCAGGTCAGGATGGCGGGATGAGGCGCGCGGCCGCCGGCGTTCACCGTGGCGGCGACCGCCTCGCGGATGGCGGCGTTCTCCTGGCGCAGCGCCTGCAGATCGCGGTCAAGATCCCCCGCGACGCGCGGCGTCGCGGAAACCGCCGGCGCAATAGCCGACGCGGACCGCGGGGCGGCGTCCCCCCGGACAGCCGTCGTCAACGGATCGCGCACGCGACCGGGCCGCCCGTCGCTTTCCCTGGGAAGATGCGGGCTCCTCGTGCGCTCCGTCCCGCAGGATCAGCACCTCCGGCGCGTCCGCGCGGACACCGAGCGGCTCGAGGCCGCAGCCGGCGGGGAACAGCAGCGCCACGTCACGGCCCGGTTCCAGGAGGGCGCGCGCCAGGTTCTTGATCGCCAGGGGGGACACGTCCGCCGCGAAGCGCGCGCCGGTCAGGCCGCGCCGCAGGAAGAAGCGGTGCAGCTGGAGCACCGCCTTGCCCGACAGGTCGCAGCGCTGGCCCGACTCCTCGTGCCGGAAATGGTCGCCGCCGACCCGCAGCGTGAAACCGCCCGCGGCGGCGTGCAGCGTCGCCGCCAGACGAGCCACGGTGCGTGTGCCCTCGACCACCTCGCGCGCGAGCCAGCCCGCCTGCACGGACTGCCGCAGCACCGCGCACAGCACCGCCACGAAGACGGTCAGGCTGACCCCTTCGGCGGTCCGGTTCCCTCCCGGAGCCGGGGCGGGTTCGGCGAGATCCAACGTCACCGTTCCTGTCGCTCACGATCGCCATGTCGCACTTCCCGTTGCAAGAAGCGAGGCCGGGCGGAGCCTCGCATGGCGAAATGACACCAATACGCCGATCGGAAGGCGTCCGCGCGGAACCATGCAAGCCCGGGACCGCGGCGCGGCGCGACGGGGCGTTTCCCGGCGTCCGGGCACCGCCGCGAGCCACTACTTCGCCAGCACCGCCAGTCTGGTCAGGACGCGCCCGCCCGCCACCAGCCGCACGGCGTAGACGCCGGCAGACACGGGCCGCCCGCCACGACGTCCGTCCCAGACGGCCGTCTGCCAGAGCCCGGTGGCCGGACCTTCGTACAGAGTGACCACGAGGCGCCCGCGCGGGTCGATAGACCCGGCAGGCGACCGGCGCTCCGGCCGGCGCCTGGAAGACGATCGCCGTGCGCGGATTGAACGGGTTCGGACAGGGCGGTCGCAGCGCGAACAGACCGATCTCCGCCGTCGGCGGCCCCGCCAGCCCCTCCAGCACCACGTCGCCCCCGTGCCGCGCGCTCCAGGACCAGCGCGTAGCCCAGCGTCGATCCGGTGACGAGCGCGGTCGGCCGGTCGGCCAGCGTCCACTCGCCGCCGACGATGGTCAGCGGCAGCGCGCCCCCGTCGAGCGGACCGGCGCAGGCGAGCGTGCGCACGACCGGCTGACCGTCGTGCGGACGTCACGTCGCGCCAGAGCGTGAGCGCGCGGAAGGCCGCGGGCGGTTCCGCCAGCGTGAAGCTCAGCCGCGCCTCCCCGTCGGCGGTCCAGACCGCGCGCCAGGTCTGCAGCAGCACCGGCACGACCTCGCCGGTGCTGTCGTAGAGGCGGACGTAGCCGGACTCGGCGTTCGTGGCCACGTTGCCGGTCGGCGCGCAGACCGCGTAGTCGCGGCGGCCGTCGCCGTCGAGTTCGCCGACCGCCGACACGCAGGAACCGAAAGCGTCGTTCGCCTCGGTGCCGGCGTTGACCCCCGCGGCCGTCAGCGTGAGGAACAGCTCGGCCGGCGAATCCGCGCTCGCGCCGCCCCCCGCGAAGAGATAGGCCCGCCCGGCGCCCGTGGCCGGCGCGGCCACGCCGGGAGCGCCGATGAGCAGGTCGGTCCGGCTGTCGCCGGTCGCCTCGCCGAGGTCGGCCAGAGCCCAGCCGAACAGGTCGCCGCCGTCCTGTCCGTTCGCGTAGCGGGCGGCGACCGTGGCGGGCGATGGCGGCGCCCAGGAAGATCTCCACCCGACCGGCGTCGAGACCGCGCGTGTCGTCGCGCGGCGCGCCGACCGCCAGGTCGTCGTCGCCGTCATTGTCCCAGTCCCCCAGGCCGCGCACCGCGTAGCCGAACCAGCTGCCGGCCGGGGACGCGCCGGAGGAGGTCAAGCGTCAGGTCGGCCACCGCGTCGGGACCCGGCACGGCCGTGGCCGAGCCGCGAAACACCAGGACCGTCCCGTGGAGGGTGGAACCGTAGTTGGCCGGCGCGCCGACCGCCACGCAGGCGCGCCCGTCCCGGAAAAAATTGCCGCCGTCGGTGACCGACCAGCCGAAGTGGTCGTAGGCGGCCGCGCCCCGGAGGGCAAGATCGACCGTGGCGAGCTGCGTCGGATTGGCTGCTGCCGTAGAAGACGTAGGCCGAGCCGGCGTCCCGCCCGACCGTGTCGTCATAGGGGGCGCCGACGATGAAATCGTCGCGACCGTCACCGTTGACATCGCCCGCGGCGGAGACGGAGAAGCCGAATTGGGGGCCGTCGGTGGCGTCCGGACACTCGAGGATGACGTCAGCGGTGGCGTCGAGGGCCGGCCCCCCGAAGAAAAGGTAGACCCGGCCCCAGTCGGTGCCGGCCTGGCTGTAGCGGGGGGCCCCGACGGCGAAATCGGGCCGGCCGTCGTCGTTGACATCCCCCACCCGGGCCACCGAGAACCCGAACTGCTCGTTGAAGTTGCCCGAAAGGACGAGGTTCGCGGCCGCGGTCATGGCGGTGCCGCCGTACCACAGGTAGACCCGTCCGTCGTTGGTGCCGGTCAGATCGACCAGCGGCGCGCCGACCAGGAACTCCCAGCGCCCGTCGCCGTTCAAGTCCTCCAGTTCGCTGGCCGCGTCACCGAAGTGTCCCAGGGACTGCAGCGGATCCCCCTGCAGGACCACGGCCCCCGCCGGGAGGGTCGCCAGCAGCAGGATCGTGGCCGTCAGGATTTTGCAAAACGCTCTCATCATGGCCGTAACCTCCACCGGGACAACTGCCCGGTGGGGCCCGTCTAGCCAGATTCGTACCGTAAAGGATGGGCAGGAAATACCCCTTGCCGTCAGGCCGGAATCTGGACCATTTTATGCGCATGGACCCAAAAACAAGGAGGTGACGCCCTGTTCCGACGCATCACGCAATCCACCGCCGGCCTGCTGGCCGCTGCCGCTTTTGTGACGATCCTGCACGGGCTTTTTTCCCCGCCCGCGCGCCGCGACGCGCCGACCACGGCCGACGCCGCCCGCACCGGCCATGAACTGCTGGCGCGGCTCGACAGCCTCGGCCGGGCCGCGATCTCGCCGACGGCCGCCGTGGCCGCCGATCCCGCAGCCGCCGGCAGCGAGCAGGCGATCGTCATCGCCCGCAACCAGACCTTCCAGGACGCCATGCGCGCGCACGGCGTCTCCTTCGACCAGATCCAGACGCTGGTCGGCGCGTGCCGTCCGTACCGAAATCTCCACCGCGTCCGCAACCAGGAGATCTTCCGGATCGTGCAGCGACCGGATCGCTCCCTCGAACGGATCAGCTTCGATCTGGACGAGGAGTCGTACATCGAGCTCGTCCGCGCGGGTGAGACCTTCGTCGCGCAGGAGAAGACCCATCCCGTGGAGCGCCGCCTGGTCGGCGTCAGCGGCACGATCAACGCCTCGCTGTACGAAAGCCTGCGCCAGGCGACGGCTCCGCTCATCCTGGCCGTCAAGATGAACGACGTGCTCGGCTGGGATGTCGATTTCAGCCGGGACCTGCAGCGGGGCGACAGCTTCCGGATCCTGTACGAAGAGGTGCTGCGCGACGGCAGGTTCGTGCGGGTCGGCGCCGTGCTGGCGCTGGAATGCGTCGTGGGCGGCAAGCCGCATCGCGCGTTCCGCTTCGAGAGCCGGGCGGGCGAACCGGGATTCTACGACGCCGTCGGGGGCAATCTCGTCAAGCAGATGCTGCGCACGCCGGTCGAGTACTCCCGGATCAGCAGCGGCTTCTCCATGACCCGGCGGCACCCGATCTTCAACAAGGTGATGCCGCATCAGGGGATCGACTATGCCGCTCCGGTCGGCACGCCGGTGCATGCCTCGGCTTCCGGCACCGTGGCCGCGGCCGGCGTCCAGACCGGCGCCGGGCGCTACGTCACGATCCGCCACGAGAGCCGCGGACTCGAGAGCAGCTACCTGCACCTGTCGCGCTTCGCCGCGGGGGTCCGCGCCGGGTCGCGGGTCAAACAGGGCGATGTGATCGGCTACGTCGGCGCCTCGGGCTGGGCCACCGGCCCCCACCTCGATTACCGGGTGAAGCAGAACGGTCGCTACATCGATCCGCGCAAATTGCGCCTGCCCGCCGCGCCGCCGATTCCCACCGATCAGCGCGATCCGTTCCTCTCCACCGTGTCCCTGTACGCCCAGGCGCTCGACGAGCTGCCGTCGCGACCCGACACGCCACGCATCGGCAGCGTGGTCCTGGTGCGACCGCCGCACGCGGCCCCCCATCCCGAAGTCACCGTGTTGGTGCCGCGCACACCGCCCGTCGGCTCCTGACGCCGCCCTGAGGCCGTTCGATCGCACAGCCCGGCTCCGTTGAGCCGGGCTGTGGCGTGTCGGACCCATCGTGGGGCCGGGCCGGATCAGTTCGCGCCGCCGCCCGCGGTCAGGAACAGGGCGCGCAGGCTGAAGACGATCTCCGCGGGCACGACAAGCAGCTGGCCGGTCGCCGGCATCCAGAGCGCCGCCGGAGCCGAAGCCGCATCACCGCCCGCCTCCATCCGACCGAAATGGGCTTCGAGGTCCGGAACCGACCGGCCGGCGCGCCAGACGGTCAGGACGAAACGGCTCTCCCTCGCCAGCGGGTCCCGCCCGGCCGGCACCGGGGGAAGCGGGCGCACGATCGGCAACCGATCGAGGGTGACCAGGAGATCCTTCACCAGATCAGCGGCACTCGGCCCGGCCCCGGACAACGGGACCAGAGAGGTCGACCAGACCGAGTCGCGTCGCCAGGCGCGCACCGTGGCGCGCCCCGCGTCTTTCAACGTGAACGAATCGGTCCCGCTCAGGGCGAAGGGCAGCGCATCGGTGCGCAGAAAATCGGCCAGCGGCGTCGCCGCAACGCCGGCAACGGCCGCGCCGACCCGCAGCAGGTGCGACCGTCCGTCGCGGAGGGCGAACTGGTTCCCGTCTCCGTCCGGGTGGCCGAAAGCGACGCGCAGCGTCTCCCCGCCCCGCAGGGCGACCCGCACGGAGAGCGGAGCCGGCAGCAGTCCCGCGGCCCGCAACGTCTCCGCGGGCGCCTCCCGCGCGCCGAACAACTTCACGTCGATCTGGCCGAGCTGGAACGTCAGGTTGTCGACGGCGCGATCCTGCGCTCGCCACCAGGCGGTGCCGTCACGCCGCGTCTCACGGTCGCCGTAGAGCCGCGCATAGGCGGCGAAGACCGTGCCGGCTCGTGCGCTCCCGTCCGCCGGGACGCGCAGCCACCAGGCGCCGGCGCCGTCCCGGGCGAAAAGGTCCGGGGCGACCGCGCCGGCCGGCCGCAGCGCCAGCGTCTCCACCGTGGCCGGGGCGAAGCCGGGCCACAGCCGCCGCAACCGCACGATGTCGGGCAGGGAAAGCAACCGCACCCGCAGGGTATACGGCACGGTCCAGGTGCCGGGACGACCGTCGACCAGGGCGTAGCAGGCGGCCCGCACCGGGTTGCGCAGTCCCACGGTGCAGGCGGCCGTGCGACCGTCGCGCGCGGTCACGCGGAGGGTCACGGCGTCGTCGCCGCTCAGACCGAACCGCGCCGCCTCCTCCCCGGTCGCCGTCTCCGCCAGCAGCGACAAGGCGCAGCGTCTCGCCGACGATCCCCGCCAGCTCCGTGACGCCGGCATCGTCGGCGCGGTCGTCGCAACCGCGGCGTGAAGCGCCAGGCTCCGTCGGCGTCGCGCGCCAGTACGATCAGGATCGCCAGCGGCCCGATCGACCGCGAACGGGCGACGTCGGCCGGCGCGAAGGGGACGAGCCGGACTTCCCGCGGCCGGACCGGGGGCGCGCGATGCTTCCGCTCGCCGTCGGCGGGCGCCTCCGCTCCGCCAACAGCAGCCAGCCTCCCGCCGCGACCAGCAGCAGCAGCCAGAGGCAGCAGGCTGCGCGGCAGGATGGCGCGTCCGCTGGCCATGTCGCCCCCTAGCCGGCGCGCCGGCGCCGCACGACCATGATCGCGCTCGCCGCGCCCGTCAGCAGCGGCCAGACGATGATGCCGCCCCAGCCGATCAGATGCCGTTCGCGCGGCGGAGAGGACGCGCGGCTGGCTGATCTCGGTGCGGGGCCGCAGGGCGATCAGCGTCTGCTCGCGGGCCAGCCAGCTCAGCATGTTCAGCGGCAGATCGCGGTTGCCGTAGAGATCGATGTTCGCGTTCGCGGCGAAATCGGAGTCGCCGACGATCACGAGACGCGACGTGACCGGCCGGTTGAAGACCGAACCGGGGCCGCGCGCCGCCGCATCCGGGGCGGAGGCCGGATCGAGCGCGTCCCGGCGCGGCCGGCCGCGCCGTCGGCGCGAGGCTGCCGTCGCCGAAGAAGACGGTCCCGCTCGAGTTCGAGCGCCACGCCGAGCTCGAGCGGACCGGGGCGGTCCACCCCTTCGTCGTAGCGCGGACGGCCGGCGGCGATGGTGCTGGAGTCGCGATCGGCCCAGCTGCGCGGACCGGTGCTCAGGATCGTGCGGCCGCCGAGACCACGGACGCCGGGCTGCGCCGGGCGAAGCGACTGGGCGAAGGGGAAGAAGGTGGCGATGCCTTCGAGTCCGCGGGTGATTTCATGATCGCCGTAGCTTTTCCTGGACCACGGCCACGCGGGCGTCGAAACCGAGCCCTTCGCCCGACGCCGCTCGCCGTGACCAGGTAGTCGTTGCCCAGGATCACGTTGTACCCGGCGATCCAGGCGGCCACGCCGGGCGGCGTGCCGGGATCCAGCAGCGCCAGGCACGATCCGCCGTCACGGACATAGCGGCGCAGCGCCTCCAGTTCGGACGGCGACAGATCGGTCTTGGGGGCCGCCAGCACGACCGCCGCCGCGTCGGGGGGCACCAGCGGCTCGTCGACCAGCAGCAGCTGGCGCAGTTCGTAGCCCTGCGACTGCAGCGCCCTGCGCCAGAGCGCTGTAGCCGCTGCGATCGTCGCTGTCGAGCCGGTGCTCGCCGTGTCCGACCACGTAGTAGATGACCGGCTGCGTGGCGGTGACCAGGCGGTAGATCGCGTTGACGAGGGACGCCTCGTCGGGGTTGAAGAAGCGTACGCTGCCGCCCCTCGACCTCGACGATCACCGTGCCTCCCGTCGTGACGCGGTAGCGCTCGACCAGCGCGAGGTCGCGGTCGGGATCGATGAATTCGTAGCGAAACCGCCCGCTGCGATCGGCGAAGGCGCTGAGCAGGACCTCGGCCGCCGCGCGACGGGGATCGAGCCGCTGGTAGAAGGCGTACACGTGGACTTCGGAACGCAGGTACTGCATGATGCGGACCGTCTGGGGGGCCGGACTGAAGCGGCGGTTGCTGGTCAGGTCCGCGCTCCAGGCATGACGCTCGACGAGCGCGCCCACGACCAGCAGCAGCGCGGCCGAGACGACCACCGGCGACCAGCGCGCCAGCCGGCCCGCGCCGGCCAGCCGGCGCCCTCCGAGCGACGCGGCGGCGGCCGCCAGGCCGAGACCGGTCCAGGCCAGGAAGTAGTAGAGTCCCGGCTGTCGATGATGCCGCGCGAGAAACGGTGGAAGTGCCCGGGAAGGGACAGATTGGGAGGCCAGCCGCCCCAGCGCGCCCGGCAGATGCGGCTCGAGGCCCCCGATCGCGTGGAGCAGGAGCAGGAAGCCGAAAGTCAGGATGTAGGCGACCACCTGGTACGGCAGCAGGGTCGAGAAGAAAACCCCCCACGCGGCATTCAGCGTGGCCGCGAGCAGCAGGCCGAGTCCGGCCGCCAGCAGCGGGCCGATCTCGATCCGGCCGAGCGCGGCGGCGGCCGCGATGTGCGCGGAGGCGCCGGCCACGAGCGTGAGCATCACCGCCACGGCGGCGGCGAATTTGCCCAGCACCCAGACATGGTCCGCCACCGGCCACGACATGATCAGGTCGTAGCGACCCGAGCGGTACTCCTCGGCGAACAGGCGCATCGTCACGGCCGGCAGCAGGAAGATCAGGAAGACGGAGATGTTCACCGCAAGCGGCTGGAAGACACCATCGGCGAGATTGAGAACCACCTCCGCCAGCCGTCCGGAGCGCTGCGCCTCCGCCGAGAGCTGGCTGTAGCCGAAAACGATCAGCGTGAAGAAGAGTCCCGTCAGCAGCAGGAAGCAGGTCACGACGACCGGCGCCATGGCGCTGCGGAAAAAGGCGCCGATTTCGCGCCGGGCGATGGCAAGCAGTTGCCTCACGGTGCCGCCTCCCTGCCGTTGTCCGCGGGCGGGGGAGTCGACGGCGTCGCCCCCGGCGCGACCCGGTTCGCGGTCAGGCTCAGGAACAGCTCCTCCAGCGTGGCCCCTCGATCCTCCATGCGCTGGAGACGGCCCCCGGCGCCGATCACGGCCGCCGCGAGATCGGGACGAACCGTTTCAGGGTCACGGTCGAGCGTCACCTCGGCGCCGCTGTCCACCGGCACGACCGCGATCACCCCGCGCACCGCGGCCAGCGCGGCGCGCACGACCTCCCGCGGACCGTCCCAGGCCACCGCGACGCGGGGTCGGCCGTCGAGCCGCGGGGCCAGACTGCGCGGATCCGCCTCGCCGACGAGCCGACCGCGGTCCAGGATCAGCACCCGACCGCAGATCAGGCTCACCTCGTTGAGGATGTGGCTGGAGAGCAGCACCGTCTTCTCCCCGGCGAAGCCGCGGATCAACTCGCGGATCTCCACGATCTGCTGCGGATCGAGCCCGCTCGACGGCTCGTCGAGGATCAGGACCGGCGGATCCCCAAGCAGCGCCTGCGCCAGCCCCACCCGCTGGCGGAAGCCCTTGGACAGGTGGCCCACCAGGCGGCCGCGCACCTCGAGCAGGCCGGCGCGCCGCACCACGCCGTCGACAGCCGCGGCCATCGTCCGTGCCGGCACCTCCTTGAGGCGCGCCACGAGGCGCAGCAGCTCGTCGACCGTGCAGTCGGTGTAGAGCGGGACGTTTTCCGGCATGAAGCCGATCCGCCGCCGCACCGCCAGCGCCTCGGTCAGGATATCGTGGCCGGCCACCGTCGCCCGCCCCGCCGTGGGCGGCAGGGTGCAGGTCAGGATGCGCATGACGGTGGTCTTGCCGGCGCCGTTGGGGCCGAGAAAGCCGACGATCTCGCCCGGCGCGACCGCGAAGGAGAGATTCCGGAGGGCCTCAACGACTCCGAACCGCCGCCCGAGGCCCGTGACTTCGATCATGTTTCCTCCGGAGACGTGCCTCAGTCGGTCGTCCAGCGCACCAGCGTCGCGCCCCACGTGAAGCCGGCGCCGAAGCTGCAGAGCACGATCGTGTCGCCCCGCTTCAGCCGTCCCTCGTCGCAGGCCACGCGCAGCGCCGAGGGGATGCTCGCCGAGGTCGTGTTCCCGAAGCGGTCGATGGTGATCATGACCTGTTCCGGGCTCAGGCCGAGCCGCTCCCGCACCGCCTCGATGATACGCAGGTTCGCCTGGTGCGGCACGAACAGCGCAACCTGTGCGGGCGACACGCCGTTGCGCTCGAGGACCGAGGCGGTGACGGAGACCATCCCCTTCACGGCGTACTTGAAGACTTCGCGCCCTTCCTGGTGGATGAAGTGCATGCCGGCGTCGACGGTCTCGTGAGTGGGCGGATGCAGGCTGCCGCCGCCCGGCATGTTCAGGTACCGCCCCCCGCTGCCGTCGATGAAGTTGAGGCTGTCGATAATACCGCCGGAGTCGGTCGGCACCGGCTGCACCACCACGGCGCCCGCACCGTCGCCGAACAGCACGCAGACGTTGCGGTCCCGATAGTCGACGATGGAGGACATGACTTCGGTGCCGATGACCAGCGCGCAACGGCTGGCTCCCACTTCCACCTGCGCGCGCGCGGCCTGCAGCGCGAAAACGAAGCCGCTGCAGGCGGCACTCACGTCGAAGCCCCAGGCCTGCGTGGCGCCCAGCTTTTCCTGGATGACGACACGCGGTGGCGGGAAACATCATGTCGGGCGTGACCGTGGGCACGAGGATCAGATCGACGTCCGCGGGCGTCAGCCCGGCATGCGCGAGCGCCTTGCGAGCCGCCTCCGCGCCGTGGTGCGACGCCCCCACGCCCGGCTCCACGATACGCCGCTCCAGGATGCCGGTGCGCTCCGTGATCCAGGACTCGCTCGTCTCCACCATTTTTTCCAGATCGGCGTTGGTGAGCCGACGCGCGGGGAAGTCCATACCGACGCCGGTGATCCCGGCGGTGAGCAGCGTGCGAGAGGACATGCGCAATCCTTTGCGTCAGGGCGGAGGCCCGGCACCAGTGCGTATGGTTCGAAAGGTAGGGGACGGGAGGCCCGCGATCAACCCCGGGCTGCGGCCGTTTGCGGCAGCGGGCAGGACGCGCAAATGACGACGGGTCTCCGGTGCGATCCGGAGACCCGTCCTGCCCATGGAGGCGTTGTACAGCCGCCCGGCTACTTGTCGTCTTCGACGCTCTGTGCGTCGGACTTGTCTTTCGCCCTGGCCGCTGTCGGCGGCGCAAGGGCCGCAGCGGCATCTTCGGCCTTCAGGATGCGGCGACGCTGTTTGCGTTGAGCGGTGTCGCGCACCTTCGGTTTCACCGTGTTGCCGACCAGCTCGAGAATCGCCACTTCGGCGGCGTCGCCCTTGCGCAGTCCGTCCAGGCGCAGAACGCGGGTGTAGCCGCCCGGACGATCCGCGTAACGCGGCCCGATCTCGGCGAACAGCTTCTGCAGCACCTCGGGATCGGTGAGCTTGCGGGCCGCCAGCCGGCGCGAGTTCAGGTCGCCGGCCTTGGCGTAGGTGATCAGGCGTTCCGCCAGCGCCCGGGCCTCCTTGGCCTTGGGCGTCGTGGTCTGGATACGCTCATGCCGGAACAGGGCGGTCACCATGTTGCGGAACATCATGCCGCGATGGGCCTTGGTCCGGCTGAATTTTCGTCCTCTGACTTGATGGCGCATGTTTCGCTTCCTCCGCGCCGGGCATCGTTCCCCGGCGCCTGCCTGTGGCGGCGCTACCGCCGGTTCAGTTGCCGGCCCTGCCCGCCACCCGTTCCGCGATCTCGGACGGGAAGACCATGCCGAAGCCCAGGTCCATGCCCGTCATGATCTCCTGAATCTCGTTCAGGCTCTTGCGGCCGAAGTTGCGGAACTTGAGCATCTCCTGCTCGGTCTTCGTAACGAGGTCGTACAGGGTGAGGATCTTGCCCGCCTTGAGGCAGTTTGCTGAGCGGACGGACAGTTCCAGTTCCTCGACGTTGCGGCACAGCAACTCCACCAGGCGCTGCTGCTCCTCGTCGACGATCGTCTCCTGGGCATCGATGGGCGCTTCGTCGAAATTGATGAACATCTGCAACTGGTCCTTCAGCAGCTTCGACGCGAAGCCGACGGCGTCTTCGGGACGCACGCTGCCGTCGGTCGTGATGTTCATGACCAGCTTGTCGTAGTCCGTGCGCTGGCCGACACGCGTGTCCTCAACCCGGTAGCTGACCTTCCGGATGGGCGAAAAGTTCGCGTCCAGGCGGATGACACCGATGACTTCGTCCGGGATGGCGTGCGACTCGCGCTCGACATACCCGCGACCCGTATCCACATACAGCCGCAGCCGGAACGAGCCGGGCTCGGTGATCGTGCAGATCACGTGATCGGGATTGCAGATCTTCAAATCCGGATGGCCGTGAATCCTGCCGGCCGTGACCGGCCCCGGCTTCGCGGCCTCGATCACCGCCCAGTGTGACGGCAAATCGGAAAGCGCAAACACGATCTGCTTGCAGTTCAGCACGATATCCGTGACGTCTTCGAGGACGTTCGGCAGCGTGCTCAGTTCGTGCTTGACGCCATCCAGCTGCACGGCCGTCACGGCGTGTCCGTGAATCGAGGAGAGCAGCGTGCGCCGCAGGGCACTGCCCAGCGTGTGCCCGAATCCCCGCTCCAGAGGGGCGAGTGTGAGCTCCGCGAACGAATCGGTCTGTGTCTCGCGAGCCACTTTGACGCCTTCCGGCATCATCATATTGATCCACTTCATGGTACCGACATCCCCTTCCCTGGCGAGCGCCGGCTCAGACCTTCGAGTACAGCTCGACGATCAGATTCTCCTGGATCGGGATGGGCAGGTCGCTCATCTGCGGCTCCTGAACCAGTCGACCCTCCATCTTCTTGTCGTCGACGTCCACGAAGGAAAGTCGATCGCGCTTGGCCCTGTCCTTCAGCGCAGCGACCACCATCGGGATGTTGCGGCTCTTCTCGCGCACGGAAACAACCTGTCCGACGCGAACCGAATAGCTCGGTATGTCGCATGACTCGCCGTTCACCGTCACATGCTTGTGACGCACGAGCTGCCGGGCCGCCGACCGCGACGGCGCGAAGCCCATGCGGTAGACGATGTTGTCCAGCCTCTTCTCGAGCAGGGTGAACAGGTTGGAACCCGTGACGCCCGTGCGGCGTTCAGCCTCGGTAAAGTAGTTGCGGAACTGCCGTTCCAGAAGGCCGTAAATCGACCGGACTTTCTGCTTCTCTCTGAGCTGCAGTTTGTAGTCCGAGGGTTTACGCCCACGGCGGCGTCCATGCTGACCCGGGCCGTAAGGCCTGCGCTCGATGGCGCAGCGGTCCGTGTAGCAGCGCTCGCCCTTGAGGAACAGCTTCATCCCCTCGCGGCGGCAAAGTTTGCACTTGGCCTCAGTGTACCTGGCCATTCGCTGGAACCTCCTGGTGAGGGCGCCGGGCTCCTCATATCCCGACGCTTCTCCCGGTATATGGTACTACAGGCGACGACGCTTCTTCGGCCGGCAGCCGTTGTGCGGCATCGCCGTCACGTCCTTCACACGGCTGACCTCCAGGCCCTCCGCCTTGAGGCTGCGGATGGCGGCTTCGCGGCCGGAGCCGGGACCCTTCACCCACACCTCGACCTTCTTCATGCCCTGGTTCAGGACTTCCTGGGCGCAGAACCGCGCGGCCAGCTGGGCGGCAAAGGCGGTCGACTTGCGACTGCCCTTGTAACGCCCCTGGTGCCCGCCGCGACGACCACGTGATCACGTTCCCGTTGAGGTCGGTGATCGTCACGAGGGTGTTGTTGAAGCTCGACTTCACATGAGCCACGCCGATGGCGTCCAGCTTCTTGCGCGTCTTGCGGCCTTGGCCTTCTTTTCCTTGGGATTCGCCACGCCGGATCCTCCTTAAGCCTTCTTCTTGCTGCCGGGCCGGGACTCGCGGTCCCTTGCGAGTGCGGGCGTTGTTCTTGGTGTTCTGCCCGCGACAGGGAAGCTTGCGCCGATGCCGCAGGCCGCGGTAGCAACCGATGTCCATGAGACGCTGGACGTTCATGGCCACTTCGGTTCGCAGCGTCCCTTCGACCTGATAGTCCTTGTCGAGAATCCCGATGATCTTGCGGGACTCCTCCTCGGTCAGGTCGCGCGTCCGCGTGTCGGGATTGATCCCGGCCTTCTCGCAGATCTGCAGGGCGCGGTGCTGACCCACCCCGAAGATGTAGGTCAGCGAGGTTGCTATGCGCTTCTCGTTCGGAATGTCTACACCCGCGATTCTGGCCACTTCGGCTCCTTTCGTACCCGCCGCCCGCCGGACGCTCCCGGCGTGGCCGTCAGCCTAGCCCTGGCGCTGGTTGTGGCGCCGATTCAGGCAGATGACCCGCACGACGCCCTTGCGTCGGATAACCTTGCACTTCGGACAGATCTTGCGTAACCGATGCGCGCACCTTCATGACGTCTCCTTGGCGCCGCCCGCGGGGACGGGCGTCACTTGTAGCGGTACGTGATCCGGCCCCGCGTCAGGTCGTACGGGGAAAGTTCCACCGTCACCTTGTCGCCCGGCAGGATGCGGATGAAATGCATGCGCATCTTGCCCGAGACGTGTGCCAGAACCACGTGCTTGTTGTTGTCGAGCTCGACCCTGAACATCGCATTCGGCAGGGCCTCGACAACCGTTCCCTCGACGCTGATGCCCTCTTCCTTGGCCATGCGTTCCCTTCTGGCAATCCGCGCCGGACCGGGTCAGCGCCGCGTCAGGACCCAGGAGCCGTCTGCAACGACAGCCACCGTGTGCTCGAAGTGCGCCGACAACTTCCCGTCTGCCGTCCGGACCGTCCACTGGTCCTCGTCGGTCACCACGCGCTTGGTGCCGGCGTTGATCATCGGCTCGATCGCGATCACCAGGCCGATCTCCATCACCGGATCGGGAGTGGCGAAACTCCGGTAGTTCGGCACCTGCGGATCCTCGTGCATCTCCCGCCCGATGCCGTGTCCCACAAGCGTTTCCACCACCGAGAACCCGTTCGCCCGCGCGTGCCCCTCGACCGCCACGCCGATCGCCGAAATCCGCGCCCCTGGCCGCACCGCACCGATCGCCAGCTCCAGACACTGGCGCGTCACCTGCAGCAACCGGGCCGCGTCATCGCCGATCCGCCCGACCGGAAACGTCTCCGCCGAGTCGGAATGATACCCGTCGCGGATCAGGCCGATGTCGATCCCGACGATATCTCCCTCGACGAGGGCCAGCTCCGTGGGAATGCCGTGCACCACCACGTCGTTGACCGAGATGCAACTCGCCGCCGGGAACCCGTTGTACCCCTTGAACGAGGGGATACAGCCGGCGTCCCGAATCATGCGCTCGACCGCCGCGTCGATCTCGCCGGTCGTGGCGCCCGGTCCCACGAGCGGCGGCAGGGCGCGGAACACGTCCGCCAGCATCCCGCGCGCTCGCGGCCATCTTCTCCAGCTCGGCGGGCGACTTCAGCCGGATCCTATGCTTCCAGGACACCCGCAATCCTCTGAGCTACCGCGGCGGCATCACCGCGTCCGTCCACCCACCGCAGCGGGTAACGCCGACCCAGAGCCTCCAGGCGCCGGCTGCGTCTGCGCGCGGTAGACGGCCAGGCGTTTGCGCACCGTCTCCTCGCGGTCGTCCGCGCGCACCCGCAGGTCCCTGCCCACCGCACCGCGGGCAGCCTCCGTCCGCGCCCAGACGGTCCTGCGCCGTCACCAGCCCGCAGCCGCCGCAGTTGAGGCGTCCCGCGAGCCGCCGCACGATCTCGTCGTCCGGCACCTTCAGCACGAGCACCACGTCCACCGGCTGGTCCAGTTCCGCCAGCAGGGGCACCAGCGCCTCGGCCTGCGCCACCGTCCGCGGGAAACCGTCCAGCAGCCAGCCGCCGCCATCCGCCGGCCAGGCAGTCCCTGATGATGGCCATCATCAGGTCGTCCGGCACCAGTTCGCCCCGCTCCAGGATCCCCTCGACCTGTCGTCCCAGATCCGTCCCGCCCGCCACGGCCCGCCCGCAGCAGTTCGCCGGTGGAGATGTGCCGCAGCGACCGGCCCTGCGCCAGCAGCTCCGCGTGCGTCCCCTTGCCGCTCCCCGGCGGTCCGGCCAGGATCAGCGTTCAAGGATCGCTCCTACCGCCGCCCCCGCAGACGTCCCCGCGACATGAAGCCGTCGTAGTGACGCATGACGAGATGCGACTCGATCTGCTGCAGCGTATCCAGTCCCACACCGATCACGATCAGCAGCCCGGTGCCACCGAAGTAGAACGGCACGTTCAGCCAGTTGATCATCAGGTCGGGCAGCACCGCGATCAGCGCCAGGAAGATCGCCCCCGGCAGCGTGACGCGCGTCAGGACCTTGTCGATGTACTCGGCGGTCTTCTTGCCCGGCCGCACGCCCGGGATGAAGCCGCTGTTCTTCTTCATGTTGTCCGCCAGGTCCACCGGGTTCAGGACGACGGCGGTGTAGAAGTAGGTGAACAGGATGATCAGCGTCGTATAGCTGATGATGTAGACCGGATGCGTGTTCCGGAACAGGCTGCGCCAGCCCCTCGAAGAAGGCGCTGTCGCGGAAGATCGCGCCGAGCGTGCCGGGGAACATGATGATCGACTGCGCGAAGATGATCGGGATCACGCCGGCGGTGTTGACCCGCAGCGGGATGTGCGTGTTCGCGCCGCCGTAGATGCGCCGGCCGACGATCTTCTTGGCGTACTGCACCGGGATCCGGCGCTGCCCCTGCGTGATGGCGATGATCCCGCCGATCACCACGGCCATGAAGGCCAGGATGAGGGCCAGCTTGATGAAGTGCATCTCGCCGCGACCGCAGCTGCTGCAGCGTGTTCAGCGACGTCGTTCGGGATAGCGCGCGATGATGCCGATGAAGATGATCAGCGAGATGCCGTTGCCGATGCCCCGCTCCGTGATCTGCTCGCCCAGCCACATGACGAACATCGTGCCGGTGGTCAGGGTCAGCATGGTCATGCAGCTTGAAGCCCAGCCCGGGGTGCAGGACGATGTTGCCCATGCTCTCGAGGGCGAAGCTGATGCCGAACGACTGCACGAGCGCCAGCGCCACCGTGCCGTAGCGGGTGTACTGGTTGATCTTCTGCCGGCCCTCCTCGCCCTCCTTCGCCAGCTTCTCGAAGTAGGGCACCACGGCCTGGAGCAGCTGGAAGATGATCGAGGCGCTGATGTAGGGCATGATGCCGAGCGCGAAGATCGTCGCCTGGTGCAGATTGCCCCCGGAGAACATGTCGTAGAGTCCGAGCAGCGTCTTCTCCTGGTCGGCGAAGAACTCCTTCAAGGCCTCGATGTTGATCCCCGGCGACGGGATGTAGCTCGCCCAGCCGGTAGACCACGAGGATCAGCGCCGTGAACAGGATCCGCCGCTTCAGTTCGGGGATCTTGAACATGCTCTGATAGCTGCCGGTGATATTCACTGCCGAGTTTCCTTCTGTTGGGGGCCCCGGAACCCGCGTCCGCTCAGTCCTCGACGGTCACGGAACCGCCGGCCGCCGACACGGCGCCCTGCGCCGCCTGGCTGGCCTTCGTCACGTGCACCTGCAGCGCCTTCGTCACGGCGCCGCGGGCGAGCAGCTTGACGGGGCGGTCGGGGTAGCGGATCAGGCCGACCATGGCCAGGGCCAGGGCGTCCACGTTGGCGCCCGCCTCGAAGCGCTCCTCGAGGTCTTCCAGGTTCACGATCTGGAATTCCTTCTTGAAGATGTTGGTGAACCCACGCTTGGGCACCCGGCGCTGCAGCGGCATCTGGCCGCCCTCGAACCACGGCGCGATGCCGGGGCCCGAACGCGCGCGCTGGCCCTTGTGGCCCTTGCCCGACGTCTTGCCGTGGCCGGACCCGGGCCCGCGACCGATCCGCTTGATCTTGCGGTTCGCGCCCTTGGGGGCCGACAGGTTGTTCAACTTCAGCATCGTCACTCCACCTCTTCCACGCGCACCAGATGGCAGACCTTGTTCGCCATGCCGCGGATGGCCGGCGTGTCGTTGTGCACGACCGAGGTCTGGTTGCGGCGCAGCCCGAGCGCCCGCACGATGCGGCGCTGCTTCTCCGGGCGACCGACGAGACCGCGGTACTGCGTGATGAGAATCTTGCCGCTACTCATGCGCCGGCGCCTCCTTCCGCGGCAGCCCGAACAGTTCGGGCACCGTCAGGCCGCGCTTGCGGGCGATTTCCTCGGGCGAGCGCAGCTGCCGCAGGCCGTCGAGCGTCGCCTTGACCACGTTGTGCGGATTGCGCGACCCGAGCTGCTTGGTCAGGATGTTGCGGATCCCGACGGCCTCGAGAATCGCGCGCACGCCGCCGGCGGCGATGACGCCGGTACCGGGCGTGGCCGGCTTGAGCAGCACCGTGCTCGCCCCGAAGCGGCCGACCACCGCGTACGGGATCGTGTTGTTCTTGATCGGCACCGTGATCTGCGTGGCCCGGGCCCCTTCGGACGCCTTGCGGATCGCGTCCGCGATCTCGTTGGCCTTGCCCAGCGCCACGCCGACGGATCCCTTGCCGTCGCCGATCGGCCACGATCGCGTTGAAGCTGAAGCGGCGTCCACCCTTGACGACCTTCGCCACGCGATTGATGTGGATCACGTTCTCCTGCATGTCGCCGCGCGCCGTCGCGCGCCGGCCGCGCGGTCATCGCGACGGGGACCGCCGAAACCGGGCCCTCCGCGACCGGGTCCGCCGCCGCCCGGGCCGCCGCCCCGCGGTCCGCCATGCGACCCACCGAACCCACCGCCACCGAACCCGCCGCCGCCGAACCCGCCGCCGCCACCACCGCGGCGCGGGGCCGTGCCGGCATCGTTGCGCGGAGGTCTTGCCATCTCGCTCATCGGTGTCCCGCTCCCCTCTTGCCTTCCCGGCCTAGAACTGAATCCCGCCGTCCCTGACCCCTCGGGCCAGAGCGGCGATGCGTCCGTGATAGAGGTAGCCGCTGCGGTCGAAGACGATCATGCTGATCCCCTTCTCCTTCGCCAGCGCGGCGACCTGGCGACCCACCCGGTACGCCGACGGCGCACTTGCCGCCGAGCCCCTCGGGCACGGGCGCTTCGTCTGCGAGCCTGCCGCTTGCGGCCGCCAGCAGAGTCCGCCCCAGCGAGTCGTCCACGACCTGGGCGTAGATGCCCCGATGGCTGCGGAAAACCGACAGCCGCGGGCGCTCCGGCGTGCCGTTGACCTTGCGTCGGACGCGCACCTTCCGGCGCTGACGCCCTTCCTTCCTCTGCTTGCTCGACTGGTCCATGAGCGTCAACCTCCCGACCCCGCCGGGCTACTTGCCGGCAGTCTTGCCGGCCTTCCGGATGATGATCTCATCGGAGTACTTGATTCCCTTGCCCTTGTACGGCTCAGGCGGGCGATAGGCGCGGATCTCGGACGCGACCTGCCCCACCCGCTGCTTGTCCAGGCCGGAAACCTCGATTTTCGTCGGGTCCGGGCAGGTGATCGGTGATCCCCGCGGGGATCGCATAGCTCACCGGGTGGCTGAACTGCAGCTGCAGGTCGAGGGCATCGCCCTTGACCGCGGCGCGGTAGCCGACGCCGATGATGTCCAGCGTCCGCTTGAATCCCACGGTGACGCCCGTGACCTGGTTGGCGATGAGGGCCCGCACGAGACCGTGACGGGCTCTCATCGGCCGACTATCGTCGGGGCGACTGATGCACAGCTGGCCTTCGACCATCTCGTACCCGAGACCGGTCGGCACATGCTGGCGCAACTCCCCCTTCGGACCCTTCACGATCGAAGTCTCGCCCTCGACCGTGACGGTCACTCCGGCAGGAATCGGGATCGGCTTCTTGCCAATGCGCGACATGGTTCCCTTCCTCCGCAGACTGCCGGGGTTACCAGACCTCGGCCAGCACCTCGCCGCCGATGCCCTGGATGCGGCACTGGTGGCCGGTCATGATGCCCCGGTTCGTGGACAGGATGGCGATGCCGAAGCCGCCGCACACCTTGGGGATGCTGTCCCTGTCGGCGTAGATGCGGCGACCGGGCGCGCTGATCCGGCGGATGCCCTCGATCACGCCCGTGCGCTTGCCGTCCCGCTCGTAATACTTGAGCGTCAGTCGCAGAACGCCCCTGGGGGCCCTGCGGGACATCCGCCGTGGTCCGCGATGTAGCCCTGCTCCTTGAGCACCCGGGCGATGGCCCGCTTGGCGTTCGAGGCAGGAATCTCCACGCGGCGGTGACCCGCCTGTCGTGGCGTTGCGGATCCGCGTCAACATGTCCGCAATGGGATCGGTCATGCTCATGCTACCCAGCTCCTCGCTGCGCTTTACCAGCTCGCCTTGACTACGCCCGGGAGGTCGCCCCTCAGCGCCAGCTCCCGGAAGCAGATCCTGCAGATGCCGAACTGCCGCAGGTACGCTCGCGGCCGCCCGCAGCGGCGGCAGCGGTTGTAGCCCCTCACTTTGAACTTCGGCGGCCGGTTGGCTTTGGCGATCAGGGACTTCTTGGCCAAGTCAGGTCCTCCTACGAACGCCGGAACGGCATTCCCATGAGCTTGAGAAGCTCTCTGCCCTCTTCATCGTTGCGGGCGGTGGTCACGATCGTCAGGTTCATTCCGCGCGGCGCGTCCACCTTGTCGTAATCGATTTCGGGGAACACCACCTGGTCCTTCAGACCCAGCGTGAAGTCGCCGCTGCCGCTGAACCGGGTCGGCACGCCGCGGAAGTCGCGCAGACGGGGCAGGGCGAAATTGATGAAGCGATCCAGGAACTCCCACATCCGTTCGCCGCGCAGCGTGACCCGCGCGCCGATCGGCATGCCCTGCCGGATCTTGAAGTTCGAGATCGACTTCTTGGCGTAGGTCTTCACGGGCAGCTGCCCGCTCACCGTCGCCAGATCCGCCAGCGCCCCATCGAGGAGCTTGGGGTTCTGCACGGCCTTGCCCATGCCCATGTTCAGCACGACCTTCACCGGCTTCGGGATCATCATCCGGTTGGTATAGCCGAACTTCTCCTGCAGCGCGGTCATAACCGACTGCTCGTAGTACTCGCGCAGCCGCGGTTTCGGCCGGGGGCCGGCCGGCTGGGCGGGCGCCGCCACTTCCTTCTTCTTCGCCATCTCTGCTCGTTCCTCCCCGAGGTCCCGTCTACTCGCCCAACATCTCGCCGCAGCTCTTGCACGACCGCGCGCGCGAGCCGTCCGCGAGGACCACCCGCGCCGGTGCGCGACGCTTCGCCGCACTTCGGACAGATCAGCATCACCGTGGAGACCATGATCGGTCCCTCCTTCTCGATGATGCCGCCCTGCGGCATGTCCTGGCTGCGCTTGGTGTGGCGCTTGATCAGGTTGACCTTTTCAACGATGACCTTGTTCGTTTCCGGGAAGACCTTCAGCACCTGCCCGATCTTGCCGCGATCGTTGCCGGAGATCACCTTGACCTTGTCATTCTTGCGGACGTGCATCACAGCACCTCCGGGGCGAGAGACACGATCTTCATGAAACGATGGTCGCGGAGCTCGCGGGCGACGGGACCGAAGATACGCGTCCCCACCGGCTCCTTGTCATCGTTGATGATGACCGCGGCGTTCTCGCCGAAGCGGATGTAGGAGCCGTCCTTGCGGCCGATCTCCTTCTTGGTCCTGACCACCACCGCCTTCGCCACCTGCCCCTTCTTGTAGTTGCTGTTGGGGATGGCGCTCTTGATGGTCACGACAATGACGTCACCGACGTGCGCGTAGCGGCGCCCCGATCCGCCCAGAACGCGGATGCAGCGGGCCGTCTTGGCGCCGGAGTTGTCGGCGATTGTGAGCATCGTGTATTCCTGGATCATGATCCGTCCTCCGGGCTCTCTTACTTTGCCCGCTCGATGATCTCGGCGACACGCCAGCGCTTCAGTCTTCGAAAGCGGCCGCGTGGACATGACTTTCACGACGTCGCCGACCTTGCACTCGTTCGCCTCGTCATGGGCGTAGAGCTTGGAGGAGCGACTGACGATCCGCTTGTAGAGGGGATGCTGGATCCGGCGGTCGATGCGCACGACGATCGTCTTGTCCATGTCGCTGGACACGACGCGCCCGATGCGCACCATCCTCAGGTTCCTGTCCTGCTCCTGCTCCTGCTTCTCCATCTCAGCTCTCCCTGTCCCGCCGGCGGCCGGCTCCCGGGACGGTTTGCCGGCCCGCCTCAGCGGCCCGACCGCTTCTCGGTGATCACGGTCTTGATGATCGCGAGTTCCCTCCGCATCACGCGGACCGTCAACGGGTTGTCCACCTGGCGCAGGCGGAGCTTCATCCGCTGCTGCATCAGGGTTTCCGCCTGCTCGCGACCCAGGTTTTCCAGTTCCACGAGCGTCATCTCACGAAGATCGTGCGCCTTCCTGCCTGCCATCTCACTCCCCTTCCCGACGAACGATGCGCGTCTTGAAGGGCAGCTTCGAGGCGCCCAGGTTCAGCGCGGTCTTGGCCGTCTCACCGTTGACGCCGTTGATCTCGAACAGGATCCGACCCGGCTTCACCACGGCGACCCAGTACTCCGGATTGCCCTTGCCCTTGCCCATGCGCGTCTCCGCCGGCTTGAGCGTGATCGGCTTGTCCGGGAAGACACGGATCCAGACATTGCCCGCGCGCTTCATCTGGCGCGTGATCGCGATACGGGCGGCCTCGATCTGCCGGCTCTTCAGCCAGCCGGGCTCCAGGGCCTGCAGGCCGAAATCGCCGAAGGCGATCGTCGACCCGCGGAAGGCCAGGCCCCGGCGCGCGGCCCTTCATCATCTTGCGGAACTTCGTCCTCTTCGGCATCAACATGGCTCGTCGTCCTCTCCCAGCCTGGCCCCGGTCGCATCAGCGACACCGGGCCGCTTCCGTCAGGAGCGTTCCTCGTGGATGGTGCTGCGCAGCTGATTCTTGAAATCCGCCGGGAACACCTCACCCCTGCAGATCCATACCTTCACGCCGATGGCCCCGTACGTCGTGCGCGCCGTGTACTGGCCGTAATCGATGTCCGCCCGCAGCGTGTGCAGGGGCACGCTGCCGTCCTTGTAGTTCTCGACGCGGGCCATCTCGGCGCCGCCCAGCCGGCCGGCGCAGCGGATCTTGATGCCCTTCGCGCCCATGCGCATGGCCGTGGCAATCGACTTCTTCATGGCGCGACGGAACGAAACACGACCCGTCAGCTGCAGACCCACGTGCTCCGCCACCAGAGGCGCCGACAACTCCGGCTTCTTGATCTCCTCGACGTCCAGCTTGACGTCCTTGCTTGATCATCTTCTGCAGCTCGGCGCGGAGCTGATCGGCCTTCGCGCCCTTGCGCCCGATGACCACGCCGGGGCGGCTGGTGCCGACGATGATCGTGACCTTCTCCCGGTGGCGCCGGATCTTGACCCAGGCAACGCCCGCATTGCCCACGCGCGCCAGGATATAGCGGCGTAGCAGCAGGTCCTCGTTGAGCCAGTCAGCGTAGCCCTTGTCGCTGAACCAGGTCGAGTTCCAGTCCTTCACGATGCCGAGCCGGAAACCCACCGGATGTGTCTTCTGCCCCATGTGCCTTCCTTTCCTGACTGCCCCGCCGCGCCCGCCCGGGCGATCGCGGCGCCGTCGGGGGCGCCGTGGCAGCCCCGACCGTTCGTCGGCCTAGCCGACGGACGAAACCGTGACCTTGAAATGGCTCGATCGCTTCAGGATGCGGAACGCCCGCCCCTGTGCGCGCGGCCGGATGCGCTTCTGCATCGGTCCCTGGTCCACTCGGACATCGCTCACCACGAGATGAGCGTGATCGAACTTGCCCCCATCCTCGCGCTCGCGAAGGCCGGCCGCCGCCGAGAGGATCGCCTTCCTCAGGATCGGCGACGCCTTCTTCGGCGTCAGCGAGAGGATGATCAGCGCCTGCTCCACGCTCTTGCCGCGCACGAGGTCCGCCACCACCCGCGCCTTGCGGGGGGCGATGCGAATATGGCGCGCCGTCGCTCGGGACTCCATCGCTCGCAACCTCCGACGGGCCGTGGCCCTACTTCTTTGACTTTTCCTTGCTCGTGTGCCCGCGGTAGGTCCGCGAGGGCGCGAATTCACCGAGCTTGTGCCCCACCATGTTCTCCTGCACGTACACCGGGACGAACTGCTTCCCGTTGTGCACGGCCAGCGTGTGCCCGAGAAACTCGGGAACGATGGTGCAACGACGCGCCCAGGTCTTGACGACCCGCTTCTCGCCCTTGCCGTTCAGCTCCTCCACCTTGTGCAGGAGGTGATCGCTGATGAAGGGACCCTTCTTTATGGATCGACTCATGCCGTCTGCATCCTCCGCGTCAGGGCCGTGAACGGACCCGACAGTCCGCCGCTACTTCGCGTTCCGCCGCCGCACGATGAAGGCGTCGGACGGCTGCTTCTTGCGCGTCTTGTAACCCTTGGTCGGCTTGCCCCACGGGGTGCAGGGATGCCGCCCGCCCGAGGTGCGTCCCTCGCCACCGCCGTGCGGGTGGTCGAAGGGATTCATCGCCACGCCGCGCACGTGCGGGCGTCGGCCGAGCCAGCGCGACTTGCCGGCCTTGCCGATGATGACGTTCTCGTGCGTGGCAGTTGCCCATCTCGCCGATCGTGGCGAAGCAGCGGCGGTGCACCAGGCGCACTTCCCCGCTGGGCAGGCGCAGCGTGACGTAGTCGCCGTCCTTGGCCATGACCTGGGCGTAGGAGCCGGCGCTGCGGGCCATCTGCCCGCCGCGGCCGAGCTGCAGTTCCACGTTGTGCACCAGCGTGCCGAGCGGAATCTTGCCGAGCGGCAGCGCGTTGCCGACGTTGAACGCAACGTCGTCGCCCGCAACCACCGTGTCGCCCACCTTCAGGCCGTTCGGCCAGAGGATGTAGCGCTTCTCGCCGTCGGCGTAGACCAGCAGCGCGATGCGTCCGCTGCGGTTGGGATCGTACTCGATCGTCGACACGCGGGCCGGAATGTTCAGCTTGTCGCGCTTGAAGTCGATCACGCGATAGCGCCGCTTGTGGCCACCGCCACGCTGGAACGCCGTGACACGGCCCCGGTTGTTGCGCCCGCCGCTCTTCTTCAGCGGCTCGAGCAGCGACTTCTCCGGCGTCGACGCGGTCAGTTCCGCGAAGTCGGAAACCGTGCGGAAACGCTGGCCTGGCGTGACGGGCTTCAGCTTCTTGATCGCCATCTTGCTCCAACTCCCCTTCGGGTTCGCGCGGCCCCACGGCCGCCGCGGCCGGCCCGGATCAGGTCAGGTCGAACAGGTCGATGCTCTCGTCGGCGGCCAGCGTGACGATTGCCTTCTTCCAGGCCGAGCGCTCGCCCGCGAAACGGCCGAGCCGCTTCGGCTTGCCGGGCCGGTTCTGGGTCCGCACGTCGACGACCTTGACGCCGAAGAAGTGCTCCACGGCCTGCCTGATCTCGTGCTTGTTCGCTGCGGGCACCACCGCGAAATAGTACTGGTTGTGCGCCTCGCGCATGGCCGCGCCGCGTTCGGTGATCAACGGGCGCTGGATGACCTGGCTGAGTTCCTTCACGACCCGAACACCTCCTCCGCGCCACCGAGGGCGGTCTTCGTGAATACCAGGTTGTCCGCCCAGAGAACGGTGTACGTGTTCAGTTCGTGGCTGCGCAGGACGCGCACGTCCCGCACGTTGCGCAACGACTTCCACAGGTTGTCGGCCTCGCGCGGCAGGACAAACAGCGTATGCGCGTCCTGCAGCGGCAGCGCCGCCAGAAGCTTCGCCATCACGCTGGTCTGGGGCTTCTCGAGCGAGAAGTCCTCCACCACGAGCACGCGACCGTGGGTGGCCCGATCGCTCAGCGCCGAAGTCAGCGCAATCCGCTTGACCTGCTTCGGCAGCTTGTAGCCGTGGTCACGCGGATGCGGACCGAAGATCGTGCCGCCACCGACGCGCACGGGCGAACGCGCATCGCCCGCACGGGCGCGCCCGGTGCCCTTCTGGCGATACAGCTTGCGGCCCGAATAGGCGACCTCGCCGCGGGTCTGGGTGTCATGCGTGCCGTGGCGCTGGTTGGCCAGGTAGCACTTGACCGCCTCCCAGAGGGCCTGCCGGTGAACCGGCTGCTCGAACAGGGCGTCCGGCAGCGGCACCGTGCCCTGCGACTCGCCGGTCCTGCTGAAGAGATTCGCCGTAGCCATGGGTCTCCCTCATCGCGACGGACCCGTTGGGGTCCGCCGGCCGCGCTAGCGGCTCGGCCGGATGTACACGATCCCGTTTCGGCAGCCCGGAACGCTCCCCTTCACCAGCAGGAGATTCCGCTCGGGATCGATCTTGAAAACGGTCAGGTTCTTCTTCGTTTCCCGCTTGGCGCCATAGTGACCGGGCAGATGCTTGCCCTTGATCACGCGGCCCGGCTTGGTATGCATACCGATCGAGCCGGGCTCGCGGACGTTCTTGCTGCCGTGGGCCGCGGGACCGCGGTGATAGTTCCACCGCTTGATGGTGCCCGCGAAACCCCGCCCCTTCGTCACGCCGGTCACGTCCACCTGCAGGACCCCTTCGAGCAGCGTCACGTCGAGTTGGTCACCCGGCTTGCAGGAAGGCGTCCCTTCGCTGGCGAATTCGCGCATCACGCGCGGCATGTCCGTTACACCCGCGCGGCGAAAATGCCCCTGCAACGGCAACGGCGTGTTCTTCGGCTTGGTATTGCCGAAACCGACCTGAACAGCGTCGTAGCCATCGCGGGCGACGGTCTTGACCTGCGTCACGACGCAGGGACCGGCCTGAATCACGGTGACCGGCACCGCGCGCCCGTTCTCGTCGAACTGGCGCGTCATGCCGATCTTCTTGCCGATCAGTCCCTTCATCACTGGCTCCCTTATGGCTCCCTGGCCCCGCGCGGACAGTCTGGCCGTCAGACCTTGATCTCCACGTCGACGCTGGCCGGCAGCGTCAGCTTGCGCAGAAATTCGGTGGTCTGCGGGGTCGAGTTCTCGATCTCGATCAGCCGCTTGTGGATCCGCATTTCGAACTGCTCACGCGACTTCTTGTCCACGTGCGGCGAGCGCAACACGGTGTAGAACGAGCGCTTGGTCGGCAGCGGCACCGGCCCCTTCACGAGGGCTCCGGTCCGCAGCGCCGTCTGCACGATGATCTGCGCCGATCGATCCAGCACCGCGGCCTCGTAGGCTTTCAGGCGGATCTTGATGTTCTGTCTTGCCACTTCATCTCCTTCGCGAGGCTACCCCAGCTTCGCCGACCTGCGGCCGGCGCCTGCTCACCTGTCGCGCGCTCCGCCGCTGCGGGCGGCAGTGCCGCGGGGCCGGCGCACCGGCCCCGATTCCTTACGCTACGCGAGGATCTTGGCGACGACGCCGGCGCCGACCGTGCGTCCGCCCTCGCGGATCGCGAACCGGAGCCCCTCTTCCATCGCGATCGGCGTGATCAGTTCCACCGTCACCTTGATGTTGTCGCCCGGCATCACCATCTCCACCCCTTCGGGCAGATGCGCCGAGCCGGTCACGTCGGTCGTCCGGAAATAGAACTGCGGACGATATCCGGTGAAGAACGGCGTGTGACGGCCGCCCTCTTCCTTCGTCAGGATGTAGACTTCGCCCTCGAACTTCGTGTGCGGCGTTACCGAACTCGGCTTGCAGACCACCATCCCGCGCTCGATGTCTTCCTTCTTCATCCCGCGCAGCAGCAGGCCGACGTTGTCGCCCGCGCGCCCTTCGTCAAGGATCTTCCGGAACATCTCCACGCCCGTGACCACCGTCTTCTGCACGTCACGGATGCCCACCAGCTCCACCGTGTCGCCCGTGTGCGTGATCCCGCGCTCGATACGGCCGGTCGCCACCGTCCCGCGGCCGCTGATCGAGAACACGTCCTCCACCGGCATCAGGAACGGCTTGTCCAGCTCCCGCTGCGGCAGCGGAATGTAGCTGTCCAGCGCCGCCAGAAGCTCGAAAATGCACTTCGTATCCGGAGAATCCGGGTCTCCGCTCTCGAGCGCCTTCAGCGCCGAGCCCCGGATCACCGGGATGTCGTCGCCGGGGAACTCGTACTTCGACAGCAGCTCCCGAACCTCCAGCTCCACCAGGTCCAGAAGCTCCGGGTCGTCAACCATGTCCACCTTGTTCATGAACACGATGATGTACGGAACGCCCACCTGGCGCGCCAGCAGGATGTGCTCGCGCGTCTGAGGCATCGGACCGTCCGACGCCGACACCACCACCACCGCGCCGTCCATCTGCGCCGCGCCGGTGATCATGTTCTTCACATAGTCCGCGTGACCGGGGCAGTCCACGTGCGCGTAGTGGCGCGTCTCGCTCGAATATTCCACGTGAGCCGTCGCGATCGTGATCCCGCGCTCGCGCTCCTCGGGCGCCTTGTCGATCTGGTCGAACGGCACAAAGTCCGCCAGACCCTTCGTCGCCAGCACCTTCGTGATCGCCGCCGTCAACGTCGTCTTCCCGTGATCCACGTGACCGATCGTCCCGACGTTCACGTGATCCTTGGTCCGTTTGAACTTCTGGCGCGCCATCAGCGGTCGACCTCCTTCAATTGTCCTGGGCGACTCAGGCGCCCACGAACCGACGCATGATCTCCGTCGCGATCCTCTCCGGGACCCGCTCGTAGCGGGCGAACTGCATCGTGTAGCCGCCGCGGCCCTGCGTCGCGGAGCGCAGGTCCGAGGCATAACCGAACATTTCCACCAGCGGGACCTCCGCCCGGACCACCTGCGCCTCGCCCCTGGGCTCGGTGCCGTGGATGCGGCCGCGCTTGGCGTTCAACTGCGAAATCACGCCGCCGAGATACTCGGCCGGCGCGGACACCTCGACCGCCATGATCGGCTCGAGCAGAGCCGGCTCGGCGGACTTGGCGCCGTCCCACATCGCCTGCACCGCGGCGCCGTGGAAAGCCGCCTCCGTGGAATCCACTTCCCGGAAGGTCACCTCGGCCAGAGTCGCGGAGAGATCGGTCAACGCGTAGCCGGCCAGCACGCCGGTGTCGCAGGCCTGCCGTACGCCGGTTTCCACGTGCGCCAGCCAGCCGGCCGGCAGGGCGTCGCGGGCGATGAGGCTCGCGAAACGCAGGCCGGAACCGATCGGCAGCGGCGCCAGGTCCAGCACGACGCGGGCAAACTGCGCCTTGCCGCCGGCGGTGCGCTCGAACACGAACTCCTGGCGCGTTTCCCGCCCGATCGTTTCGCGGTAGGCCACCTGCGGACGACCGACGTTGCACCCGACCCCGAACTCGCGCTTCATCCGGTCGCACAGGATCTCGAGATGGAGCTCCCCCATGCCCGGAGATGATCGTCTGGCCGGTGTCCGCGTCCTTGCGGACGTGGAACGTGGGGTCTTCATCCGACAACGCGGCCAGGGCCTCGGTCAGCTTGTCCTGGTCCGCCTTGGTCCGCGGCTCGATCGCCACGAAGACCACCGGCTCGGGGAAGGTCATCTCCTCGAGCGTGATCGGCGCGTCGAGCGCGCAGAGGGTATCACCCGTACGGAGCTGCTTGAAGCCGACGACGGCTACGATATCGCCGCTGCGGGCCTCGCTGAGCTCCTCGCGCTTGTTGGCGTGCATGCGCAGGATCTTCGTAATCCGCTCGCGCTTGCCGGTATTCGCGTTGAGCACGACCTTGCCGGCGGTCAGCGTGCCGCTGTAGACGCGCACGTAGGCCAGACGTCCGGCATGGCGATCGGTCTGGATCTTGAATGCGAGGGCGGCCAGCGGCTCGTCGTCGCCGGTGCCGCGAGTCACCACAGCCTTGTCGTGCGGGCGCCAGCCGGTCACCACCGGTTTGTCGAGCGGGCTGGGCAGGTAGTCGACCACGGCGTCGAGCAGCGGCTGGATCCCGGCGTTGCGCACGGCGGCGCCGCAGAGCACCGGCACGCCCGCCGCGGCCAGGGTGACCCGGCGCAGCGCGGCCTGCAGCTCGTCCACGGTCGGGGTGCGCTCCGCCACGTACGACTCCATGAGTTCCTCGTCCACGTCGGACAGCGATTCGATCAGCTGCCGCCGCGCCGCCGCGGCCTCGGCCGCGTACTCCTCCGGAATGGGCGCGTCAACGAAACTCGCGCCCAGGGTGGCCTGGTCGTAAGTCCGCGCCTGCATGCCGAGGAGGTCAATCACGCCGACGAACCCTTCTCCGGAACCCATCGGGAGCTGGACCGGCACCGGATTGGCGCCCAACCGCTCCCGGATCATCTTCACCGCGCGCCCGAAGTCGGCGCCGGAACGATCCATCTTGTTGACGAAGGCGACCCTCGGCACACCGTACTTGTCCGCCTGCCGCCAGACCGTCTCCGACTGCGGCTCCACGCCGCCCACCCCGCAGAAGACCGCCACCGCACCGTCGAGCACCCGCAGACTCCGCTCCACTTCGACCGTGAAGTCCACGTGGCCCGGGGTATCGATGATGTTCACCCAATGGTCCCGCCAGGTGCAGGTCGTGGCCGCGGCCGTGATCGTGATCCCGCGCTCCCGCTCCTGCTCCATCCAGTCCATCTGGGTCGCACCGTCGTCGACCTCGCCCGGCCTGTGCACGCGTCCGGTGTAGTACAGGATGCGCTCGGTCGTGGTCGTCTTCCCGGCGTCGATGTGCGCCATGATTCCGATATCGCGCACGAACCCGAGTCTGACCTGCCGCGACATGCCTGCCCCCGGACCCCGAATCACCCCAAACGCCGTTACTCCACGACGCGCACAGTAGCCGCGAGCGGCCTGTCCGACGTCACTGCCCGCCATCCCCTCCGGGGGAGGGACGGTCGGGGCTATCGAGTTGTGAGAAGCCGCATCCCTAGCGCTGCGCCCTGGCGAAAACGAGAGGGACCATTACCAACGGCAGTGGGCGAACGCCTTGTTCGCATCTGCCATCTTGTGGGTGTCCTCGCGCTTCTTGATAGACGGTCCTTCGTTCTTGCTCGCCAGGATCAACTCGGCAGCAAGCCGCTCGGCAAAGGTACGTTCCGCGCGCGTGCGCGAAAAGTTGATGAGCCACCGCATGGCCAGCATGATCCGCCGCTCCGGGCGGACCTCGACCGGCACCTGGTAGGTGGCGCCACCGATGCGTCGCGACTTCACTTCGAGGCTCGGCTTGACGTTATTCAGAGCGGCCCGAAAGACGTCCACGCCCTCCTGGCCGGTCTTTTCCTTGATCGTGTCAAACGCCTGGTACACCATGCCCTCGGCCAGCGTTCGCTTGCCCCCGACCATGACATAGCTGATGAACTTGGTGACGGACTGGTCCCCGTGACGGGCGTCCGGCAAAACGTGACGCTTTTCGGCTCGTCTGCGCCTCGGCATGACCTACTCCTTGGGGCGCTTCGCGCCGTACTTCGAGCGGCCGCGACGACGGGCTTCGACGCCCGACGCGTCCTGCGTGCCGCGAATGATGTGGTAGCGAACGCCGGGCAGATCCTTCACGCGGCCGCCCCGGACGAGCACGATGCTGTGCTCCTGCAGGTTGTGACCCTCGCCGGGGATATAGGCCGTGATCTCGATGCCATTCGTCAGGCGCACGCGAGCGATCTTGCGCAGCGCCGAGTTGGGCTTCTTCGGGGTCTGGGTATAGACGCGCGTACAGACTCCCTTGCGCTGAGGACAGTTCATCAGCGCCGGGGACTTGCTTTTGCGCGTGGCGACCTTGCGGCCATGACGCACCAACTGGCTCAGAGTCGGCAAATCGTAATCTCCTGATTGTCGGACCGGCGACGCTGCCGGTCCATCATGAACGTTGTCCATGGCCCGCGCGGGGCTGAAAACCCGCAGGCAGACCGCTAAGAGTAAGTCCGGAGGCCCTCCTTGTCAAGCGCCGTTCCGGGCTGCTTACGCCAGAACACGCTCCTCCGCGTCGCTCTCCCCGAGATCCTCGCCATCGAGCTCATCCTGTTGCTGCGAAGCGAGTTCCATGGCCTCAAGGGCATCGGTGATCAGGCCCTCCTCCACCTCCGGATCGGACACCGCCAGCGCCCTGAACTCGGACATGCCGGTTCCGGCGGAGATAAGGTGGCCCATGATCACGTTTTCCTTCAGGCTCCGCAATTCGTCGCGCTTGCTCCGGGTGGCGGCGTCCGTCAGGACCCGGGTGGTCTCCTGGAAGCTGGCGGCGCTGATGAAGCTGTCGGTGCTGAGGCTGGCCTTGGTGATGCCCAGCAGCAGCGGCTCGAAGGTGGCCGACTCGAGCAGCGGCTCGCCCCGCTCGCGCAACTCGCGGTTCCGGGTGCGAATTTCGTCGTTGGCGTCCTCGAGCGCCTGCTTCGGCACCTGCTCCCCCTCGAGGAAGTTGGTGTCGCCGGGCGAGAGGATCAGCGCCTTCTGGAGCATGCGTGAAACGATCACTTCGATGTGCTTGTCGTTGATGCGGACGCCCTGCAGCCGGTACACTTCCTGGATCGCGTTGACCAGGTAGCTCTGCACCGCGTTGACGCCCTTGATGGCGAGAACGTCCATGGGATTGATCGGCCCCTCGGTGAGGCGATCGCCCGCCACCACGCGCTCCCCTTCGTACGTGCGCACGTGCTTGCCGTGCGGGATCAGGTACTCCTTTTCGGTGCTGTTCTCGCCGGCCACCACGATGCGCCGCAGGCCGCGGGTCGTGCCGCGGAATTGCACCACACCGTCGATCTCGGTCACGACCGCCGACTCGCGGGGGCGCCGCGCCTCGAACAGCTCGGCCACCCGCGGCAGACCGCCCGTGATGTCGCCCGACTGCGTCACTTCGCGCGGGATCTTCGCGAGCTGCGTCCCGGGGACAACCGCCTGGCCGTCCTGCACCAGCAGGAAGGCGCCGGTGGGCAGGATGTACTCGGCGATCTTCTTGTTGGTCTTCGCCGACACGATCTGGATGGCCGGGTGGATGGTCTTGTCCACCGGCTCCTTCACGACCGGCTGCTTCAGCCGCGTCTTGTCGTCGAGTTCGATGGAAAGCGAAACGCCATCGATGATGTCGACATAGACAGCCACGCCATCCTTGTCGGTCAGGATGAAATCGGAATGCGGATCCCACTCGAAAAGCGGGGCGCCCTGCTTCACCTTCTGTCCGTCTGGACACCAGGACCCGCGCCGCGTACGGCAGCGACATGTGGCTGCGCGTGATGCCCGACTCGAGCACGAGCGACATCTCGCCCTTGCGACCGATGCAGATCATCTCGTTCAGGCCGTGCTTCACGAGCTGGACATCGTCGCCGAAGACGATCTTGCCGTCGGCGGCGGCCGTCTTGACGTTCTGCTCGACGATGCGGCTCGCCGTGCCGCCGATGTGGAAGGTCCGCAGCGTCAGCTGCGTGCCCGGCTCGCCGATCGACTGCGCCGCGATCACGCCCACCGGCTCGCCGATGTCGACGAGTTTGTCCTCGGCCAGGTTGTAGCCGTAGCAGAGGGCGCAGATGCCGCGCCGCGAACGGCAGGTCAGCACCGAGCGGATCATCAGCGTCTCGATGCCGCTCGTCCTCGATGCGGCCCGCCAGGTCGGCGTCGAGCAGCGTGTTGGCCTCGCAGATGACATCGCCCCGCTCGTCGAGAACATCTTCCGCCGTGGCGCGTCCGATGATGCGGTCGCGCAGCGACTCGATGACCTTCTCGCCCTCCTTGAGGGCGCCGATCTCGATGCCCATGACCGTGCCGCAGTCGGGCTCGGCGGACCACGATGTCCTGCGACACGTCCACCAGGCGGCGGGTCAGGTAGCCGGCGTCGGCGGTCTTGAGGGCCGTGTCGGCGAGACCCTTGCGGGCGCCGTGGGTGGAGATGAAGTACTCGAGGACCGTGAGCCCCTCGCGGAAGTTCGCGATGATCGGCTGCTCGATGATCTCGCCGAAACCGCCCGTGATCTTCTTCTGCGGCTTCGCCATGAGGCCGCGCATGCCGGCCAGCTGCTTGATCTGGTCGGCGGACCCGCGCGCGCCCGACGCGTTCATCATGAACACCGGGTTGAAGCCCTGGTCATCGAGCGACAGGTGGTCGAACATGCGATCGCGCACCTGGTCGGTGACCTGGGTCCAGAGGTCGATCACCTTGTTGTAGCGCTCGCGGTTCGTGATGATGCCCTTGCGGTGCTGGCTGACGATCTCGTCCACGCGCCGCTGGGCTTCGGCGATGATCTCCTGCTTCTCCGGCGGGATCAGGATGTCGTCGATGCCGATCGTGATGCCGGCCATCGTGGCGTGGTGGAAGCCCAGCTCCTTGAGACGGTCCAGGAACTGCATGCAGTCGGTCACGCCGAGCTTGTGGTGCACCTCGCCCACGATGCGCGCCAGCGCCTTCTTGTTCAGCGGCTTGTTCACGTATTCCCAGCCGGCGGGCAGGATCTGGTTGAAGATGATCCGCCCCACGGTGGTCTCGACGCCGGCCGTCCGGGAAGCGGACCTTGATCAGCGCGTGCTTGCCGACCAGGCCGGCCTCGAAGGCGGCGACCGCGTCGTCGGGATCGGCAAAGGCCTTGCCCTCGCCCTTGTCCCCCTGACGGGCCAGCGTCAGGTAGTAGCAGCCGAGGACCATGTCCTGCGTCGGCGTGGAGACCGGCTCGCCGTTGGCCGGCGACAGGATGTTGAGCGGCGCCAGCATCAGCAGGCGCGCCTCGAGCTGCGCCTCGTAGCCGAGCGGCACGTGCACGGCCATCTGGTCGCCGTCGAAGTCGGCGTTGAACGCCGAGCAGACCAGCGGATGGATCCGGATCGCCTTGCCCTCGACCAGCACCGGCTCGAAGGCCTGGATGCCGAGACGGTGCAGCGTCGGCGCGCGGTTGAGCAGCACCGGATGGTCCTTGATGATCTCCTCGAGGATGTCCCAGACCTCCGGGCGCTCCTGCTCGACGAGCTTCTTGGCGCTCTTGACGGTCTGGACGTACCCCTTCTCCTCGAGCTTGCGGATGATGAACGGCTTGAACAGCTCGAGGGCCATCGATTTCGGCAGGCCGCACTGGTAGAGTTTCAGTTCCGGGCCGACCACGATCACCGAACGGCCGGAGTAGTCGACGCGCTTGCCGAGCAGGTTCTGGCGGAACCGGCCCTTCTTCCCCTTGAGCATGTCGCTCAGGGACTTCAGCGGACGGTTTCCCTGGCCCTTGACGGCGCGGCTGCGGCGGCCGTTGTCGAACAGGGCGTCGACCGCCTCCTGCAGCATCCGCTTCTCGTTGCGCAGGATCACGCCGGGCGCCTTGATCTCGATCAGCTTCTTCAACCGGTTGTTGCGGTTGATGACGCGCCGGTAGAGGTCGTTCAGATCGCTGGTGGCGAAGCGGCCGCCGTCAAGCGGCACGAGCGGCCGCAGGTCGGGCGGCAGCACCGGCACGCAGTCGAGGATCATCCACTCCGGCCGGTTGTTCGACCCGCGGAACGCCTCCACGATCTTCAGCCGCTTCAGTCCCGCCTTGCGGCGCTGGACGGAAGTGTCGGTCTTCGCGCGGGAGCGCAACTCCAGCGCCAGCTCTCCGAGATCGAGCTCGCGGAGCAGCCGGCGGATCGCCTCGGCCCCCATCTCCAGCTCGGGATCCCACTCGGGATGCTCCTGGCGCAGCTCCCACATCTCCTCCTCGCTGACGATCTCGCCCTTCTTCAGCGCGGAGTTGCGGGGATTCACCACGATGGAGGACTCGTAGTAAAGGACCCGTTCGAGGTCCTTCACCTTCATGTCCAGCAACTGGCCGATGCGGCTGGGCAGCCCCTTGAAGAACCAGATGTGCGCGATCGGCACGGCCAGCTCGATGTGCCCGAGCCGCTCGCGGCGCACCTTGCTCTGCGTGACCTCCACGCCGCACTTGTCGCAGACGATGCCGCGGAACCGGATCCGCTTGTACTTGCCGCAGTTGCACTCCCAGTCCTTCACCGGACCGAAAATGCGCTCGCAGAAGAGCCCGTCCTTCTCCGGCTTGAACGTCCGGTAATTGATGGTCTCCGGCTTGGTTACCTCGCCGAAGCTCCATTCGCGGATCATGTCGGGCGAGGCAAGCTGGATCAGGATCGAGTTGCACTCACGCGGCTTCTGGCCCTCGGTATCCCGGGTCTTCAGACCGAGCATCGGGTCAACCTCCCCCCGGCCCCGCGCAACGCGGGTCCGGGCAGTGGGACGGATTTCAGATGGCTTCCTCGAGACGGACGTCCAGGCACAGGCTGTGGAGTTCCTTCATCAGCACGTTGAAGGACTCCGGGATGCCCGGCTCGGGCGGGTTCTCGCCCTTGACGATCGCCTCGTAGACCTTGGAACGGCCGTTCACGTCGTCGGACTTGACCGTGAGCATCTCCTGCAGGCAGTTCGCCGCCCCGTAGGCTTCCAGCGCCCAGACCTCCATCTCGCCGAAACGCTGCCCGCCGAACTGGGCCTTGCCGCCCAGCGGCTGCTGCGTGACGAGCGAGTAAGGGCCGATCGAGCGCGCATGGATCTTCTCCTCCACCAGGTGGTGGAGCTTCATCATGTACATGACACCGACGGTGACCTCTTTGTCGAATGCCGTGCCGGTGCGGCCGTCGAACAGCTCGGTCTTGCCGCTGACCGGCAGGCCGCCGGACCTGAGCGCCTCCTTGATCTCCTCGATCGTGGCGCCGTCGAAGACCGGGCGTCTGCACCCGGATCCCGTGCGCCGCCGCGGCCCACCCGAGATGCGTCTCGAGGATCTGGCCGAGGTTCATACGGCTCGGTACGCCGAGCGGGTTGAGCACGATGTCCACGGGGGTGCCGTCGGCCAGATAAGGCATGTCCTCGTCGGCCATGATCTTGGAAACGACCCCCTTGTTGCCGTGGCGGCCGGCCATCTTGTCGCCCACGCTCAGCTTGCGCCGCCGCGCGACGTACACCTTGACCAGCTTGACCACGCCGGGCGGCAGTTCGTCGCCGCGCTGGGCGCGCTCGCACTGCTTCTCGAACTCGACCTCGATGCGGTCGAACTCGCGGGCGGCGGCGTCGTACACGCCGCGCACCCGGGCCGCCTTGGCGGCGTCCTTGACCAGCGGCAGGCCCCAGTGCACGGCGGCGAAGTCCAGCTCGCCCAGCACCTGGGCGGTGAGCTTCTTGCCGGCCTTGACCTGCACCTCGCCGGTGTTGGCGTCGATGATGTGGTGCGCGATCTCGCCCACCAGCACCTCGTGCAGCCGCTCCGTGCGCAGCGCCTCCACCTTCTCGCGCGACCGGTCGCGCCGACGCTTCAGGGCGTCGAGCTGCTTCTTCTCCTCCTTCTTGGACCGCTCGGTGCGATCCTGGCGGGAGAAGACCCGCACCCCGACCACGATGCCGTCCATGCCGGGAGGCGCCTTCAGCGAGGCGTCCTTCACGTCGCCGGCCTTCTCGCCGAAGATGGCGCGCAGCAGCTTCTCCTCGGGCGAGAGCTCGGTCTCGCCCTTGGGCGTGACCTTGCCGACCAGGATGTCGCCGGCCCGCACCTGGGCGCCGGTGAAGATGACGCCCTCTTCGTCGAGGTTCCTCAGGGCTTCCTCGCCGACGTTGGGGATCTCCCGCGTGACCTCCTCGACGCCGCGCTTGGTGTCGCGCACCTGCAGCTCGAATTCCTCGATGTGCAGGGAGGTGAAGAGGTCCTCCTTGACGCAGCGTTCGGAGACCAGGATGGCGTCCTCGAAGTTGTAGCCGCCCCACGGCATGAAGGCCACGAGCAGGTTGCGCCCGAGCGCCAGCTCGCCGTGCTCGGTGCTCGGCCCGTCGGCCAGCACGTCGCCCTTCTTCACCTTCTGCCCCGGCAGCACCAGGGGCTTCTGGTTGTAGCAGGTGTCCTGGTTGCTGCGCTTGAACTTGCGCATGCGGTACTCGACCATGCCGCTGGTGTCGAAGAAGCTCTGGCGGGCGATCTTCTCGGCGTGGTCGTAACGGATCGTGATCGCGTCGGCGGTGACCGACTCCACCACGCCGCTGTCCTCGGCCGTGACCACGGCGCCGGAGTCGATGGCGATCTTCTTCTCCATGCCCGTGCCGACAATCGGCGCCTCCGTCCGCAGCAGCGGCACGGCCTGGCGCTGCATGTTGCAGCCCATGAGGGCGCGGTTGGCGTCGTCGTGCTCCAGGAACGGGATGAGCGACGCGGCGGCCGACACGATCTGCTTCGGCGACACGTCCATGTACTCGACTTCGACCGGCTTGGCGATCGGGTATTCGCCCTTGCGCCGCGACAGCACCGCCTTGCGCTTGAACCGCCCCTCCTCGTCGAGCGGGGCGTTCGCCTGGGCGATGGTGACGGCGTCCTCCTGGTCGGCCGTCAGGTACTCGATCTTGCGCTGCACCAGCCCCTTGTCGACCCGCCGGTACGGCGCCTCGATGAAGCCGAAGCTGTTGATGCGCGCGTGCGTGGCCAGACTCGCGATGAGGCCGATGTTCGGGCCTTCCGGCGTCTCGATCGGGCACATGCGGCCGTAGTGCGTGTAGTGCACGTCACGGACCTCGAAGCCGGCGCGGTCCCGATGCAGACCGCCGGGTCCGAGGGCCGACAGACGCCGCTTGTGCGTCAGCTCGGAGAGCGGGTTCGTCTGGTCCATGAACTGCGAGAGCTGGCTGCTGCCGAAGAACGACTGGATCACGGCCGACACCGTGCGGGCGTTCACCAGATCGGCCGGGGTGATCGGCTTCTCCTTGTCGGAGAGGTTCATCCGCTCCTTGATGATCCGCGCCATGCGACTGAGACCGACCGAGAACTGGTTGGCCAGCAGCTCGCCCACGGAGCGCACGCGCCGGTTGCCGAAGTGGTCGATGTCGTCCGTCTCGCCCCGTCCGAGGAAGAGGAGGATCATCTCGCGGATGATCGCCAGGAAATCGGCCGGCGTCAGCGTGGAGACGGTGCGCGGCACGTCGAGCTTCAGGCGATGGTTGAGCTTGTAGCGGCCCACCTCCGCCAGGTCGTAGCGCTTCTCGTGGAAGAACAGCCGCTCGAACAGGGCCTTCGCGACCTCCTCGTTCGGCGGATCGCCCGGGCGCAGGAGCTGGTAGAACCGGCGCAGCGCCTCGTCGCGGGTGCGCGTGGGGTCCTTGCGCAGGGTGTTCAGGATCAGGCTCGGCTCGTTGAGCGACACCTCGCCCTCGCGCACCAGCGCACAGTCCTGGCCGTACGCCTTCTGCAGGATGTCCTCGAGCAGCGGCGCGTCGATGACCGTGCCGGCCTCGGCCAGCCGCTCCCCGCCGTCGGCCTCGTGGATGTCCATGGCGAGGATGCGCCCCTCCATGGTCTCCGCGCGCTTGGTCCCCTTGCGCGGCACCTTGAAGGTCTCCACCTCGTGGAAGAGCTGGATGATCTCGGCGTTGGTCTGGAAACCGAGCGCGCGCAGCAGCATGGAGACCGGCTGCTTGCGCTTGCGGTCGATGTGCACGTACAGGATGTCGTTGATGTCGGTGCTGAACTCGACCCACGAGCCGCGGTAGGGGATGATCCGCGCGCGGAACAGCTTGCGGCCGTTCGGGTGGAATTCGTCGTTGAAGAACACGCCCGGCGAACGGTGCAGCTGGCTGACGATCACGCGCTCGGCGCCGTTGATGATGAAGGTCCCCTTCTCGGTGATGCTGGGCAGCTCGCCGAGGTAGACCTCCTGCTCCTGGATGTCGCGGATCTGCAGCTCCGAATCGGCGCGCGTTTCGTCCTCGTCCTTGACGACCAGGCGCAGCCGCACCTTGAGCGGCACGCGAGAACGTGAGACCCCGCTCCTGGCACTCCTCGATCCCGTACTTCGGCTCGCCCGTGGCGTAGCTGTCGTACTCCATGATCAGGTGACCACGTGTCGATTGGATCGGGAAGATGGTGTGGAAGACCGACTCCAGCCCGATCGGCTTGCGTTTCTCCTTCGGCGCGCCGACCTGCAGGAAGTCGTTGTACGACTCCAGCTGGACGGCGAGGAGGTTCGGCATTTCGTCGCCGTGGCTCAGCTTGGAGTAGTTGAGCCGTCCGGTGAACCTGTCGACAGGGATCTTGTCAATCACGAGACCACTTCCTTGCGCGTAGGGTGTGCCGGGACGGCCCCGCCGGCGACCGGCCCGCGGCCGGCGGGACGCGACGGCCCCCCGCCCGGCCGAGGCCGGGCAGGGGGCCCGCGCAGGAGCTACTTCAGGTCGACGATCGCGCCGACCTCTTCGAGCTTGGCCTTGATCTGCTCGGCCTCGGCCTTGTTCACGCCGTCCTTGACGGTCGTGGGGGCGCTCTCGACCAGGTCCTTGGCTTCCTTCAGGCCCAGGCCGGTGATCGCGCGGACCTCCTTGATGACCTGGATCTTCTTGTCGCCGATGGCGGTGAGGACCACCGCGAACTCGTCCTTCACCTCGGCCACGGGGGCGGCGGCGGCGGCGGCCACGGCCACGGGGGCCGCGGCGCTCACGCCGAACTTCTCCTCCATGGCCTTCACCAGGTCGGCGGCCTCGAGGAGGGTCATCTTCTCGATCAGATCGAGCACCTTCTGGGCGCTGTCGCTCAGCTTGATCGCGTCGGACATGTCGTCTTCTCCTTCTTCGTTCTGCCGTCGGGCCGACCCGCGCGCGTTCGGTCTGGCCGCGGAAGGCCCGTTCGAGTCCATGTTCCCTGTCGGCCCTCAGGCCGCCTTCTGCTTCGCCACCTGGTCGACGGCCCGCGTCAGCGCCGCGGCGACACCGTTGACGACGGTCGCCAGCGAACGGGCCGGCCCGTTCACGCCGCCCATGATCTGCGCCAGCAGCACCTCGCGGTCGGGCATCTTCGAGAGGGACTCGACCGCCGACGGGTCGAGGAACCGGCCGTCGAGCAGCCCGCCCTTGATCCGCAGCTTGGCGTTGTCCTTCGCGAACTCGACCGCGATCTTGGCCGGGTCGACCTGGCTGTCCGGGCCCATGATCAGCGCGGTCGGACCTTTCAGGTGGTCCTTGATGATCGTCAGGTCGGCCTGATCGGCGGCGATGCCGGCCAGGCGGTTCTTGACCACCTGGCAGTCGACCCCCTTCGCGCGGCAGAGCACGCGAAAGGCGGTCATCTGCTCGACGGTCAGCCCCGTGTAGTCGGCGAGCACCATGCTCTGGGCCGACTTGAGCTTCCCGGCGAGGGCCTCGACCGCGGCCACCTTTTCCGGACGTGCCATGAGGCACCCTCCTTAAACGTGAACAACGGCGCCACCCCGCGCTCAGAGCGCGGCGTGGTCCAGCCTGATGGACGGAGTCATCGTGCCCGAGATGAAGACCGACTTGACGTAGATCCCCTTCACGGACGAGGGCCGCACACGCGTCAGTTCGGACATGAGCGCGTGGACGTTCTCCGCGAGCTGCTCGGCGCTGAACGACCGCTTGCCCACGGGCGCGTGCACGATGCCGGCCTTGTCGACGCGATACTCGATGCGGCCGGCCTTGGCCTCCCGGACCGCCTTGGCGATATCCATCGTGACCGTGCCCACCTTGGGGTTGGGCATCAGTCCGCGCGGACCGAGGATGCGCCCGAGCTTGCCGAGCTCACCCATCATGTCCGGCGTGGCGATGATGACATCCACGTCGGTCCAGCCGTCCTTGATCTTGGGAAGGTACTCGTCCGCGCCGACCATGTCGGCGCCGGCGTCGAGCGCCTCTTTCTCCTTCGGACCGCGGGTGATCACCAGGACGCGGACCGTCTTGCCCGTTCCGGCCGGCAGGACGACGCTGCCGCGGACCATCTGGTCCGCGTACTTCGGATTGACGTTCAGCCTGATGGCCACGTCCACCGACTCGTCGAACTTCGCCTTGGGAAAAGCCTCGAGGATCCGCAGGGCCTCGGAGAGACCCAGCGCCTGGTCCCGATCGACCCCCGCCTGAGCGTTGCGGAAAGTCTTGCCGTGTTTCATCGCCTTGTCTCCACGTTCGATCGAGAGTTGCGAAGGGCTCGCGGCCCTTCTCCGGTGTGACGCCTCCCCGCGGGGAACCGCACGCCGTGCTTCCCGTCCGGGGCCGGGGTCAGACGACCTCGACTCCCATGCTGCGCGCGGTGCCGGCGATGATCCGCATCGCCGCTTCGATCGATCCGGCGTTGAGATCGGGCATCTTGGTCTCCGCGATCTCGCGCAGCTGCTGCCGGGTGATCCGGCCGGCCGTCTTCTTGGAGGGCTCGGTGCTGCCCTTCTCGAGGCCGGCGGCCTTCATGACCAGGACCGCGGCCGGCGGCGTTTTCGTGATGAACGAAAAGCTCCGGTCGCCGTAGACCGTGATGACCACGGGGATCACCAAGCCCAGACGGTCCTTCGTGCGCTCGTTGAAGGCGCTGCAGAATTCCATGATGTTCACGCCATGCTGCCCGAGCGCCGGGACCCACCGGCGGGGCGGGGTTCGCCTTGCCGGCCGTGATCTGCAGCTTGACGCTGGTGAGTACTTTCTTCGCCATGAGCGACAACTCCTGACCAGGTGGGAAACAGCCCCTGCCACCGGACCTTTGCCGGGTCCGCGCGCCGTCCACCGGCGCCCGGCCCACCGTCCGCGGCGACGCCGTCTCATGATATCCCGCCGGACGGGGAGAAGTCCGTCCCTGCGGCCCCGCGCCCCCGGGCCAGACTCCCGGCGCGGACACGGAGGAGATCGGCCGGCTAGACCGCCTTCACCTGAAGGAAATCGAGCTCGACCGGAGTCTCCGAACCGAAAATGGAGATCATCACCTTCAACTTGCCCTTGTCGTGATTGATCTCGTTGATGACGCCGATCCAGTCGGTGAACGGCCCGTCGACCACCTGCACGCTGTCGCCCACGTCGTACGGGATCTCCAGGACGGTCTTCGCCTCCGGCACCTTCGACATGCGGCCGAGGATGCGGTCGACTTCGTCCTGCCCGATCGGCTCGGGACGCAGCTCCGTGCCGCCGATGAACCGGGTCACGCCCGGAATGGAGCTGATGAAGTGAAAGGTCTCCTTCGTCATTTCCATTTCGATCAGGATGTAGCTCGGGAAGAACTTGCGCTTCACGGTCGCGCGCTTCCCGTTCTTCATCTCGGTGACTTCCTGCGTGGCCACCAGGACCTCGCCGAAGTGCCGCTCCATGTGGTTCGACTTGACGGCCATCTCGATGTTGCGCTTCACCTTGTTCTCGTGGCCGGTGTTCGCATGGAGGACGAACCAGCGCATGCGCGCCCGGCGCGCCTTCGCGGCGGCCTCGTCGTCGCCGGGCAGCTCCTCGCCGGCCGCGACCGCGTGCCGGAGCGGGCGCCGGCGGCAACACGGGCGCCGGCGCGGGCGCGGCGACGTGCGTCTCCTCCGGGAAATCCTGGAAGAGGGGGGCGTCGTCCGCGGCGGGAGAACCGCCGTCGGTTTCCAGCCTCTCCTTGCTCTCGTCCACGGCGGATCACTCCCTGTGCGCTGGGGTCGCGCGGACACGACCGGCCGACCGGACTCCGGCCCCGTCGCGGCGATCTCGACGCGCGCCCTGCCGGGTGCCGGCAGATCGTCGGCGCGCTCGCGGCCCCTCCCGGTACGGGGCGAGGCCGCTCCAACTCCCCGCGCCGGCCGGACCGCCGGCTCAGCTGAGGGTGTTGATGAGCTTCTTGATCGTCAGGTTCAACGTCTTGTCGACGAGGAAGATGAAGAGCGTGATGACGGCCACCGTGACGATGACCACCCACGTCGACTCCTTCAACTCGGCAAACGTCGGCCACGAAACCCGCTTCATCTCCGCGGTCGTGTCCACCACATACGCTCGCAGTTTCGCCAGCATCAGCGCGCTCCGCCCTTCTCAATACCGGCCCGGGGCCGGTCTGGCAGGGGTGGCAGGGCTCGAACCCGCGACCCTCGGTTTTGGAGACCGATGCTCTACCAACTGAGCTACACCCCTGCCGTCCAGGAATCCGCCCGCCTATCGGGTCTCCTTGTGCGGCGTATGCTTGTTGCAGCGGGGACAGAACTTCTTGTACTGCACCCGGTCCGGGTGGAGCCGCTTGTTCTTCTTCCCCGTGTAATTCCTCATCTTGCAGTCGCTGCAGGCGAGGATGATCAGGTCCCTGGGCATGATTGCCGCTCCTTGTCAGCCGACCGCGTCTCCCGGCGGCCGCCCGTGCGCTACGCGAGGATCTTGGCGACGACGCCGGCGCCCGACCGTGCGGCCGCCCTCGCGGATCGCGAACCGGAGCCCCTCTTCCATCGCGATCGGCGTGATCAGTTCCACCGTCATCTTGATGTTGTCGCCCGGCATCACCATCTCCACCCCTTCGGGCAGATGCGCCGATGCCCGTCACGTCCGTCGTCCGGAAGTAGAACTGCGGACGGTATCCGGTGAAGAACGGCGTGTGACGGCCGCCCTCTTCCTTCGTCAGGATGTAGACCTCGCCCTCGAACTTCGTGTGCGGCGTCACCGAGCCCGGCTTGCAGACCACCATCCCGCGCTCGATGTCTTCCTTCTTCATCCCGCGCAGCAGCAGGCCCACGTTGTCGCCCGCGCGACCCTTCGTCCAGGATCTTCCGGAACATCTCCACGCCCGTGCACCACCGTCTTCTGCGCGTCGCGGATGCCCACCAGCTCCACCTTGTCGCCCGTCTGCGTGATCCCGCGCTCGATACGGCCCGTCGCCACCGTCCCGCGGCCCGATGATCGAGAACACGTCCTCCACCGGCATCAGGAACGGCTTGTCCAGCTCGCGCTGCGGCAGCGGAATGTAGCTGTCCAGCGCCTCCAGAAGCTCGAAGATGCACTTCGTCTCCGGCGCGTCCGCGTCGCCGCTCTCCAGCGCCTTCAGCGCCGAGCCCCGGATCACCGGCATGTCGTCGCCGGGGAACTCGTACTGTCGACAGCAGCTCCCGAACCTCCAGCTCCACCAGGTCCAGCAGCTCCGGGTCGTCCACCATGTCCACCTTGTTCATGAACACGATGATGTACGGAACGCCCACCTGGCGCGCCAGCAGGATGTGCTCGCGCGTCTGCGGCATCGGACCGTCCGCCGCCGACACCACCAGCACCGCGCCGTCCATCTGCGCCGCGCCCGTGATCATGTTCTTCACGTAGTCCGCGTGGCCCGGGACAGTCCACGTGCGCGTAGTGACGCGTCTCGCTCTGGTACTCCACGTGAGCCGTCGCGATCGTGATCCCGCGCTCGCGCTCCTCGGGAGCCTTGTCGATCTGGTCGAACGGCACGAAGTCCGCCAGACCCTTCTTCGCCAGCACCTTCGTGATCGCCGCCGTCAACGTCGTCTTGCCGTGGTCCACGTGACCGATCGTCCCGACGTTCACGTGATCCTTCGTCCGTTCGAACTTCTGCGCGCGCCATCAGCGGCATCCTCCCGAGGAAGGTGGTTCGGCCCTGAGCGCCGGTCGCGACCGGCTGCGCACATCTGAATCGCCGTTGCCGGGTCAGATCGATGAAGTCTGGAGCCCACGAGCAGAATCGAACTGCTGACCGCTTGCTTACCATGCAAGTGCTCTACCGACTGAGCTACGTGGGCCCCGGCGAACCTTCTCCCGCGTCTCCCCGCGCTGCGTTCGAGGTCGGGCGAGGCTGGAGCGGGAAACGGGATTCGAACCCGCGACCCTCAGCTTGGAAGGCTGATGCTCTAGCCAACTGAGCTATTCCCGCTCCTCACGGCGCCTCCTGGCGCCGATCGACATGCGTCTGGTGGGGGGGGGAGGATTCGAACCTCCGAAGGCGTTCGCCGACAGATTTACAGTCTGTTCCCTTTGACCACTCGGGAACCCCCCCACGAAATGTAGACTGTGTTCCTGCTGACTCGCGCCCTTCCGCCCCGGCCGCCCGGCCGGCGGCTCCCGCCGAAATTGGAGCTGGCGAAGGGACTTGAACCCCCAACCCCCTCATTACAAGTGAGGAGCTCTACCAGTTGAGCTACGCCAGCGTGATACCAAACGTACCAAGAGGACGCGACGCTCCTCGCCCCCTGCGACGGCCACTCCGGTCCGCCCGGGGGCCGGCTTCCCGCCCCCACACTCTCGCTGGTTTTCCGCCAAAAGCAAATGGACCCGGCAATATATGTCGGATGTGTCGCCGCTGTCAAGGCCCGGTGTGGGGCCGGAATCGACCCCCCACCGGCGCCCGGGCTCACATCTGCCACAGATATTGGAGTTTCATGAAGTACTGCCGGCCGGTCATCCGGAAGTCGGCCGCCCCGTCGGCCAGCGCGGCATTGAAGTCACGAAAGTCGTGCGTGGCGCCCAAGTAGAAGACCGAGAATGAGTTAAGCCGGTAGGTGAGCAGGGGATCGACCTCCCACTTGGAGCCGAAAGCCATGTGGTAGGTGGGGAATTCCCCCTCCTGGGCCAGTTCCTGGTAGAGCGGCTGCCGGGAGCTGTTGTGCTGCAGGACCAGCCGCAGGGAGAGCTGCGGGTTGACCTGCAGCCGCACCCGGGCCCGGGCGATGGTCTGGCGGAACTGGAGCTCCCCGGTGGCGGGATTCTCGCTGCTGATGTGGCTGACGGTCGGCTCGAGGATCAGGCGGTCGATCGGCTTGAACTCCAGGGAGAGGTCGTAGCGGGCCAGATCCCCCTTCTCCAGCGTGAACAGGGCCGGATCGGTGCCGACGACGCCCTGGCCGTAGACCGCCAGCATGTCGTGGGGGTGGGTCTCGAAGTTGAAGCCGAACGACCAGAGGCCGTCGAACTCCACGCCGCCCCACGTCTCCTCGCCGCGGGAGTAGTTCACGCCGAAGTTCGTCTGGGCGCGGCGCAGGCGGAAGGCGAGCGACCCCTGGCCGTGGGCCCACTTCCGGTCGCCGTCGTAGTCCCAGCGTCCGTCCGCGTAGAGTCCGGGGGTGATCCGCTCGATCAGACCCTGGTCGAAGTAGATGTTGTAGCTGGTGAAGACGAAGCTGTTGCGCTGGTCGTTCCACGGGTCGTAGCCGGTCTGGGTGCGGTAGGACGGGGCGACCTGGTTGAAGTCGAGCGTGAAGCTCCAGGCGCGGGCCCGGCGCCGCAGCTCGGTGATGAAGGCGCTGCCGGAGTAGGCCTCCCCGTCGAGGTCGAGCGTGTGGCGGCCGTCGTCGAACGTCTCGCCCGGATCGATGGCGAAACCGTCCGGCTCGGCGGTGTGGCTCCAGACGTACTGGGTGGCCCAGCTG
>CAVYVY010000027.1:0-95303 GCA_963772145.1 uncultured bacterium
GAACCCCAACAAGTACGTTATAAAGCCGAGCGGCGAGGCGCAGAACATGAAGCAGCTGCTCTTCGTCGGAGAGGAAGAGAACGGCAGGGACGTCATCCAGGTCCTCGACCACTATAAGAGCGGTCTGGACGGCAAGATCAAGGAATTCCAGCTGCAGAAGAAGATAGGCGGCGTCGAGGTCGCGGTCGGAGCGTTCTTCAACGGCAACGAGTTCATCTACCCGATAAACGTCAACTTCGAGCACAAGAAGCTGTTCCCGGGCAATATCGGCCCATCGACCGGCGAGATGGGGACGAGCATGTTCTGGAGCCCGCCAAACAACCTATTCAAGGAGACTCTACAGAAGATGGAGCCGAAACTCAAGGAGGAAGGCTACGTCGGATACATCGACATCAACTGCATAGTCAACAGCTACGGCGCATACCCGCTGGAGTTCACGGCAAGATTTGGATACCCGTGCCTGTTCATACAGCAGGAGGGCATGCTCCTGCCCATTGGCGAGTTCCGAACCAATCGCCAAGGGGGAGAAGCCGCCACCTGAAGGTGAGGAGCGGATTCCAGGTGGGTGTCAGGATAATAATGCCACCGTACCCGTTCACAGACCAGGAGGCGTTCGAAACGCACTCCAAGGAAGCGGTGATAATATTCAAGAAGCCCGAGGACAAGGAGAGTATACACATCGAGGACGTCAACTAGTCGACGGCGAATGGATAGTGGCAGGGACGACAGGAGTAGTATTGACCTGCTGCGGCTGCGGACAGACAATGCAACAGGCCCGCAACAGAGCCTACAACAGGGTCAACAACATAATACTCCCAAACAGATACTACCGCTTAGACATAGGGGAAAGATGGGCTGAAGACTCTGACAGACTCCACACATGGGGCTACCTGAGGTAGCGCTTAGGGAAAAGTATTTATTTCCTAAAACCACTTGTGATATACGCCAAGTCAAATAAAGAAACTGCTCAGTGCATTTGATATTTTCCCGTCTGGGGGTGCCGGTGATGAATTTCCGCAACAAGGTGCTGATTGTCGGATACGGTTCGGTGTCGAAGTGCACGCTGCCCCTCCTCCTCAAGCTTGGTCAGGGATACCCTACGAGAACATAACCATTATCGACTTCGAAGACAAGGCGAAGGAGCTCAAACCATGGACCGACAAGGGCATCCACGGTTCTTCAGGGCGAAGAAATCACGCCCGTCGAGCTTTGACGACGTCCTTCTCCGGAGTCCTGCGCCGGGGCGGCCTGCTCATCGACCTCGCCTGGAACATAGACTGCTGTCAGATCGTGACATGGTGCCACGAGCATGATGTGCTGTACGTTAACACCTCGGTGGAGGTGTGGGACTCGACGGCGAGCGGTTCACCGACCACCCCAAACGAGAAATCGCTCTCAGCCGGCAGATGATCTCAGAGAGCTCCGAAGGACTGGAAGGACGCCACGACGTTCATCGTCGACCACGGCGCCAACCCGGGCCTCATATCGCATTTTGCGAAGCAGGGCCTCATCGACATAGCGGAGAGGATGCTCGCCGACGGCAAGGCGAAGGACCCCTCCAGGCTCAGGAGGCTCATCGGGGCCCGCAACTTCGCGGAACTCGCCCAGGAGGTCGGTTTAAAGGTCATCCACTGCTCCAGAGGGACACCCAGATATCGGACAAGCCGAAGGAGGTGGACGAGTTCGTCGGGACGTGGAGCATCGAGGGCCTCAGGGAGGAGGGCACCGCCCCAGCGGAGATGGGGTGGGGACGCATGAGAAGGACGCGGCCGTTGCTCGCCCATGTGCCGCCCACGGGGCCGAAGAACCAGATAATGCTCGCCCAGATGGGGATGAACACGTGGGTGCGCTCATGGATCCCCAACCATGAGATAGTGGGCATGGTGATAAGGCACGGGGAGGCGTTCGGCCTGTCCGACCGCCTGACAGTCTGGAAGGATGGGAAAGCGGTCTACCGCCCGACGCCGCGCCATCGAGCAGGTCAGGCGCCAGAACGAGGATATTCGCCTGAAGGAGACCCGCTTCCGCGAGTTGTTCGAGAACATGAATGACGGCGTGGCGGTTGTTGAGGCCGTGGAGGAGGGGAAAGACTTTGTCTTCCTGGACATCAACAGCGCTTCGTTGCGGATCGAGCGCATCGCTCGCGAGGCGGTGGTGGGGCGCCGGATCACGGAGGTGTTTCCCGGCGTCGAGCCGATGGGCCTGCTGGACGTGTTCCGGCGGGTGGCCGCCACGGGGAATCCCGAGCACCTGCCGGTGCGGAGCTACAGGGACGATCGCATCTCCGGCTGGCGCGAGAACTTCGTCTACCGGCTGCCCACGGGGGAAGTCGTCACGGTGTACCGGGACGTGACGGCGCAGAAGTCCGCCGAGGAGACGCTGCGGGAGACGCTCAGGTCCACCGAGATGCTCATCGATGCGGCTCCCATCGCGCTGGTGGTCGTCGGGAAGGACCAGGTCGTCCGCCGGGCCAACGAAGTCGCCGGCAGGATTTTGGGCGCCGGCCCGTGCGAGATGGTGGGTCGGAGCTGGCGCGATTTTCTCGGAGATGCTGCGGACGAAGTCACCGGGAAGTCCGCCGAGGAGGGTACGCTGAAGGACGCCGGCGGCAACCCCATCCCGGTTCTGATGTCCGTAATTCCCGCCTTGGTCAGTGGCGGGGAGGTTGTCCATATCGCGGCTTTCCTGGATCTCACGGAGCGGAACCAGCTGGAGGGCCAGCTTCGGCACGCGCAGAAGCTCGAGGCCGTCGGCCAGCTCGCTGCCGGCATTGCCCATGAGATCAACACGCCGACCCAGTACGTCGGCGACAACACCCGCTTCCTGCGGGACTCCCTGCAGACCATCCGGGACACCTGCTCGCTTTACGCCGAGCTGCTCCAGGCGGTCAAAGACCGATTCGCTGACGCCGGAACTGGTGGCGCGCACCGAGCAGGCCGCCGAAGCGGGCGACCTGACTTATCTGTTCTCGGAAATCCCCACGGCCATCAGTCAGACTCTCGAGGGCGTCGAGCGCATCACCAAGATCGTGCGCGCCATGAAGGACTTCTCGCATCCGGGCGGCAGGGAGAAGGAGGCCGCCGATCTCAACCGGGCCATCGAAAGCACGGTGACCGTGGCCGGCAGCGAGTGGAAGCACGTAGCCGAACTGACTATGGAGCTGGATCCGGATCTGCCGCCGGTGGTCTGCTTCCTCGGCGACATCAACCAGGCGATCCTGAACCTGATCGTCAACGCGGCCCACGCCATCGGCGACGTGGTTGCACAGACGCCCGGGTCGCAGGGCCGGATCACCGTCAGCAGCCGCGCCGATGGCGACCAGGTCGAGCTGCGAGTGAGCGACACCGGGGCCGGGATTCCGGAGGCGGTCGACCGCGCCTCTTCGAGCCGTTCTTCACCACCAAGGCGGTGGGCCAGGGAACCGGCCAGGGGCTGTCGGTGGTGTACGGCACCATCGTCAAGCGGCACGGCGGCACGGTGAGGTTCGAGACCGAGGTGGGCAAAGGCACCACTTTCATCGTCCGACTGCCGGTCGCGCCGTGTCCGGTCGCGCCGGAATAGAGCTGTCAGCGGGCCGCCGATGAGCAGACGTGCCCGAAGCCTGACCACGGGAAGCGGAACACGAGGTTACGACGAATGCGCGCGAGTAACGGACCTGCCACATCACCGGCCCGAAAATCCAACTCTCGGGACGGATCAGTTCCAGGGAATCAGGTCAGAGTGTGTGGTAATTTTTACTATCCTCCATATTCCGCATTTGATCGTTCAATCCGGGAATCATTCGGATGTCTTTCACTTCACGGCACCACGTTCGCGTGAATTGACACACCCGCATTTGCGGGCGATATGCTGGCAATAGGTCTGTTGCCTGCATGGCAGACACACAAGCCCGGGTTATTGCGCTTCCTGAAACGACCGGTGCGTCAAGTCCCCAATCGCATCTGCCTCATCGTAGACGGCCGTCCGGTTCAACGTTCGCGTGCTGTGACGCGCTGGCTGGAGTCGAACGCAAACCGGATCAACCTGTGCCGGATGTCAGCATGCAGCACTCAGATGAAACCGGAGATCGTGCGGGCCTGTTTGCGCGAGAAACATGTGCGCGGCGCCGACTGATCGGGAGCGCCGAGCGGCAAATGTATCGTACTCCAGGTAATATTCGGTGTCCCGCCGCAACTGATACCCTGATTCTGTGCATTTATCGGCGTCCGACCCGGAGCGTCTTTTCATGACGGCAGAGCCCCGGCCTGATGCCTCCCCGGCCAGGAGGAGTCAGGAAAGTTTGCGGTTGGGGCAAGGGGGCAGGTGTGCGGTTGGATTTCCTCTCCTCCGGACCAAATTTCTGGTACGGGCAGGCGCCTGAAGTCGGCGGGTTCGGGGTCAGATTCCGGGGCGGGTAGACGGCGATGGGAACGGCATGTGACAATCAGGTTGCCAGGAGAGGCTGCGATGGGGGAATGTGCAGGCGTTATTCCTCTCCCTAGCGAAGCGAAAAACTTTCCGGGAAGGAGACTGACCTTGAAGAAGACCGCCTTCGCCCTGCTGGCCATCATCTGCTTTTCGTGCTCGCTGGCGGCCGCCCAGCAGAAGGACGATCCGACATGCAAGGACCACCCGCTGTTCACGCGCATGCCCACCTACTGGATCCACGGCTGCGACGTCAAGGAGTTCAACGAGCACATTTTCCCTGTCGGCAAGAACAAGGTCGAAACGGTCGAGGGGCGCTACACCAAGCTCAGCTACTATCCGCAGGCCTCGGCGGCGTCGAAGCCCAGCGATCTGCAGATCCAGCGCAATTTCGAAAATGTCGTGCGCCAGCTCGGCGGCAAGTCCCTGTTCACTGACAAGGGGCGCGGCTGCTTCCTGATCGTCAAGGATGGCAAGGAGATCTGGGTTGACCTGCAGGCGGAGTTCACCGGCAAGTACTGGTTGACGATCGTCGAGCGCGAGGCGATGAAGCAGGATATCCAGGCCGACGCGGCCTTCTTCGCTGACGGCCTGCGCGCGAACGGCCATGTCGCCGTCGAGGGGATCTACTTCGACACCGGCAAGACCGAGCTCAGACCGGAGTCCGAGGCCGCCCTCGTCGAGATCGCCAAGTTGCTGATGAACGACCCGGCCCTGAAGCTGCATGTGGTCGGGCACACCGACAGCGTGGGCGGGTTCGAGGCGAACCTGACGCTGTCGCAGGGGCGCGCTGCGGCCGTGGTGCAGGCGCTCGTCGGCCGGCACGGGGTAGGGGCGTCGCGGCTTCACGCCGGCGGCGTCGGGCCGCTCGCACCGGTGGCGTCCAACGACAGCGAAGAGGGGCGGGCGAAGAACCGCCGCGTGGAAATCGTCCAGCAGTAGCGCCGGGACGCCCGCCGCGAGCACGGGCCGGAGGCGCCCGGCGTTCGCAGTAAGAGAGAGAGCAGTGTATGATTCGGAAGTGGTTCGCTGTGGCGATGGTCGCCATCTGTCTCCCCGCCTGCGCGGCTGGTCTTTAGGCCGCGGCCGGCGGGTGGCCTGACCGCGTCCCGGAACGGGGGCGGGCCGCTTCAGCACTATCGGCGGAGGCTGCGATGAAAGTGCCAGGTTCTGCGTGGGCGTCGAAGGTGACGCTGATCGTCGGTGCGCTCGCGGTTTTCTCGTCCGGCGCCTCCGGCGGAACCTCGGAAATCGACGGGGTGCCGCTGGGCAAGGTGGCGCGTGAGCTCCGCAAGGTCGGGGCCGAGGCGAAGGCGAAGCCCGCGACCGCCGAGCCGAAGTCCGGGCGGGCGGCCGTGTCCCGGTACACCGGCCCGAAGAAGCGGCTCGGCATCATGGACATGGAAGTCAAGGTCACCGCGACGAGCGCCATGCAGCCGATGTCCAACGGCGGCATGACGCAGACGACGACGATCAGCATCCCGCCGCCGACCGACTTCGGCACCGGCCTGACGGAGATGCTGACGACGGCGCTCGTGGACTCCGGGCGTTTCATCTGTCTCGAGCGCAAGGCGATGATGGACATCCAGGGGGAGCAGGCGCTCATGTCCGGACCGCTCGCGGATGCCGCAAGCGCGCCCGGCATGGGCCGGCTGCTCGGGGCGCAGGCACTGATCCGCGGCGCGGTAACGGAGTACAGCTACAACGCCAGCAGCACGGGCGGCAGCGCGAGCTTTCTCAAGGGGATCGGGCTGGCCGCGAGCCGGGCCGAGGCCGTCGTGGCCCTGGACATTCGCATTTACGACGCCGCGACCGGCGTGATCATCGACTCGGTGCGGGGAGAGGGGCGGGCGAGCGCGTCCGCGGTGGGGGTGACCGTCGACAAGCCCGAGTGGCAGATGTCCACCTCCGGTTTCAAGCAGACTCCGCTGGGGCACGCGACGCGGCAGGCCATCGAACAGGCGGTGGCCCTGATCTGCGATCGGATGGCGACCATGCCCTGGGAGGGCCGGATCGCCGACATCGAGGAAGAGAGCGTGCCGCAGCCGACGGTGTACATCAACGCCGGCAGCAAGGTCGGTCTGAAGGAGGGGGACACGCTCCGGATCCTGCGCCCGGGCCGGACGATCGTGGATCCCGAAACGCGCACGGTCATCGGTCGGACCAAGGACGCTGTCCTGGGCAACTGCCGGCTGACCTCCGTCAACGAGGGCGTTTCCGTAGCGGAAGCGACGGACGGGCAGGGTTTCAAGATCGGTGACGTGGTGCGCTTCGTGGACCCCGTGGACGGGCAGGAGCAGGGGGAGGGGCCGGGCGGGTCGGGCACGGAAACGCCGCGGTAGCCGCCGGCCGCCTCACTCCAGGGCCTTCGCCCCGACTTTGGACCGCCCGCGGCTCCGGCGCATCCTTGCCCAGTCCGAGGTGAGTCCGCGACCCGTGGTAGCAGGCGACGTATTCGCGCAGCACCCGCCGCAGATGCCGCTCGCCGAACACGCTGACGTGGTCGAGGCACTCCCGCCGGATCGAGCCGATCCGCCGTTCGACGTACCCGTTCAGCCACGGTGACTCGTACGCGATGAGCTTCTGTTCGACGCCAAGCACCCTGATCGTCTCGACGAGCTGCTCCCCGCAGATGCTGTGTCCGGAAGCTCGCCGTTGGCATGGTGAAGAAGTCGATGGCGACGATCTCGAAGCCAAGCTTGAGCAATTCGCCATGGATGCGCGGCGCTCCCCAGAGCGGATTCTGCTGGGAGAGCCGACGAATCAGCGCCCGGACTTCCGGCTACGCGATGGGTCGGCCCGCCGCGGCAGATCCGGGAGAGGAGTAGTTTCAGCATGGGGCGCCATGCTATGGTCACTTGGCCGTAACTGCCACGCGGGCAAGGCGGACGGGGTTTCTGGTAGGGACAGAGGGGAGTGTGCGGTTGAAATGACTATCCCCCAAGAAAGGAATACGAACATGAGAGTTACTGTCGCTGCCTTGATCACCGCGGCCCTGCTGCCGCTTCTCCCCGTAAATGCTGCCGAGCTGACGCCGCCGACGTGGCCGCAAACCCGCACTGTGGCCGCGGGCGCCACGGCGTGGGTGACGGTGCCGATCACGCAGGTGGGCGCCGTCACGCTGACGCTGGCGTGGAAGAACGGGCCGCTGGCGGCCAGGGTAATCGCCCCGAGCGGCGCGGCGACTCCCGTGACACTCACGACTTCGCCGGTGCGTGTGTCCTTGAACGTCACGGCGGCTGAACTGCAGAAAGGTCCGGTTTGGTCGCTTGCGCTGAGCGTTGCCGAAACGGCCAGACTCACGGCGCCCGTCGAAGCGACGGTCGTCTACGAGGGATCGGCGGCGGATCGGGTCGCGCTGCAGACGTACGTCACGCGTATGGCCGCCGCCAGGACCACGGCCTCGAACGCCGTCGCGCAGAAGCTCTCGGCACAGGTGCAGGAGCAGATCACCGCCAATCAGCAGACTCTGACGGCGCAGATCGCGAAGCAGAATCTCGAGCTCGGCACGCGCTTGCTGAGCTCGACGAAGGCCATCGCCGCCGTCAGCCCCCTTGCTCCGGTGCGGCCCGGCATGCGGCCTGTCGACGCCATTCGTCCCGATGTGATTGCTCCATTGCCGCAGGGCAGGCTGCTCACGGTGAATCCCGCACGCGGCGTCCCCGGCGACATCGTCACGCTGAAGGCCACGGATCTCGTTCCGGCGAACCGCTGGAGCCCGGACTACGTCAAGCTCCACACCGCCGTCTGGTTCACCATCAACCCGAACTTCGCCGCGCTCGCGAGCGTGACCGGCGTCAGCAAGGACACCGATGGCGCGACGCTGCTCCAGACACGCGTACCGGTCGCGGCCGCCGCCGTGGTCAACGCGTATGACGGGAACGTGTACATCAAGTCCGATTCCTTCGGCTATACGACGGCGGCGCAGCCCTTCCGCTGGGAGCCCACGCCGAAGCCGGCCATCGCCGCGGTCGTGCCTGCGGAAGGCGTCGCCGGCAATTGGGTGACTCTGAAGGGCCAGAACTTCACCGCGAACGACCAGGTCTTTGTCGTCGACGAGGGCGGCGCGGAAACCAAGGCCGAAATGCGCTACCAGAGCGCCTCCGAGCTGCAGGCGAAGGTCCCGAACGTGCCGTTTCCCGGCAACGCCGTCGCTGCGCCGAGCGGCGCGGCGACCCTGCCTCGGACGGTGAGCCTGTATGTCAAGAGCATGGTCAACAACGCCGGCGTGAAGAGCAACTCGGCGGCGTTCCAGCTGCTGCCGCCGCCTACCATCACGGCGCTCGACCGCGTGAGCGGCCTGCCCGGCGAGACGCTGCTCGTGAGCGGCGTCGGCTTCCAGAAGCCGGTCGTGCACTTCGTGCAGCCCCAGGGAGGCAAGGACTACACCGCGACGCCCAAGTCGGGGGAGTGGAACGTTTCCCAGGTCTACGTCGCGCTGCCCGAGATTCCGCTCGTCCCGATCGAGGGCATGCAGCTCCAGGTTTCGGTCGAGTCGAACGGTGTGCGCTCCACGCCCAGCAAGTTCACGCTCATGCCGATCTTGGTCGAGATGCCACTGCCCGAGATCGCGTGCACCAACTTCAAGAAGCATGACGAGTCGGATTCGATGACGTCCTGGAACAATACGGTGACCGTGTATCACTACGCCAACGACCTGTTCGCTTTTCACTACAGTACCGACACCGTCGCGCCCACGGTCACGTTGCGCTACGGGTGGAAGGTGGCACGGATCGAGACGAAGACCACAGCCGACTTTGCCGATGGGGTGGATAGCCACGTCGGCGTCGAGCTTCCCACGTTGACGTCGACCAACCTCACGACCAAGGTCAACTGGTGGGTGCGTTGCCAGGGCGGCGTTTCGTGCTCCGTCGCTTACATCATCCAGGGTCCGAAAGGTGTGCCGTACAAGTAGCGGTGCCGCCGACCCGCGCACGCACCTCTGGCGGTCGGACGGGATCGCGGTCAGGTCGGGCGGAGATTTTGTCGCCGGTGATGTGCGCGCGGACATCGCCGACTGGAACGGCGACGGTCTTCCCGATCTCGTGACAGGCTCGCGGAGCGGCGAGGTGAAGATCGCGTACAACGTGGGCATGCTTGCCGAGCCCGTGTTCGACGCGCCGACGGGCGTGCTCGATGCCGACGGCCTGAAGATTGAGGGCTCGTACAACTGCGCCAGCATCGGCGCGATCTCAGGATCCCGTCTGTTCGCGGAATTTGCGGAGCCGCTGTCCGTTGTACGCACCTGATCTCGGGTTGGAATCTCTGTCGCCTCGGTTCGCCCCCCCTGGCCGCGGGCGTCGTCTGCTGCGGCGCTCAGCCGGTCCGCACCATCCGCGTTGACGGAGCGTAATTTGTGGACTAGCATCATGTTGTGCGTCCCGTGCCGCCTGCTTCGCGAGCGCGCCCCGCGGGCCGATGCCGCCAACGTCCGGGGCACGCGTCAGGACCGACGCATAACCCTGCAATCGCGCCGGATCGGATGAGATGGGCGATCTCCCGAGCCACGACGACGAGCGTCTCGTCGAGTTGATGCCGCTGGTCTATGACCAGTTGCGCCGGCTGGCCGCCCGCCGTCTGCGCGAGGAACGGGCCAACCACACGCTGCAGCCGACGGCGCTCGTGAACGAGGTCTACCTCAAGTTCGCGCAGCAGCAGCGACTCGAGGCGAGTGGCCGCACGCACTTCCTGGCGCTCGCGTCCACGGCGATGCGGCAGGTGCTGGTCGACCACGCCCGCCGGAAGCGGTCCGCCAGGCGGGGGGGCGGCGCGCTGATGGTGACGCTGGACGAGGCGTCGGCCGTGGCGAACGGCCCCGAGCAGGACGTGCTCGCGTTGCACGAGGCGCTCGAGCGGCTCGCGCAGGTCGATCCCCAGGAAGCGCGCATCGTGGAGATGAGCTTCTTCGGCGGCATGACGCAGGTCGAGATCGCCCACGCCTTCGACCGCAGCGAGCGCTGGGTGCGCGACCAGTTGACGCACGCGAAGGCGTGGCTGCGCCGCGAACTGGCCGCCTAGGAAGCGCGGCGCGGACCGTGCCCGCTCCTCTCCGCCCATCAGTCAAGCCGGGATCGCAGCGCCTCTTCGGCGTCGACACGGCGCTGCAGGGCGGGCCACTCGACACGCGGCAGCGTTTCGCGCGCGCGGGCCAGGGCCGCCGCGGACGCGGCCGCCGCGGCGTCGTCTCCCGTGATCTCCGCGCGTTGCCGCTCCAGGCGGCCGCGACGCCACTGCGTCTGCGTGTACTGGATCGGGAAGCGCTCGCGCGTCAGGACGGCCGACGCCGAAGTCAGCAGGGAGTCGGCGCGCGCGAAGTCCGATACATCGCCATCCAGATACCCCAGATCCGCATGGGCCGACGCCAGTTCAGCCTGCGTCAGCGCAATCTCGAAGTCGTCCGTTTCGGCTCTGAGACCGCCACGCGACGCCTCGAGCTCGTCCACCGCGCGACGCAGGTGCGCGCGACGCGTCGGCTCGTCCGGCGCCAGGCCGGCGGCGACCTCCCACATGTGGGCGCGGTCGCAGCGCAGTCGCCAGTAGCTGCGCCCGGCGCTCTGCCGGCGCAATTCGAGGGTGGCGTCGAACCGAACCCGCGCGGAATCGAGGTGCGCGCGCGCGGCGGCGGTGTCGCGCGCGACGGCGAGCAGTTCCGCACGGCGCGCGTGTCCGTTGCCCAGCATGTTCGCCAGGTAGGACCGACCCTCCGGATCCGCAATCGCCCCCCCGGCCAGAACCCCGCGCAGCAGGGCGATCCCGCGGTCGACCAGCGCGAGGCTGTCGACGGTTGCGCCGAGCGTGGTCAGCGCGTCGCCCTCGTTCAGGAGCACATAGGCCAGGTCCGTGTGACGCTCGCTCGGCCGTGAGGTTGCAGCTGTCGGAGTAGGCGTGCGGGTCTCCATGCTGGCGGGCCGACGCATGCTGCTCGGACGCGGCGAGCCGCAGATTCGAGGCGGGCGCGCGGTAGCCGGCCAGGGCTGCGTCAGCCAGACCCATGGCGTGGATCGGGTGGTGCAGCCCGAGGCGCGATGCGCCGGTGCGAATGGCTCCCCCCGGCGGGACGAGGTCGCCGAGCGGCGGACCGACGCGCGCTCCGGCGGCATCCCGCCAGAATCCCCGCGCCTGTTCAAGCAAATCCGCGTCGTGCTCGCGCTGGCCGAGGAAGAAGTACAGCTCGCCCAGCCGCCAGTAGATGTAGCATTTGATCTCCGAGGAGTAGGGCCGCGGTGGCAGCCGGCCCAGATCGTTTCGCGCCGTGCGGAACTGCGCGATCGCGGCCGTGAGCTTCGCGCGGGTCGCCTCGCCGTCGTGGCGCAGGCGGTCGCCCTCCTCGACAACGGCATAGAGACGGCTGAAAGCCGCGTCCACGTCTCCGGACCGGTGCTCGCGCACCAGCATCGCCGCCACGGTCACCGCCGTCGCGACCACCGCGATCCCGATCACGGTGGTCGCCCGCCGCAGCCGCGGCCGCGCCCGCAGGACCCGCATCACCCGCGCCAGCGGTCCGGGCCGCCGCACCGAGATCGACCGCCCATCGAGCTGACGGCGCAGGTCGGCCGCCATGTCCGCCGCCGCGGCGTAGCGATCCTGCGGCCGCTTCTGCAGCGCCTTGTGGACGATCGTCTCCACATCGCCGTGCAGCGTGGCGGCGTGCTCTCCGAGCGCGCGCGGCTCGACGGTGGCGATCTCCAGCAGCGCGCGCGGCGTGGAGAGACGCCGCAGATCGTAGGGGATCTGTCCGGTGAGCAGCTCGTAGGCGATGACGCCGAGCGCGTAGATGTCGCTGCGGTGGTCGATCTCCGTCGGCCCGCCGGTCGCCTGCTCGGGGCTCATGTAGCGGACCGTGCCGAGCAACTGCCACGTCTGGGTGGCGACGGTGCGCGCGGCTGTCGTCGCCGTCGGTCAGCCGCGCGATGCCGAAGTCGAGCACCTTCGGTCGCCCGTCGGGTGTGACCAGGATGTTCTGCGGCTTGAGGTCGCGGTGCACCACGCCGTGCTGATGGGCGCCGTGCACGGCGTCGCACAGATCGGCCAGCAGCCGCAGGCGCTCCCGCTCGGACGGATTTGCCGAGCGCCGCCACTCCGCGAGCGTGACCCCCTCGACGTGCTCCATCGCGAAATACGGCCGGGGCCCGTCCGCGGTCTCGACCGTGCCGGCGTCGAGCAGCCGCGCGATGCCGGGGTGGTCCAGCCGGCGCAGCGCCTCGATCTCGCGTTTGAAGCGACTGAGGAGGAAGTGCGACATCGCGCCGGGGCGCAGGACCTTCAACGCGACGGGTGGCGCCGACGCCGACGCCGGCGATACTTCGACCAGGAGCCGGGCGAGGTAGACGACCCCCATGCTCCCCTGGCCGAGCAGCCTCAGCACGCGATAGGGCCCGAAAACCTCGGGAATCTCCGGGGGCGGCTCCCGCCAGGGCGGTGCATCGAGCAGCCCGCCCGCCTCGTCATGGTGGGCCAGCAGATCGACGACCTGCCGGCGCAACTCCCCGTCGCCCCCGCACGCCACGTCGAGAAAGCCGTCCCACCGCTCGCGCGGCAGGGCGACGGCCTCGAGAAAGAGAGCCTTCCCGCGTGCGTACAGTTCGTGGTCGATGAGAGGACTCCCCGGGGAACGGCGGGTAAGCCGGGATTCAAGGCCGGGGGCGTGGGGGTTGTCAAGGGGAACGGGAGCGCGACGAGGCGGCTGCGGCGGAGCCGCCTGACCACTCTCCCCGGACGGGCCCGCCCCGCCGCGGTCGGCATCTTCGCTCAGGCTGAGAAATCTCCGGAAAACCCTGCCGGTTTCCCCCCGACCCTGCGCTTACTCCCATGACGCCGGTTTCGCCCGGCGTCGCCCTCGATGCATCGACGCAGCGACGGGGTTTGGAGGGCGAGGGTTTTTCCCCCGCGCAACACGGATGCCGGGAGTGCGGCTCGGGTGACCAGGGCGAGGTCACCTGGGCGGCTTCCGGCGTTCGTGTTCGATGCTCTTGCTGCTTCAGATCAGCGCCCGCCGGCCAGCAGCGCCTGCGGGCCGCTGCGCCGGCGCAACTTTCGCGACGTCGTGATACAGGCCGGCCTGCGCGTCGGGGCGGAGGCGTTTCCTCGACGCGTGGTCAGGTCCCGAGCGCGGCCCGCTCCACTTCGCCATCTCGCGCGACGAGCTGGCGGCGCTGGACGAGGCCATCGCGGCGGTCCGGCGCGCCGAACAGGTCGGCCTGGTGCTGGTGCGGGGCGCTGCGGCAGGGGGCGGCAGCGAATGAATCGCGCCCGGACCAGGTCTCAAGGACGACCGTCCCCTGCCGATGACCACGACAAGGCTTGAAAACGGCGGGAGAGGGGACGGTCGCATGGCAATTCCGGGAATTGAAGGATTGGCCGGGCTCTACTCCGCCCAGACGCAGCAGGTCGCCGTCAGGAAGACGGACGCCAGCGCCGACAGTCAGGGCGCAATCGCGCCCCAAAAGACGGCAGCCGGCGCTCCCCGCGGTGCGGGTGGTCCGCCCGCCGGCGGAGCGGGCAAGTCGTCCGGCGCCGCCGGCAGCACTTCCTCGAGCCAGAGCACGAGCTACGACAAGATGGACACGAATCAGGACGGCGTGGTTTCCGCTTTCGAAAAACTCACCTACAACCTGAAGCACCCCGAAGCTTCGACGGGCAGCCTCCTCGACGTCCGGGCCTGATAACCTCCGGCAGGTTCCCCAGGTCCCCGTGGCTCGCATCCCGACCGATCTCCTCTTATATTGACAATGGTCATCATTTTCCGCGAGGGAGGTCGCCATGCGTCGGCGTGTCGTGAGGGCATTGGTCGTGCTGCTGTTGATCGTGCCGGGGCTGCTCCTGGGTCTGGCGCCGCGCGCGTCGGCCCAGATCGCGGTGAACCGGGTGGCGGGGGGGCTGGCCTGGCCGGTCTGGGTGACGGCGCCGCCGGGGGATGCACAGCGGCTGTTCATCGTGCAGCAGGGGGGGCTGATTCGGATCCTGAAAGGCGGCGCGCTGGTGGCGGCGCCGTTTCTCGACGTCACGGCTCTGGTTACGCCGGGGCTGGGCCAGGGGTCGGAGCGGGGGCTGCTGGGACTGGCGTTCGATCCGCAGTACGCCACCAGCGGGCGCTTCTTCATCGACTACACGGACGTGGCGGGGAACACGGTGATCGCGCGGTACACCGTCTCGGCGGGCGATCCCGACCTGGCCGACCCCGGCAGCGCCGCGCTGCTGCTCGCCATCGACCAGCCGTTCGCGAATCACAACGGCGGCACTGTCGCCTTCAGTCCGCGGGACGGCTACCTGTACATCGGCATGGGGGACGGCGGCTCGGGCGGCGACCCCGGCAACCGGGCGCAGGATACCGGCACCCTGCTCGGCAAGCTGCTGCGGCTCGACGTGAGCGGCGCCACCTACACCATCCCGCCCGACAATCCGTTCGCGGCGCCCGGGGGGGGCGCGCGACGAGATCTGGGCGAGCGGGCTGCGCAATCCCTACCGCTTCGGCTTCGACCCGCTCAACGGTGACATCTACATCGGCGACGTCGGCCAGGACGATTGGGAGGAGATCGACTGGCAGCCGGGCGACGCGCCGGGCGGGCGCAACTACGGCTGGCGCCGGATGGAGGGGACCCACTGTTACGATCCGGTCAACGGCTGCAACGACGGCTCGCTCATCCTGCCGGTGCACGAGTACAGTCACGCGGGCGGCTGCTCGGTGACGGGCGGCGCGGTCTACCGCGGCGGTGCCCTGCCGGCGCTTGCAGGGGACCTATTTCTTTGCTGACTATTGCACTGCCCGCCTCCGGTCGTTCAAGATGGTCGGCGGCGCGGTGGCAGAGCTCCGCGAGTGGCCGCTGTCGGTCGTGCCGGGCGCGGGGATCGCCACGGTCGGGGCCATTGCCGCCATCGCGGCCGACGGCGTCGGCGAACTGTACCTCGTCGATCGCACCGGGACGCAGGAGGGCGAGATCTGGAAAATCGTACCGGAGGGGACCCAGGCGGTGGAGCAGCGCACTCTGGGCGGCGTGAAGGGGCTCTACCGCGGTCGTTGAGCGGGGCCGATCACTGGCCGGTCGTCGTCGTGGGGGCGGGGGCCGCCGGCCTGACCGCGGCGATCTTCGCCGCCCGGGCGGGGGCGCGGGTCCTCCTGCTCGAGACACGGCCAACGCCGGGCGCCAAGATCCGCGCCAGCGGCGGCGGTCGCTGCAACGTGCTTCCCTCGGCGATGACACTCGCCGACTTCCACACCGCGGGTCGCGCACCGCGCTGCGCAACATCCTCTTCTCCTGGCCGCTCGACGACGTGCGCGCCTTCTTCGAGCACGATCTCGGCGTGCCGCTCAAGCGCGAGGCGACCGGCAAGCTGTTCCCCGCGGACGACGACCCGCGGCGCGTGGTGGCGGCGCTGCTCGACGCCTGCCGGGCCGCCGGCGTCGCACTGTACGGGGAGTTCCGGGTGACGAAGGCGAGACGGCTCGGCGCGACCGGCGCGGGCGCGCCGGCGCGGCGCGCCTTCGCGCTGACGGCGGCGGGGGGCGCGCGCGTGACCTGCGACCGCCTGGTGCTCGCCACCGGCGGGCTCTCCCTGCCGAAGACCGGCTCCGACGGCCACGGCTTCGCGCTGGCCCGCGCCTGCGGGCACGCGCTGGTGCCGCCGTATCCGGCGCTGGTGCCGCTGCTGTGCGACGATCCGCGCTGGCGCGCGCTGGCCGGCGTGTCGCTGCCGGCGCGGGTGCGGGCGGTGCGGGACGGGCGCGTGCCGGTGGAGGAGCGGATCGGCAGCTTCCTGTTCACGCACCGCGGCTTCAGCGGCCCGGTCGTGCTCGACATGAGCCGGCACCTCGCCGGGCCGGCGGGGGAGACCACGCAACTGCGGGTCCGCTGGGGAGGGGACGACGCACCCGACTGGGACGATCTGCTGCGGCGCGGCGGCGCGCGGCCCCTGGCCGGTCTCCTGGCCGAACGGCTGCCGCGCCGCCTGGCGGAGCGGCTGCTCGAGGAGACGGGGCTACAGCCGGCGGTCCGGGCTGCCGATCTCACCCGGGAGACGCGGCGCGCCCTGGTGGCCGCGCTGGCGGACTTTCCGCTGCCGGTCGGCGGCAACGAGGGGTACCGCACGGCCGAGGTGACCGGCGGCGGCGTGCCGCTGGGGGAAGTGTCGCCGCGCACGCTGGAGAGCCGGATCGTTCCGGGCCTGCACTTCGCCGGCGAGATCCTCGACGGCACGGGACGCATCGGCGGCTTCAACTTCCTCTGGGCCTGGGTGACCGGGCGCAAGGCGGGGCTGGCGGTGGGCGGCGGCGGCGGCATCGCACGGCGGTTGACAGTCGTCGCCACGGGGTGCACAATCGGCGCGGGTGCGTCCGTAGCCGGGGGGAGATCATGGACAAGAGCCAGGAAGTTCTGCGCCGGCTGGAGTCGCTGAAGAACCTGCCGACGCTGCCGGTCGTCATCGACAAGCTGCGCGCGGCGGTGCGCGACCCCAATTCGAACGCCACGAAGGTGGCGCGGATCATCGAGGACGATCCCTCGATGATGGCGCGCATCCTCAAGATCGTGAACTCCGCGCTCTACGCGAGCTGGGAGCCGATCGTTTCGGTCGAGCTGGCGGTGGCGCGGCTCGGCTTCAACGCGGTGACGAACATCGCCACCTCCACCGCCGTCTTCCAGACCTACGGCCGGACCGGGCAGCGCGATTTCGACCGGGAGGCGTTCTGGCGCCACTGCGTGTCGGTCGGCATCGCGCGTGAACGTTCTCTACGATCGCTGCAAGCCGAACCTGCAGCGGCGGTACGGCAAGGACCTGATGCACCTGGCCGGCCTGCTGCACGACGTGGGCAAGATCGTGCTCGAGCCGCATTTCCACGACGCGTTCATCGCCGCGGTGCACGCCGCGGTCGAGAAGCACGTGCCGCTGCCGCAGGCCGAGGTCGAGCTGCTCGGCACCGACCACGCCGAAGTGGGCGCCTGGCTCGCCATGCGCTGGAACCAGCCCCCGGAGGTGTTGCAGGCGATCCGCTGGCACCACCACCCCGGCATGGCCGACGTGGAGCACCAGGAGCTGGCCATGCTCGTGCACAGCGCCAACTACATCTGCAACCTCGAGAAGATCGGCGACGGCGGCGACACCGCCGCCCCCGCCTTCCAGCAGGCCGTCTGGACCCGACTCGGCCTGACGGTGAAGGACATCCCGGTGGTCGTGGACGAGATCGTGGAGCGGTCGCGGGAGTCGGAAGTGCTGATGGCGTTGATTGTAAGCGCGGCTTCTCCGCCCCGGAGCGGGGGCGGGTCGGGGGTTGCGCGGCGCGTCTTCTGGAGGTTGCTACGGAAGTAATAAGTTTGCAGCCCCAGGGACCCTGATTGATGCCTCGGTGTCCCGCGCACTTTTTGCTCCCGTAGCAACCTCCAGAAGACGGGAATCGCGGCCCCCCTCGACACGACGCGCCCCGCGCAAACTCCCCCGTCGGCTGCCGGGCTTTCCGGACATTCCCGCTCTTGACTCGTGGCGCCGCCAACAGATAAGCTCACAGTCTCCGTCGGTTCGCCTGTCTCGATTCTCTCGCCTCGAGGAGGGCAACATGCTTCGGACTCATTCCCGCATTATCATGCTTCTGATCGTGCTCCTGTCCCTGGGTCTGGTGTGGGCTGGCTGCAGCCGCGACGACCAGCCGGTCACGCCGGAGACTCCCGGCGCCGCCGTGCCGATCGGCGATGCCTCGTCCGCGGTGTTCCGCGCGGCGATGGACGTGCAGAAGATGCACACGCCGGCCCTGATGGCGATGCCGAACGTGGTCGGCACCGCGATCACCATGCTCGATGACGGCTCGCCCGCGCTGATGATCCTCACCATCGAGCCGATGGCGAAGGGCGCCCTGCCGAAGGATCTCGAGGGCCTGCCGATCGTGGAAGAGGTCAGCGGCATCATCCGGCCGATGATCGATCTGCCGATGGCCTCCGACAAGGCCGGCAACACCGCCAAGCAGACGCCGCCGATCTCGATGGGCACCTCGGGCGGCTGGCGCTATGACCTGGCCAACGGCTACTGCTGCGGCGGCACGCTCGGCTCGCTGGTGACCAACGGCACGACGCAGTACGTCCTGAGCAACTACCACGTGTTCGAGGCCGACATCGTGGCCGGCGGCAACAGCCGCGTCGCCACCACCGGCGACTTCGTCATCCAGCCCGGTCTCATCGACGTCGCCTGCAACGCCACCACGGCGCAGAACGTCGGCACGCTGGTGGTCCGGCAAAGCCTGCCGAACAACAACGTCGACTGCTCGATCGCCCAGGTCATCACCGGCATGGTCCGCACCGACGGCGCGATCCTCGGCATCGGCACGATCTCGAAGACGCCGATCGCCGCCGCGGTCAACATGGCGGTCAAGAAGGCCGGCCGCACCACCGGTCTGACCACCAGCACGATTTCCGGCCTGAACGCCACGATCAGCGTGGCGTACGAGAACGAGTGCGCCGGCGGCGCCGCGTTCACGAAGACCTTCACCGGTCAGATCGTGGTCACGAACAAGGCGCAGCAAGTTCCTCGCCGGCGGCGACTCCGGTTCGCTCATGGTGCAGAACATCACGACGAACCCGAAGCCGGTCGGTCTGCTCTTCGCCGGCAGCACCACGACCGCGATCGCCAACCCGATCAGCTCGGTGCTGTCGTTCCTGGGCACCGGCTGGACGATGGTCGGCATCTGAGCCACGTCGGTTTCCGGCTGAGGTTGTGAATTCGCAAGTGGACACCCGCCTTCCTCCGGGGGGGCGGGTGTCCTGTTACGAAGGGGGGGCGCGACCATGGCGATCCTGCGCGCGGCGACCCTCGCGCTGGCGGCGACGCTCCTGACGGGCGGCTGCCGCCCCGACGCGCGCCGCGAACCGGGAGGGGAGACAGCAGTGGCACAACGACCCATCGAGGTGGTGCTGGCCGATCACACGCCGCGGCTGATGGCGTTGGCGGGGGTCGCGGGCACCTACCAGGGGGCCCTCGACGACGGCTCGCCCTGCATCGCGATCATGGTCGTGACGCTGACGCCGGCCCTGCGCGACAGTCTGCCGAAGATGCTGGAGGGGTGGCCGGTGCGGGTCGAGGAGACGGGCGAGATCCGGCCGCTGGGCGAGGGGCGCTGAGCCGTTGCGCGGCGGCGCGGCTCACGGAGTCCAGCGGGCGTAGACGCCGGCCGGCAGGGGGGGCGCGTCGGCGGCGCCGCACAGCAGCATCTCCCCGGCCTCGACGCGGCCGCCGAACGGCGCCAGCAGCGCGCGCAGCACGGCGGCGGTGACGCCGGGCGAATGCGCCGTCAGCAGCACGCCGAGCGGCGTCTCCGCCAGCAGTTCCCGGCAGGCGATCAGCAGCGGGTGGAGGTCGCGTTCGATCTTCCACACCTCGCTGCGCGCGCCGCGCCCGAAGGTGGGCGGATCCAGGATGATGACGTCGTAGCGCCGGGCGCGCCGGGTTTCGCGGCGGACGAACCCAAGGGCGTCGTCGGTGACGCAGCGGAGGCGCCCCTCCGGGATGCCGGACCGTTCGGCGTTGAGGGCGGCCCAGGTGTTGACGGCGCGCGCGCCGTCGAGGTGGGTCACGCGCGCGCCCGCCCGCGCCGCCGCGAGCGAGGCGCCGCCGGTGTAGGCGAAGAGGTTGAGCACCTCGACCGGCGCGGCGCCGGGATCGTTCGCCGCCGTCCGCCGACCGATCGTCTCCTCCAGCCAGGCCCAGTGCGCGGCGTGCTCCGGGAACAGCCCCACGTTGCCGAAACCGGTCAGACGCAGTTCGAAGCGCAGGCCCCGCCAGAGCGCGTCCCAGGTGGACGGCGCCGCGCCGGGGCCGGTCTGCCAGTCGCCGGTGCCCCCTTCGCCGCGCTGGAAGGCGGCGTTCGCCGCGGCCCAGGGCGCCGCGGGGTCGGCCGGCCAGATCGCCTGGGCGGCCGGCCGGTCGAGGAGCACGGCGCCGAAACGCTCCAGCTTGCGGCCATCGCCGCAGGAGACCAGTTCCCAGCCGTCCGGCCAGCCGTGCACTTCAAGGTCCATGGGCGGCAGTATAGGGGCTGCGGGGCCGGCGCGACAACGGTCGGTCGCAGTCTGCGTTTTCGGAGGTGCCTGACGCTGGCGCCGCGACAGTCAACGGGCGGCCAGCAGCGCGGTCCAGCTCGTGGGGAGGTTCTGATCGATGATGCCGTCGCCATCCTCGTCGACCCGCAGGCGCGCGAGGTCGGGTCCGGTGAACAGCACGGCCACCGAGCCGCCGCCCGCCCGCCGCACCACGAGGCGACCCGATTCGGCCGGGCCGAGCGCGCCGTCGGGCAGCAGCGCGCCGCGCAGCGGCGAGGTCGTCTGCAGGGTGAGGGCGCCGAACCGGGCGTGGGCCAGCGAAGCCCGCACCTGCAGGGTCCAGGCGTGGGAGTAGGGCTGCAGTTCGAGCGTCAGGTCGAGGCTGTCGAGCACGGCATCGCCGGCCGGGGCGGTGCAATGGAAGCCGGCGGCTCCGCAGCCGACGGTGAGCCGCTCGCCGATCGGCCCGTGGACGTAGGCAATGGCGAGGGTGCCGGAGAGGGCCGTGCCGGTGGAGTCGGCCGCGGCGGCGGCAAGGTCGGCATACAGGGCGGGGGTGGCGAAGGTGCCGGCGCCGAATGTCATGTCCGGCACGTGCAGACCGGCCGGGCGGGGGTCGGTCCGAGGGGCCGGACGCTTACCCTGGCGCGGGGCGGTGTCGAGGCGCAGGCCGTCGCCGCTCGAGAGAGCGCCGTCGTGATCGGCGTCGAACCACTTCAGGGAGAAAAGGTCGCTGCGGCCCGGCAGGGCGATGAGCGAATCGCTCTGATCGGCTCCCGCTTCGAGCAGGCGCGGCGCTTCCAGGACGGCGAAACGGCCGGTGTCGAGGGCGAGTTGCAGTGCGTCGCGCACGGGGGCCAGGGCGGCGGCGGCCAGGTGGACGGGGTCGGACGAGGGCGGTGGCGCATCGGCGTCGCCCGCGCTGACGCCCGCCACCTCCGCAGCCGGAGGCGGCCAGGATCGCGAGGAACGCGCCCGCGGCGGACGCGCGCACGTGCGGCAGGGGCGTGAACATCATTTCTCTCCCCTCCACACATTAGCATAGCACTTCGGCGCCGCCACGTCGGGAGCGATTTCGGCGGCGCAGGATTCGCCCCCGCCGTGCGTTGGGGATGGGGCTGCCTTGACGGGGCCCGACCGCGGCTATAGTATGACAATATTGTCAGTTGCGAAGACTTTGAACGACCGGCGCCACCTCGTCGCGCCGGGGGAGGCTTGACGCCGATGGGTCGCAGGGGCGTGGCAATCGTGATCGTGGTGGTGCTGGTGGCGGCCGGCGGATTCTACGCCTGGCGCAGCGCGAAGGCCCGCGGCGCGAAGCCGAAGTACCGCACCGAGGTGGTCCAGCGGGGCGACATCAAGGTGCAGGTCACGGCCACCGGCAATCTGCAGGCGGTGACCACCGTGCTCGTCGGCAGCCAGGTGAGCGGCACGATCTCGGCGCTCTTCGCCGATTTCAACGATCGCGTGCGCAGCGGACAGGTGCTGGCGCAGCTCGACCCGACGTTTCTCAAGGCACAGACGGCGCAGAGCCGCGCCGACCTCCAGCGCACCGACGTGCAGGTGCGTCAGGCGGAGCGGGACAGCGCGCGCGTCTTCCCGCTGCTGAGCGAGGGGCTCGTCTCCGTCGCCGACATCGACGTGTCGCGCACCGCGCTCGACCAGGCGCGCGCCTCGCGGGCGTCGGCGCAGGCGGCGCTCGACCGCGCCGAAACGAACCTGCGCTATGCGACCATCCACTCGCCCATCGACGGCGTGGTGATCTCGCGCGACGTGGACATGGGCCAGACCGTGGCCGCCTCGCTGTCGGCGCCGACCCTCTTCACGATCGCCAACGATCTCCAGAAGATGCAGCTCGAGGTGGCGGTCGACGAGGCCGACATCGGCATGGTCAAGGGGGGCAGCAGGCCACGTTCAGCGTGGACGCCTATCCGGCCGACCTGTTCCGCGGCGTCGTGCATCAGATCCGCCTCGCGCCCGAGACGGTGCAGAACGTGGTGACGTACACCGTCGTCATCCTCGTGGAGAATCCCGGGGCGAAGCTGCTGCCCGGCATGACCGCCAACGTCTCCATCCTGGTGGACGAGGCGCGGGACGTGTTGAAGGTGCCGGCACTGGCGTTGCGCTTCCGGCCGGCGGCGACCGCGGAGGGCGGGAGCGGTGGCGCGGCCGCGGGCGCGGCGGGCGGAAACGGCGGCTCGGCGGCGGGACGTGGCGAGATGCGGGCGGCCGCGGGCGGCGGCGCGGGAAGGCGCGAAGGGGGACGCCCGGGCGGCGCCCGTCCGGACAGCGTCCGGCCCGGCGGCCTGCCCGGCGACCCGGCCGCAGGCGAATCCTCGGGCGACTCCGCCGTCGGCATCGTCTGGAAGAGCGGCACGATCTACGTGCTCGATAACGGCGGCGAACCACAGCGGATCGACGTGATGACGGGTCAGACCGACGGCACCTTCGTGGCGGTCAGGGGCGAGTCGCTGCGCGACGGGATGGCTGTCGTCCTCGGGCTGGGCGTCGGCGGCCAGAGCAGCGGCAACCAGGGGGCGGTCAATCCCGTTCACGCCGCGGGTGCCCGCCGGCGGGCGGCGATAGACGTGAACGACAACGCATCCGTCATCCGCGTCAGCGACCTGGTCAAGGTCTACGGCCGTGGCGACAACGCGGTGGCCGCGCTGCAGGGCGTGTCGTTCGATGTGCCGCGCGGCGACATGGTCGCCATCATGGGCTCGTCCGGCAGCGGCAAGTCCACCCTGATGAACATCCTCGGCTGTCTCGACCACCCGACCTCGGGCAGCTACCTGCTCGACGGCGAGGACGTGAGCCGCTTCTCGCGCGATCGCCTGGCCGAGATCCGCAACGAGCGGATCGGGTTCGTCTTCCAGAGTTTCAACCTGCTGGCCCGCACGAGCGCGCTCGAGAACGTGGAGCTGCCGCTCATGTACAGCACGCGGCACCGGGGCTCGCTGGCGCAGAAGGCGCGCGAGGCGCTCGAACTGGTCGGCCTGACCGGGCGCGGGCACCACGTGCCGAGCCAGCTCTCGGGCGGGCAGCAGCAGCGCGTGGCCATCGCGCGGGCGCTGGTGAACGAGCCGTCGCTGCTGCTGGCCGACGAACCGACCGGCAACCTCGACACGAAGACCTCCGTGGAGATCATGGAGGTGCTGCGCCGCCTCAACGCCGGCGGCATGACGATCGTCCTGATCACCCACGAGAACGACATCGCCGAGTTCGCCAAACGGGTCATCGTGCTGCGCGACGGGCGCATCGTCGAGGAGCGCGTCGCGGCCGGCGCGGCCCCCGCCCCCCGGGTCAACGGAAAGGTCGTGACCTAGATGCGCATCGCCCTGCTGCTCACGGCCGCACTGCGGGCCATCGCGCGCAACAAGATGCGCTCGGCGCTGACGGTGCTCGGCATCATCATCGGCGTGGGCGCCGTGATCGCGATGGTCGGCATCGGCGAGGGCGCCTCGAGCATGGTGCAGGCGCAGGTCGCCAGCCTCGGCGACAACCTCATCAACATCTTTCCCGGCTCCCACATGGCGGGCGGCGTGCACGGCGGCGCCGGCAGCTACTCCATGCTGACCGAGGACGACGTCGTCGCGATCCGCACGCAGGTCCCGTGGGTGACCGCGGTCAGCCCGGTCGCGCGCACCGGCGCGCAGGTGGTCTACGGCAACCAGAACTGGGGCACGCAGATCTACGGCGGGAGCGAGAGCATCTTCGCCATCCGCCGCTGGGCGATCGTCAGCGGCACCGGCTTCAACGATTCGGCCGTGCGCGGCGTGGCCAAGGTGGCCGTCATCGGGCAGACCGTGGCCGAACAGCTCTTCCAGGGGTCCGACCCGGTCGGGCAGTCGATCCGCATCAAGAAGATCCCGTTCACGGTGATCGGCGTGCTCGACAGGAAGGGGCAGAACTCCTGGGGCCAGGACCAGGACGACGTCATCTTCGCGCCCTACACGACCGTCCTGAAGAAGATCTCCGGCGAGGACCACCTCAACATGATCCTCGCCTCGGCGACGTCGATGCAGGCGTTGCCGCAGGCGGTCGACGGCGATCTCGCAGCTGCTGCGCTCGCGTCATCGCATCCCGGCCGGGAAGGACGACGATTTCACGGTCCGCACCCAGCAGGACATCGCCAACATCGCGGGCTCGACCTCGAAGGTCATGCGCACCCTGCTCGCCGTCATCGCCTCGATCTCGCTGCTGGTCGGCGGCATCGGCATCATGAACATCATGCTGGTATCGGTCACGGAGCGGACCCGCGAGATCGGCATCCGCATGGCCGTGGGGGCGAAGGGCTGGCATATCATGCTGCAGTTCCTGGCCGAGGCCGTGGTGCTGGCGAGTTTCGGCGGCCTGATCGGCATCGGCCTGGGGGTGGGGGCGGCCAACATCGTGCGCAAGACGGCGAACTGGCCGGTCCTGATCCAGCCGGAGGCGGTCGTGGTGGCGTTCCTGTTCGCCGCCGCGATCGGCATCTTCTTCGGCTTCTGGCCGGCGCGCAAGGCGTCGCGTCTCGATCCGATCGAGGCGCTGCGCTATGAGTGACTCCCCGCGCGGCGCGGGCGAGCCGGCCCTGCCGCTGCGCGGCCGCCGCGTCATCGTCACCCGCGCTGCCGATCAGGCCGACGACCTCGTCGCCGCGCTGGCCGCGCACGGCGCCGCCGTGATCGCCTGCCCCGTCCTGCGCGCCGAGCCTCTCCCCGCCACCCACCTCGTGCCGCTGCGCGATCGGCTGGGCGATTACGCCTGGGTCGTCTTCACGAGCGGGAACGGGGTGCGCGGCCTGCTGACGCAGCTCGCCGGGCGGAGTCTCGACGCGCGGGTGCTCGGCGCGGCGAGGATCGCCTGCGTCGGTTCGACCACGGCCGCGGCGCTCGCCACCGCCGGCCTGCGGGCCGATTTCGTACCGACCGACTTCCGGGCCGAGGCGATGCTGCGGGAATTTCTCGCCGCCCACGACGTGACCGGCGCGCGCCTGCTGCGCGTGCGCGGCGGCAGGGCCTCCACGGAGGTTGAAGACGCCCTGGGCGAAGCCGGCGCCGAAGTCGATGTCCTCGACACCTACCGCACCGTGCCGGCCGAACCGTCGCCCGACGTGCGCGCCGACATTCTCGCCCGCGGCGCCGACGCCGTCACCTTCGCCAGCGGCTCCGCCGTGGAGGGATTCGACCGCGCGGTGCCGGAGCACGGCCTGCACGCGCAGGCGCTGGCCGCCTGCATCGGACCGGTCACGGCGCGGGCGGCGGAGCGGGCGGGGTGGGTGCGGATCGTGGCGCCGCCGGAGAGCACGGCCGGCGCGCTGGTGGACGCGCTGGCGGACGCGATCGCGCGACACCCGCGCTGAGCGCCGAGCCCCCCGGACAGCTCCGTCACCCCTGCGGCTCCAGAAACGTCCCCCGGTCGAGTTCCGCGAACGCCTGCTCGAGCTGTTCCTGCGTGTTCATGACGATCGGGCCGCGCCAGGCGACCGGCTCCTGCAGCGGCTTGCCCGAGACCAGGAGGAAGCGGATGCCGTCGTCTCCGGCCTGCACCGTGATCTCGTCGCCGCGATCGAACAGCACGAGCGTGCGGTTGTCGGCCGCGGGCGGCGTCGACGTGTCGGCCCGGCCCACCTCCTCGGTCGGTACCGCGAACGGCTCGGATGCGTTGCCGAACTTCCCGGATCCCGCGAAGACGTACGCGAAGGCGCTGCGCACCGTCTCGACCGGCAGGGATGCGCCGCACGCCCGGCGGCACCGAAACGTCGAGGTAGAGCGGATCGGCCGCGATGCCGTCGACCGGCCCTGTCCGGCCCCGGAAACGGCCGCAGACGATCCGCACCCCGGTTCCGTCGTCGTCGGTGATCAGCGGGATGTCGGGCGCCTTGACCTCCTGGTAGCGGGGCGCCGTCATCTTGAGCGCCGCCGGCAGGTTCGCCCAGAGCTGGAATCCGTGCATCCGGCCGTCGCGATCGCCCCTGGGCATCTCCTGGTGGATGATGCCCCGGCCCGCAGTCATCCACTGGACATCGCCCGCGGAGATGACGCCGCGGTTCCCCATGCTGTCGCCGTGTTCGACATCTCCCGCCAGGACGTACGTGATCGTTTCGATCCCACGGTGGGGATGCCAGGGGAAACCGGCCAGATAGTCCTCCGGCCGTTCGTTGCGGAAATCGTCGAGGAGCAGGAACGGATCGAAGTCGGCGGTATTCCCGAAGCCGAAGGCCCGGCGCAGATTCACGCCCGCGCCTTCGCGGGTCGGCCGGGACTTGACGAGTTGCTTCACCGGCCGGATGGACATGGCGATCTCCTGTCTCCGGGGCGTCCCCGGGGCGAAGTGGACAGAGGTCACGCTAGTCCTGACCGCGCCGGACCGCACGCGGGACGGGACCTTCGGCAGCCCTCCCGCCCCCGCCTCCTCTTGACCGCTTCTTGACGCCTTCCGCCTCTCCTGGACCCCGGATTGACGCGGCGATCCCTACTCTGTGATCAGGGCGCGCGTCGCGCGCCCGGTAGGCGGGGAGGGAGGCCTCATGAACGCAGCGCATGCCATCGCCGTGCTCGTGACCTGCGTCATGCTGGTGGTCCTGGTGTGGAGCATCGTGCGGCCGCAGGGGCGGCGGTGAGTCCGGTCGGGTCTGTTGCCGGGGAGGGCGCGATGGAGGACCTGCTGTTCGTCGGGATCACGCTCGCCTTCTTCCTGCTGTGCGTGCTGTACGTGCGGGCCTGCGCGAGGCTGCTAGGGGGCGTCATGACCTTCGAGTATGCGGCGGGCGGCGTGCTGGCGGTGCTCCTGCTGGGGTATCTCGTCTACGCGCTGCTGCAGGCCGGAGCGGTTCTAGGAGGCGCGGCAGTGACGACCATCGGCTGGTTGCAGATTCTGGCGTTCTTCGCCGCGGTGCTGGCGGTGGCAAAGCCGCTCGGGCTGTTCATGCACCGGGTGCTCGAAGGGGAGCGGCACCTGCTGTCGCGGCCGCTCGGGTGGCTGGAGCGGGGTGTGCTGCGGGTGTGCCGGGTGGACGGGCGGGAGCAGTCGTGGACGGAATACGCGTTCGGGCTGCTGGCGTTCAGCGGGCTGACGATGCTGGTCACCTACGCCCTGCAGCGGCTGCAGCACCTGCTGCCGCTCAATCCGCAGGGGATGGCGGCGGTCGGGGCGGGGTCGGCGTTCAACACGGCGGCCAGCTTCACCACCAACACCAACTGGCAGGGGTACTCGGGCGAGGCCGACGCTGAGCTACCTCACGCAGATGGCCGGGCTGGCGTGGCACAACTTCATCTCGGCGGCGGCGGGGATCGCGGTGGCGGTGGCGCTGGCGCGCGGGCTGACGCGGCAGGGCGCGGGCAGGGGTCCGGGCACGGTGGGCAACGTCTGGCTGGATCTGACCCGGGCGACCGTGCACATCCTGCTGCCGCTGAGCGTGGTGCTGGCGCTGGTGTTCGTCTCGCGCGGCGTGATCCAGAACTTCGCGCCGTACCGGGAGGTGACGACGCTCGAGGGAGGCGCGCCAGGTCATCGCCATGGGGCCGGTGGCGTCGCAGGAGGCGATCAAGCAGCTCGGCACGAACGGCGGCGGCTTCTTCAACGCGAACGCGGCGCATCCGTTCGAGAATCCGACCCCGCTGACGAACTTCCTCTCACTGCTGGCGATCTTCGCCATTCCGGCCGGCCTCACCTGCACGTTCGGACGGATGGCGCGCGATCAGCGGCAGGGCTGGGTGCTGCTGGCGGCGATGAGCGTCTTCTTCCTCGCCGGCGTGACGGCGGCCTACCAGGCGGAGACGGCCGACAACCCGGCGCTGCGGCAGGCGGGCGCGGCGCCGGGCGGCGGCAACCTGGAAGGGAAGGAGACCCGGTTCGGCGTGGCGGCCTCGTCGCTCTACGCCGTCGTGACGACCGACGCCTCCTGCGGGGCGGTCAACGCGATGCACGACAGCTTCACGCCGCTCGGCGGCCTGGTGCCGCTCTTCAACATCCAGCTCGGCGAGGTCGTGTTCGGCGGGGTGGGGGCGGGGCTGTACGGGATGCTGGTGATGGCGCTGCTCTCGGTGTTCATCGCCGGGCTGATGGTGGGGCGCACGCCGGAGTATCTCGGCAAGAAGATCGAGGCGCGGGAAATCAAGCTGGCCATGCTGTACGTGCTGATCTTCCCGCTCGTGATCCTGGTCGCCGGCGGCGTGGTCGGCGGTGCGGCCGGCGGCGCTGGCGTCGCTGAACAACGGCGGACCGCACGGGCTCACGGAGATCCTCTACGCCTTCTCGAGCGCCGCGGGGAACAACGGCTCCGCCTTCGCGGGCCTCAACGCGAACACGCCCTGGTACAACGTCGCGCTCGGCCTCGCGATGCTCGCCGGCCGCTTCCTGGATGATCGTGCCGGCGCTGGCGATCGCCGGCACGCTCGCCGGCAAGACGCGCGCGCCGGCCGGCCCCGGCACCCTGCCGACGACCGGGCCGCTGTTCGCCGTGCTGCTCGCGTCGGTGATCGTGGTCGTGGGAGCGCTGACCTTCTTCCCGGCCCTGAGCCTCGGGCCTGTCGTGGAGCATTATCTCGCGCAGGCCGGAAGGGTGTACTGAGCCGTGAGCGATCGGAAAGCACGGGGAACATCGGCATGGGACGGCCGCCTGCTGCGGGCGGCCCTGCGGGACAGCGTTCGCAAGCTCGATCCGCGTCTGATGGCCCACAACCCGGTCATGTTCGTGGTGGAGGTCGGCAGCGTGCTGACCACGCTATTCTGGCTGCGCAGCCGGCTGGCCCCTGCCGGTGGAGAGTCGGCGGCGTTCAGCGGCCAGGTGACGCTGTGGCTCTGGTTCACGGTGCTGTTCGCGAACTTTGCCGAGGCGGTGGCCGAGGGACGCGGCAAGGCGCAGGCGGCGGCGCTGCGCGGGCTGCGGCGCGAGACGATGGCGCGGCGCCTGGCCGGAGATCGGGAGGAACGCGTGGCCGCCTCCACGCTGCGCAGGGGCGACGTCGTGGTGGTGGAGGCGGGCGAGCGGATCCCGTGCGACGGCGACGTGATCGAGGGGATCGCCTCGGTGGACGAGTCGGCGGTCACGGGCGAGTCGGCGCCGGTGATCCGCGCGAGCGGCGGCGACCGCACCTCGGTCACCGGCGGCACGACCGTGCTCTCGGACCGCATCGTGGTGCGCGTGTCGGCCGATCCGGGGGAGACGTTCCTGGACCGGATGATCGGCCTGGTCGAGGGGGCGCGGCGCCAGAAGACGCCGAACGAGATCGCGCTGAACGTGCTGCTGGCCGGGATGACGATCATCTTCCTGATCGCCTGCGTGACGCTGGTGCCGTTCGCCATGTACTCGGGCTGCGCCTGTCGGTGACGGTCATCGTGGCGCTGCTCGTCTGCCTGATCCCGACGACCATCGGCGGGCTGATCTCCGCCATCGGCATCGCCGGCATGGACCGGCTGATCCGGCACAACGTCATTCCGACCAGCGGGCGCGCGGTCGAGGCGGCGGGCGACGTCGACGTCATCCTGCTCGACAAGACCGGCACGATCACGCTCGGCAACCGCATGGCGAGCGAGTTCCTGCCGGCGCCGGGCGTCACTCTCGAGGAGCTGGCCGACGCGGCGCAGCTCGCCTCGCTGGCCGACGAGACGCCGGAGGGGCGGTCGATCGTCGTGCTGGCCAGCGAGCGTCACGGCCTGCGCGGGCGCGAGCTGCAGCCGACAGGCGCGAAGTTCGTGCCGTTCTCGGCCCACACGCGGATGAGCGGCTGCGATCTCGACGGACGGATCGTGCGCAAGGGCGCCGCCGACGCCGTGGCGCGCCACGTGGCGGCGCTGGGCGGGCGCGTCCCGCCGGCGGTGGATCTGGCGGTCGCGGCCATCGCGCGGGAGGGGGGCACCCCGCTGGTCGTGGCGGACGGCGCCCGCGTGCTCGGCGTCGTGCACCTGAAGGACATCGTCAAGAACGGCCTGAAGGAGCGCTTCGCGCGCTTCCGCGCCATGGGTCTGCGCACGGTCATGATCACCGGCGACAACCCGCTCACGGCGGCGGCGATCGCCGCGGAGGCGGGGGTGGACGACTTCCTGGCCGAGGCCACGCCCGAGATGAAGCTGGCGCTGATCCGGGCCGAGCAGGCGAAGGGCAGGCTCGTGGCCATGACCGGCGACGGCACCAACGACGCCCCGGCGCTCGCCCAGGCCGACGTCGCCATCGCCATGAACACCGGCACGCAGGCGGCGAAAGAGGCCGGCAACATGGTCGACCTCGACAGCAACCCCACGAAGCTGCTCGAGGTGGTTGAGGTGGGGAAGCAGCTGCTCATGACGCGCGGCTGCCTGACCACCTTCTCGATCGCCAACGACGTGGCGAAGTATTTCGCCATCCTGCCGGCGCTGTTCATGGTGGCGTTCCCGGAAATCGCGCCGCTGAACATCATGCGTCTCGCCTCGCCGCAGAGCGCGATCCTGTCGGCGGTGATCTTCAATGCCCTGATCATCGTGGCGCTCATCCCGCTGGCGCTGCGCGGCGTACGGTACCGGCCGCTCGGGGCGGCGGCGTTGCTGCGGCGCTCGCTGCTCGTGTACGGGCTGGGCGGAGTCGTGGCGCCGTTCGCCGGCATCAAGCTGATCGACCTCGCGCTTAGCGCGGTCGGCCTCGCGTAGGAGAAGCCATGTCCCGCCAGTTCGCCATCGCCGTGCGGATGACCCTCGTGACGCTCGTGCTCACGGGGCTGCTGTACCCGCTGCTCGTGACGGGGCTGGCGTGGGTGCTGTTTCCGCGCGCGGCTGCGGGGAGCCTGGTCGCGGTGGACGGCCGAATGGTCGGCTCGGCGCTGATCGGGCAGCGGTTCTCCGGTCCGGGCTGGTTCCAGGGGCGGCCGTCGGCGGCCGGAGCCGGGGGGTACGACGCCGTGGCTTCCGGCGGCTCGAATCTCGGCCCGACTTCCGCGAAGCTGCGCGACCGCGCGGCCGCCGAGCTGACGCGGCTGGCGGCGGAGAATCCGGAGCGCTGGCGGGCCCCCGCCGGCGGAGCTGCTGGCGGCCTCGGCCAGCGGGCTCGATCCGCACCTGAGCCCCGCCGCGGCGTTCTGGCAGGCCCCGCGCGTGGCGGCGGCGCGCGGGGCCGCGTTGCGGGACGTGCAGGCGCTTGTGGTGGCGCGGACGGAACCTCGGACGCTCGGCTGCCTCGGCGAACCGCGTGTGAATGTGCTGCTGCTGAACCTTGACCTCGAACGGCGGTTCGGACGGCCGGCCGGCGCGCCGTAGCGGCGGGGTCGCGCGGGCGTGCCGCAGGCGGACCTTGTCGCGCGCCCGTGGTCGGGGATACCATGACCGACGGTCGGACAGGGCGCGACGGGAGTTGCCGATGCACAGTGATGACGGATCCGCCAACGGCCGTGACGACCGGCCCGACCCCGATGCCCTGCTCTCGCGGGTCGCCGCGGAGGAGGAACGGGCGCGGCACGGGCGCCTGCGGGTTTTCCTCGGCTATGCCGCCGGCGTCGGCAAGACCTACGCGATGCTGCAGGCGGCGCAGGCGCCGCCGCGCGGAGGGCGTGGATGTCGTCGTCGCGTACGTCGAAACGCACGCCCGGCCCGAGACGACGGCCCTGCTCGAAGGCCTCGAGGTCGTCCCGCGACGGAGTCTGGAGTACCGCGGCGCCAGGCTGAGCGAGCTCGATCCCGATGCGGTTCTGGCGCGGCGGCCGGCCCTCGCGCTCGTGCGACGAGTTCGCCCACACGAACGCGCCCGGCTCGCGCCACCCCAAGCGCCACCTCGATGTCGCGGAACTGCTGCAGGCCGGCATCGACGTCTACACGACGCTCAACATCCAGCACGTGGAGAGCCTGGCCGACGTGGTCGCCGGCATCACCGGCGTGGAGATGCGGGAGCGGGTGCCCGACGGCGTGCTCGACGAGGCCGCCGAGATCTCGCTGATCGACCTGCCGCCCGACGAACTGCGCCGGCGGCTGCGCGACGGCAAGGTCTACGTTCCGGAGCAGGCCGCGCAGGCGACCGAGCAGTTCTTCCGGCCAGGCAACCTGATGGCGCTGCGCGAGCTGGCCACGCGCTGGGCGGCGCGGCGCGCCGACGACGACATGCAGGCGTTCATGCAGGCGAACGCGATCAAGGGACCGTGGGCGACCAGCGAACGGCTGCTGGTCTGCGTCAGCGGTAGTCCGCAGAGCGAGCGCCTGATCCGCGCGACGCGCCGCCTGGCCGACGAACTGCGCGCCGAGTGGCACGCCGTCCACGTGGAGACGACGGCGGTCGACCGGATCAGCCGGCAGAACCGCGAACGCATCTGGAGCGATCTGGCCCTGGCTGAGCGCCTCGGGGCGCGGACGGCCACCATCGCCGGGGAGTCGGTCGACGAGGCGCTCATCCGGTTCGCGCGCGACCACAACATCACGAAGATCCTGGTCGGACGATCGAGCCGGGGCGGGGGCGGCTGGTTCCGGCGCCCGGCGCCGGCAGAGGCGCTCATCCGGGCGCGGATCCCCATCGACCTGCTGCTGGTCGGCGACGACGGCGCGCCGCATCCGCCCGAGCCGCCGCGCGAGCGGCGGGGGCGGGCCCCGGCCGGCGATTACTGTGAAGAGCGCCGTTGTCGTGGCGCTCGCCACGCTGCTGGGCGAGTTGCTGCGCCGTCATGTCTCGCCGACCAACCTGGTCATGCCGTACCTGGTGGCCGTGGTGCTGGCCGCGCTCCGTCTGGGGCGGGGTCCGGCCATCGCGGCGGCCGGCCTGAGCGTCTTCGCGTTCGACCTGTTCTTCGTGCCGCCCCGCCTCTCCATCGCCGTGAACGACACTGAGTACCTGCTGACGTTCCTCGGGCTCTTCCTGGTCGGCGTGGTGGTCAGCGCGCTCGTGGCGCGGGCGCGTGATCGCACCGAGGCCGCGCGCGACCGCGAGGCGCAGACCGCCACCCTCTTCGGGCTCAGCCGCGACCTGGCGGTGGCCGGTGACGCCGGCGCCATCGCCGACGCCACCGTGCGACACATCGGCGGGTTCCTGCGCGAGGAGGCGGTGGTCCTGGTGGCGCGCGGCGCTGCGCTCGAGCCGCTCGGCGTCGCACCGCCCCCGCCGCTCAGCCACGAGGAGCTCGCGGTGGCCGGCTGGGTGGTGAAGAACGGCGTGCCGGCGGGGCGGGGCACGGACACCGTCGGCTCGCTCGAACGCACCTTCTTCCCCCTGCAGACCTCTTCCGCCGTGGTGGGGGTGATCGGCGTGCGCCTGCGCCAGCCGGTGACCGACCTGCTCGCGCCCGGCACCCGGCACATGCTCGAGGCGTTCGCGAGTCAGGTGGGGCTCGCCCTGGAGCGCGTGGCGTTCGCCGGTCAGGCGCAGCAGGCGAAAGTGCTCGAGGAGGCCGACCGGCTGCACCGGGCCATCCTGAATTCCCTTTCCCACGACTTGCGCACGCCGCTGGCCACCATCACCGGTGCGCTCAGCAGCCTGTCCGGGGAAGGCGTGCCTATGCCCGACGCTACGCGGCGCGAATTGCTGGCCAACGCCCGCGAGGAGGCGGGCCGGCTCAACCGGTTCGTGGGCAATCTGCTGGACATGTCGCGGTTAGAGGCGGGGGCGCTGACGGTGAAGGCCGACTGGCACGACGTGGACGACCTGATCGGGGCCGCTCTGTCGGCCGTGGGCCCGCGGGCCGGCAGTCGTCCGCTGCGCGTGCAGGTGCCGCCTGACCTGCCGCTCGATCCGCGCGGACTTCGTGCTGCTCGTCCAGGCGCTGGTGAACGTGCTCGACAACGCGCTCAAGTACGCGCCGCCCGGCAGCCCGATCGACGTCGGCGCCGGTGTGGTCGGCGGCGAGGTCGAAATCGTCGTCGCGGACCAGGGGCCGGGCATACCGAGCGACGATCTCGAAAAGGTGTTCGAGAAGTTCTATCGCGTGGAGCGCGGCGACCGCGGTAGCGGCACCGGTTTGGGACTGGCGATCTGCCGCGGCATCGTGGAAGCTCACGGGGGAAGCGTGCGGGCGGAGATCGCCGCGCAGGGGGGAGCTCGCATCGTGCTGAGGCTGCCGATCGGCGCGACGCTGGCCCCGGAAACGGAACCATGAGCCGGTTGTGCGTCCTGGTCATCGACGACGAGCGGCCGATCCGGCGACTTCTGCAGAGCGCGCTGGCGGTGCACGACTATGACGTGCACGAGGCTGCCGACGGCCTCGCCGGCATCGCCGCGGCTGCCAACCTGCGGCCCGATCTGGCGCTCGTCGACCTCGGGCTGCCCGATCTGGACGGGGTGGAGGTGATCCGCCGTCTGCGCGAGTGGGCGACGTTCCCCATTATCGTCCTGTCGGTGCGTGAGCGGGAGGCCGACAAGGTGGCGGCGCTCGACGCCGGCGCCGACGACTTCGTCACCAAGCCGTTCGGCATGAGCGAACTGCTCGCGCGGATGCGCGCGGCGCTGCGGCGAGTGCTGCAGGAGGCCCCGTCGCCGCTGTTCCGCGTCGGCGGACTCGAAGTGGATCTCGCGCGCCGGCATGTGGCGGTGGAGGGGCGCGAAGTCCTGCTCACGCCCACGGAGTACGAACTGCTGCGCTTCCTCGTGATGCACGCGGGACGGGTCGTCACGCACCGCCAGGCGCTGAAGCAGGTCTGGGGGGAGGCGTTCGCCGGGCAGGCGCATCTGCTGCGCGTCAACGTGAGCAATCTGCGGCGCAAGCTCGAACCGGAGCCGGCGCATCCGCGTTTTCTCCTGACGGAGCCCGGGGTGGGGTATCGTCTGCTGGGTGACGACTGAGTACGCGCGCGGCGCGGGGGCGTTGGGCGGGCACCGGTTTCTGCCGGGCCCTGCTCCCGCGGCAGGGGGGCAGTGCGTCGCGAGGGTTTGTGGGCGGTCCCTCTTCTGGAGACTACTACCGTAGCAACGGATTCGCAGCGTATTGCTCTTTCATCCCATTCGTAGTAATGCAGTACGTATAAGTGTCTTAACGTGCGCCTTCTGGTGCCCGTGTAGCATGCCCGGACCTCGCAAACTCATTGCTACAGTAGCAGTCTCCAGAACACGCGCCCCGCACCTCCCCGCCGCCCGTGGCGATCAGGCAACGGTGCCGGGCGACTCCGGGGCCGTCGCCCCCGCCCGCAGCGTGAACCAGAAGGTGGCGCCGCCCTCCGGGGCGCTCTCGGCCCAGGCGCGGCCGCCGTGCCGCTCCGCGACCCGGCGCACGATGGCCAGGCCGACGCCGGTGCCTTCGAACTCATCGTGCGGATGCAGTCGCTGGAAGACGCCGAACAGCCGGTCGGCCAGGGCGGGATCGAAGCCGATGCCGTTGTCGCGCACGCCGTAGGCGGGCGTTCCGCCGTCCGGATCGGGCGCGGACACGACCTCGATCACGGCCTCGTCGCGGGGGCGGGTGAACTTGAGCGCGTTCGCCAGCAGGTTCGCCAGCGCGAGGCGCACCATCGCGTCGTCACCGCGCGCGGGCGGCAGTTCGGCCACCTCCAGCCGTGCCTGACGGTCCGGCTCGTGGCGGCTCACGCGAGCGAATTCCGCACGCGCGAGCGCGGCGAGGTCGAGATCGACCGGCGTCATCGCCTCGTGGCCCAGCCGGTAGAAGGCGAGCAGGTCGTCGAGCAGCTGGCGCAGGGCGCGGGCGTTGCCGCGCACGATCTCCAGCAGACGCTGGCCGTCCTGCCCCAGACGGTCGCCGCACTCCTCGTCGAGCGCGGTGGCGAAACCGTCGATGGCGCGCAGCGGTCCCCGCAGGTCGTGGGAGACCGAGTAGGTGAACGCCTGCAGGTCGGCCGTGCGCTCGACGGCGCGGCGCTCCATCTCCCGGGCCTCGTGCACGACCTGGGCGTGAAGCCGGGAGTGGAGAATCGCCAGGGCGAGCGGCGAGGCGACCTCGCGCGCCACGTCGATCGCTTCCGCGCCGAAGACCCGAGGCGAGCGCGCAGCCAGGTTGAGGGAGCCCAGCAGTTCGCCCTGGGCAACGAGCGGAACGATGACGACGGAGCGCATCCCCTCCTCCCGCAACCGTCCGATCAAGGGGCCGGGGTCGGCCAGTTCGTCGAGATCGGGGAATTCGCGCACCCGGCCGGCGCGCAGGTGATCGAGGTCGCTGCGCAGGTCGGACAGCGGGAAGCGGCGGTTCGCGGTGATTTCCGTGCGTCCGTCCTGCCAGGCGGCGAGCAGCAGCGCGTCGCGGGCCGTGAGGTCATACAGCGTCACGCTGGCCCGCTGGCACGGCGTGAGGAGCGCCATGCGCTCGACCGCGGCCTGCGCGATCGCCGCCGGCGAGCGCGCGGCGAGGATGCCGGTGTCGATGTCCCTCAGCACCTTCAGCCGCTGGGCGTAGCCGCGCAGCGACTGCTCCGCGCGCCGCTGCTTCGTGACGTCGGCGATGAAGCCCTCGAGCGCGAGCAGCGCGCCGTCCGGCGCGAACACGCCGCGCCCCCGCTCCCAGACGTGGCGCTCGTCGCCGCCGAAGCGGACCAGGCGGTAGGTCAGTTCGAACGGCTGCCGCGCGGCCACCCCGGCCTGCACGGTCCGCCAGACCGACTCGCGGTCATCGGGATGGATGAGGTCGTTATAGGCCACCCGCGCGTTGCCGACCAGGTCGGCCGGGGGGTGCCCGGTCAGCTCGGCGCAGCCGTCGCTCACGAACTCCATCGTCCAGTCGCGGTCGTTGCGGCAGCGGTAGGCCATGCCGGGCAGGTTGCTCAGCAGGGTGACCAGCGTGCGTTCGCTTTCGCGCCGCGCCGAATCGGCGCGCTGCCGGCGGGCCGAGACCGCGGCGAGGGCGAAGCCGAACGCCAGGATGGAGAGGAATGCCGCCGCCCGGACAGAGAGGTCGTGGGGCTGCACGTGGAGGAGCAGGGCGTCGAGGAAGGAGCGCTGGCGGAGCACGAAGGCCTCCAGCGCCGCGTCGGCCACCCAGAAAAGGGCGCCGGACACGAAAGCCAGGCCGACGGCTCTGCGATCCATGGCGGGCATTGACGCCACCGCGGAGACAAAGCCCGCCGCGCGCCGGGCAGGGCGACATCACGGCTCGCGGCAAAATGGGAAATCCGGAAACCCCCGCCATCCTCCCGCCGATTGCCGGCGGCAGGCCGATCACCTAGCCTGAGTGTAGAGCGGACACGGGGCGCCGTCAACTGCGGGGCGCCGATTCCCGCGCGCCGGCGCCGCCAACGCCTCAGAAGGCGGCGTTCCACTCCAGGAACGGCCGCGGCAGGTCGGCGAGCGCGTTGGCCACCAGTTCCACCAGCCCGCCGTAGTAGATGCCCGACCGCTCGGTGGCGTGGTAGAAGGCGAGCAGGTCGCGCAGCTGCCCCTTGCAGTTGGAGCAGGGGGCGCACAGGTACTTGCGCACGGCCGGGTCGGGCCGGTCGGCAAACGCGTCCAGCACCTGCTTCAGCTTCATGCGTCCCGCCACGCTCAGGCGCCAGTCGGCGAAATTGTGCGGCGACATGATCGCGAAGCCGCTGCCGCCGCCGCAGCAGTAGTTGTGCACGCCGTGCGGCGTCATCTCGCGGAAATCGGGGCAGACCGCCCGCACGACCCGCCGCTGCGGCTCGACGATGCCCATCAGTCGCACGATGTTGCACGGGTCGTGCAGCGTGACCGGGAAGTCGTTGCGCGACGGGTCGAGTTTCAGTCGTCCGCTGTCGCAGACGAGATCGGCCAGGAACGTCAGGATGCTCTCGCGCGGCACGTCGTACTCGACGCCGAAGATGCGGTCGGCCACGACGGTGAGCGCCTTGTGCGCGTGCCCGCACTCGCGCGATGACGATCTTCTTCACGCCGAGCTTCTTCGCCACCTGCGCGTGCCGCAGCGCCACGCGCGCGAACTGCGCGTCGTCGTACCAGAGGCCGTAGTTCACGGCGTCGTAGCCGACCAGCTCGCTCGACGAGGGTCCAGTTCACGCCGGCGGCGTTGAGCACGACGGCGGTGGCGCCGGGATTCTCCGGCCAGGCCACGAACTCGCCGGCGTTGTGCACGACGAGGATGTCGGCGCCCGCCTTGTCGATCGGCGTGGCGACCGGCCAGCCGGTCTTCTCCGTCATTTCGTCGTCGATGAACTCCACCGCGTCGCGCAGGGCGGCCGGTCCCATGCCGGTCGTGGAGCCGACCCGGAGCTGGAGCGCCGAGCCGTCGCGGTGCAGTTCGGCGGGCGCGAGGCCGAACTCCTGGCTGAACAGCTTGCGGATCTCGTGCGTGATCAGCCCGTTGTCCACGCCGATCGGGCAGGCCTGCGCGCAGCGCCGGCAGAGCGTGCAGCGGTACGCCAGTTCCGCCAGCCGGCCGATCGACTGCCAGTTGACCGGCATGTCGCGCCCCGCCAGGCGGCGCAGCACCGCCGGGCCGCGTCGGCGCGAGGCGGCCACGAAGGCGCGCAGCGCCTCGCCGCGGAAGCTCGGCCGGTAGATCTCCTCGCCGCCGCTCGCGGTGTAGATGGGGCAGGCGTCGGAGCAGGTGAGACAGCGGGCGCAGTGCTCGAGCGACAGCTGCAGCGGCTGCAGGAACGCCCAGTTGTCGTCGGCCGAAAGGAGCTTGCGCAGGCCGGTGAGGAACCGCTCCACGAGCGCCTCCTCCTCGGCCGGGCTCGCCGGCTTCGGGAAGCCGAGCGCCAGCACGCCGTCGACCTGCGCGAAACGTTCCCGCGCGCTGTCGGACAGCGGCGGCCAGCCCGGCACGCCGTTGAAGTCCTCGTACGGCGGCGGCAGGCGCAGCAGATCCTGCAGCTCGCCCGTGGTGAGCAGGTCAGGATCGCGGCGACCGAGATCGCGCGGGGTGACGGGGCGCCGCGTCACGACGGCGTCTCCCTGTCGCGCGACGCCGGGCCGCCGTCGTCGCCCACCACGTCGCCCCAGGTGCGGCCGCCGCCGCCGCCGATGTGCGGCGCCCGCCAGCCGACCGGTCGGCGCAGCGCCGCGTCGAGACGCGGGTCGGTCGGCTCGCCCGGCCGGCGCGGCCGGTCGTCCCAGCGCACCGAGTGCCAGGTGAAGAACTTCATGTAGGCGTGCGACATGAACGTGAACGGCAGGTAGCCGACGAACAGGGCGAACAGGCAGAGCTCCAGGTCGACCAGCGCCGGCGCCGGCGCCCCGGCGCGCAGCGTGAGGATCTCGCCGACGCGCGCCCGCAGCAGCGCCGCGGTGGGGTCGGCGTACCGGCGCGCCGCCAGTCCGACCCCCAGCACGCCGATCAGGAAAACCAGGTTGAGCAGCGCCGCCGGCGACGTGTAGGCCCGCAGCGCGCGGTCGCCCAGGCGCCGCGCCAGCAGGCCGACCGTGCCGATCAGCGCCAGCAGCGGCCCCTCCCACTCGAGAAAGCGGGTCGTCCAGTGCAGCGCGACGCCGAAGCCGCCACTCTGCGCCAGCCGGAAGCCGCCGAGCGTTTCCGCGATGCCGCCCGCCGCCAGCAGCAGCGAACCGGTCGCCATCAGGTAGAACCCGAGGTGGAACGGCAGCGACCAGAACCAGAGATGCGGGTTGTGTTCGCGCACGCCGCGCAGCAGCAGGATCTCCCCGGCCATCGCGCGCAGCATCGCGCCGCGATCGTGCGGCAGCGGCCGCGTCCACCAGTCGAGCTGCTCCAGGTACGAGCCGCCGTGCGCCGCCCGCGCCCCCTCGTGCGGGATCGGGTACAGCTCCCACCGCACGTGCATCGGCATGCGGGCGTAGCGGACGATCTTCGCCGTCGCCCCCGCCACCAGCAGGAGCAGGCCGAGCCACAGGACAAAAGGCGCGATCGCGTGCAGCATCCGTCAGCGCTCCCCGCGCTCCCGCAGCCCCGTCGCCAGGGCGCAGCCGGCCAGCAGCAGGCAGCCGGCGCAGATGAACGACGACCGGTAGGAATGGCTCGCGGCGTAGAGCGTCTGCGACAGCCGGCTCATCACGAAGCCGCCCACGCCCCAGGCCGTGAAGATGATGCCATAGTTCATGCCGAAATGCTTCAGGCCGAAGCGGTCCTTGGTGAACGAGGGGAAGAGCGACAGGTTGCCGCCGTAGTTGAAGCCGATGGCCGCGGCCAGCAGCAGCAGGACCGCCACGCCCGCCGTCCGACCCGCCGTCAGCCAGGCGCCCAGGAACATCAGCGCGGCCTGCGTCGCCAGAAGCAGCATGAGGGTCCGCGGGCGGCCGAGCCGGTCCGACACCACCCCGGCGGCGATGCGGCCTCCGGCGTTGCCGATCGCCATCACCGCCACCGCCACGAACGCCGCACTACCAAGCGCCTTCTTGGCCATCTCGCCGATCGACCCGATCACCATCAGCCCGGCGCCGGCGCCGGCGAAGAAGGCGCCCCACAGCAGCCACGCCGTGCGGGTGCGCACCATGCGCGACGGCGTCACGTCGGCCGTGACCGCCGGTGGGGGCGCCGCGCCGCCGGCCGGCGCCCCGCGCGCCGCCACGCAGTCGGCGGGGGGATTGACCAGCCGCAGCGACAGCAGCGACACCGCCACCATGAACCCGGCTCCCAGGATCAGCATCGCCTGCTGCAGCCCGGAGCGGTCGATCAGGAAGCGTGACAGCGGCGCGATGTAGACCGACGCCAGCCCGAATCCCGATACCACCAGCCCCGCCACCAGGCCGGTGCGCGCCGGCGGGAACCACTTCAGCGCCGGGGGGGTGGCCGCCGAGTACCCGAAGCCGAACCCCAGGCCGGCCAGCACGCCGAAGCCGATCACCCACGCCCAGTAGCCCGACGACTGCGACACGATCAGGAAGCCGAGCCCGACCAGCAGGCCGCCGGCGAACGCGGTCACCCGCGGCCCGAAGCGGTCCTGGATCCGCCCGGCCAGGATCATCGAGAAGGCGAACACCAGGCACGCCACTGAGTACGGATCGTTGAGCTGCTCGATCCGCCAGCGGAACGCCCCGCCCCCCTCGATCGACTCCTTGATGGCGACCTTGAAGATGCTCCACGAGTAGAGCACGCCGAGCGCGAGGTTGATGCCGATGGCCGACGCCGCCACGACGTAGCCCTGGTGCCGCGTACTCCTGGTCATGCCGGCAATGCCCTCCCGGACCGGGAATGCCCCTCCGCGCGAGCCGCAACGATCGCACCCGGAGGCGCCGTCGCGCAAACGCCGCACGGCGGCATGGCGAGGGGGTTCCTCCGCGATCCGCGGGGGGAGCAGAGGAATTGGGATTGCATCCGCTTTCATGCCTATGGTCGAATGCCCTGTCCGCGCCGGAGCGGGGTGTCAACGAGCCGGATTGCGAGGCGGTGCGAAATGGCGAGCGCAAGGGTGTCCGGGGTGGGCCGCCGCGGCGGGTTCACCCTGATCGAACTGGTCGTGGTGATCTGCATCCTCGGCATCCTGGCCGCGGTCGGGCTGCCGAAGTACGTTGCCATGACCAAGGCCGCGGAAAAAGCGAGCGTCGAGAGTGTCATCGCCGCCGTCGGAACGGCCGTCAACCTCTCCTCCACGAAGCAGATGGTGGCCGGTCTGCCGGTGATCGCCCACAACCCGTTCGACGACATGGCGGTGCGCCCCGACAACTACGTGGGGGCCTTTCCCGACGTGAATCTGTCCAATTGCCCGCCCGGGTATTGGGCCTATCAGACCGGGAACGCGGCGAACGCTTTCTGGCCGGTCGTCGCCTACCGGACGGAATCGATTCTGGCGACGGCGTTCGGGTGGGGTAACGTGCAGTGGATCATCTTCACGATCCAGCCGATCACGAACAGTGCCGGCACGGTCGTGGGGCTGGCCATGGTCGAATACCCGCCGATCCACCGGTGGTAGCGGGATCGGTTACCGCTTCCGTCCCGATCGATACCACCGTACGCCCGCGCCGAGCGCGAGCACCACGAGCAGGCTCGCCAGCGCAAGCACGTCCGGGCGCATTCCGCCGGGCGGCGCGACTTCCGGGGTAACGCCGGGCGCCGGCTTCGAGATGGCCAGGGCCCCTGTCGCGGTCGTCAACAGGCCGCCCAGGGTCGCCCAGCCCAGCACCTTCTTCATGCGATTCCACCCTCTCCTGATTCCGGGCCCGGCCGGCCGCCTGTTCATTTCACTCCGAACTGCAGCCGGACCGTGACGAGGCCGGTTTTCCTTTGCGAAGACGTATTGAAGGCGCCGGCCCACGACATCTCCTCGTCGGAGTTGGGGGCGGTGATCTGGAAGACGCCGAGACTGGCCGACTTCAACTTCGCCAGCCGCGAGCCGGCGCTGGCGGCGATGCGCTCGGCGCGCTGTTTGCCGTCCTCGGTGGCGGCGGTGATCATCTGGATCTTCAGCTCGGCGAGCTTCGTGTAATAGTAGCGGGGGTCGCCGGACATGAATTCGATGCCGCTCTTGATCAGCTCGGTGACCTCGCGCGAAACGTTTTCCACACGGTCCACGTCCTTCGATTCGATGGTCACGCTCTGGCTCAGGACGTAGCCGGTGAACCGGTTGCGGACGCGGCGGTCGTTCTCGAACTCCTCGTCGTACTCCTTGCGGATGTCGATCGACGAGAAGACCTGCAGCTCAGGCTGGATCCCCTTGGCGGCCAGGTAGTCGCGGATCGCGGTGCGGTCCTTGTCGAGCTGGGCGAACGCCGCCTGGATCTCCGGGGCGCGGCGGGTGAACGAGCCGCTCCAGACGATAAGGTCGGAATCGAACTCCACGCGGGTGGAGCCGGTGACGGCGATGCTGCGCGCGCCGTCGTTGCGTTGCAGGAACGCGCGGGCGCCGATGACCATGCTCAGCACGATCGCGGCGCAGACGGCGATCACTCCGCCCAGGCTCTTCATGGTTCCCTCCCGTGTGCCGGTGGGTGGGCGCGCCGTGCCGGAACGGCACCGCCGTCGGGGCCAGCATAGGCGGCCGCGGAGCGGGGGGTCAATGGGGATGGAGGGGGGCCGGGGCCTTGCGGCCCCGGCCCGGCGTTGCCGTTACACCTTGATGTTCAGGATCGAGGTGTTGCGGCTTCCGTCGTCGGACAGGTAGGCCAGGAGGCCGGCATTGACGACGTCGGAGGCCGAAGTCGCCTGTGCGGTCCCCTGGGTGGCGTCCGGCGGAGGTCCCGGCGGGGGGCCCTGCGGCCCGCCCTCGGGGCGTCCCGCCTCAAGCTCGGCGGCGCTCAGCTCCCCATCGCCGTTCGTGTCGAGCTTGTCCATCATCTCCTCGGCGGACGGGACCGAGCCGCCCATCTTCTCGGCCAGCTGGTCGAGCATCGCCTGCAGCTCGTCGAGGTTCAGCGTGCCGCTCTGGTCGCTGTCGACCTTGGAAAACACCTCCTTCGGCGGGGGCGGTGGCCCCGCCCTCTGCATGGTCGACATGGCGACGCCGGAAGTCCCTACGGCCTGGATCATGTCACCCTCCTGCGCTGTGATCCGGCCCACGGCGGACCGGATCGGTAACGGCGCCCCGGGCCGTCCCCGGGCGCGCGCGGACGGCGCCGTCCCACGACGGCGCAGGGGGGGGTGGCGCAAGGTCCGGTCCACCATCCGTACAGGTCTCGTATCAGGGGGTGGGCGGCAGGAAGAGGTACCCCTCGCCCCGCACCGACTTGATGAAGCGGGGCGACCGCGCGTCATCACCCAGCTTCCGGCGGATCCGCGCCACCCGCAGGTCGATGCTCCGGTCGCGCCCGTCGTGCGGCAGATCGCGCAGCTCGCGCGAGATGAGGTCGCGCGTCACGACGCGCCCGGCATGGCGCGCCAGCAGCAGGAGCAGGTCGAACTCCGCGTCGGTAAGGTCGACCGGATGCCCGTTGCGCGCCACGCGCCGCGCCCCCGGATCCACCTCGAGCGCCCCGAAGCCGAGCCGATCGTCCGCCGCCGGCCACGCGCGCCCCAGCGCCCGCAACTGCGCCACGAGCAGATCCATCCCGACCGGTTGGGCCAGCGCGATGTCGGCCCCCATCTCCAGGGCCGCCGCCAGTTCCGGCCCCGCGCCGTTCGGCAGCAGCACGCAGACCCGACAATCCCGTCTCGCTGCCCGAAAATCCCGGCACCAGGCAAGACCTGCCCCGACCGGCGCCTCGACGTCGATCAGCACGACCCCCCCATCCGCGGCTGCAACGCAGCCGCCGGAGTGCCCTCGCGAAGATGAACGCTGACCTCGCAGCCGGCATCGGCCAGCGCACGCCCGAACGAGTCGGCGCGCGGCCCGGGATCGCACACGAGTCGCAACGGCAGCATCGGCATGGCGCAACGCCTCCGGGGTCGGGGGTGGGACCCCGGGACGATTGCAATGGCCAGGCCATCTTGTAAAATGTTGCCGTACAGCGCGTTGCGTAATGCTGGGGCTGTGCCCACGCTGCGGAGTCCGCAGTCGGGATGCGGATCCCGCATAGCACGCCGCCCGGCCTCAGGTGCTACAGGGGGTGAGGGGGGGCGCCAGAACCTACGATCCCTATGGGACTCGGGCCGGTGCTCGATGCTGGCGCGGGGTCCGGGGTCCTCTCGAGAAGCGCCCTCGGCCTGCAGGGATTCAGCGAGGGTGCTTCCGAAAACCACGCCGCACGAACCAGCGGCCCGGTGCCCGACGGCAATGTGGTGCGGTCTACTTCGCCGCGGACTGGGAGTGCTCCACTTCAAGGACGACAATGATGGCAAGAACCGCACTGAACGCAGTGGCAATGTTCCCCGCGAGTAGAATGTCCACCGTTCTAAGAGACTCAGGATCAGCGGCGCGCCGAATATAGCCACCTCCAAGTCGGTCGAGCAATACAGCAAGCAAGAACGAGATCCACCACAATGGCACGATCCCCTGGGCTGCGGGGTTGGAAGCGGGGGCTTTCCGCAGTCTGGCGGCGTGCGATTCCTGCGATATCTCCCGCGCGATCAGGAACGGCAACACGAAGTTGACAAAGGGAACGAAGAACGCCCCGATAGCCCAGCCAGGATTATGCCGACGAGCTGGCGTTCCTAATGCGATCAGGTTCACGTACGCGCGGTGAAACCACCGGAGAAAGAAGATCGCCGTCACCAGGTGCCAGGCAAGCTGGGTGCCAGTCAAGAAAGCGATCTTGCGCAGGCCCATCGCACTCCCTGGAAGGCTCCAAGAGACCATCGTTGCGATTGCCGCGATGACCGCAGCAATGCCGAGGCAGGAAACGGCGCCGATCGCATTCATTTGATTGCTCAGATATCGACCACGCGGTGTACGTGGCAGGACTTCGCTGAGTGCAGGGCGCGCGTTGGTCGCATTGGTAGCGGCGGGGTCCTCGGTGATATCACGGCGCGCATCGGGGAACGTGCCCAGCGCCTGTGGGGATCGCTCTGGAGGAGCGGAGACAACGGCAGTAGATGTCGGATAGCGACGCTTGTTTCCTAGGACCATCACTGTTCCGAATGTGGCGATCATCAGCACTGCGACCGAAATCAGGACCTGCGAGACAACAATGCGCGCGTGAAAGGCCGCGAGGGAAGCGTCATTGCCGCGCGACCATTCGTGACCCGTGATTGCCCTGTATACGTATTGCGGAGTGGGCGGTGAAAAGAGGAAATGGTATCCGAGGTAGCGAGAGCCGAGTTCCTGGCCCTTGGAGGTCGCGAGCCCTTCATAAGGGAGGAACAGCCCGAATAGCAGGACTAATGCGGCCCCGATGGCGACGACGATCCGTTGTCGGTCGTTCATGGCAGGGAGGCTCCATTCCATTTCGAGAGCCTTGAAGCGGGTGCCAGTACCTTTGCGGGCCGAATGTTCGCCCCCGACTCTACTCCTTCGGCTCCGGATCGACCAGCGCGGGGGTGAGGGGGAGCGATCCCGCGATCTTCCTCCTACGTGACTCGGGCCGCGGGTGCTCGATGCTGACGCGGCAGGCGAGGTCATGCCTCAGCCCGCCGGACTACGGAATCAAAACACGGTAGGTAGCGCTCTCGGCTAGATCGATAGCAATTGCCTGCTGATCTTGCTTTTCCCCAGGCCACCCCAGAACATTCAAGTGCCGTTCAATCGGAGTGTTGTCGGGATCAAGTTCCAGCTTGCACTCAAGCAAGGCCCCTGCGCGAACCACAACATCGCCACGAAGCGACTTCACGGCCAATGCCGCAACCTCGCGCCCAAGGTCAGCGATGGCGGCTTGACGCAGGCCTACGGTTCTAAAGGTCGAGAATTCCAACTGCCCCGTAGTCTTGCTAGCCCGGGGCATGAACGCGCGCGGTAGAACTGACCGCCCATCGCTGTCAACACAGCGGCGCACCTTGTCGGTCCACACGAAGTGCGAGACCTCTTCTGCTTCGTCTACATGATTGGGGTCGAAATCGCTACTCATTTCCGTAGATACGCTTTATGTGCTCGCGGACAGAGGGGGGGAACTCGCGGGGAAACGCAATTGCAGCGCGATACGTGTCCGTGTCGATCTTACAGGCATAATGAATGCGTCCCGTTGCACCAACGCTCATAACAAGAACCTTTAAGGATGTCCGGCGCCAAACGAATGCGATTTCTCCGTCCGGGTCCGCCGACACCTTGGGGACGGCCGGGAAGCGAGGCATAAGAGCCGCGAGCCGAAGCGCATGTTCCAGGCACTCCTGACTTACCGCCCGCCCGCCCTCGCCGTCCCAGTCCTCAACACGTGCCTCGTCGGCAACCGCACTAATCGCCATCGCGACTTGTTCGTGAAAGCCGCCGAGGCTGGTGGACCCTTGCGTTGCGAGGAGATGCCCATGGGTCCTTGCGAGAAGACCGGCTTCGGTGCCGACCCCCGTGTCGAAGGCAAATGACATGAGGCGCGGCTTGCTGGGACGTAGCACTCTCGCGGTCGCGATCAACGGTACTTGCTCCATTCTAGCTCAGTCACGCAGCCGAAAAAGGCCTTGTTCTTTAGGTCGCGCAGGCCCTCATAGATCCGCGGAAGGTCCTCTGGCATGGCGGTGCGTTCGCAAAAGGCATCGATATCAAGGATGGCGGTCAAGAGCGCGTCATCACTAGGCTGTATGCTGTGTGTGATTGCAGCCATCTGCTCTGTTGCACTATCGACTATCACAATTCGAGAAAAACACTCCGAAACCTCAGTCGGGAGGCCATTCGGAACAGGCGGCAAGGCGCTTAGATGCTCGGCCATGTTCAGTATTGGGAGCGCCATTTCGAGCTTGTTTATGTATCGAACAGCAACCCGATCGATTTGTGTATCAGTTGTTGACGCACCGTGAACTGCGCGATAGCGGGTCGCGTTTATCCGCTGCGGAGCCCGCAGTCCGGGTGCGGCTCCCGCAGCGCATGCCGCCGGGACCTCTGAGGGAACGCAGCGCCCCGGCCTCAGTCGATGCCGTAGCGCCGGAGCTTCTCGTAAAGAGTGCGCAGTCCGATGCCCAGGCGCGTGGCTGCCTGGCGGCGGTTGCCGCCAGCTTCGGCCAGGGCGGCCTGGATCGCTTCGCGCTCGATCTCGGCCATGGTGCGTGCGGCCTGTGCGCCGGTGGTCGGAGCGGTCGGCGCCAGGGCCAGTTCGGGCTGACGGATCAGGTCGGCGTCGGTCAGGATGGCGGCGCGTTCCAGGGTGTTGGCGAGCTGGCGGATATTGCCGGGCCAGGGCTGCGTTTCGATCCAGCGGCTGGCGGCCGCGTCGAGGCGCAGGGGGGGGCGGCCGAGCTCGACGGCGATGCGGGCGAGCAGGTTGGTCGCGAGGGGGAGGATATCGCGCGGCCGGTCGCGCAGCGGCGGCAGGCGGAGGGGGAAGACCGCCAGGCGGTGATAGAGATCCTCGCGGAACGTGCCGGCGCGCACCATGGCGTCGATGTCGCGGTTGGTTGCGGCGATCCAGCGGACGTCCACCTGAATCGTGCGGTTGCTGCCGAGTCGTTCGAAGCAGCTTCTCCTGCAGCACGCGCAGCAGCTTGGCCTGCAGTTCCGGCTTCAGTTCGCCGATCTCGTCCAGGAACAGCGTGCCGCCGTCGGCCAGTTCGAGGCGGCCGCGGCGCTGGCCGGTGGCGCCGGTGAAGGCCCCCTTCTCGTGGCCGAAGATCTCGCTCTCCATCAGGGTGTCGGTGATGGCGGCGCAGTTCACGGGGACGAACGGGGCGTCGGCGCGGGGGCTGCGCTGGTGCACGGCGAGGGCGGCGAGCTCCTTGCCGGTGCCGCTCTCGCCGAGCAGCAGCACCGTGGCGGCGGTGGGGGCCACCCGGTCGAGCGCATCGACGACGGCGGCCATGGTCGGATCGCCGTAGCTGAGCGGGGGGGAGGCCTGTGCCTCCTGGGTGGAGCGGTCCTTGAGGGTGCGCAACTGCCGGCGTTCGAGCGCGCGGGCCACCAGCAGGCGCAGCTCGCCGGGGCCCGACAGCGGCTTCTGCAGGTAGTCGAACGCGCCCAGCTTCATCGCCTCGACGGCTGTGTCGACCGAGCCGTGCGCCGTCAGGACGATGACTTCCAGGTTGGGCAGGTCGGCGCGGGCGCGGCGCAGCAGTTCCATGCCGTCGGGCGAGCCCGGCATGCGCAGGTCGGTGATCATCAGGTCATACGCGCGGGCGCGCAGCAGGGCCAGCGCCTCCGGGCCGTCGGCGGCGGCGGCCACGGTGTGGCCGGCGTCGGTGAGGGCCTCGGCCAGGAACTCGCGAATCCCCTTTTCGTCATCGACCACGAGGATGAGCGACATGGCTGGCTACTCCCGTGCCGGCGGCAGCGCGAGGCGGAATTCCGCTCCGCCCTGCGGATGGTTGTCGGCGGTCAGGCTGCCGCCGTGCAGTTCGGCCACGCGGCGCGCCACGGCCAAACCGAGACCGGTGCCGCTGGTGCGTTTCGTGAAGAACGGCTCGAAGATGCGGTCTTCGTCGCCGCGGGGCAGGCCGTCGCCGTGGTCGCGGATCCGGAACACGAGCCGGCCCTCCTCCACGGCCACGCCCGCGGTCGGCGGCACGCCCGACGGCGACGCCTGCTGTGCGTTGCGCAGCAGATTGGTCAACGCCTGGTGCAGGCGACCGCTGTCGAGCCGCCAGCGGCGGGGCGCCCCCGCCGTGTCGACGGCGAAGCCGCCCGGCGCGACCTCCTCCGCGGCCGCCTGCAGCAGCGCCGCCGGGTCGATCGACAGCAGCTCGAGCGGTCCGGTGCGGACGAAATCGAGCAGGTCGGTGGTGAGGCTTTCGAGCCTTCCGGTCTCGTGGATCACCCGCTCCGCCTTGCGCCGCTCCGCAGAGCCGGGCGGCAGCTTCTCGGCGAGCAGTTGCGCATGCCCCTTGAGCGAGGCGAGCGGGTTGCGGATCTCGTGCGCCAGCACCGCCGACATCTCGCCGAGCACGCCGAGCCGCCGCTCGTGCTCGAGGCGGCGGCGGGTCTCTTCGTGCCGCAGCGTCAGCCGCCAGAGGATGAACGCCGCCAGGGTCATCACGACGGCGGCGGCCAGGCCGAAGCCGAGCGATCGCCCCGCCCGCTCGCTCAGCCGGGTGGCGATGAGCGGCTCGAACTCGAAGATCAGCCCGCGGAACTCCCGCCCCCCCGGCGGCGGCAGGGGCGGCTGCGGCCCGCCCGGCCGCGGGCCGGCGGGGCGGAACGGGAAGGCGAGCACGCGGATCCGTCCGCCCACCGGCACCAGGACCGGGCCGTGCCCCTCGCCTTCGCGGCGCGGGTCGACCATCGGCTCCGGCATCGACTCGCCGACGCTGCTCGCCACGCGGCCGTCGCGGCCGACGAGGCCGATGTAGCGCAGGCCGTCGGCCCGGTGCGTCTCCAGCATTTGCGCCAACTCCGCCGAGCCGGGATCGGCCGGCCCGCCGAACAGCGCGGCGAGGATCGCCCGCTCAAGCAGGTCGGCCTGGCCCTGGTGCAGGGTGGAAAGGGCGTCGCGCGCGCTGCGGTAGTTGGACCACGAGGTGAGGGCGAGCGCCAGGCCGAGGGCGACCGTGCTGGCGAGCCAGCCCCGGCGTACCCACGTTCCGGGGGAACCGAATCGTCCGGCCACCGTGCCACTCCTCCTTTTCGTCGTCCGCGTCATTCGAAGCGCAGCGCCTCGATCGGCACCAGCCGTGCCGCCCGCCGCGCCGGATAATACCCGAAGAAGACCCCCACCGCCGCCGCGAACAGCAGCGCCACGGTCACCGTCGGGGCGGAGATCGACACCCCCCAGCCGGTGGCGACGTGCAGCAGTCGGCTGCCGGCGCCGCCGAGCGCCACGCCGATCAGCCCGCCGGCGATGCTCATCACCAGGCTCTCGATCAGGAACTGGGTCAGGATGTCCGCGGCGCGGGCCCCGAGCGCGCGGCGCAGGCCGATCTCGCGCGTCCGCTCGGTCACCGACACCAGCATGATGTTCATGATGCCGATCCCGCCGACCAGCAGCGACACGCTGGCGATCGCCGACAGGAGCAGCGTCATCACCCGCGTGGTCTCCCCGGCCGTGGCGGCCAGGTCGGCCTGGTCGCGCACCGTGAAGTCGTCCGGCTCGCCGGCCGTCAGGCCGTGCGACGCGCGCATGATCGCGCGGATGTCCGCCTGCACCGCCTCGAGCTCCCCGGGGCTGCCCGCGCCGGCCAGGATCTGCGAGATGAACGTGCGGCCGGCGAGCCGCGTCTGCACCGTGGTGTACGGCGCGAGCACGACGTCGTCCTGGTCGCCGCCGAGCGCCGCCTGCCCCTTGGCCGCCAGCACGCCGACGATCCTGAACGGCACGCTGCCGAGTCGGATCTCGCGCCCGGTGGCGTCCTCGCCGGCGAACAGGTTCGCCGCCACCGTGTGGCCGATCACCACCACCTTGCGCATCGCCTTCAGGTCGGCGGCGGTGAAGAAGGCGCCGCTCTCGAGAGTCCAGTCGCGGATGGCCTGGTAGTCGGTGCTGACGCCGTGCACGGGGGCCCGCCAGTTGCCGCTGCCGCCGACGATCTGGGTGAACGTGTTGACGACGGGTGAAACCCCCGACAGCAGGAAGCTCTGCGCCTTCAGCGCCTCGGCGTCGGCGATGGTGAGGCGGTTGAAGCTCTGCGCCCCCTGGCTGACGCCGCTCTGGCTGGTCGAGCCGGGCGTCACCACGATCAGGTTGGTGCCCAGCCTGCCGATGCGGTCCTGCACCTGGCGGCGTGCGCCGGTGCCAAGCGCCACGACCATGATCACGGCGGCCACGCCGATGATGATGCCCAGCATGGTCAGCGCCGAGCGCATCTTGTTCCGCAGGATGCTCTCAAGCGCCACCCCGATCAGCGTCGATCCCTTCATGACGCGCCTTCTCTCACATGCCCGGAGGGGGCGGGCCGCCCGACGGCTGCGTCTGGAACGGGCTGTCGGTCGGCGTGGCGGCGGTGGTGGTGGCCGCGGCGATGACCCGCAGCCCCTCGCGGAGGCCGGCGCCGGCGATTACGGTGTTTTGCCCGTCCGTGAGGCCGGTCGTCACCGGGACGGCGGCGAGCCGGCCGGCGGTGTCGAGCGACCACAGCTGCGTCGGCCCGGCGGCCGCGCCGTCGCCCGCGGTGGCCGGCCGCGACGGCTGCGTCGCGGGGCGGAAGCGCAGTGCCGAGTTGGGCACCAGCAGTACGTCGGACGCCTGGTCGAGCACGAAGTCCACGGTAGCGGTCATGCCGGGCAGCAGCGCGCCGTCGGGATTGGCGGTGGTGACGACGACGGAGTAGTTGACGACGTTCTCCTTCACGTTCGACTGCAGTCGCACCTGCGCGACCGTGCCGGTGAAGGTCCGGTCAGAGAAGGCCTGCACCGTGAAGTGGACCGCCTGTCCCTGCACGATCCGTCCGATGTCGCTCTCGTCGACCGAGGCGAGGATCTCGAGTCGCGACAGGTCCTCGGCGATCAGGAACAGCTGCGGCGCGGCGAGGCTGGCCGCCACCGTCTGGCCGACGTCGACGTTGCGGTCGATGACGACGCCGTCGATCGGCGAGCGGATCTCCGTGTAGCCGAGATTGCGCTCGGCCCGTTCGAGGGCGATGGCGGCCGCCTTGCGCGAGGCGTCGGCCACGGCGCACAGATAGCGCGCGTCGGAGTTTTCCTTCTCCATCACGACCCCGTTGGCGTACAGCCCCCCGATCCGCGTCTGCTCGCCCCGCGCCTGTTCATACTCCGCCACGGCGCGCTCCACCGCCGCGGCGGCCGAGCGCACCTCCTGCTCGAGCAGCGTGGGATCGATCCTGGCGACGAGCTGGCCCTGCGTGACGCGGTCGTTGAAGTCCGCATAGATGCCGGAGACCTGCCCGCTGACCTGCGTGCCGACCTTCACGGTCCTGATCGCCTGCAGGATGCCGGTGCTCGACACCGTCGACTCCACGGTCCCCCGGCGGACCTCCACGAAACGGTAGGAGTCGGCGCCGGGGTTGCCGCTCGTTGTCAGCCGCCAGGCGAGTAGTCCGGCTGCGAGCAGCAGCGCGATGATGATGATCCCTCTTCATGATGACGCTCCGTTCGCGCCGCGCCGGACGCGCCCCATGCGCGCCGGCGCTCCCCGGCGGCGGGGGACGCCGAACGCATGGAGCGGGCCACTGCACAAAGCACTGTCATGATTGAAATTACGAAACGTGCAGCGGCCCGCGGCGCTGCGGTGTCCGCAGTCGGAGTGCGAATACCGCACCGCGCCGTCGACGAGCGTGAGCGTGACGCGGGTGACGAACGGGGCAGTCACGCGTTGTCAGGGGGGCGCAACCGGAACATGTCTGCTATCATGGGCGGGTGGCCGGCCCTGCGGCGCGCGGCCCCATCAAATGAAGGAGACGACATGCCGGGCAGACGTCCCCCCCTGCGGCGGCCGCAACCGCCGAAGGTGAAGAGCCCCGAGGAGATCGCGAAGCTCGTCAAGGAGCTCAAGAAAATGGCGGCGCCGGCGCACAATTACCGCGAACGGTCACTCGCCATCCACGGCATGATCTGCGGGAAATGCGCTCGCGAATTCGCCGAGGCCGATCGCCACCTCCTCACCGTCCACCACAAGGACGGCAACGACGCCCACAACCCCCCCGACGGCTCCAACTGGGAAAACCTCTGCGTCTACTGCCACGAAGCGGAGCACAGTCGCGGGCTGCTGGGCGACTACTGGACCGGGAAGCGGAAGCCGTAGTTCGTTGGAGACGGGTGGCCGGCGAGCAGGGCCGTCAACCGCGGTCTCACGCAGCGGAACCGGCTCATCGGCTGCCGCCACCCGGGGCCGGCCCGGATTGACGCATTTTCGGCTATTGTGATATAATGCGAAGTATGGACGTGCGGGGGGCCGCGCAGGGCGGCGTGATCGAACCAGCCTCGATCGGGCGAGGGGAGTTGCAGACATTTTGAGCGCCTGCAATGGTTTACGCGCCAAGTCCACATTCCCTGGCCGCCGGATGTTCGTGGCTGCCGCCCTTGTGCTCGGGCTCGCCGGCCCCGGGACGGCCAGGGCCCTGCTGCGCATCGACTTTGAGCAGGCCATCTTTGCGCCGGCCGGCCTGGCGGTGATGGATTTCTGCGTGCTGCGCGAGGCTGGTTTGTACCACATCTTCTATCACGCCATACCCGAGGAGCTGCTGGGTCTGCCGGCAGTGAAAACCATCTACCACGCCACGTCGCCGGATCTTGTGCACTGGGACCAGTGCCTCCCCGCCATCGAGCGCGGGCCGGAGATCTGGGAAGGACTGGGCGTCTGGGCGCCCGATGTGGTTTGGGACGCACCGCGCGGACAATGGCGGATGTTCTACACGGCGGCCGACTCCCTGTGGGTCCAGCGCCCCTGCGCCGCGTGGTCCGACGACCTCTATACGTGGACGAAAGCCCCTGGGAATCCCTTCTTCATCCCGGACACGCTGCAGTACTACTGGTCCCCGACATTGGCGTGGAGCTCGTTCCGCGATCCCTTCCTGTTCTTCGCGGACGGCGTCTGGCAGATGCTCTCCACGGCCGGCCTGCGCGTGGGAGGATATCCCGGCACCAGGCAGGGCATCGTGCACCGCGCGGTGTCCACCGACCTGGAAACATGGACCGACGCGGGGCCGTTTTGGGCCCACGACGGAACGACTCTGGCCTGGCATGATCTCGAGAGCGCGCAGTATCTGGTGCGTGGGGGCTGGCACCACCTGTTCGTGACCGAGCAGGATGTCGCCGGCGTCAGCCACATGGTCGCCGACACGGCCGGTGCCTGGACAATCGCGACCCGCACCCGCATCGACTACGGCTACGCGGCCGAGATCGACGAGTTCGATCCCGGTGTGGACATCTTTTCGCGCTATGTCATAAGTCAGCATCTCAACACGGGGAAACTGTTTTATGTCGCGCGCTTCGACACGCTGCGCTGGCTCGACGGCGGGCTGGTCCCCCAGGTCTGGAAACCCCACCCCCTCAACCGGGATTTTACGTATCTGACAGGACTCGCAACGTATGGGCAGCCGACCTGGGGCGACAACCCGGTAGAGCGCGGCGAACCCCCGAGCGGCCTGGTCGGGCAGGGTTGGTTCGGCAGCCAGGAGTTCTATCAGGGACCCGGGTCGGGCCGCGGCTCGCCGGGCGGTCGCCTGGGAGACTCGGTTACGGGAAGCTGCGACAGCCGCCCTTTCCTCATCGAGGGTGACTTCATCAAACTCCGGGTCGGCGGCGGGTACTATCCCGAGACCTGCTACGTCGCTCTCATCGACGCCGACGCAGACACGATCCTGGTCCGTGAAACCGGGACGGGCGTCGATTTCATGACGGAGCGCATCTGGAACGTGCGCCCCTGGCGCGGGCGGTCGGCCTGCATCCGGATCGTCGACGCGGAGGTCGGTCCGTTCGGGCATATCAACGTGGACGAGATCGAAGAAATTCTCGACCCGGTGACCGACACCGGCCGGGACCAGGGAGGCCCGGCCACGGGCCTGACGCTTCACGAGGCCAGTCCCAATCCATTCAACGCCACCACGGCCATCCGCTTCACCCTGCACGAGCCTGGACGGGTCGAAATGGTCGTCTACAACACCCGCGGGCGCGTCGTGCGGCGCCTGCCCCCCCGGCAATTCGACGCGGGCGATCACGCGATCTCCTGGCATGGCCAGGATGAGCGCGGGCGTCCGGTGAGCACCGGGGTCTACATTTATCGCTTGCGGGTCGCCTCCGGCGCCTGGACTGTTGGACGTCTCACGCTCGTGAAATAGCCCCGGAGGATCGTCGCCACAGCCCCACCAGGGGCCTCAGATTGGCGATTCCCTCCGCAGGCCGCACATCCCGTCCTTGGCTCCGCGCCGGTCATCGACTAGGTTTGTCCCCGCCCCCGGCGTTGCCGCTTCCCGTCGCGCCGCGCCTGTCCCGTCATCATCCAGGAGTATGCGCATGGACGCCTGTCCCTGCGGTTCCGACCGCCCCTATGCCGATTGCTGCGAGCCGTGCATCCTCGGCGCCCGCCCCGCCGCCACCGCCGAACAGCTCATGCGCTCACGCTACACCGCCTATGTGAAGCACGAGATCCCCTACCTGGTCGCCACCAGCCATCCGGATCACCGGGACGATCAGGACGAGGCGGGGATCCGTGAGTGGTCCGAGGGCAGCGAGTGGCACGGCCTGGAAATCCTGGGCGTGGAGCAGGGCGGACCGGACGACGACGCAGGCGCCGTCGAATTCGCCGCGGAATACAGCCACGATGGCGACCGCACCCGCCACCACGAGCGCGCCACCTTCGCGAAGCGCGACGGCGCCTGGTACCTGGTGAAGGGCGAGCGCGTCAAGCTGAAGCCGTTCGTGCGCGAAGAGGCGAAAACCGGCCGCAACGACCCCTGCCCGTGCGGCAGCGGGAAGAAGTTCAAGAAGTGCTGCGGCGAGGCTTCATAATTCGGCCGGTATTGGCGAGGCCCCAGCCAACTGGCGCGACAGTTGCCAGATTCTGCTAAGATGCCGCCATTGGACCAGCCTCCCAGGGATGGTCGTGACTCCATGAACTCAGGGGATTACGCCACCATGGCCTCGACAGGCCGTCAGCCAGTTATGCCGAGTCCGGAACCGGTGTTGCCTCCGGAGCTCGCGGCGTTTACCGGCGAGCAGGCCGATCTGCCACGGATCGCCAAGGATCCGCGCCTTGTCAATCGGATCGAAGAGCTCGTGCGGGCCCTGCCCACGCACCACCGTCTCTGCCTCGCCGACGCGCGCGAGTTGCCCGGAGTGGAGGCCGGAAGTGTCCACCTGGTGCTGACATCTCCCCCGTATTGGACGCTCAAGGATTACAGGGAGAGTCCCTGTCAGATGGGCGCGATTCCGGATTACGAAGAATTCCTGGACGAGCTCGACCGGGTGTGGGCGCGCTGTTTCGACGCGCTGGTGCCCGGGGGACGACTGATCTGCGTGGTCGGCGATGTCTGCCTCTCGCGTCGCAAAAACAATGGGCGTCACCTGGTCATGCCGCTGCATGCGTCCATCCAGGAGCACTGCCGGCGGCTGGGCTACGACAATCTGTCGCCGATCATCTGGTACAAGATCTCCAACGCGGCCTATGAAGTCGATGGTGGGGGCGGGTTCCTGGGTAAACCGTACGAGCCGAACGCGGTCATCAAGAACGACATCGAGTTTATTCTCATGGAGCGCAAGCCCGGGGGCTATCGCTCCCCGTCCTGGCCCACCCGCGTGCTCAGCGTCATCCCGGCGGACGCCCACAAGAACTGGTTTCAGCAGATCTGGACCGGCCTGCCGGGCGCTTCGACGCGCGATCATCCCGCGCCCTACCCGCTCGAGCTCGCGGAGCGGCTGATCCGAATGTTCAGCTTCGTGGGTGACACGGTGCTCGATCCCTTCATGGGAACCGGAACGACCAGCCTGGCGGCCGCCAACTGGGGTCGCCGGAGCGTGAGCGTGGAGGTTGATCCGCACTATTTCGACCAGGCGGTGAAACGCGTGCGGGCGGCGGCCGGCGGACTGTTTGGCAAGGCTGAATTCCTGATCGATCGGTAGAACGGGAGTCCCGGATGCGTGACCTCGAAAAGCGGCTCGCGTCGGCCATCAAGCAGTTCTGGGCCACGCGCACGGAGCAGACCGAAGCGCAGAGCCAGCGCGGTGCTCGTGACCAGGGCAGCCGGGGAGCCGTCACCGGCGGGGCTCAACTTGACGGTGTTGTGGACCTGGTCCGCGATTGCCTGCTGGAGAGTGGCATTCCGGAAGGTGCGATCTACCGGAACAAGGGCGGAGTCGCCATCCCCGGCTTCTTTCGTCCCACCAAGGAATGGGATCTGCTCGTGATTTGGGACGGGCAGCTCGTGTCGGCGGTGGAGTTCAAGTCGCAGGTCGGGCCTTCGTTCGGCAACAATTTCAACAATCGGATCGAAGAGGCCCTGGGCAGCGCCACGGATGTCTGGACGGCGTACCGCGAGGGGGCTTTTCAGCTCTCGCGGCGACCCTGGCTCGGCTACTTCATGCTGCTGGAGGAGGCGCCGGAGTCGATCCACCCCGTCAAGGTCACGGAGCCCCATTTCCGTGTCCTGCCGGAGTTCCGCGATTCATCCTACGTGCGTCGCTACGATCTCTTCTGCCAGAAACTGATGAGGGAGCGGCTGTACGACGCCGCGGCGTTTTTGCTTTCCGATCGCGAGAAGGGTCCGCAGGGAGGCTACCGCGAACCGCAGCCCGAACTGAGCTTCACCCGGTTCGCCACGGCCCTGTCGGCCATGGCTGTGGCCTTTCAGCGGAATCAGCGCGACGCCTAATCCTCCCGCGCCCCGCCTCCCCCGGAGACGAGCACCCACCCCATGAGCGCGCCGAGCCCGGCGCTCAGGAGCGGGTTCGCGGTGATGCCTCAGGTGCCGCCCGAGCAGCGCGACACCCACGACACCAGCCAGCCGATGCCGGCGCCGAGCAGCGGGGCCGCGAGGGTGATGATCCGTCTGCGCATTTCGCGTCCCTCCTTCCACGGGTCCGCCCCAGTATAGCCGCCCTTCCGGCTGGACGCCGCCCGTTTCGGCGGCCATCATTGCAGGCGCCCGCGCGCGATCACCGCGCGCCGCCGCCGCTCTTCAGGAGGTTCCCATGGACAGCCGCCGCGCCGCCATCAGGCCCGCCTCGCGTACCGACAACATCCTGTACGCCGTGCGCGACATCGTCATGCTTGCCGACCAGGTCGCGAAGACGGGCAGGGAGATGCTGTACCTGAACATCGGCGACCCGAACAAGTTCGACTTCGTCACGCCGCCGCACATGATCGAGGCGGTGCACCGGGCGATGCTGGCGAACGAGTGCGGCTACACGCCGTCGTCGGGGATCCGGGAGGCGCGCGAGGCGATCGAGCGGCGGGCCGCGAGCCAGGGCATCCGCAACATCCAGGACCTCTTCGTCACGCACGGCGCGAGCGAGGCGATCGAGGTCGCGCTGACCTCGCTGGCCGAGGAGGGCGACAACGTCCTCACGCCGGCGCCCGGCTACCCGCTCTACACGGCGGTGCTGGCGAAGCTGAAGGTGCGCGAGAACCCGTATTACCTCGACGAGGCGAACGGCTGGCAGCCCGACCCCGACGACATCGCGTCCCGGATCGACGACCGCACCCGCGCCATCGTGCTGATCAATCCGAACAACCCCACCGGCTCGGTGTGCAGCCGCGAGACGCTGCTCGGGGTGCTCAAGGTGGCCCGGGAGCGCGGCCTCGTGGTGTTCGCCGACGAGATCTACGACCGGCTGCTCTACGCGGGCGAGCAGCACATCTCGATCGCCTCGCTCGACCCGGACGCCCCGGTCATCACCTTCAACGGCCTGTCGAAGTCGTACGTGGCGCCCGGCTGGCGCATCGGCTGGGGCATCGTCAGCGGCGACAGGGCCGTGCTCGCGCCCTGGATGGAGGCGATGAACAAGATCCTGCGCGCCCGCCTCTGCGCGAACGCTCCGATGCAGGCGGCGATCCAGCCGGCCCTCGAAGGCCCGCAGGATCATCTGCGGGAGGTGCTCGGCAAGCTCGAGCGCCGTGGCGACCTGACCTGTCGCATGCTCAACGCCATCCCCGGCGTCTCCTGCGTGAAGCCGCGCGCCGCGTTCTACGCCTTCCCGAAAATCGACCTCCCCGGCGGCGACCTGCCGTTCGTGCAGGAGCTGCTCAAGGAGACCGGCGTGGTGGTCGTGCACGGCAGCGGCTTCGGCCAGGTGCCCGGCACGCAGCACTTCCGCGTCGTGTACCTGCCGCCGGAGGACGTGCTGACGAAGGCGTACGAAAAGATGGGGGCCTTCGTGCGGTCGTACCGGGGCTAGGGTCGCCGCGCGCGCCGCGCGCCGGGCGCCGGGGATCAGGCGGTCTCGCGCCAGCCGACGATCGACGCGAACCGCCCCGCCCGCTCTCCCTCGCGCCGCCAGCTCGGAAAGAGATCGTTGCGGCAGAGGGTGCAGATCCCGGCCACGGTGATGTGCGCGGGGAGGACCCCCGCGCGCCGGAGCTGGTCGACGTTCGCGGCCCAGAGATCGAACACGAAGCGGCCGTCGACGCGAGCCGCGAAAAACGCGGCGGCGTGCGGCCCGATGCCCGCCAACGCCGCGGCGCGCACCTCGGCGCCGACCTCGTAGCAGCACGGTCCCGCCGACGGCGCGATCGCGCAGACCAGGCGCGCCGGATCGGCGCCGCCGTGCGCGGCCATCGTCGCGATCAGCCGACCGGTGATGCCCTGGACCGTGGAGCGCCACGAGGCGTGCGCCATGCCGGCCACCCGGGACACGGGGTCCGCCGCGAGCACGATCGGACAGTCGGCGCTGCGCCCGATCACCCCGAGTCCGTCCGCGTGCGTGACGAGGCCGTCGGCCTCGCCGACGAGACCGCCCCGCGCGGCAACGAGCACGGTGGCGCCGTGCACCTGCCGACACCACGCCGCGTCGCGCAGCCCGACGGTCGCGGCCAGCGTTGCGCAGGCCGCGGCGGTGGCGGGGATTCGGCGTGTGGCCCGAAAATCGGTCCGCGCCGCGTCGTGACGGCGTGCGCCAGGCCGGCCAGACCGGTCAGCGCGGGGAACTCCCCGACGCTCCAGCCGCCCGGCAAATCGCGCAACGGAAAGGTGTGGGGGAGGGATGTCATGCCGCCCGCGCCTCCAGACGGCGAACCATAGCGGCTGACCGGGATCCGTGCCAGCACTGCGGCGTCCGGAAACGTCGAGCCGGGTGTTGGCGATTGCATATCTTCTCTCCCGGTGTTGAGATGGGCGCGCGGCAGATCACAAGGCCGGCGCGACATCGCTCCGGCCAGGCACGCCGCGGCGCTTTACGCGCCCGCCGGCGGGAAGGGATCCCTTGACGCACGACCGCCCTGAAGGCCGACTCGATCGCGCGGGGCTGCTCTATCTCGGCATCGTCTACGTCGTCTGGGGCAGCACCTATCTGGCGATCCGGCTCGCCGTGCGCCCGGGCGCCGGCTTTCCCCCCTTCACGCTCGGCGCGTTGCGCGTGCTCGTGGCGGCCGTCATCCTGTTCGCGGCCGCGGCGCTGACCCGCCAGCGCCTGTGGCCGCGCAAGTCCGAGTTGCCGGTCCTGATCGGCGGCGGTCTCCTGCTCTGGCCGCTCGCCAACGGGCTGGTCGTGCTGGGCGAGACCCGCGCCGACTCCGGCTTCGCCGCGCTGCTCGTCGGTTCGATGCCGATCTGGGTGGCGATCATGGAGGCGCATCTCGACCGTCGGCTGCCGACCGTGAGGTTCATGGGGGCGCTGCTGATCGGGTTTGCCGGCGTGGCGCTGCTCGCCTGGCCGGTGCTGCGGACCGGCGCGCGGGCCGACGTGCTGGCCGTCGTGGCGCTGCTGGCCGCTCCGATCACCTGGGGCGCCGGCTCGCTCTGGCAGCGGCGGCGGCCGGTGGCGCTGGCCCCGCTGGCGTCGGCGGCGTGGCAGCAGTTCTTCGGCGGGCTCGGGTTCATCGTGGCCGTGCTGGTGCTGCGCGAACCGCGGCCGGCCCCCACGCCGGCCGCCTGGGGCGCCTGGGCCTACCTGACGCTGTTCGGCTCGGTGATCGCCTTCACCTCCTATGTGCAGACACTGCGCCGTCTGCCGATGCGGATCGTCTCCACCTACGCCTACGTCAACCCGGTCGTGGCGGTGGGGCTCGGCTGGGTCGTCCTGCGGGAACAGGTGACGGGGTGGACGCTCGCGGGCGCCTCGCTGGTGCTGCTCGGCGTGGCGGGGGTGTTCCACGAGCGGGGGCGGGGACGGCGGGCCTGACCCGCGGCACCGCTCGGCTTTGGCACGACTCTCGCATGGGTCACGGCGCGCGGCGTTCCTCGGACGGCGCGCCAGGGCGCGCGCGGGCTCGCGCGGCACGATTGTGGACCGACGGGCGGCCCGATACTGTCCGGCAAGACTCCGGAATAGACGTTTCCCGCCCTTCAGGAGGACGAGTAATGATCCACTCACGCTCACTTTCGGCCGGTCTGGCGCTGGCTCTCGGGCTGTCCCTCGCGGTGGCGGGCGCTGCGGCTCCGGCGGCCGCCCAGACGGACACCGGTGATGAGGAACTTCAAAATCTGCTCGAGGATGTCGGCATCGAGTATGCCCAGGGCTATCTGGCGCCGCTGATCCAGACGCTCGGCGTGAACCAGAACAGCGGCCTCTACACAACCGCGTCGATTCCGCGCGGCAGGTTCACCTTCTCCTTCGGCCTGAAGGTGATGGGCAGCCGCCTCGCGGACGCCGACTCGGCCTTCAGCCGCGTGCTCAACGTCACGCTCGACGAGACCTACGGCGTGAATCCGGGCGACCCCGGTTACGGCGAGCAGGGCGTGGTGGAGATGACCGGCCCCACGGTGTTCGGCAGCGACAGCCGGATGGGCATGATCCGCGCCTACTATCTCGGCGCTGCTGGTGGCCGAGCAGGAGGGGATCGAGGGGCTGATCGACACCCGCTGGTCGCCGCTGGTCATGCCCGAGGTGTCGGTCGGCGGCATTGCCGGCATGCGCGCGACGGTGCGCTGGCTGCCCGAGATCGAAGCCGGCGATGCCGGCAAGATCAAGCTGTGGGGCTGGGGTCTGCAGTACGGCCTCACCTCGGCCATGCCCAAACTGCCGGTCGACGTGATGGTCGGCTTCTTCAAGCAGAACCTCGACATTGGCAACGTCATCGAGACCGACGCCACGAGCTGGTTCCTGGCCGCGAGCAAGAGTTTCAGTGTCCTCACCCTCTACGGCGGCGCCGCGAAGGAGAGCTCCAACTTCAAGGCCCACTATACCTGGAACCGCAGCGATGGCACCGAGGTCCCGGTGGCGCTCGAGGTCGAGGGCACGCAGAAGAGCCGCTTCACGCTGGGCGCCTCCCTCGCCCTCGGCGTGCGGCTGAGCGCCGACGTGAACATCGGCAGCGAACTCACAACCTACACGGCGGGGCTCGGTTTCGGGTTCTGACGGCAGACGATGCGCCGGCGCCGAGCAGACGTTCCGCAGGAACCGGTGCGACGGGTGCGTGGGGGGAGGCTTGGCGGCGCATACGTGCAGCGGTTGCTACAGGAATAAAAAGTGCGCGGGGGAGAGGCGGGAGGGCGCGGCGCTCCCCTCGGGAATTGCGGCTTCGTGCGCGAGGTGTTGCTCCGCCCACGGCTCTTGTCCCGCGGCCCAGGGGATCCGGCGCCAGAACTGGAAAAAGTTATCGAGGTGCCCGCGCAGGCGGCCGCCGACCGTGGTTTGCGCCTCGTGGTCGTACTCGACGAGGTTCAGCACATCTTCGAATACGAGAGCGCGACCTCGTGGAGAAGTTTCCATATCGAGCTGCATCCCCACCCGAAGCGCCCCCGCAACAAGAAGTCAGCCCGCTTCGACTTGCGCCGGCGCAAGCGCCCCGCCGTTTTCATGCACGAACCCACGGCACCGGTTGCACAACGTGATCAGGTCTTCCGCCCGGTTCGATCATCCTGGGCCGCGCGGTATCACCTGTTCCGGGCTCGCGTCGGGCCTGGCCGGACGTCAACCCCGCTTCAGCGCACCGGCACGGCCACCTCTCCCGTGATGAGGTTCACGGAGAACGTGAGCCCGTCCACCATACAGATCGCCGTCTCGCCGCCGGAGAAAGTCGCGACCGCCGTGTGCTCCCCGACCACCACGGTGAGCGTGCCGCCGGTCGGGTAGCCGGTGAGCGCCACCTCGAAGGCGGCCAGCGTGAAGGTGGTGGCGAGGGATCCGCTGGCGAGGGTGCCGGCGCCATGGACGTTCGCGGTGTCACCGACCTGATCGATCTCGGCCTCGATTTCGAAGCCGAGGGCGATCGCGATGCCGGACGGTCCGAACGGGCGGAACTGTAGCGGCAGCGTCGGCGCGGTGAGCAGATGGCCGTACGCCGCCTGATCCCACGTTGTCGGGGCGCCGACGGCGTCGGCGAAGTGGATTTCGCAACTGCCGGTGATCGCGCCGGAGAAGATCAGCTCGTTGGGATCGCGCTTGCTGATGTCGACGCCCCCGGTTGGATTCTGCAGGAACTCCGGTCCGACGCGCGTCAGGGCCCAGGCGAGATAACCGGTCTGTCCCGCCGCGTCGGCCGGGGTGATCGTGACCTGGTCCTGGGGCGCGGTCGGGTCACTGTTGCAGCCGCCCAGAGCCAAAGCCGCGATCGCCAGCGCCGCCAGGCCGAGGGTCGTTCCGGACGCGCGGAGAATTCGTCCGTTGTACGCCATCGTGATCGTCCTTTCCGGGCCGCGGAGGTGCTGCCCCACGGGAAACAATACCGCGGCCGTCCGAATATAGCCAGGGGCGGTCGTTCCTTTGTTGATGACGAGGGGTTGATCCGCTGCCCACAATGCCATACTATCACACGGTCGCCCCCAGGCGTCACTCACGGGATGCCGCATCAGGCGGTTCGCTCCTCGCCGAACATCTCGTTTCGCCCATCGCCCAACACCCGTTCGCTCGCCTGCCCCGCGTACTGTGCGGGCCGGCAGCGCGGCCACTTGTGGGTCCGGATGGCAGCGAAAAGGAGCGGCGATGGCTGAGAAGCTCGAAGCGGGCGGCGCGCAGGTCGTGCACGGGCACACCTCGGCGGGTACCGGGCACTGGGTCTCGTCCCAATTTCATCCGCCGCGGGTCATCGTCACGCCGCTCGAAGCACCGCTGCATCACCCGCTTTCCAAGCGCGACGTCCAGTTCATTTTGTCGGTGTTGCCGCCGCAGTCCACGGCAGGGCTGCGCTCGGTGAGCCTGCTCGACGCTCGCACGCGGCCCGACGGGGCGCCGGTTTTCGCCAGCTACCGGCACGCGGGTTTTCTCCGACTGCATGCGGTGTCGTCGTTGCCCTGGCTGATTCCTGCTTTGCCGTCCCACGCGGCCGTGGAATTCCGCCAGTACGGAGCGCTGGTCGAGATGCTGTCTGACGGCAGGTCGCGGGTGGCGTGGTCCGGCGATGCGCTGCGTCTGTACTTCACGCTCGGCGTGATGCTGCCCGGGGTGGCGCGGCACCGGCGGGAGCGGGATGACGGTGTCGAGCTGGAGGGCGACGTACGCTGGCTCGGCGCGCGCGCCGAGCCGTGGTGGGTTTCCGAAACGGCGCTGCGCCAGTGGTCGGACCTGCTGCGGGGGCGTGCAGCGGTCTGACAGATCCGCGCCGCCGCGTCGGCCGCCACTGCGACAGGAGCATGATCGCGAGCGCCCGCGATGCAACTTTCCCGCCCCCGCCCGCGTTACCTGTCCATGTCGCCATTTTCGGCACCTGCGGTACGATCCACCGACGGGCGTCCAGCCGAACCCGAACCTGCGGGAGTTGTGTCATGAAGAAGGCTCACCTGATGCTCGCTGCGGCAGCGGTCGCGATGCTGGCCCCCGCGGCGGTCCTGGCGGAGAAGAAAGCCGACACCCAGAACGGTCCCTTCATCCACGTCGAAGTGCGCGAGGCGGGCGGGGAAGAGGGCTCGGTCAACATCAACCTGCCGCTGGCCCTGGCCCAGGTGGCGCTGGCCACGATGCAGGAGACCGTCGATCAGCACGCCCGGATGACGTTCGACAAGGGCGAACTGAAGGTGAGCGACCTGCGCAGGATGTGGACGGCGATGCGCGACGCGGGCGACACCGAATTCGTCACCGTGCAGGAGGCCGGCGAGACGGTGCGCATCTACCGCGAGGGCGAGATGGTTTTCGTGAAGGTCAACGAGGGCGACGCGAAGGACAAGGTGCGCATCCAGGTGCCGGTCGGTGTGATGGACGCGCTGTTGTCCGGCGAGGGCGAGGAGCTCGACCTGGCGGCCGCGATCGATAAGTTGGGCAGCCTGGGGAAGGGTGAGCTGGTGCGGATCGAGGAAGAGGCGGGCGATAGTGTGCGGATCTGGATCGACTGACGCGTGAGAGGACGGGCGGCCGGCGCAACGCGGCGCCGGCCGCCTTCTCGTTTCAGGGAGGACGGCCATGACCAAATTGGCGCTGATCGTCGTGCTGCCGCTGGCGTTGCTCGCGCTGCCCGGGATCCTGATCGTCGACGTGCGCGAGGGCGGAGAGGACGGTGCCCGCATCGTCGTGCCGGTGCCGCTCGCGCTTGCCCGTCTCGCCACCGTGTTCGTGCCTGACCAGGTGCGTCACGTGGAGTGCCCCACCGAGATGGCGCGCTGGGCCCCCGTGGCCGATCAGCTGATCGCCGAACTGCGGAACCAGCCCGATTTCACCCTCGCCGAAGTGACCGAGCGCGACGAGCACGTGAGCGTGCGCAAGTCGGGCCGCCACCTGCTCGTCGACGTGACGAGCGCCAGCGGCGACGAAGTCCACTGCCGCCTGCCGCTGCGCACCGTGGTCCGCGTGCTCGACGCCGCCTCGCACGGCCATCTCGACACGGACGGGGCGGTGCGTGCCGCCTGCTGGATGCCTTCCGGGCGGCTGGTCGATGTCACGAGCGCCGATGGGGACCGGGTGTGCATCACCAAGCTCTAGGGCGCGGGGGGGGGCGACACGCCCGTTCGCTCGCGCTGGTGACAGCGAAAAATCGGGCCATGCGGCCCGATTTTTCGCTGTCAGGCGCGCTCGCTCGCGGGCGTGCCGCCCCCCCCGGGCCGTAGGGCGTGGTGGTGCGCACCCGGGCGCCCATGGCGAGCACGACGGGGCGGGCTGGAAGGGCGTTCCGCGGAGGTGCGGGTAACCTTCGCGTTGGACAGGATTGCGGGAGGTTTGACGCGGCGCGGCCCTTCGGTTATTATATAGTTATAACCAAAGGGGATCGAGATGATCAAGAAACTCCGTAAAGTCGGTAACAGCAACGCTTTGATTCTTGATAAGCCGATTCTGGAACTCCTCGGCCTGGAGGAGGAAGGCCAGGTGCAACTCACAATTCAGGACGGCAACCTGATTATCACACCTGCCCGGCCGCAGCTCGTCCGTGCCGAAGAGATGGACGAAAAACTCGACTATGTCATGAAGAAGCGTGCCGACGTGTTGCGGCGGTTGGCCAAGTGAAGCAGCCGGTCGTCTTCCTCTCGGTAGACGTCGTCCTGAAGATCCATCGTCGGGTCATTGAGGAATTCGGAGGAGACCCCGGCCTGCGTGACCGCGGGCTGCTGGAGTCTGCCATGGCGATGCCACAATCGACATTCGGCGGGGTCGACCTTCACGTTGGGTTGCCGGAGAAAGCGGCGGCATACCACTTCCAGCTATGCGCGAATCACCCCTTCATGGACGGCAACAAACGTGTCGCCGTCGCTGCGACTGAAGTGTTCCTGCTCATCAATGGGCAGGAGTTGTCGGCAGGCGACAATGACGTCGAGGAACTTACGCTGGGCGGTGCTGCTGGACGGTTGTCCAAAGATCATGTGATCGAGTTTTTCGCGAGGTTCGTCAAGGAGGCGTGAGGGGGGTGGAGATCTGTCCGACAGCCGTTTCACCGGCAGCGGAGACGGGGCGGCCGCGAGCGAACGCGTCTGACAGAGAAACATCGGGCCTCATGGCCCGATGTTTCTCTGTCAGCAGCGTGAGCGAACGGCCGCCCCGTCCCCGCTAGCGGGAAAAGATGTCCTTCACCGCCTGCACCGTCGTCTGCCCCCCCAGCTTCGCGATCGCGTCGGTCAGCTTGATCTCCTTGGGGCAGGCGCGCACGCAGTTCTGGGCGTTGCCGCAGTCGGTGATGCCGCCGGGGCCCATGATCGCGTGGAGGCGGTCTTCCGCGTTGTTGCGGCCGGTCGGGTGGTTGTTGAAGAGCCAGGTCTGGCCGAGCGGCGCGGGGCCGATGAACTTCGAGGCGGGGTGGAACTGGGGGCAGGCCTCCATGCAGCAGCCGCAGGTCATGCAGCGGGAGAAGTCGTAGTTGAGCTCCCACTGCTGCGGGCTGATGCGCGGGGCGTGCTCGTGGATGTCCCAGGCGCCGTCGATCGGCACCCAGGCGCGGACCTGACGCAGGGCGTCGAACATGCGCTGGCGGTCGACGAGCAGGTCGCGCACGACGGGGAACTTGCTCATCGGCTCGAGCGTGATCGGCTGGGTCGAGCGGGTCGACGAGCGTGGAGCAGGCCTGACGCACCTTGCCGTTGATGAGCATGGTGCAGGAGCCGCAGACCTCCTCCATGCAGTTCGCCTCGAAGACGACCGGGGCCACGCGCTGCCCCTTCGCGTTGACGGGATTCTCGCGCAGGGCCATCAGCAGCGAGACGATGTTGTGCCGCGGCTTCCAGGGGAGCGCGAACTCCTCCCAGTAGGGAGTCGCGTCGGGCCGGTCCTGGCGCTTGACCTTCAGACGGATGACGTCGGGCATCTCGGCCTCCCCCTCTAACGGTAGTCCCGCGGGTCTTCCGCGGGGAGCACGCTGGTGTCAACCGGTTCGTAGCTGATCACGGGGCCGCCGGGCGTCCAGTCCGCGATCGTCGTCTTGAGCCACTTCTCGTTTTCCTGCTTCCACTTCGTCCGGTAGGCCTCGAACTCGGGATCGCCGGGGAACTTGCCCTCCGGGATCTCCAGCTCGAACTCCGGCTTCCAGTGGCTGCCGCGGCACTCGTCGCGCAGGCGGGCGCTCTTCACGATCGCCTCGGCGAGCGGGATCATGTCCTGCACCTGGCGGGCGTAGATCAGCGGTGCGTTCGACCAGCCCTTGGTGTCGTCGAGCTTCATCCGCTTCGCGCGCGACTTCAGCGCGGCGAGGCCGGCGAGCCCCTCGTCGAGCTTCCTGTTGTCGCGGATGATGGAGCACTTCGTGCGCATCAGCTCGCCCATCTCGCGGTGCAGGGTGTAGGGGGTGTCCTCGCCGGGGCTGGAGAGGAGGTCGTTGTTGAGCGAGTCCTGACGCTTCTTCTCGTCGACGAACGCGGCGTCGGTCGGACCGGCCGGCGACAGGGTCCTGCCGAGACCCTTCACGTAGGCCGCCGCGCTCTCGCCCGCCACCCGGCCGCTGTACGAGGCCGACAGCAGCGAGTTGGCGCCGAGGCGGTTGGCGCCGTGGTACTGGTAGTCGCACTCGCCGCAGGCGAACAGGCCCGGGACGTTCGTCTGCTGGTTGCGCGGGCTCGGCTGCTTGAGGCCGCCCGACTTCGCGTCCTTCTCAAAATCGACCCAGAGGCCGCCCATGCTGTAGTGAACGGCGGGGAAGATCTTCATCGGGAGCTTCGTGGGGTCCTCGCCGGAGAACTTCTCGTAGATCTCGAGGATGCCGCCGAGGCGCGTGCGCAGGAATTTCGAATCGAGGTGCGACAGGTCGAGGTAGACGAGGTTCTCGCCGCCGAGCCCCATGCCGAGGTCGTGGCACATCTTCCAGATCGCGCGGGAGGCGACGTCGCGCGGGACCGTGTTGCCGTAGGCGGGATACCAGTCTTCGAGGAAGTACCAGCGCTCGTCTTCGGGGATGGCGCCGGGGGCGCGCGTGTCGCCCTGCTTCTTCGGCACCCAGATCCGGCCCCCCTCGCCGCGCGACGCCTCGCTCATCAGGCGGTGCTTGTCGTCGCCCGGCATGGCGGTCGGGTGGAACTGGATGAACTCGCCGTTGGCGAAGCGCGCGCCCTGCTGCCAGGCGCGGCTGGCGGCGGCGCCGGTGCTGTTCGTGGAGTTCGTGGAAAGGCCGAACAGCAGACCGAGGCCGCCGGTGGCGAGCACGACGGCGTCGGCGGGGAAGGCGCGGGTCTCCATCGTCTTGAGATCGATCGCCACGATGCCGCGGCAGCTGCCCTGGGCGTCCTTCACGAGGCTCAGGAACTCCCACCACTCGTACTTCTTCACGCGGCCGGCATCCTCGTGGGCGCGCACCTGCTCGTCGCAGGCGTAGAGCAGCTGCTGGCCGGAGGTGGCGCCGGCGAAGCAGGTGCGCTTGTTCTTCACGCCGCCGAACAGACGCAGGTCCATCATGCCCTCGGCCGTGCGGCTGAAGGTGACCCCCATGCGGTCATAGGTGCGGATCAGGCCCGGCGCGTCCTCGCACATCGACTTCACCGGCGGCTGGTTCGAGAGGTAGGCGCCGCCCTTGATGGTGTCGATGATGTGCTGCCAGACGCTGTCGCGCTGTCCCTTGAGGTCGAGGCAGGCGTTGATGCCGCCCTGGGCGCAGGCGGAGTGGCTGCGCTTCACCTGGAAAAGCGAAAAAAGATCGACGTCGTAGCCGGCCTCGGCGATGCGGATCGTGGCCCACAGCCCGCCCAGCCCGCCGCCGACCACGATGATTCTCGGTTTCTTGACTGCCATCGCGGTTCCTTTCGGGTGTCAGCGCAGGGCCAGGTGGCCGCCGGCGGTCGTTACGGCCTGGAAGCCGAACAGCGCCAGGCCGCCGAGCAGGAGCAGCAGCACGCCGGCGCACGCCCACACGCCGGTGGCGAGGCGCTGCGCGCGCGGCGCGGTGGTGAGGCCCCACGTGATCCCGACCAGCCACAGCCCGTTCACGAAGTGCACGACGGCGGCGAGGATGCCGACCGCGTACCACGCCTGCTGCGCCGGCGAGCTGAAGAGGGTGGCCATGCGCTCGTAGAGCTGCTCCTTGCTGACGTGGCCGAGCAGCACCTGCACGCGCGTCTGCCAGACGTGGGTGAGGATGAAGACGAAGGCGATCGCGCCGGCGATCCGCTGCAGGACGTACATCCAGTTGCGGAAGTACCCGTAGCGGCCGGGGTTGGCGCGCCCCTCGAACCAGATTATCGCGCCGTAGATCCCGTGGAACAGGATCGGCAGCGCGATGAGCAGGATCTCGGCGACGAGGATGTACGGCATGCGGTCGATCTTCATCACCACATCTTCGGTCCACTGCGCGGCGGACAGGCCGTGCAGCGGCGAGGCGAGCGAATTCTCGAAGAGGTGGAAGGCCAGGAAGGCGCCGATCGGGACGACGCCGAGCAGGCTGTGCAGCTTGCGCAGGGCGAAGTGCCGGTCGATGGGGGGAGCGGACATCGGGAACTCCTTCAACGGGACGGTGTGACAACGGACTTCGGGGCGCGCGAAGCGCCCCGCGCTGGCGGCACGCGACCGTCCCCCGGAGATTAATAGCTGACGGCGCGCGAGGAAAGCAGAGACTGATATCTTGCGTTCATTGGCCCGACAGGGCTAGGCTGGCCGGGACGCCGGCCCTCGCGGGAACGGGCGTTCCCCTGGTCGCGGCTGGAATCCCCCCCTGAGCGGACATCACGACGGAAGGAGAGACCATGGGCGGCAGGGCACTCTGCAGGACGGTGTTGATGGCGATGGCGCTGATGCTGGTGGCGGGCGCGGCGATGCCGGAGGCGGCGCAGGCGCGGCCGCGGCCGCGAGCTCGGGGCTGGTCGCCGCTGGCGCGGACCGACCTGGTGATCGAGGCCGGCGTGGCGCAGCCCCTGGGCGACCTCGGCGACGACTACCTGAACACGATCAACGGCTTCGGCGCCGAGACCGGCTACGAGGTGGGGGTGCGGTACCGCGCCGTGTGGCGCTCCGGCTGGGCGCTCTCCCCCTCCTTCCACTTCGCCGACTACGGCGATTTCGCGGGACTCGACACCGACGACACGCCGTTCGTGGTGAAGGCGTCAGTGCTGCGCTACGGGCTCGACGCGCAGTACTTCTGGAATCCGACCGGGTCCGGACCGCAGCCGTTCGTGTCGTGCGGGCTCGCGCTCTGCCGCAACCGCTATCGCGACGAAACGCTCGGCACCTCGGCCGACTTCTACGACCGCGTCGACGAACGCGCTGGCGCTGGCGGTCGGTGCCGGTCTCAAGGTCGAAACCTTCGAGCTCTCCCTCACCTACAACCTGAACCGCTTCGAATCGGCGCAGCTGCTCTACTTCGGCGACCGGACCGACTACAACTGGGACTCGCTCTCGTTGCGGGTCGGACTGGCGCTGCCGGGCAGCTGATCGCGCACCTTTCGCGTTCTCCCCCAAAGTTGACCGGCGCCGCAGCGGGCGGCGCCGGTCGGGGGTGACGGGACATCACCCAGGCGAAAGCTGCTCCAGGCTACGGGATGACCACCGGCTTGCCGGGCTGTCCGGGCGCGCCGGGATCCGGGGTATAGGCGTCCGAGGGGAGCGACCAGAGGCCCTGTCGGCTCAGGGCGTCGACACCGGCCACGCGGATCTGGTGCGATTCGCCGATGGTGGCGGCCAGGATCGTACGAGAGCGTGGTGACCGAGGCGATCTGGACCCACGCGCCGCCGTTGATCGAGTGCTGGACGAGGTAGTGATCGACCGCGGAGCCGGTCGTCGGCGCGGTCCAGGTGTAGGTGACCTGCTGCGTTGTGGTCTGCGCGAACGCGACGGGCGCGATGAGGGTCGCCAGCGCGATCACGATCAGCCAGCGGGCGGTGGCGGCGTGACGATGGCAGTGCTGCATGATCGGTACCGGCCTTTCTGCTTGTCTGAGGTGTCGGCGCTGTTGTCGATCCCGAGAGAATGCGCTCACCTGCGAGGGGGTCTCAGTCATGTGCCGCGGTTACACGGGGCAGAGTTGCATACCGGGTGCCAATGAACGTCGAGGGCGTGCCCCCTTTCGTCAACTCACGCCGTTATTGGCACTTGGCTAAATTACCATATCTGTCTTAATTTCCAGCGATTTCGCATGACGGAGCGACGCGCGCGGGGCAACAAGCCCGCCCCGCGGCGGCCCGCTGCAAAAGCCCTGCGCCGCCGCGCCCCCTCATGCCGGTTTGCAATGCCGCCCGCGATGCGCGATGATCGCGGCACCATGTCAGGCTCACGCGCCGCGCTCATGATTCTCCTTTTCGCCGCCTGCGCGGCCGGTTTTCTCACGACCGGCTGCAACCCCGACCGCGCGAGCTGCTGCTCGATCCGCGCCTGCCGGTGGCGGAGCCGTACGCCGGCGGCGCGTGGACCACGACCCCCGTGCTGACCTGCGGACGCGGCGTGAACGCGCTGGCGGCCTGGAGCCGCGACGACGTGCTGCTGGTCGGCAAGTGGCGGGCTCGCGGTGCGGGTGCAGGGGGGCGAGGCGCGCAACGTCGATCTCCCGGCCGGATCTCCCTGCTCGCCGCCGTTGCCCAGCCTGACGGATCGGCGCTGGTGTCGGCCGGGGACGGCACCATCTACCGTCTCGACGGACGGTACCTGGAGCGTCGATCTGCGTTCGGCGGTGCGTCTGCTGGCGATGTGGCGGAGCGTCGACGGCATCGTGCTTGGGGTCGGCTACGGCGGCCGTGGGCTGCGGCGGACGCCCGACGGCGCGTGGGAGCCGTTCGACACCGGCGCCGGCGAGTCGCTGTCGGGGCTGTGGGGCCGGAGCGCCGACGACTGCTGGGCCGTGGGCGAGCGGCGGCGTCGTGGCGCACTTCGATGGCGAGACCTGGAGCGTGGAGCGCCCCTTCGGCGCGGACGCGGACCTGGAGCGCACCGTCAGCGGCGATGCGGACGGTCGGGTGGCCGTCGTGGCCGACGGCATCGTCCGTCTGCGCGAGGAGGGGACCTGGCGGGATCTGCCCGCAGCTTGGGCGCCTATCTCCTCGGCCCGGGCGTGATTTTCTGGACGGTCAACTCCTGGCCTGGGACTATCGGCAGGTCTGCCGCTGGGATGGCGCGGCCTGGATTCGAGGTGGCAACACTCTCCGGGACGCCCAGTCGGCGCCACGGTCGGGGAAGACGCCCTGCTGCTGGCCACCTCCAGGAACGAGCCTGGTGCGTCTCGCCGCGGCGCAACTGGAGACCCTGTTGCCGGCGCTGGGTCGCATCAGCGATCTGGAGACGACCCCGGACGGCACGGTCATCCTCACGACGGAAAACTGGATCCTCCGCGAGACGACCACGGGCTGGCGCATCGAGGTGCGACTGGACGACCATTCCTCGTATGACTCGCGGCCGGCGCCTCGTGCGCTCCGACGGACGGTTCCCTCCTGGCCTTCACCGGCGCGCTGTACCGCGAAACGCCGGCCGGCTGGGAGGCTCTGACCTCAGAGGGTGGAAGGCGCTACATCGCTCTCTTCCCGCTCGCCGACGGAGCCCTGCTGCTGGAGGACTTCGCCGGAATCTGGACGCTGGACCGACGACCGCCGGGTGTTCCTGTGCCGCCCGCCGGAGGACTGGCGCGAACCTGAGCGGCGTGGCGGGCGATTCGCCGCGCGACGCGCTCTACCTGTTTCGGCGACCTCTCGCCCGTTACGACGGCGTGACGCTGCGGCCCGTGGCCACGCTGGAGCACGACGGTGTTCTGCTCAGCAGGGATCCCGGTCGAGGGGACTGCTGCTGTCCGGCCCGCCGGCCTGTTCGCGCTGGACGGTGCGTCCACCCTCGACATCACGCCGCGCTGCGCCGAGTGGGGAGAGGTGGAGCGGGCGGACATCCTCGATTTCGCCGTCGCCCCGACGGGAGACTGGCTCGCGTGGACCGAATCGGGGCGCTTGTTGCGTCGGCGGGCCGGGCTGTGGCAGAGCCTGGACGGCGTCGATGGTTATCCGCTCCTGGAACCGCTACCCGGCGGCCGCGGGAAGGTCGATCCGGGCCGGTCGCCGGCGGCGACGTCCGACTGTTCAGCACTTCCCACATGTTTCCACTACCGCGATGCCGCGCCCTGAGGGGAGAGCGACGTGACCGGATCCCGCCTGCTGCTCCTGGCCAGTCTGCTCGGCTGCCTCGGCTGTTCCGGCACCGAGGAGACGCCGGTGTACGGGCCGGGGCCCGACATCCAGGTCCGCTTCGATCCGGCCTGGGCCGTCGTGTTCATCCGGCCAGCGGGAATGAACGGCTGCTGGCGGCCTGCGCGGTGCCGGACGGCGAGGCGTGGGCGGTGGGGACCGGCGGGGTCGTGGTGCACCACGTCGGCGCGCGCTGGCGGCGGGAGGCGTCGGGCACGACGGCCACGCTGGCGGACGTGGCGACCGACGGACGGCTGGTGTGCGCCGTGGGGAGCGGCGGCGTGATCATCGTGCGCGAGGCGGGGCCGTGGCGCCGCGAGGCGAGCGGCACGACCCGCGCGCTGCGCGCCGTCGCTGTCACTGGCCGACGGCACGGTCTGGGCCGGCGGCGAGTCGGGAGTCCTGCTGCGGCGCGAAGCCGGCGTCTGGCGGCCGGCGATCGGGCCGGACGGTGCCGCCGTGACCACGCTGGCGGCCTGGGGCGACACGCTGGTTGTCGGCGACGAAGCAGGGGTGGTGCGCGGGCTGACCGCAACCGGCGGCCGCGAACTGGGCGCTTTCGCCGGCAGCGGCGTGCTGCGGCTGGCCGTCTCGCCGGGTGGCACGCTGTTCGCGGCCATCGACAGCCTCTACCGCTACGACGGGGGGCGCTGGTTCGGCCTGCGCGCCAGCCCCGGTTCCATACTGGCGGCCTACGACAGCCTGGTGTTCAGCGGTGGTCTGGAACTGCCCCTGGATTACGACCCGCGACACGATGGTCTTCTCTATCCTGGCTATGGCCCCTCGCTGGGCGACGAACTGGCCGCGATCTGCCCCGTGGGTCCGGCCGGCGCGCTGGCGGTCGGCCTGCACGGCGCTTTCGCCTGGCGGCGCGCCGCCGGCTGGCGTCTCGATCCGGACGGAGGCGGCAGCCGGGAGGTCCTGCCGCTGGCCGACGGCACGGCCTGCGCGCTGTTCGACAACCGACTGCTGGTCTGGAATGATGATCGCTGGCGGTCGGCCAGCCCGTTGCCGATCATCCCCGGCGATCTGCACCGGTTGAACTGCTGGACGGGCTCGACCGGTCGCGGCTGCTGGTGCGTGTCGATTCGGACCTGTTGTGGGGCGGAGAGCCCTGGCAGGTGGTGCCGCTGCCGCAGTCCTGGCTCCGCGCGGTCAGGATCGATCCGGCCGGGCGGGCTCGTCGCGTCGGACAACGCAGGGCTTCTCGCCTGGAACGGTCAGGAGTGGCGGCGAGAATTCACCAACGAGGACGCCTCCTCGGGCTCGTTCCAGCTGGCGCGCAGCCGCGCCGGCGACCTGTTCGCCGTCAGCTCGAGCGGGTATCTGCGTCGCGAGGAGGGGGGCTGGCGGGAGGTCGCGCCGGCTGACCGGGCCGACCACTATCCGGGCAGATGGCCGTGGCGGGCCGCTTCCCCGACCACTTCGCGCTGTTTTTCGCCGATGGCTGGCTGAGGTGGGAGGCGCGCGCCGATTCGGTGCAGGACGACTGGCGGTCATACGCCCCGGCCGGCGAACATGGCGACCTGGCCGCGTGGCTGCGAGACGGCGGGTGTGGTCTACGCTGCTGGAAAGCACGCGGGAACCGCGTGCTGAGGCTGGATCTCGGGGGGACCGGGGCCGGGGCATGGGCGGCCGGTGACCGGGTCGCTGCCGGATCCCGCCAACGTTCTGTGGATCGAACGCGACGGCGCGTTCACGGTCCAGGCGCGCGTTCGGTCGCATCTGGCGCCACCCCCGGTCCGACGGCATCTGACCGGCGCCGCGATCGGCGGTGGTCCGCTTGACGCTGGCCCCGGTCGCCGCGCACATTGGAGCACGGTTCGATCCCTGCCGCGGGCGTCCGAGGCGCCGCGGCTTCCGGTCACGTCCCGCAAGGAGTCTGGCATGACCCCCGAAGTCCTCAAGCTCTGGCCCGAACTCGAGTGGATCCAGGACGCGAAGCTGCGCGAGGCGACGGCGAAGACGTGGGAGACCGCGCTGGCCGAGAGCGATCTCGACGCGGCCGACCTCGACGTGATCCCGTTCACGCTGCTGGTGAAGGACTGCAAGGTGAGCTTCATGGCGCACAAGCGGTGCGTTGTGCACATCGCGCGCGACGCCGCCATGAAGATGAACGAGTACTTCGGCCGGGAGCTGCCGGTCGACCTCGACACGGTCATCGCCGGGGCGATCCTGGCCGACGTGGGCAAGCTGCTCGAGTACACGAAGCAGGATGGCAGGGCGACCGAGAGCGATCTCGGCAAGTCGCTGCGGCATCCGTTCACCGGGGTCGCGCTGGCGATGCGCTGCGGCGTGCCGCACAAGGTCAGCCACATCATTGCGGCGCACGCGGGCGAGGGGGACCTGGTCAGGCGGTCGACCGAGGCGTACGTGGTGCACCACGCCGATTTCATGACCTTCCTGCCGTTCAAGAACCGGTAGGCGGGGGGGCGGCGGGGCGCGGGCGGCGGCCCGGACCCGGCCTTGACATTGACAGTTCGCGAAAAGAGAGTATTTAGAGTTTCGCGCGCCGGAGCGCGCGCCCGGACCGTCGGATTCCCGTGTTTATCCCCCCAGGAGGGACAAGGTCATGGCCAACAGGGACGACAAGGTGGCCCTGAACGTTGAGGGCGCCGTCTACGTGGATACCAACTGCATCGATTGCGATCTCTGCCGCCAGACCGCGCCCAACCACTTCGACCGGAGCGAAGAGGGGGGCTACAGCTTCGTCTACAAGCAGCCCGAAACGGCCGAAGAGAAGGCCCTCTGCCACGAAGCGACGGAGGAGTGCCCGGTCGAGGCGATCGGCGACGACGGCTAGGCCGCCCGCCCGCTCGCGCCCGGCTCCTGCCCCGCTGACGGCCTCGCGGGCCCGGTCCTGTACGACCGGGCCCGTGTCGTCGACAGGGGCGGGAACGGAAACTTTCGCGGCGGGGGCGCTGTAGAAGCGGCCCATGACAGCGAGAATGACTCGCGAAGACCCCTGAAAGAAGGAGACCTCCCCATGTGGAAACTGAGCCCCAGGCGCGCCCCCCTCGGCTGGGTCGCCGGTGCGCTGCTCATAGTGGTGGGTTTCGTGGTCGGCGTCACCGTGACCAGCGGCGGCGGCCGCGGCCACGCGGTGATGGGCGGCCTGGAAACCCCGGCGAGCGCGGCCGGCCCCATGGCGGGCCAGAGCCAGACGCATACCTACGCCGATGTCGCCGAGCTGGCGATGCCGGCGGTCGTCAACATCTCGACCGACAAGGTGGTGAAGGCCCAGGAGGGCTTCCAGCACCCGTTCATGGAAGACCCGATGTTCCGCCAGTTCTTCCAGATGCCGGACAACCAGCAGCAGGACCGCGTGGAGCGGTCGCTCGGCTCGGGCGTCATCGTGAGCGACGACGGCTACATCCTCACCAGCAACCACGTCATCGCGGCGGCCAGCAAGATCCGCGTGCTGATGAAGGACAAGCAGGAGTACGAGGCGAAGATCATCGGGCAGGATGAGGGGACCGACGTCGCGCTGATCAAGATCGAGGCGACCGGGCTGCCGGCGGTTCGTCTGGGCGATTCGTCGGTGCTGCGCATCGGCGACCAGGTGATGGCGATCGGCAATCCGCTGGGCGTCGGCCAGACGGTCACGGTCGGCATCGTCAGCGCGCTCGGCCGGTCGATCGGCCTGATGGACTACGAGGACTTCATCCAGACCGACGCCGCCATCAACCGCGGCAACTCCGGCGGCGCGCTGGTCAACATGGACGGCGATCTGGTCGGCATCAACACCGCGATCCTCAGCCCGAGCGGCGGGTCGATCGGCATCGGGTTCTCGATTCCGAGCGTCATGGCGAAGCGCGTCATGGACAGCCTGCTGAAGGACGGCAAGGTGACGCGGGCGTGGCTCGGCGTGCAGGTCCAGGACGTGGACCAGGCGCTGGCCGAGGCGCACGATCTGGACAAGCCGCGCGGCGTGCTGGTGGCCGACGTGACGAAGGGCGCCCCCGGCGCGAAGGCCGGCCTGAAGGAGGGCGACATCATCCTGTCGGTGGACGGCAAGTCGGTGAACGATCGCGCCCAGCTGCGCAACCGGATCAGCCTGGCCGGCGTGGGCGAGACGGTGCGGCTGGCGCTCTGGCGCGAGGGGCGGGAGATGCCGCTCAACGTGAAGCTGGAGGCGCTGCCGGCGGACGCGCCAGGTGGCGTCGCGGTCGGGCGGCGGCGACGGCGAGGAGGGCGACGAGGGCGGCGGCGGCATCGAAGGCGTGACCGTGCGCGAACTGACGGCGCAGCAGCGACGCGGCCTGAACGTGCCCGACGACCTCGACGGGCTCGTGGTGACCGGCGTCGACCAGACCAGCAACGCCTGGCAGGAGGGGCTGCGCGAAGGCGACGTCATCACCGAAGTGTCCAAACAGCCGGTCACCGGGGCGGCGGAGTTCCGCAAGCTGCTCGGGCGCGACAAGGGCAAGCCGGTCCTGCTGCGCGTCTGGAAGCGCGGGCCGACAGGGCAGCGCCGGCGGGCGGATCTTCATGGCGATCCCGCGCTGACCGCGCGCGATGGCCGGCCCGGTCTCGATCGCCTTCGTGTCGTCGCTGCCGCGCTGGGGCGGCGGTGAGAAGTGGATGCTCCACGCGGCGCGGGCGATGGCCGACCGCGGTCACACGAGTGTGTCTCATCGGGCAGCCCGGCGGGGAGATCACCCGCCGGGCTGCCGCGTCCGGACTGCGGGTCCGGCCGCTGAAGATGGGCGGCATCCTGGTGCCGTGGACGCTCGCGGCGCTGCGCGCGATCCTCGTGCGGGAGCGCGTCACCGTGGCGTGCGTCAACCAGGATCGCGAGGTGCACCTGACCGCGCTGGCGAGCGCCGGCCTGCCCGGCTTCCGGCTCGTGCCGCGCCGCGGCAGCCCCGACCCGATCAAGGGCAAGCCGTTCTACCGCTACTCGTACGCGCGCCGGGTGGACCGGCTGATCGTCAACTGCGCCGCGCTCGGCGACAAGGTGTGCGCGCGGGCGCCGTGGTTCGACCGCGCGAAGCTGCGCGTCGTGCACAACGGGATCGACGCGGAGGCGTTCGCCGCGACCGCGCGGCGCGGACGGGTGCGCGCGGAGCTCGGACTGGCGCCCGACCGGCTCGTCGTGTCGCTCGTGGGCGAAGTCGGCTGGCGCAAGGGGCAGGCCGTGCTGCTCGAAGCGGTGGCGAGGCTGCACGCGAACGGCGCCGCGCGCGACGCGGTGTTCCTGATCGCGGGCGAGGGGAGCGGCCGCGCGGAGCTGGAGGCGCGGGCGCGGGCGCTCGGTCTCGCCGACGGCACGGTGCGCTTCCTCGGCTTCCGCCACGACGTGCCCGACCTGCTCGCCGACACCGACCTGCTCGTGCTGCCGTCGTTTCGAGGAGGGCTTCCCCAACAGCCCTGCTCGAGGGGATGGCGCTCGGCCTGCCGGTCGTGTCGACCACCGGTCGACGGCATCCCGGAGCTCGTGGTCGATGGCGTGACCGGCGTGCTGACGCCGCCGGGCGACGCGCCGGCGCTGGCGGCGGCGATCGGCGCGCTGCTGGGCGACGCGGCGCGGCGGCGCGCGCTGGGGGAGGCGGGGCGGGCGCGGGCGCGGGCCGAGTTCGCCGACACGAAGCTGCTGGACGCCGTCGAAAACTGCCTGACGGCGTGGGGGCCCGGCGGGCGCTGACGCGCGTGCGCTGTACGGTCCGCCCCGATCGTCCTATGTCTGACCGCGCAGAATGCCCTGCGCGCGTTCCTTTCGCCGATGAGGTGAGCCGTGATCCCGCTCGACCAACGGCGCCTCGCAGATCATCCGTGACGTGCTCGCCGCGCCGCGCACGAAAGCCGCGCGCGTGTCGCTGCGCGAGGCGCTCGGGCGCGTGCTCGACGGCCGATGTGCCGGTGGAGCTGGCGCGCGAGGGGGACGGCGCGATCGAGATCACGGCGGCGGGAGACGTCGAGGCGCTGCCGGCCTGCATCCGTCCGCGCGGGCAGGACGTGAAGCGGCGAGGTGGTGGCGCGGGCGGGCGAGCGGCTGACGGCGGTGCGTCTGGCGGACCTGCTCTCCGTCGGCGTGGCAGAGGTGTCGGCGCGGCGGCGGCCGCGCGTGACGATCGCGCCGACCGGCGACGAACTGGTGGCGCGGGCCGCCGACCTGGCGCCGGGGCGGATCCTCGACACGAACGGACCGCTGCTGGAGATGGTCCTGCGCGGGGCCGGCTGCACGGCGGGGGCGCACGTCGCGATCCCCGACGATCCGCGCGAGACGAAGGCGCGGCTGGCCGGCATGCTCGGGCAGAGCGACCTGGTCGTCCTGACCGGCGGCGTGTCGGCGGGCGACCGCGACTTCGTGCCGGACGCGCTGCGCGCGCTCGACTTCACCGTCCACTTCGACCGCGTCGCGGTGCAGCCGGGCAGGTCGGCGCTGTTCGCCACCGGTCCGCGCGGCGTGGTCTTCGCGCTGCCGGGCAACCCGGTAGTCGGCGTTCGTGACGGCGCACCTGTTCGTGCTGCCGGCGCTGGCGCTGCTGGAGGGCGCCGGCGAGTGGCCCCGCTTCGTCACGCTGCCGCTGGCGGAGGCGTGGTGCGGGCGGTCGTGCGATCGCGTGCGCCTGTATCCCGCGCGGCTCACCCGCGACGGCGCCGTGAGCCTGCTGCCGTACCACGGGTCGGGGCACCTGCGGGCGCTGATCGAGGCCGACGGCCTGGTGCGGCATCGAGCCGGAGTGGGACGGGCGCGCGGCGGAGGCGCCGGTGCAGTTCTGGCCGCTGCGGGTGGCGGCGTTCGCAGGGCGCGGGGGAGGAGACGGCGTGAGCGAGGCGGCGGCCTGCGCTCGTGTCCCGCCGCGCGCGGCGGGGGAAATTCTTGCCGTCCTGCTGCCGCTCCTGCCGCTCTGCCGTGGCGATGGCGCGGGGCGGGGACCGGCATCCCGCCCGAGTCCCCCCTTGACCCCGCGGCCGATTCGCACGATCCTGTGCCCGATGCCCGAGGTCGACCCGGCGGCCGTCCCCCCAGGCCAACTCCATGGAGGACAATGGACATGCAAAATATCGGCGTGCTGGCGTTCGCCTGCGTGCCCAGGCTGGCCGGCCTTTTGCAAGATGAACACTCTGGTGTGACCGGGCCGGCCGCCGCGCGGCGGTCCCGGTCGAATCGCCCCGACGGGCCCGGCCCGCGCCGCCTGTCGCGAGGAGGCAGAGTCCGCATGTCGATCCTGAAGGTCGCCCGTCTGGGCCATCCGGTGCTGCGCGAGATCGCCCGGCCGATCGAGCCGCGCGAGATCCGCGGCCCCGAGGTCCAGCGGCTGATCCGTGACATGTTCGAGACCATGGCCGAGTACAACGGCGTCGGTCTGGCCGCGCCGCAGGTGCACGTGTCGAAGCGGCTCGTGCTGGTGGGCGGCGGGGAGGACGAGGACGGCGAGCCGATCGTGCGCGTCCTCATCAATCCCGAGTTCAAGACCACCACGACGGAGCTGGTCGGCATGTGGGAGGGGTGCCTGAGCATCCCCGGCCTGCGCGGCTTCGTGGAGCGGCCGCGCGCCGTCGAGGTCAAGGCGTACGACGAGCAGGGCCAGAAGCTGCAGTTCAACCTCGAGGGATTCCCTGCCGTCGTCATGCAGCACGAGTGCGACCATCTCGACGGAATGCTCTTCACGGACAGGCTGAAGGACACGCGGCTGCTGGCCTTCGAGGACGAGGCGGAGCGCTACCTGGACAGCTTCGCCGGATCCGACGATGACGAAGAGGACGACGCCGAGGAGGGGGAGGCATGACGCTGCCGGAGCTGCTGGAACGGATCGTGAACGAGTTCAACGGTCGTCGCTACATGGAGGCGGCCGCCGCCGCGCGCGAGGGGGGGCTGCTGGCGCCCGCCGGCCGCGACGCGCTGTTCTGGTCGGGCCTGCAGGAGGCGTGCGTCGGCTTCGCCCTGCTCGTGGAGCACAAGCACGGGCAGGCCGAGGTGAAGATGGTCGCGGCGATCGAGAAGCTGCGCAACTTCGGCTACCTCTACCAGGACATCGAGGTCACCAGCGTGCTGGCCGGCCTGCGTCTGGGCGTGGAGGAGATCCGCAAGGTCCGCGAGAAGCGCAAGAGCCGGTTCGACATGTCGCTGCTGCCGAGTTTCAGGCTGGTGGCGCGGGCGAAGGCGCAGGATCGCTGACGGCCCGGGCGGTCAGAAGAACACCTTCACGAACCGCAGGATCCCCTGCTTCCACGGCACCCGGTGCGAGATGCCGCTCGCGCCCTCGAACTCCTGCAGGTGCTCGAGGTACCAGCGGTAGTTGCGGATGAGGGCGTCCTTGTTGGAGTGCTTCGGCGCGAAGCCGAGCACCCGCTCGGCCTTCTCGATCGACACGAACGAGTCTTCGCACGCCGTCTCGTAGACCCACTTGTACAGCGGCGACAGGTGCAGCGCCTCCAGCAGGCGCAGCGTCGCGATGACCGGGGCGGCCGGGAAGCCGACGATCTTCCTGCCGAAGCCGGCCACGTCGAGCACCGCCTGGTAGTCCTCGCGCATGGTGGTGAACTCGCGCGCGCCGATGTTGAAGACGTCGTCGACCCGGTCGGCCGGCAGCGTGGCGCAGAGCCAGATCGCCTCGCAGAGATCCTCCACGTCGCACAGCTGGTAGCGGTTGCGGCCGTTGCCGATCATCGGGAAGCCGTGGCCGTCCTTCGCCCAGTCGTAGAACAGCGCGAACACGCCGAGCCGCTCCGGCCCGATGAACGACTTGGGGCGGACGATCGGCACGACCAGGCCGTGCTGCCGGAAGCCGGCGCAGATCTCCTCGGCCTCCACCTTGGCGATGCCGTACGGGCCGACGCCGTGCAGCGCGTCGTCCTCGAGCAGCGGGTGGTGGTCGGGGATGCCGTAGACCGCCGTCGACGAGACGTGCACGACCCGTTTGATGCCGGCGGCCAGCGCCGCCTCCATGACGGTGCGGGTGCCGTCGATGTCGGTGGAGTAGATGTCGGCCGGCTTGTAGAGCGGCAGCGCCGCGGCGCAGTGGACGACCAGGTCGACGTCGCGCAGCGCCTCGTCGACCGCCCTGCGGTCGCGGATGTCGCCGGTGACGACCCGCACGCGGTCGCGCTCGGGGTAGTCGAACGGCGCGAGGTCGAGCGAGGTGACCGCGCGGCCCCGCTCGAGCAGGTAGCGCACCAGGTTGATGCCGAGGAAGCCGGCGCCGCCGGTGACCATGGTGCGCGGTTGCGCGGCAAGCGCTCATGTCGTGCCCCTGTCTGCGTTGCGAAGCCGGGAAGCACGACTCCACGTAGTGCGCGGACCGGGGCAGCGTCAAGGCGATTCGGCCCGGGGCGGCCCGGAGCGGGCCCGGCCGGCGCGCCGCTTGCCGCCCGCCCGCTTTGGACGCATCCTGTTCCCTCACGCAGGGCCGGCCGGCAAGGTCGGCGGGCCGGCACAGTCCCGAATGAACGGCTGGATCGATGCTCGCTGCCCACCACCCGCTCGCCGGAGTCGCCGCCAGGGTGAACGCCGGCGCGCGTCTCGACGAGGCCGACGGCCTCGCCCTTGCCGCCAGCCACGACCTGCCGCTGCTCGGCCTGCTCGCGCACCAGGCGCGCGAACGGCTGCACGGCGACCGGGTCTACTACAACGTCAACCGCCACATCAATCCGACCAACGTCTGCCACGTCGGCTGCGAGCTGTGCGCCTACGCCGACGATCCGAACGCGCCCGGCACCTGGTCGTACACGCCGCAGGAGTGCGTCGACCTGGCGCGCCGCGACTGGTCGCCCGACGTGACGGAGTTCCACATCGTCGGCGGGCTGCACCCGCGCTGGAAGTTCGACACCTACCTCGACATCCTGCGCGCGCTGAAGCAGGCGTTCCCGACCGTCCACCTCAAGGCGTTCACGATGGTCGAGATCGACTTCCTGGCGAAGCTGGCGAAGCTGTCCGTCGAGGAGACGATCGCGCGGCTGCGCGAGGCCGGCCTCGACTCCTGTCCCGGCGGCGGCGCCGAGATCTTCCACCCCGAGATCCGCCGGCAGATCGCCTCGCGCAAGATGTCGGGCGAGCGCTGGCTCGAAGTGGCCGGCATCGTGCACCGGTCGGGCCTGAAGTCGAACTGCACGATGCTGTTCGGCCACATCGAGGAGCCGCGCCACTGGGTCGACCACCTGCTGAAGCTGCGCGCCCTGCAGGACGAGACCGGCGGCTTCCAGTGCTTCATCCCGCTGGCGTTCCACCCGGCGAACACGAAGTTCGCGCAGCTGCCCGGCCCCACGCTGATCCAGAAGCTGAAGGTGATCGCGCTGTCGCGCCTGCTGCTCGACAACATCCCCCACGTGAAGGCCTACTGGGTGATGCTCGGCCGCGAGGCGGCCCAGCTCGCCCTGCGCTACGGCGCCGACGATCTCGACGGCACCGTCACCGACGAGCGGGTCACGCTCGCGGCCGGCGGCACCGCCGGGGTCGGCATGAGCATTGCCGAGATCGAAGCGTTCATCCGCGGCGTGGGGCTGACGCCGGTGCGGCGCGACACGCTGTACAATCCGCTGCCGGTGCCGGATGATGCCGGGGCTCCGGAGACGGCGCGGTCCTGAACCGCAACGCGCCGCCCCGGCGGAGGATCCCGCGTGGCTGACGCCGCACTTCGTGTCCGATTCCGATCTCTGCTTCCGTCCGCGCTGCCGGTCGTGGCCGTCGCGGTCGCCGCGTTGCTGCTGTCGCTGCGCGCCGCCGAGCAGTCGCCGGACGCGCTCGACTACGCGCTGGCGGCCCGCTCCGGGGTCGGGCTGTTCCATCCCCATCATCTGCTGTTCTCGCCGCTGGTGCGCGGAGTGCTGGCGCTGCTGGCGCCATTCGGCCGCGGCGGCGACGCCATCCTCGCGGGGCAGTTGCACAACATCGCCTGGGCGGTGGTGGCGCTGCTGGCGCTGCGGGCGTTGCTGCGGCGCGCCACCGGCTCGGCGCGCCTGGCGGACGGCGCCGCGCTCGGCCTGCTGTTCACGCGCGGTTTCTGGGTCTACGCGACGCAGGTCGAAGTCTACCTGCCGGCGCTCGGCTGCCTGGCGCTGGTGACCTGGCTGGTCGCGCGCGATGGCGCGGCGCGTCCCGGTCCGGGGGAGACGCTTGCCGCCGGCCTGCTGTTCACGCTGGCCGTTCTCTACCATCAGACCAGCGTGCTGTTCGCGGCGCCGCTCGCCGTCTTCTGCGTCGCCGCGCGCCGACGGGCGGGGTGGCGCGTGGCCGCGACGATCACCGCCACGGCTGGCGCGCTGGCGCTGATCGCCTATGCAGGCGCGTGGCTCGCGGCCAGCCGCGGACAGGCGGGGCCTGGCTTCGCCCGCTGGGTGCTCGGCTACGCGCTCGAGCCGGTGCCGGCGTGGGGGAGCTTCGCGCATGTGGGGACGACGGGGCTGGCGGCGCTGCTGCGCAGCCAGGCGGCGAACGTGGCGGGGGTGCCGGACCGCTTCGCGCCGGTCGTGGTGCCGCTGTTCGGCGCGGGGCTCGTGGCTTTGGCGGCGTGGCATCTGTACGCGGTCGCGCGCGGCGCCGGCGCCCGACCGCTGCGCCTGTTCGCGCTGGTCTGGCTGGTGGTCCACCTGGCGTTCTTCCTCTGGTGGCTGCCGACCGACACCGACTTCTTCGTCGTGTCGCTGCTGCCGCTCGTGATCCTCGCGGCCCTCGCGGCGGCCGACCTGGCGACACTCCTGACGGAGACGGGGCGGCTCGTGCTCGGAGTGGCCGGCGCCGTCGCGCTGGCGGTCCTCGCGCTGGGCAACCTGCTGGCGACCGTGGCGCCGCTGCACGCTTCGCGCGGCCCCGACTACGCCGGCGCGGCGCGGCTCGCCGCCGCGGCCCCTCCCGGCTGCGTGATCGGCACCCGCTTCGGCCTGCGCGAAAACCTGCTCTACCACTTCGACCGCGAGGCGATCGATCTCGACCTGCCGCTGTTGACCGCCCGGGCCGGTCGCGATCCGGTGGCGACCGGACCCGCCGGCGGCGATCGCCTGCTCGCGCCGATCGCCCTGCTCCGGCCCGACCACGAGGTCGGTGGTCACGACGCCCGGTATGAACCGGAGCGCTGGTTCGCCTGGCTCTGCTGGGTGACCGGCGCCACGGCCGGCGCCGACGGCGCGCCGGTGTCGTGCCGCGATGTCGCGCGCAGCGACGCCGATCTCGCCCTGCTCGGCCCGGCCCGCGTGCCGGTCGACGGCGCGGCCGGCCTGGCCGCCCTGCTCGACGCGCGTCTCGCTCCGGACGGGGTCGCCCCCTGGACCGCGTGGCTGCGCGCCGCGCGCGCCGACGGTCACCTCCTTGCGCCCGGCAACGGAGGTCCTCCATGACCGACGCCCCCGACCTCTTCGCCCGGATCCGTACCGCCTGCGCCGAAGTCGCCGCGCGGGCCGTCGCGGTCCGCATCGACGAAGCGCAGCTCGCGCGCTACGCCGCCGAGTTGCCGCCGCCGTCCGCCGCGCCCGGCATCGATCCCGACCGCCACCGGCTCGGCCGCGGCGAAGAGACCGTCGCCTTCTTCCTCACGCTCGACGCGATCAACTTCGGCTCCGGGTGGTTTCCGCACCTGCGCAAGCGGCCGGGCATGTCGGGCTACTTCACGGTGGCGTCGTCGCTGACCGACGCCTATGCGGCGCGGGGCGGGCCGCTGCCGGCGGCCGAGCTGGCGGAAATCACGCCGCGCGCCTGCGCCGAAATCTTCAGCCAGGAGCCCGGCGCCGAGCCGGTCGCCGAGCTGATGCGCCTGTTCGCGCGCGCCCTCAACGACCTCGGGCGACTGCTGCTGACGCGTTACGACGGCCGTTTCGGCGCGCTGGTGGAGGAGGCGGGCGGCTCCGCGGCGCGGCTGGTCGCCCTGCTCGCGGAGATGCCGTTCTATCGCGACGTGTCGCGTTACGGCGATCTCGAGGTGCCGTTCTACAAGCGCGCGCAGCTCACGGCGGCCGATCTGGCCCTTGCGTTTGATGGCGTCGGCCCCGGTCGCTTCACCGATCTCGACCGTCTCACGATCTTTGCCGACAACCTCGTGCCGCACGTGCTGCGGCTGGACGGGGTGCTGGTCTATGATGAAGGGGTGGCGGCGCGCATCGACGCGGAGGCGCTGTTGCCGGCCGGCTCGCCGGTGGAGGTCGAGATCCGCGCCTGCGCCGTGCACGCGGTGGAGCTGCTGGGCGCCGAGCGGGCGCGCCTGGGGCGTCCGACCACATCCATGGCGCTCGACTATCGGCTCTGGACGCGCGGCCAGCAGCCGGAGTACAAGCGGGCGAAGCCGCGTCACCGGACGCGGACGGTTTTCTACTGAGGCGTCACCCGGGGAGGTCCGGCATGCGTGGACGGAGCGACGGAAAGGGCGGCGCAACCTGCCGCGGCGTCCTGTTCTGTCTGATCTTCGGAGCCGCGGGCGCGACCTTCGCGCAGCAGCGGCTGCCCCCTCCGCGCCAGTTGCACTACCTGGTCGAAGTCCGTCGCTCCCTGCCGACCGGCGAATCGCTCGGCGTGTCCGCGGCGCTCGTCCGGCGGACCGAGACTCCGGCCACCGGCCTGATCGTGGAGCAGATCGTGACGCTCGAGCCGGGCGAGGCGCCGCGCGAGAGCTTCACCCTGATGCGGGTCGACGGGACGAAGCTGAGCGTTTCCGAGCGGGAGGCCCGCTTCAGCGGCGAGGGAGAGCTGCAGGGTCCCCCCTGGTTCTGGACCGGCTGGACGAGCAGTCTGGAGATGACCGACGGCACCGGCTCGGTGCGCGCGTCGGAGACCGTCACCGCCGACGGACGCACGGCGCAGCGGCGCGGCTTCAGCCCCGCCGGCGAACTGCGGGTCGTCAGCGACGAACAGTACCGGCCGCTCTCGGCGGAGCTGTTCGGCGTGCTCTACCGGCAGCTCATGCCGCACCCGTAGGCGGCCCGTCGCCGGTGGCGGGCCCCGGTGATCGCGGCTATGGTGGCGCCACGACGCCGGCCGTGCCGGCCGCGCCGCCACCTCTCACCAGGACCACATCCTTGCCCAGCAACGCAGACCCCGACCAGGTTCCCATCTGTCCCTCGCCTGCCACCCGGCAGCGGCTGGGAGGGCTGAAGCAGCAGGGCAACGGCCTGGTGCGGCCGTGCGACGTGCGCGGCATCCTGCACTGCCACACCCGCGATGCCGGCGGCGCCCACTCGTTGCGCGCCATGGTCGACACCGCGCGCGCGATCGGCCTCGAGTACCTCGGCGTGAGCGATCACGCGCGCTGCGCCGCCCACCCCGACGGCCTCGACCTGAACGCGCTGGCGCGCCAGCGCGCGGAGATCGGGGCGCTCAACGAGGAGCTGCCCGATTTCTCCGTGCTGCAGGGGGTGGAGGTGTACATGGGGGCGGACGGCTCGCTGCCGCTGCCCGAGGAGACGCTCGCCACCTGCGAGTACGTGATCGTTTCGCTGGCTGACGGCAACGGCGCCGATCCGGCGGACCGCACCGCGCACGCCATCCGCGCCATCATGCATCCCCTCACGACCATCCTGTCCCGGCCGGTCAGCGAGTACATGTTCGCCGGACCACCGGCGCCGATCGATTTCGAGGCGGTCCTGCGGGCGGCGGCCGAGTGCCGCACCGCCGTCGAGGTGAGCGCCATCCCCGAGCAGCTGGACCAGGAGTCCGGCTACTGCCGACGCGCGCAGGAGTTGGGCGTGCTGCTCTCGATCAATCCCAACGCCCATCGCGCCGCGCGTCTGGTGGACTATCGCCACGGCGTCGAGCTGGCGCGCAACGCCGGTCTCTGCTGCCGGCAGATCCTCAACACGTTCACCGGTCCCGAGCTGCGCGCGTTCCTGACCCGCGGCGCCTGACCCGCCCTGCCGCCCCATCGCCTCGCCTCGCCCCGACTCCGCCTCCCGCCGGTAACGTCCAGGCCCGGATCCGCCGCGTCCCGTTGACACGCGTCCCGCCTGTCGATCGGGTGCGCCGCGCGCGACGACCCGGTTTGCGCCGCGTCCGTGCGCCCTGCGCGCCCGCCGCGCCCGCGGCCCGCCGCTTGCTGAACGACGGGCCTCGCAAGGAGGAATGTCGTGACGCGGACCGCAGCAGCGAACAGATCCGAAACGACGGGCGCGCGTCGTCCGCTGCGCGTGCTGGTGCTGGCGCCGGGCGATCCGGCAACCGGCACGTTCGAGTTGATCGGCCCGCACCCGCTCACGGCGTGCGCGGTCGCCACGCGCGGGCGGATCGTCTTCACCGTCATCACGGACCGGGAGAACGCGCCGCGCTTCGCGCCGCTGGCCGACGGTGGCGAGGTGCGGGTCGTGCCGCTCTGGCGGGTGATTCCGCGCGGACGCCTGCATGCGCACCCCGGAACGGCCCGCCTCCAGACCGCGCTCGCCTGTGTCGCGGCGCTCGCTCCGCGGGGGGACCGGGAGGTGGCGAACGGCTGGGATTGCGTCCACGGGTGGGACACTGCGGGGGCCCTGGCGGCGGCGGCCGCGGCGCGCACGCTCGGCCGGTGCTGGGCCTGGACGCCGCCGTTCGTCGAGGCGGACGAACACGCCCGGTGGGTCGGCGCGTGGGCGGCGCGCGAGGCGGACTGCGTGCTGGCGCGCGATCGGGCGCAGAAGGTGCGGTTGCGGGAGACCGGCCTGCGCGACAACGGACGTCTCGTCGCGCTGCCGTGGCTGGCTCCGGCCGCCTGGGACGACCTGGCGGCGCGCGGCGTCGGCGCTGCGGAAGCCGGTCCGCGGCTCGCCCTGCTGATCGGCCGCGACGCCACCGACGCGCAGGCGACGGCGATCATGCAGACGCTCGCCCTGCTGCACGACGCCGCGCCGGGCGCCCCCCGCTGGTCGGTGGTCGGTGTTGGCTGCCGCCTCGGCGCGGGGGCGGCGGCGGTGCGACGGGAGGCGCGTCGGCTCGGCCTGTCGGCCCGGCTCGCCTGGCGGGATCTGGCGTCCGACACGCCGCTGCCGCGCCCCGGGCGCGCGTTCGGACCGACGAACGCGGTGGTCGTGCTGGGCCACGAGGCGTGGCCGCCGCCGCTGCTGGCCTGGCTCTGGCGGCGCGGCACGCCGGTGATCCGGTCCGGCGGGTCGGAGCCACGGGAATTGGCGAAACGGCTGGCCGGGCTGGCCGGCGAGCGCCGGCAGCAGCGCCGCGCCTGCCGCGCCGCCTGGCGTGACTGCGCCGCGGACGAGGCCGCGGCCACCACGGGCGACGCTCTGGCGCGCGTCTACACGCGTCTCGCCGCGTCGGCCGGGCACGGAGGGCGGGGAGAACTCCGCCTCCCGGAAAGGGGGTGATGACCATGACTTTTGAGAAGCCGCAGGCGGTGCTCGTCGGGCTGCAAGCCCGTGAAGCCGCGCTTGATCTGCCGGTGAAGCTGGCCGCGATCGTGGCGACGGTCCTGGTTGCCGTCGGAACGACGCTGCAGAAGTAGCGGTCGAACGGCCCCCGCCGACGTGCCCGGCCGACGCGGCGTGCCGCGTCAGGCCACGCAGACAGGCCGCGGCGCCCCGCAGGGCGCCGGGAGGTTCATGATGGCGCGACGATCACGCACCGGTAGAGCGGACGGGCGGGCGCGACCGCACCGTTTGGCGGTCTACTGGACCTGGGTGGAGGAGTCGCCCGGCGAACGCGGCTGCGAACTGCTGGTGCCGCCCGGCGTGCTGCGCCTGAACGCCACCGCCGCCGCCATCTGGGAGCGGCTCGACGGCCGGCGCGACGTGTCCGCCGTGGCCGCCGCGCTGGCCGGCCTCTACCCCGGCGTCGCCCTGGAGGAGCTGGCCGGCGCGGTCGACCGGCTGCTGGCGCAACTGGAAGAGCTGGGCGCGGTTGTGCGCCGCTGGTCGCCGCTCGATCCCTGTCCCGTCGTCCGCGCGACCGGACCGGTCGCCGACCCGGGAGACTAAAGTCCCGCGCCGGGGGGCCGAAGTCCTTCGAGAGGTGGAAACGCGGCGCTCCTCTTAAGTACGGGACATCGCCGACGCTCGCGTATGAAGACAGACAAGAGTGTTTCCGAATCCTATTCCTGCGACGTTGCGAAACTCAGCACGTCGGGGGAGCCGATGAACGTTTGCCTATCTCCCGGCGTGTTCAATGACCTCGGGTTGCCGATCATCGTGACCGACCGCGAGACCTGGCTGCTGCTCGACTGCAACGATCTGGTGGCGGACATCTATGGCTGGACCCGCGAGGAGCTGATCGGGCAGCCGCTCTGGCTGCTGTTCGCGTCCGACGAGGAGAAGCTCGCCCGTGAGCGGGTCGCCACCGGGCGGATCGGTCGCTACGGACATCCGAACCTCTACCGTCACCGCACGCGCAGCGGGCGGGAATTCGCCGTCGAAGTCTGCTCGACGCCAATCATGCACGAGGGACGTCCGGCCTGGGTCAGCGTGATGCAGGACGTCAGCCAGCGGTTCGTGGTGGAACGCGATCTGGCCGAGAGCCGTCTGACCCTGGCCGCCATTCTCGATTCCACGGCCGACGGCATCCTCGTGATCGACAACGCGGGCCGCGTCGTCTTCACGAATTCCCGTTTCGCCACGCTGTGGCGCATTCCGAAGCCTCTTTTGGCCCTGCGGAACGACGAACAGCTGTTCGCCCATGTGGTCGGGCAGCTGGTCGACCCCGCCGCGTTCGTGCGCCGCGTGCAGGATCTCTACGGATCGAACGCAACGGAAACCGCCCGGCTGCACTTCGTGGATGGACGCGTCTTCGAGCGCTTCACCCGACCCATGATCCGCGACCAGGCGATCGTGGGGCGTCTCTGGAGTTTCCGCGACATCACCGAACAGATGCGCGCCGAGAGCGCCCTGCGCGAGAGCGAGCAGGCCCTGCGCGCGGCCCGCGATACGGCCGAGGCCGGCCAGCCGCGCCAAGAGCGCCTTCCTGGCCGGCATGAGCCACGAGATGCGGACGCCGCTCAACGGACTGCTCGGGCTGACCGGCCTGGTGCTCGACACCGAGCTGACCGCCGATCAGCGCGACTGCCTCGAAACCGCGCGCCAGTCGGCGCTCGACCTGCTCGAACTGATCAACGACCTGCTCGATCTCGCCAGGATCGAGGCGGGGCGGGAGGAGTTGAACCTTGCGCCGCTGGAGCCGCGCCGACAGCTCGATCAGATGCTGCGGTCGTTCGCGGCCCAGGCCGAACACAAGGGGCTGCGCCTGACGGGGAGTGTGGACGCCGACGTGCCCAAATCCCTGGTGGGCGACGCCAGGCGCCTGCGTCAGGTGTTGGTGAACCTGGTGGGCAACGCGATGAAGTTCACCGCGGCGGGCTGGGTGGAGGTCCGCGTCGACCTGGCCGGTCGCCGCGGCGACGCCGTCGACCTGCGGGTGCGCGTGTCCGACACCGGACCGGGCATTCCGGCCGCCCAGCTCGAGCGCATCTTCGCGCCGTTCGTGCAGGTGAGCGGCATCGCCGGCGGGCACCCCGGCGGCACCGGGCTCGGCCTGAGCATCGCGCGCCAGCTGGCCCGGCTCATGGGGGGCGACCTGCAGGTGGAGAGCGTCGAGGGGCGCGGCAGCATTTTCACCTTCACGGCCGCCTGCACGGTGCCGGCCGCCGGCGTCGCGCCGGAGGCGGACGAGTCCGCGGCGGTCTTCGCCGACCCGGCCCCGTCCGTCGGCAACGTGTCCGGCCGCGTGCTCGTGGCCGAGGACAATCAGGTGAACCGGAAGTTCATCGCGCGGCTGCTGCAGCGCCGGGGCTACACGGTCGGACTTGCCGGCGACGGTCGCGAGGCTCTCGGCGCCCTCGCGCGCGAACCGTGGGACATCGTGCTGATGGACGTCCAGATGCCGGTGCTCGACGGTTTCGAAGCCACGCGCGCCATTCGCGAGCGGGAGAGGACCACCGGCGGACACCTGCCGATCGTGGCGCTCACCGCGCAGGCGCTCAAGGGGGACGAGGAGCGCTGTCGCGCCGCCGGAATGGACGCGTACGTGGTCAAGCCGATCGACCCCGCCGCCCTCTGGCGGACCATCGACCGCCTGCTCGCCCCGGTATTGGCGGCGGACCGCTAAGTCACCGCCCGCCCTGCCCCCTTCCCCGACCCCTGACACCGCCGGTTGTCGCCCGACCCCGTCACCTGCTCCATCCGCATGACGACGCGCGGGCGCTGCCGCGCGGTGCCGCCGCGTCCGCAGGCCCCGCCGCCCCTCCCCGGCGCCGCCGTCGGGCCCAGCGCGCACGTTCCGTCGGCGCGCGGCCCCGCGCTTGCAGACCGCGACCGGGCCGGCGACCGCCGGTCCGCTTCTCTCCGCGACCATCCGGTGGCGGGGTCCCCGTGGCGGGGTGGAGCGCAGACCGGCGCGCACGCGTCGACCGGCGCCCGAAACCGGAGCTGACACTCTGTGGTCAGAAAGGGGTCTCCGTGCTCGACGTCGTGCTGATCGCCGTCAACGCGCCCCACCCCGCCAACGTCCTGGCCGGCGCCGCCTACCGCGCCACCCCGCTCGGCGTCGCCTATCTCGGCGCGGCGCTGGCCCGCGCCGGCTTCCGCACGGCGCTGATCGACATGAACGCGGCCCCCTGCCCGTCGGACTGGGTGGTGCGCTTCGCCGCGGCGCAGCGGCCGCCGCTGATCGGTCTCTCCTGCGCCACGGAGAGCGCCGGCAACGCCGCGCGGCTGGCGCGCCGGTTGCGCGCCGCGCTGCCGGAGACGCTGCTGGTCACCGGCGGCCCGCACTGGACCTTCCTGCCCGGGACGGCGCTGGCCGACGGTCTGTTCGACGCGGTCGCCGTGCGCGAGGGGGAGGACACCATCGTCGAGCTGGCGCAGGTGGCGTGCGGCGGCGGCGATCTGTCGCGCGTGGCGGGGCTGGCGCTGCCGGGGCCGGCGGGCGGGGACGGCACGGTCCGGCGCACCGCGCCGCGCCCGCTCGTGGCCGACCTCGACACGCTGCCGTTCCCCGCGCGCGACCTGTTCGTGCCGGTCGTGCCGGGCAACCAGGCCTCCGTGCTGACGGGACGCGGCTGCCCCGGCCGTTGCGCCTTCTGCGCGGCGGCGGCGATGTCGGGCGGACGGCGGCGGGTCCGTTCCGCCGAGAACGTGGTGGCCGAGCTGGCGGAACTGCGCGGCGCCGGCGTGGAGGGGGTCTTCTTCGTCGACGACACGCTCACCGCCGATCCCGCGCGGCTGGAGCGGCTGCTCGACCTGATGGAGGAGGCGCGTCTGGGCCTCGTCTGGGTCTGCGAGTCCCGCACCGACACCGTCTCGCTGCCGCTGCTGCGCCGCATGTCCGACCTCGGCTGCGTGTCGGTGCAGTTCGGCGTGGAGAGCGGCAGCCAGGCGCTGCTCGACGCGATGGGCAAGGACACCACGCTCGGGCAGGTGGAGCGGGCGGTCGGCTGGGCGTCGGCGGCCGGCCTGTCGCCCGTCTGCAGCTTCATCATCGGGCATCCGTGGGACACCGAGGCCACGATCGCCGACACCGTGGAGTTCGCGGCCGGCCTGCAGGCCCGCCATCTGGCGCGCTGCGGCTTCGCGCTGCTGGTGCCGTTTCCCGGCACGCGCCTGTGGCGCCGCGGCGACGACACTGGGCCTGCGGCGCCTCACCGACGACTTCGATCACTACAACATGCACACCCCGGTCTGCGCCACCGCCGCGCTCGGCCCGGAGCGGCTGCGCGCGCTGCAGTTCGGCGCCGTGCGGCGGCTGGCGGAGGAGACCGGCGAGGCGATGAGCGCCATGCTGCCGTTCGCGCGGCGCGGGCGGCCGGGTGCGGACCACAGCCTCGCGGCCGGCCTGTGGCGCGACTGGTACTGACCCCGCGTCCGGCGTGGCCGGCGCGCGCGAGGGCGCTGGTGCAGGCTGGCGGACAACGGCGCGCCGCGAGACGGAGTGGGTCTGGCCGGCCGGCGTGCCGTTCACGCCGCGCCGCGCCTGGCCCGACGTGGCGCGGCTCGTGCTGCGCAGCTGGGGCCCGGCGCTGGTCGGGGTGGCTTGCGCGGCGCTGGCCGGCGTCGTGCCGTGGGGGGCGGCCGCCACGGTGCCGGTCTGCGCGCTGCTCGTGGCGGTGGAGGAGACGGCGCACCTGGCGGTCGCGGCCCGCCTCGCCCCGGACCCTGAAGTGTTCCCCGATTTCCTTGCTTACTGTGAGAAGGATGTCAATAGCGTTAACTCCTTCGAAGTTATACTGGGAAAAAATAACTTCAAAATTCTGGCGCTCAAATTCAAGAAGCTTTTTTACCAGTTCATGCTTGCTTGCAACAAATTCATAAAGCTTCTTTTTGGAGATTCCCAAATCCTTGCAAATATCATCTATGGAGACAGACCTGACGCCGTACTTATAAAAGAGTTCTCTCACCCTTTCCAGTATGTCTTTCAGTGTGTTATCCATTGAAATTTGGTTGAATTTGTGTCCCAAATGA
>CAVYVY010000028.1:0-12399 GCA_963772145.1 uncultured bacterium
ACTGAAATATGCGTTCTGAGGGTGGTTCGAAGGGGACTGTCGATTTCCCTAGTTGAGGTTGGCAACAATCTCGATGGCACAAGGCAAAGGGTCGTTTCCACCGGGCCGCCGCCGGTGTAAGCTGCCGGCGCCGGCGCGGAGTGCTTTTCCGCCGGTCCGCTGCGGGTCGTCAATCGATGATCGGGGAGGGAGCCCATGGCGGCCACGGAGCTGGCGGTTGCGGTCCTCTGGCACATGCACCAGCCCGATTACACCGACCCGATCACCGGCCGGGTGGTCATGCCGTGGGTCAGGCTGCATGCCCTGGCGAGCTACGCCGACATGGCGCGCCTGGCGGCCGAAGTGCCCGAGGCGCGTGCGGTCTTCAACGTGGTGCCGACCCTCCTGGGCCAGCTGGCCGCTGCGGCCGCCGGACGCGGCGAGGATGAGTTCCTCGCTTTGGCGCGCGCCGAGCCGGCCGATCTGGCGCCGGCGGATCGCGCGCTGCTGCTGAAGCGCTTCTTCGCCTTCCACCACGGCCGACGCTTCGCGGAACTGCCCCGCCTGGCCGAGTTGTGGCGCAAGCGGGAGACGCGCAGGCATGAGTCGCCTGAGCGGATCGCCGCGGCGTTCACCGTCGCGGAGCTGCGCGATCTGCAGGTCGGGTTCCATCTGGCGTGGTCCGGGCGCACCCTGCGTGAGGAGCCGCTGGTCGCCGCGCTGCTGCGCAAGGGGCGCGGTTTCACGAACGACGAGAAACGCGAGCTCCTGGACCTCCAGCACGCCTTTCTCGCCCGGGTGACTCCGGCCTATCGGGAGCTGGCGACCGGCGGCGCGCACGAGGTCTCCTGCACGCCGTGGGCGCACCCCATCGCGCCGCTGCTTTGCGACACGCGGGCCGCCCTCGAAGCGATCCCCGGCCTGCCGCTGCCGGTGGCGCGGGTGACCCGTCCCGGCGATGCCTGGTGGCACGTGCGGGTCGCCCTGGACGAGACGGAGCGGCTGCTCGGCGTGCGCCCGCGCGGGATGTGGCCGGCCGAGGGGGCCCTGAGCGAGGAGGCGATCCGCGTCTTCGCCGCCTGCGGGGTGCGCTGGCTCGCCAGCGACCAGGATGTGCTGGCCGCCTCCTGGGACGGCGCCGTGCCGGCCGGCGGGCATTTCCAGCCGTGGCGCTGGGGGGGCGACGGCATGCCGAGTCTCTTCTTCCGCGACCAGGGCCTGTCCGACCGCATCGGCTTCGTCTACGCGGGGTGGGAGGGGGAGCGGGCCGCCGCCGACCTCGTCGGCCATCTGCAGGGGATCCGCGCCCAACTGCCGGCCGGGCGCTTCCTGACGGCGATCATCCTGGACGGGGAGAACGCCTGGGAGGCCTATCCGGCCCAGGGGGTCGACTTCCTGCGCGGCTTCTACCGTGGCGTGGCGGCGGCGCCCGGGCTGCGCTGGCGCACGTTTTCGCAATTCCTGGACGAAGGGGGCGGCGAGGCGCCGCGGCCGCTGCCGCGTCTGCGCGCCGGTTCCTGGATCCGCCGCGACCTGACCACCTGGGTCGGCCACGCCCAGAAGAACCGCGCCTGGGATCGTCTCGCCGCCACCCGCGACTGGCTCGAACCGCGCCTGGCGGCCGCCGGCGCCCTGCGCGAGGTGGCGCTGCCGGGCGGCGGCCGCGTGTCGGCGCCCGACCCGGACCTGCTCGGTCCCGCCGCGACGACGCCGCTCGCGGGCGCCTGGCGCGCCATGGCGTCGGCCGAGGGGAGCGACTGGTTCTGGTGGTACGGCGACGACCATCCCACGGAATTCGCCGCGGAGTTCGACGCCCTGTTCCGGGCGCACCTCGGCAATGTCTACCGGCAGCTCGGGGCAAGCGCCGCCGGCCGAGCTGGCGGTCCCGCTGCGCGACACGTCGGCGTCGACGCCGGCGACCGGCGTGCCGCCGCGGGCGCCGCTCGACGTGACGCTCGACGGGCGCGTCACGCACTACTTCGAATGGATCGACGCCGGCCGGTGCGAGGCGGGCGGCGAGCGGGGCGCCATGCACCGGGGGGATTCGCCCCTGGCGGCGCTGTGGTTCGGCGCTGATCCGCAGCGACTGCTGCTGCGGCTCGATCCCGCGTCCGGGACGCGGGGCCGCGGTGTTCGCGGGGCTCGATCTGGTCGTGCAGGTGGTCGCGCCGCCGGCGGCCGCGGAGCGGCACGGCGCGCCCGCGCCGGCGGAGGAACCGGCGGTGGACGGGGCCGCGCGCCGCGCCGCCGTGCTGCGCCTGCCGCGGGCGGCGGACGGACGCGGCGACGATCATGCTGCTGCCGCCGGTGGAGGGGGCGGCGCCGTCCGCGGAGCCGGCCGGCGTCTGCGACCGCATCGTCGAGGTCGGCCGTGCCGTGGACCCGGCTCGGCCTGGTTCCGGGCGACGAGCTCGTCTTCTTCATCACGCTCGAACGGGCGGGGCGCGCCGAGCTGCGCGTGCCGGCGAGCGGCGCGCTCGCGTGCGGGCGCCGCGCGGGCCGACCGACGCCGACGACTGGATCGTCTGAGTCCGCCGTTGCGGAACTTCGTCACCGCGCGGGCACGCCGCGGGAGGAGATCGCATGTCGGAGCTTCGCTACGACCTGATCCAGGGACGCTGGGTCATCATCGCCACCGATCGCAGCCGTCGTCCGCGGGAACTGCAGGTGACGGCGGTCGAACCGTCCGGCGCGCTGTACTGCCCGTTCTGTCCGGGCCACGAGGAGCGCACGCCGGCCGAGGTGCTGGCCCTCGGCCGTCCGCCGGGCGGCGGCCGAACGGCCCCGGGCTGGCAGGTCCGGGTGTTTCCGAACAAGTACCCGGCGCTCGCGGTGGAGGGCGACCTGGAGCGCCGCGGCGTGGGGATCCACGACTGCATGCGCGGCATCGGGGCGCACGAGGTCATCGTCGACACCCCCGGGCACGTTTCCGGACTGGCCGCCATGACGGTCGGCGAGGTGGCCATGCTGCTGCGGGCCGTGGGGGAGCGTCTGCGCGACCTGCATCGCGACCGCCGGCTCAAGTACGTCCTCTTCTTCAAGAACCACGGCGCCATCGCCGGCTCCACCGTGGCTCATCCCCACAGCCAGATCATCGCCACGCCGGTCATTCCCCGCACCGTGACGGTGGAATTGAACCAGGCGCGCGCGCACTACCAGCGCAAGGAGCGCTGTCTGTTCTGCGACGTGCTCGGCGAGGAGCTCGACCGGGGCGGCCGCGTCGTGTACGAGAGCGAACGTTTCGTGGCCTTCGCCCCCTACGCCAGCCGCTTCCCGTTCGAGATCATGATCCTGCCGCGCACCCACGCGCACGATTTCGGAGCTGCGGGTGCTGAGGATCTGGCCGCCCTGGCGCATTGTCTGGGGACCGTGGCGCGGCAGCTGCACGGAGTGCTGGCCGATCCTCCCTTCAATCTCGTGCTGCACACGGCGCCCAACACGGAGGCCTACGGCAGCGAACGGGGGCTCTGGAAGACGCTCGCGTGGGACTACCACTGGCATCTCGAGCTGCTGCCGCGGCTGACGCAGGTGGCCGGATTCGAAACCGGCACCGACTTCTACATCAATCCGGTCGCGCCGGAGGAGGCCGCGCGGTTCCTGCGCGAGGCGACGGTGGAACCGTTCTAGATCGCGCGCTGTCCGCGCGTCGGGGGCTGCCATGCGGATATTGATGGTGACCGGCGAACTGGCGCCGGTGGCGAAGGTCGGCGGGCTGGCCGACATGACCGCCTCGCTGGCGGCGGCGCTGGCGGCGCGGGGGCACGAGGTGCGGGTGGTGCTGCCGCTTTACGGTCACCTCGATCGGGCGGCGCTGCACATCCGTCCGCTGTTGCGCCTGCCGCCGCTGCCGCTGCGGGTGGGGCAGCAGGTGCGGGTCGCGCGGTGGCACCTGAAAGGTTCCGGTGCGGCCGCGGTCAGGATCTACTTCGCCGAGAACGCGGCGCTGTTCGGCCGTCCCGGCGTGTACACCGACGCGACGGGCGCCGACTTTCCCGACGCCATCGCGCGGGCCGCCTTCCACGCCCAGGCGGCGCTCGCCCTGCCCGGGCTGCTCGGCTGGACGCCCGAGGTGATCCACGCGCACGACGCCGCCTCGGCCCTGGCGCCGCTCTACCACCGCCGCTGGTGGGCCGGGGTGGAGGGGGTCGGCGCCGCCGGCACCCTGCTCACCATCCACAACCTCGCGCACCAGCTCGACGCGCCGCCGGAGCGGCTCACGGAGATCGGTCTGCCGGCCGTCGACGCGGTCTATCCCGGTCCGCTGGAGTTCCACGGCCGGCTCAACGTCCTGAAGGCCGGCATCATCGAGTCCGACCTCGTCAACACCGTCAGCCCCACCTACGCGCGCGAGGTCGTCACCGACGAGGAGCTGGGCTGCGGTCTCGACGGCGTGCTGCGCGGACGCGGCGGCGATTTCTCCGGCATCCTCAATGGCGCCGATCTGCAGGCGTGGAATCCGGCGCGGGATCCTCACCTGGCGGTCCGGTTCGACGCGGCCCATCCCGAGGGGAAACAGGCGTGTCGCGCCGCGCTCGCGGCCGAACTCGGCCTGGCGGACGGCGACGGGCCGGTGGCCGGCTTCGTCGGACGGCTGGTGGAGCAGAAAGGGGCGGAGGTCCTGTTGCCGCTGCTGAACGGCCTGCTGCGCGACGGGCTGCGGGTGGTGTTCCTGGCGACAGGCGAGGCGCGCTGGCGGGTCCCGCTGGCGGCCGCGGCGGCGCGTCACCCCCAACGCCTGGTCTTCGTGGATCGGTTCGACGAGGCGCTGGCGCATCGGGTCTACGCGGGGTGCGACCTGTTCCTGATGCCGTCGCGGTTCGAACCGTGCGGTCTGGCGCAGATGTACGCCCTGCGCTACGGAGCGGTGCCGATCGTGCGCCGGACGGGCGGGCTTGCCGACACGGTGATCGACGCGTCCCGAGCCGGACGGGACCGGCTTCGCGTTCGTCGAGTACACGCCGCGGGCGCTGCGCGGCGCGCTGGACCGGGCGCTGGCGCTGTGGGACGATGCGGCCGCCTGGGCGGCGCTGCGCGCGCGCGGCATGCGGGCCCTGTTCCCCTGGGATACCTCGGCGGCCGCTTACGAAGCGCTCTACGCGCGGCTGGCCCGGCAGACCTGAGCCGCCGGGCGCACCGGCAGAAGGGGCGGACGTGGAACTCGACGAAGTGCTGCTGCAGGAGGCGCTCTGGCTGCAGCAAGGCGGTGGTGGCCGGCAGCGTGCCGCTGCTCGTGCTCGGGGAAGAGTGCCGCATCCGTCTGGCCAGCGCCGGCGCCTGCCGGATGCTCGGCCTGCCGGCCGGCGAATTGCTGGGCCAGCCGCTGACGCGGTTCCTCGCTCCCGACCTGCCGCTCACGCCGGACGGCCTGCCGGAACGCTGCGACCAGCGGGCGTCCGCAGGAACTGACCCTGCTTCCGGCGCACGGTGGCGCCGTGCCGGTGGAGGTCGTCTGCGACCACTTCCACGATGCCGAAGGGCGGCGGCGCAGTCTGATCGCCATCCACGACATCACGCACATGAAGATGATCGACGAGGACCGGGTGCGGCGGTTGGGGCGGCTGTCGCTGCTGAACCAGATCAACGAGGCGCTCTACGGCGAGCGCATGACCCTGGAGCAGATCCTCGAGGCGGTCCTGCACTGCGTGACCGCGGGCCAGGGGCTGCGCTTCAACCGCGCGTTCCTGCTGCTGATCGACGACAAGTCGCAGCGCCTGCGCGGCGAGATCGCCATCGGACCGTCCAACTCCGACGAGGCGGCGCGCATCTGGCACGACCTGTCCGACCAGCAGGACGATCTCATCGCTCTGATGACGCGCTACGATCGCTCGCTGAAGCAGACCGATGTCGCCGTCAACGAGATCGTCAAGACGATGGAGGTGCCGGTCGCGGCGGCGGACCATATCCTGATCCGCTCCATGAACGAACGACAGGCGTTTCGGGTCGTGGCGAGCGAGGTGGATTTTCCCGGCGTGGAAGACATGCGCCGCTGGCTCGGTCACACGGCCTTCGCCGTGGCCCCGCTGATGACCAGGCGCGGACCGCTCGGGGTGATCGTGACGGACAACGCGATCTCCGGCCGGGAGATCGGCGACCTCGATCTGGAGTTCCTCCAGTTGCTCGCCAACGAGTCGGCCAACGCGATCGAGAACAGCCGGCTCTATGAGGAGCTGCAGCAGCGCCTGGCCGACCTGCGGCGCGCGGCGCAGCGGCAGAAGGAGGACCAGAAGCAGCTCCTGCGCATGGAACGACTCTCGATCATGGGTGAGACGGCGGCGGTCGTGGCGCACGAGTTGCGCAACCCCCTGGTGGCCATCGGCGGCTTCGCGCGAACCCTGCACCGCTCGCTCGCCGAAGGGGATCCGCACCGGCAGTACGCCGCGATCATCACGGAGGAGGTGGCGCGGCTCGAGCGGATCATCCACGACCTGCTCGATTTCATCCGTCCTAAGAAGATCCTGCGCAAGCTGGTGGTGATCGACGAACTGGTGGCGGAAACCGTGCGCGTCCACGAGGGGAAGATGGGGGAACAGGGGGTCGTCCTGGCCCTGGATCTGCAGGCGCCCGGGGTGCGGGCGCGGATCAATCCCGGCGAAATCCAGCAGGTCATGCAGAACCTCGTGGTCAACGCGATGCAGGCCATGGCCGGGGGTGGGCGGCTGGCGGTGCTGACGCGCCTGCAGACGGGGGGGGTGCGGGTGGAGGTGTGCGACGAGGGCCCCGGCGTGCCGGAGTCCGCGAAACCGAAGCTGTTCACCCCGTTTTTTACCACCAAACCGACCGGATCCGGCCTGGGACTGGCCATTTCCAGCCAGATCGTCAAGGGCCATGGCGGTGTGCTGGCGTGTCAGAACGCGCCGGGCGGGGGGGCCATATTCACCTTTACGCTTCCGCTGCCCAAGCCTCGAAATGACGAGGGGGAAGAGGCAGATTCCCGGTAGCCGCGGGGCGCAGGATTTGCTATGGTGTCGAGGCAGGGATGCAACGTGCGTTCTGTCGCAGAGCACGGATCATGGAGGTGGTGTGGTGAAGAAGGTGCTGATCGTCGATGACGAGCCACATCTGCGTCTGTTGTACGAGACAGAATTGCGGCGCGCCGGGTTCGAAACGATGGCGGCGGCCACCGCCGAGCAGGGACTCGAGTTCGTCGACTTGATGCGGCCGGACCTGGTGGTGCTGGACATCCGCATGCCGGGCATGGACGGTGTGGAGTGTCTGCAGCGCATTCTGGACCGTGACAACACGATTCCCGTCGTGCTCAACACGGCCTACTCCAGCTATCGCGACAACTTCCTGACCTGGGCCGCCGACGCGTATGTGACCAAGTCGGCGGATGTGGACGAGCTCGTCCAGACGGTCCGGGAACTATTGCAAGCGGAGCCGGTCGCGCAGTGATGCGGGATTCGCGGCCGTCGGCCGCTCGGAAACTCCGGGAAGGCGGACGGCGGTGAGGACTCCGCAGTGGTTCCGTCGGGTCGTGGCCGTCATTCTGGCCGGGGGCCAGGGTGAGCGTCTGTATCCCCTTACGCGGGACCGGTCCAAGCCGGCCGTGCCGTTCGGCGGTGTCTACCGCATCATCGACTTCACCTTGTCGAACTGTGTCAACTCCGGGCTGAAGCGCATCTTCGTGCTGACGCAGTACAAGTCGTACTCCCTCGACAAGCATCTCCAAAAGGGCTGGAACATCTTCAACTACGAGGCCGACGAGTTCCTGTACCGCATTCCGCCGCAGCGGCGGGTCGGTCTGAAGTGGTATGAAGGCACGGCCGACGCGATCTTCCAGAACATCTACCTGCTCGAACGGACCAAGCCGGAGCACGTCATGATCCTGTCCGGGGATCACATCTACAAGATGGACTACAACCGGATGATCGACTTCCATCTCGACAAACAGGCCGGGCTGACCGTGAGCGTGGCCGTGGTGCCCCGGGAAGGGGCGCACCAGTTCGGCATCATCGAGGTGGATGCCGACTGGCGGATCGTCGGTTTCGAGGAGAAGCCGGCCAACCCGCGCACGATCCCGGGTGATCCCGAGCGCTGCCTGGTCAACATGGGCGTGTACTGCTTCGACACGCAGGAACTGGTCCGGGGGGTCTGCCAGGACGCGCGGCTGCCCGGTTCCCATCACGATTTCGGGCGCGACATCATCCCGGCCATGGTCGGCCAGGGGAACGTCTACGCCTTCCCTTTCCGCGATCCGGTGACCGGTGCGCCGGAGTACTGGCGCGACATCGGCACGCTCGACAGCTACTACGCCGCCTCGATGGATCTCGTCTCGCGGCAGCCCGCGTTCAATCTGTACGACCGCGAATGGCCTTACCGCACCTGGCAGGCGCCGGTGCCGCCGGCCAAGAGCGTGCACGGCTTCACGCCGGACGGCGGCCTGGCCGGCACGATCGCCAATTCCATCGTCGGCGGCGGGACGGTCATCAGCGGCGGTCACGTGGAGGGCTCGCTGCTGGGGCGCAACGTGCGCGTGAACTCCTACAGCCGCGTGACCGATTCCATCGTCTTCGACGACGTCGTGATCGGTCGCTACGCCGAACTGCACCGCACCATCGTGGACAAGGACGTGGTGATTCCCGAGGGTATGGTGATCGGTCGCGATCCCGCGAAGGACCGCCATCTTTTCAAGGTGACCGACGACGGTCTGGTCGTCGTGCCCAAGAGCATCCGCTTCAAGGACTGACGCATGGCCGGCAAGAAACGACCCGAGCGCGATGATCGCCGCGGCATCGAGTCCGCGGAAGCGGCCCTGAATCTGCTCACCGAAGCCGAGGAGCGGCTCTGCCTCACCTGTCTGCGCTACTTCCGCGGCGACTGGGACCTCTATCTCGACTTCCTGGCCGGACCGCGTGCCGGCGAGGAGCAGCGGCGTCAGGAACTGCCGTCCGTGGAGCGGCTCAAGGAGCGCGATCAGCGCACCGGCTTCCTCGAACTGCTGATCGAGGACGAAGTGGTGGCCGCGGCCGAGCATCTCGATTTCGAGGGACTCCTGCACCTGTGGGAGCTCGCCATGCTGCTCGATCCCGAGGCGGATCCCTTCCGGGAGGCGGAGCGCACCGAACCCGATCTCGGCGATCCGGAGCTCGGTTCCGGTCCCGGCTCTCCCTCCCTGCATTGAGTCGCGCGGCCGCTCCGCCCGGAGCGGCGCCGCGGACCCGCGAATGGCGACCCGCGACTGCGCGCGCTGCAGACCGAATTGCCCCTGCCCCCGGGAATTGATTCTCAGCTTGCGGAACGGATCTTCTCCGCTATCATGACCGGCGCAGCCGGGCGGGGATATTCGCCCGGATCGCTCAATTGCCGCCGGCAAGGGGGGTGGGATGAAGCGCAGGAACGTGGGCCTGATCGTTCTGCTCGCGGGGAGCCTGGTGCTGGGCGCCCTGCTGGGCATGGTCAACTACCGTCTCTTTCTGAGCAACGTGCCCGAAAACTACCTGTCGGCCATGGGCCGGGCGATGGCGCCCGCCCAGTTCATCGGCGTGGGGCTGCTGATCGGCCTCGTCATGTTCGTCTGGTCGCTGCTGGCCGTCGTGCTGTCGCGCGGTTTCCGCGCGCCGCCCGGCGGTAATTCCCCGGCGAGCGTCGAGCGTCGCTGAAGCCGCGCGCCTAGGTGGTGCGTGACCATCTCGTTGCCAGGGGGATCGGCGCCGATCGCCTGACGGCCAAAGGGTATGGCCCCGACAGGCCGATTGGCGACAAAGCCACCGAAGAGGGGCGGGCCCGCAACCGCCGACTAGGCGCCGCTCAGAGCCGGTAGGCCTCGGGCCGTCGATCCTCCCACAGGTCGTTGCACGGCGTGAGGCGCTTGTCGGCTGCGGCGGGGTCGAGGACCGCCGTGGCCGCGCCCTCCTCGCGTCGCCGCAGCGGGCCAGCCGCCGGCCGGCGGGCGAAACGATCTGGCTCAGGCCGATGAAGCGCAGCGGCGTGCCGGTGCGGTTCTCCTCGCCGATCCGGTTGGCGGTGACCGCGAAGACCCGGTTCTCGAGGCAGCGGGTGATCATCGCGTCGGGACAGTGGGGCAGGACGAGGTTCGACGGGTGGCAGAGCAGGGTCGGCTCCGGCCAGGGCGAGGGAGCGCGCGGCCTCGGGAAAGATCCAGTCGAAGCAGATCATCAGGCCGACCGTCGCGCCGGCGGCGGCGAAGACCGGGAACCCGAGGTCGCCCCGGATCGAACAGCGTCTTCTCCTCCAGGAAGAGATGGATCTTGCGGTACATCTCCCAGCTGCCGTCGGGACGGAACAGGACCGCGCTGTTGAAGAGGCGATCGCCGTCGCGCTCGGCGAGCCCCGCCACGACGTGGTGCCGCGCGGTCGCGGCGAAGGCGCCCAGCCGCGCGCACGCCGGCCCGTGGGGACGCGTTTCGGCGAGGGTGCGCACCTCGTCGCGCGAAACGAACTGGTAGCCGGTGGTGCAGAGTTCCGGCAGCACGGCGAGATCGCACGCCGGCGGCACGAGCGCGAGGGCCCGCGCGACATTGCCGGTCGACGTCGCCGAAGACCGGCGCGGTCTGCACCGCGGCCACGGTGATCGCGCTCATGGTTCCTCCCCGGTCGCGGCGCGCCGCGCAGCCTGAGTCGACAGCGCGCCGCGAACGACCAGCCGACGACCAGGCCGGCGCCCGCCATGACGACGTCGGTCATGTCGCCCCGCCCCGGCCCGACGCGCCCTTCCAGCAGCTCCAGGCCGAGGCCGCCCACCACGGTCCCGGGGCGACGCCCTCCGACCGCCGCGCGCCGGGCGAACCAGACTCAGGAACGCACCCAGCGGCGCGAAACGCAGCAGCCGGGCGGCCCAGTCGCCCAGGACCATCATGCGCGGCTGGTCCGTCGGCGTCGCGGAACGGGACCGGATCGAAGGAGAGGGGCTGGATCGCCGGGAGGTCGCCCTGGAGCAGGGAGCGTCACGAGCGGCGCGTCCAGCGGGCTGATCATGTCGAGCGCGAGGTAGCAGCCGTAGCCGGCCAGCGCCAGACCGAGCAGGGCCCGGTCGCCCAGGCCGATCGCGCGCCCGCCCAGCGCCAGGGCGGCCCCGTCGCCACGCCCAGCAGGCCGGCCAGCGGGATCGAACAGGTCGAGTGTGCGCGAGACGACGAACAGTTGCAGCCCCTCCGCGACCAGCGCCAGCGCCCCGCCGCCCAGCAGCGCGATCAGGAACGGGCGTCGGGTCTGACCCGCCAGCCAGTGCGCCGTCGCCGCGCCCCAGAAGGAGAAGAGCCAGGCCATCTTCAGCAGGCCGGTCCAGGCCGCCAGGCGCCCTCCGGCCGGCCCGCCCGGGGCGAGCGGGCCGGGGTCGACGTGACGCAGGTGCCGCAGCAGGGAGGCGTGGCTGATGCTCAGGTCGAGCGGCAACAGCGCCCCGGCCAGGATGGCCACGGTCAGCCCGCCGACCAGCAGGGTCAGCGGATCGTCCCGCAGGCGGCGCAGCGCGCCGTCCACCGCGCGGTCGAGCAGAGCCCGGCCTCCCGCGTACGCGAGGGCCACGCCCACCGCGGCGCCCGCCGCGTTGGTCATCACATCCGAGGTCTGGGGGTAGCGGCGCAGGGAGAAGAGCTGGCTGATCTCGACGGCGGCGCTTGTCGCCACGGCGAGCAGGACCAGCAGCAGGGGGCGCCGGCGGCGGTGGCCGGGCCACAAGGGCGCCAGCGCCAGACAGAATCCGAACGGGATGAACAGCAGGACGTTGCCGACCACGTCGGCGTTGTTGACCAGCTGACGACCGCGTTCCGCGAACGGGTCGAGCGCCCCTCGCGCGAGCCCCACCTGCAACTGCGCGGCGGTGAAACGGAAAGCGAACGGGAGTCGTCGTCTCGTAGACGATGAAGGCGAGTGCGCGGCGGCGACGCCCCACCACGCCGCGCCGGGATGGCGCGACAGCGGGAACGGGGGGGGCGGTGACGGGTCGGCGGAAATCACGGGCGGCCTCCGGGACGAGCAGGGCGGCCAGGTCGTCCAGCATCCGGGTCCGGGCAAAGCGGGCGCGCACCAGCCTGCGGCCGGCCGCGCCGAACCTCCGCGCGGTCGACGGATCGTCGAGCAGACGGGTGATCGCCCCGGCCAGCGCAGCGGGATCGCCGGGGAAACGAGCAGCCCGCTCGCTTCGTCGTCCACCAGCTCGGGCAGCGAACTGGCGGCGGTCGCGACCACCGGCAGCCCGCAGGCGGCGGCCTCGGCCGCGACCAGGCCGAATCCTTCCTCCTGGGACGGCAGGACCAGCAGCGTCAGCGAACGATAGAACGCCGCCATGTCCTCCACCAGTCCGAGCCATTCCACGGCCTCGGGATGACGCAGCCGCGCGCGCCAGCGCTGCAGTTCGTCCGCCAGCCCGCCCTCGCCGGCCAGGCGCAGCCGCGGCGGGACGGGGCGGGGCGCCGCTTCGATGAGCGCCCAGGCGGCCATCAGCTCGCGCAGCCCCTTGCG
>CAVYVY010000029.1:0-97657 GCA_963772145.1 uncultured bacterium
CACCAGCGAGTCGGGCGTGTAGTAGGAGCCGGAGGTCTTGCGCTCGTTGCCGGCGAACTCGGCAAAGGTGAAGCGGGCGCCGTCGGCGCTGATCTGCGGGGTGAGGGCCAGCAGGCTTTCGTAGACGCCGCCCAGCTCCTCGGCGCCGAGGTTCTTGTAGTCCACGGGCCGCAGCACCTTGCCCTGGCGGGTGAAGGCGAGGTGGCGCAGGGCTTCGAGGAAGTCGTGGTTGGTCAGCTCGGCGTCGTTGAGCGCGGCGGTGGAGGCCGGGTCCCAGAGGAAGCTGCCCAGCGCCGGCAGGGCCAGGTGCTCGCGCGCGGCGGCGAAGGCCGCGTCGCCGGAGAGCGCGCCGACCAGGAGCTGGAACTGCCGCCACAGGTCGCCGTGGCGGCTGCCCTTGATCTTCGCGGCCAGCTCGCGCAGGCGGGCGGTGCTGTAGTGGGCGGCGTAGCGCTCGCGCGCGGTGCGGGCGGCGTCGGAGTCGTCGCGCGGATGCAGCAGCGGCTGCCCGTCGAGGGTGCGGTCCTCGGCCACGAACAGGAAGATCAGCCGATAGACCACGCGCAGGAGCTGGCCGTGGAAGTCGGCGAGCGGCACCTGCCCGGTGCGCAGGGCGTCGCGCAGCGCGGTGTTCTTCGGGTGGCTGGTGAAGCCCTCGCCGAGGATCTGCAGCGCGCGCTCGACACCGCCGCGCAGGTCGCCCAGCGCGCGGGTGCCCTGCTCTCGGCGAGCTTGGTCCACTGCTCCAGCCAGCAGGTCTCCGGCCGGTCGCCTTCGCGCGGAGCGAAGCGCGTGGCGTGGGCCATGAGCCAGAGCAGGACGAAGTCGGAATAGACCTCGCCGGCGAACATGGCCTCGAGGTCGAACTCGAGGAACGACTGGCGCGAGAGGGCCTGGTTGTCGCGCAGGACGCGCAGGCGCAGGCCGTTCGAGACGATGGCCCACAGGTGGCCGGGGCTGCGGTTCAGGAACTCCTGCACCAGACCGTGCGGGTTGGCGGCGGCGGCCCCGCGCACGCCGGCGGCGCGGCGGTCGAGGCGAGAGGCCGCAGCCGACGAGGTGCACCGGCACGGGACCGAAGAAGCGGTTGATGGCGTAGGTGCGGCCGCCGATCTCGGGGCCGGCGCTGGTGGGCAAGCAGGCCGAAGCCCAGCTCGCGCAGGAGCGGCAGGCTCCACTTGTCGTTGGTGAGGCCGGTGCCGGGCTCGCCTGCGGGCAGGTTCGCGGCGGCGGCGCGGAACTCGGCCCAGTGCTTGCGCAGGCGGTTCCACGACTGGGTGATGACCTCGTTCAGGCGCTCGCCCTGCGGCAGGCCGTAGTCCTCGGGCCGCGTGCCGTCGAGCTTCGCCCTTGGGGTCGAGCACGCGCCGCAGCAGGTCGGGCGGCAGGAGGCCGCCTTCGGAGCGGATGGTCTGGAAGTCGTTGGGGCGCTTCATTTTGTTCCGCCGCCCCGGGTGGAAAGGTCCAGCGCCTGGGCGACCTGGACGATGGTCAGGTCGGCCCTGGTCGCGAGGAGGTCGAGGATCTGATCCCGGGTTTTTCCCGAACTTTCTACCGAACTTTTCACCGAACCTGCCGCCGCAGTGCGGTGAACCGTGGCGGTGAACAGGCACCCGTCTCGGTCATCGGCACACTCGATCCGCGGCCAGGCTTCCAAGGTCCCCTGGATGCCCGGCCAGCGTGACGTATACGAAGTACTGTCATGACATAGCGTTACGGCGTTATACGTCAGCCAGCATGGCTCCTTTGACCTATTGAAGCGGCGCATCTTGACCTTTACCGGCCGGGATCCAGCGCGCCGTCTTGCGAGAGCCGCGCAGGATCACGAGATCCTCGGAGCGAAGCTCCTGCAACAGGCGTTGCACCGAGCTGGAAAATTGTGCGGGCAGCAGGGCACTCTCGGAACGGATGGTCTGGAAGTCGTTGGGGCGCTTCATTTCGTTCCGCCACCCCGAAGGACTTCCCAGCGCCCGGACTTGCGTGGACCCACTCGGCGAAGCAGCCCATCTTGCTGCAACTTAACCACTTGCTTCTCGATGGCCCGGGTGGAAAGGCACAACACCTGGGCTACCTGGACGATGGTCAAATCGGCCTTGACCGCGAGGAGGTCGAGGATCTGATCCCTGGCCGCTTCCGAACTTTCTACCGAACTTTCTACCGAACTTTCACCGGACTTCACCGAACTTGCTCTACCGAACGTGCCGCCGCAGCGCGGAGAACCGTGGCGGTGAACAGGCAACCGTCGCGATCATCCGCAAACTCGATCTCCGGCCATTTCTCCAGCGCCCGTTTGATCCCGGAGCCAAGGCCGTGGTAGGGCAGCAGGCCCTTGGCCACATACGAGACCAGAATGGGGTTGCGGATATTGGAGTTGCCGGCCCGAATATTCTCGACGGTGAGGTTGTCGGGCAGGTGGCCAGGACTGACGATCTCGAGGCGGTTGTCGAAAATGAAAAGCCGGATGGGGGCGCTTACGAGATAGTCGCGATGCACCAGGGCATTGACCAGCAGCTCTTCGAACACGGCCTCAGGGATTTCGGGTGTTCCCGGTGCATTGACCCCACGCCCGGCCTGCACCTTGTGCAGGTTGCGCATCACGAAGGCCAGGGAGTCATCGAACACTTTGCGCAAGGGGCCGGAAAAGTCCTCGGTATCCACATACTCGCTGACATGAATGGCATTGCCCGGATAGCGAATGCCCTTGACCACGAACTGCGGCTTGATCCACTCGGGCCGCTCAGCGAACAGCAACACACCGGCGAGATTCAGCACACCTTCAGCGGTGGCCAGGTTCATATTCTGCAGGAGTCGGGTCAATTCAGCGGGCGAGTCCGGAAACTCCTGTTTGTACTCATCCCGCAGGAAGTCGCGGAAGCGCAGCTTGTCGAGCTGGTCGATCCCCGCCCTGGTGGGCAGCTCGTCGGCGTGGAACTGATCGGTCATCTGGAACAGCCGACGCAGTTCTTCCTTGGACTGGATGCGGCGACGGTCGCTCCCGGTCTTGATCCAGATGACGCCCTGCCGGTCGAAGTACGGCTTGTCCAGTCCTTCGGCAACGGTGAGCGCGATAACGACGCGCCCGCCGCCCAGCGGCACGTTCTCCGTCGTCGGGGAGATCGGGCTGCGCATGTTCTGGGTGGCGGCATTGGCGATGAGTTGATTGAGTCGGCGCACGTCTGCCGGGGTCAGCCCCGGCAGGGTGCCGTCATCGGCGACGCCGAACAGCAGCATGCCGCCACTGCTGTTCGAGAACGCGACCAGGTCCGCGGCGAGCGAATCGGCGTTGGTGGCGTCAGCCTTGAACTGCCGGCCGGAGTCTTCGCCCAGGGCCACCAGAGCAAGAAGCTCGGCGCGGTTCATAGGACACCCCTATTTCCTGGCCTGGGCAGCAGCACGTAGGCCCCGAGGATGTCCACCGGCAGCACGGGTTGGACGGTGACGCGGCCTTTGGTACGCACGGCCTCGCGCACGCGCTCGTGCGCGGCGAGCTGCGCGGCGGCGCGCTGCGGCGGCAACCGGGGCGAGCGCCTGTTGGAAATTGGGCAGCGCGGGCAGCAGCAGGCCGAGCTGCTGGTCGATGGCGGTCTGGATGAGATTGCGCTCGGGGCGGGCGGCGAGCAGGCGTTCGCCGTCTTCCGGGGTGAGCCACTGCGGCGCGTCCGCCGGACCGGTGCAGGCCAGCGGGACGATCTCCTCGCACAGGATCGTGTCGGTGTCAGCGCCGGCGATCTGCAGGTGGTAGCGGAAGCGCGCCACGAGGAGCGTCGTGCGCGTGCTCACGGCAGAGGTCGAGACGACGCCGCAGCGCGAGGCGACGGGCCGGGCATCGCGGGCCACCGGGTCGAGCGCCTGGTCGAGGGTCCAGCTGGCCAGGCCTTCGATGACCGGGCTGGTGCGGCCGAGGTAGATCTCCCCCTCCTGCAGCGGCAGGTCGAACCGGCCGGTGAAGGGCTCATCACGGCCGATGGCCTGGCGCAGCGCGCGTGGCACTTCGTTGCTGAGGTGCACGGTGACGGACTTGCCCCTGGCTCTGCACCGGGACGTTCGCCGCCTGCAGCACGGCCTGGAAGAAGCGGGCGACATCCTCGCTGCGACCGATGGCGGCCCGCACACTCTGCAATTCCGCGGCGACGGCTTCGGGGCTCAGCGTGTGCTGGGCGAAGCGGGAGCGGCTGGCCTTTTCGCGGTCGCGGGCGTTTTCCCACTCGGCGTGGATGGCCTGCTTCTTCGGCTCGAGGTCGTCGATGAAATCGAGCGTCAGCTGCGCTCGACGCCGACCGCGTCCTTTCCCGGAACAGCGCGCCCTCGAACAGCGCCTCGGCGATCTGCTCGCTGGAACCGGGCACCGCGACGGTGACGCCGAGGTCGCTCTTGATGCTCTTGTGCTTGCGGATCAGCACATCGAGGATCACGCCGTCGATCGGGTTGTCGGTGCCGTAGTAGGTGACGACGCGCACCTCCGGCTTCTCCTGCCCGAAGCGGTCCACCCGGCCTTCGCGCTGCTCGTGGCGCGTGGGGTTCCAGGCCAGGTCGTAGTGCAGCACGGCGTTGAAGTGCTGCTGGAGGTTGATGCCTTCCGACAGGCAGTCGGTGCAGACGAGCACATACTGACCGGGCTCGGCGACCAGCGCCGCGATGCGCGCTTCGCGCTCGGCGGGCGGCAGCAGCCCGGTGACCGACTCGACCCGCACCTTGTCGGGCAGGGCTTCGCGCAGCTGCGCGGGCCACGTAGTCGGCGGTGTCCACGAAGCGGCAGAAGACGACGGGCTGGAAACCGTCCTTGAGCAGCGCCTTGATCTCGCGGATGGCGCCCTGGAGCTTGTGGTCGGCATCGGCGGGGAGAGCCTCGGCGCGCCGGGCGAACTCCAGCAGCTTGCGCCGGGTGCCGTCGGCGCCGGCCTCCGTGTCGGAGCCGGGGCTGAAGTCGAGGGCGACGACGTCGTCGTCGTCGTCCTGGTCGAGCACGGTGCGGCGGCCGATCTCGTCCACTTCCTCGTCATCGGCCTCGATCCACGGCCGCGCGGCTGCGCAGCGTCGCGGCGGCCGCGGCCGGGCTGGAGGACACGCAGCGCAGCAGTGCCAGCGCCGACCAGTAGCGCACCCGGCGGCGACGCTGGCCACCGTCTTCTTCCGACACGTAGTCGCGCGCGAAGGCCAGGATGTCGTCGAAGAGCGCGCGGTAGTCCTGGCTGAAGGTGTAGGTGGCCTCCTTGTCCTTGCGCTCGGGAAAGGCGGTGTCGGTTTCGAGGTAGTGGCGGATGTCCGCGCGCCGGCGCTGCACGAGGTGCCGGGCGAGCCTGCGGCGGATGCCTTCGCGCTCGGCCCGGTCGAGGTCGCCGGGCAGGTTGGCGAAGTCGGCGATCGAGCAGGCTCAGCAGCGAGCGGAAGGCGTCTTCGTTGCCGCTGTGGGGTGTGGCGGTGACGAGCACCAGGTGCCGCGTCCTGTCTTCCGCGACACGCCGCAGCAGATCGAACCGCTGCTGCCGTCCGCGCCCGACGCCGCCGGCCAGCGTGCAGCCATGGGCCTCGTCCACGATGACGAACTCGGGACACTTGAGGACGAAGTCCTCGGCACGGCGCGGTGTCTTGATGAAGTCGGTGGAGACGACGGTGAAGCGGTGCCGGTCGAAGACCGAGACGCCGAGCGGCAGGTCGCGCTCCAGGCGCTGGATGGTGCTGCTCAGGACCAGTTCGGCCTCGATGTGGAACTTCTCGGCCAGCTCGCGCTGCCACTGCTCGGCCAGATGCGGCGGGCACAGCACGGCCAGCCGCCGGATCTCGCCGCGGTCCAGCAGCTCGCGGGCGATGACGCCGGCCTCGATGGTCTTGCCGATGCCGACGTCGTCGGCGATCAGCAGGCGCACCGGGTCGAGCTTGAGCGCCATCATCAGCGGCACGAGCTGGTAGGGCCGCGGCTCGACGGCGATGCGGCCGAAGCTGCGGAACGGACCGGCGGCAGCGCGGGTGGACAGGCGCGCCGCGTCGCGCAGGAGCTGGCCCGAGGCGAAGTCGCCGAGGTCGTCGCGCGGTCGGCAGCCGGAACGTCGGCGGACTCGACCGGCTCGACGGCCGGCAGGATGCCGGTGACTTCCTCGTCGAGCCCGCCCACCGGTCGCGCGATCAGGAGGTCATCGGTGGAGTCGGGCAGCACGACCCACTCGCGACCGCGCGCGTGGATCAGGGTGCCGGGTTTGGAGAGGGTGGCGGTGCTCATGTGCGTGGCGCTCCCGAAGATGTCCGGATGGCGGCGGAAGATCTCGTTCCAGTCCGCCTGGTGGTGGAAGCGGATGACGATGTAGCCCATCTCCATCAGCGCGCTGCGTGATGTCTTCGTCCTCGCGGATCTGGTCCGGCTCATCGTGGGGCGGACCGTCGATGTAGATGGCGGCGTTGTATTCGCGGTAGAAGAAGTCGGGCTGGGTGGAGCAGGACTCGATCAGATACTGGGCATCACTCGGCGGGCGGAGCATGCAGGTCGTCCACCAGGTCGAGCCACCGCTTCTCGAGCTGGCTGTCGCAGCGCTTGCGCAGCGCGACCATGCGCTCGGCCCGCGATCCGGCGCCGCCCGCCGGGCGGCACTCGGCATCGCGACAGCTCGGCGAGCAGGTCGCGGATGAGAAAGCGGTCAAGGTCCTTGTGGTCCGGCTGGTTGCCGTAGTCGAGCAGGCACTCGTAGCACGCCTTGCCGCAGGTCTGCGCGCCTCTGTCTTCCAGCGTGTCCGGATCGAAGTGGCAGATCTCCAGCGCGCGCCGGGCCAGCAGCGGCAGCACGGCCGGGTCCTCGGCGATCTGCCGCAGCACGCCGGCGCCACCTTCGGACGCCTCGTAGAAGAGAATCTCCTGGCGGTCCTGCGGCGACGGCATCGGCTCGCAGGACAGTTCCCGCGGCTCGAGCTGGAAGTGCTTCTGGATGGCCTCCTTGAACGCGGCCTGCAGGCTGGCCATCTCCGGGCCTGAGCGGGGCGGCTCGAAGCGCATCACCAGTGCGTTCTTCGTGTCCTTCACATAGGGCACGACGCGCTGCAGCCGCGCCTGGGCCGTGGCATCGTCCTGGTCCTCGTCGTCGGCCTGGTTGCGCGCCCAGTAGCCGCGCTCCAGGTCGAGGTTGAACCCCGGCGGCTGATTGCCGCGCTGATTGGCCCAGCCGAGGTTGATGCGGTAGAGGTCGGTGGCGTCGCCGTAGCTGAGCCGCAGAGCGAGCGTGTCACCGCAGTAGACCTCGGCGTCCTTGCGGTCGAGCTTGCCGCCGATCTCCGGGAACCGGTAGGAGGTGACGAGCTTGTAGCCGAAGCGCTGGCGCTCCTCCTCGTCGCAGGTGATGCGCTGGGCGAGCTTGAGGCTGACGTTCTGCAGTTGGACGAGGTTCTCGATCCGGGCCGGGCCGTCGAGGGCGGCACCGCAGCGATCGCAGACCTCGGCCAGGTTGTTGCCCTGCTCCAGGTGCGCATAGCCACACTTCGGGCAGCGCTTCATCGTGGCCGTCACCAGTTCGTGCGTTGCCTCGATGTCGTCGGAGCCGAAGTCGAGGTTGACCTTGTAGACGCGGTAGCGGGCGCCCTCGTGGTAGATCAGGGCGCGCGGGCCGAACTCGGAGATCGCCAGGAAGCGCGGGCGCGAGACGAACTCGTCGCGCCCCTTGCGCTGGCGGCGGCCCGGCACGTAGGCCGAGAGCGGCAGACGCGGGAAGTTGTAGCCGGGCAGGAAGCCCTCCGCGGCGAAGTAGCGATAGGAGTAGAAGTCGCCCTCGTAGATGCCTTCGGCCTCGGTGAGCAGGCGGATCTGGCTTTCCGCCTGCGCGCGCAGGCGCCGCGAGTGATTGCGCTCGGCCTCCGGCCGCGCATGGTCGCCGATGATCTTGTGGTGCAGTTCTCGCTGGCGGACGGCTGCGCGATAGAGGCTGCGCCAGCGCTCGCAGGACGCATCGAAGGCCCGCTCGATCTGGTCGAGCATCTCCCTGGTCCAGTTCTCGTGGAACCATGCCGCTGACGAGAGCTCGTCGCGAATGCTGGCGATGAGCTGATTGGCCTTGGCGAGCGCGGCCGCGCGATGCGCCGGATTCCTCAGCTCCTGCGCGATGGCGTCCTTGACCGGCAGCGGGAGCTTGCCATCCGCGGGCGTGAGGTCGAGCGACCGTGGTGAGCGTCTTGCCGAGGTCCGGCTTGGCCACTTCCATCCAGATGGCGTGGACGTGGGAGCGGACCAGATCGCGGTTGCGGAGGTCGATGCGCGGCGGCGCCACCGACGCCCGCGACCATCTTGCTCGGGCTCGCGGAAGATAGTACTGGTCGTGCGGGCTGCGGCCGGCGCAGTAGGTGAAGACCAGCGCCGGCTGACCGCCGCGACCGGCCCGGCCGCTGCGCTGGGCGTAGTTGGCCGGGGTCGGCGGGACGTTGCGCAGGTTGACGAGGTTCAACTGGGCGATGTCGACGCCCAGCTCCATGGTCGGCGAGCAGAAGAGCAGCGGCAGATCGCCGCTGCGGAACCGGTCTTCGCGCTCCTCGCGGTCTTCGGACGTCGACCTGGGCGGTGTGCTCGCGCGCTTCGAGCACGCACTTCAGATCGACGAAGCTGCGGTAGCACTCGACGAAGTAGCGGTTGACCTCGGGCGGGATCTCGCCCGCCTCCAGCAGGCGCGTCCGATCGAGCGGGCGAATCTCGCCATCCGCCGGCAGCCAGCGCAGGGCGTCGGGGTTGATTTGGTAGCCGGGGCATCCCGTCCGCCGCTGCGCACCTGCTCGACGATGCCGTAGCGCTTGAGCGCGAGGAACAGGAAGCGGATCGCCTGATCGACTTCGGTCGCGACCGAAGTTCTGCCCCTGCGGTACATGGGGCGCCAGCGAGCGCTTCAGGTAGCGCCCATAGCCGCCGTAGGACGAGACGAAGAGGCCCGTCGCGGTCCTGCCGCTGTCTTCGGGACGCGGATAGGCCACGACGGACTTCGCAAGCTCACGGGCATCTTCGAGATACCAGACGGTGTCCTCCAGCAGTCGCGGCTTGGTCTGCTCGACCAGATCGAGCTGCTTCTGCGGGTCCAGCACATCCACCTTGACCGCGAGGGACCGGCGCAGCACGTCGAGCAGGGTGCGGAGCAATCTCCTCGCGCAACTCGGGCGGGCAGGCGCGCAGCGGTGCGGGGGTCTCGATGAACTCCTCGTCGTCGCGGTCCGATCCTGACGGTGAAGCCGGCTTCCCAGAGCTCCGTCTCGCCCAGCAAGCCCATCGTCACCGCTGAAGCCCTTCGTAGTCGAAGGCCAGCAGGCCGCAGTCTTCGAGATTCGGCGCGGTCACGCGCCAGCCGCGCTGCAGGTCGCGGTAGAGGTAGTAGTCGATGACGCGGCGCAGGGCATCGTTGGTGGCGTTTCTTGCCGGTCCACGCACGTCCGGGTCGGCGGCGTATTCATCGAACCGAAGCTGCATCGCATCGAAGACGCTGCGCGACAGCTCGCCGTGGCTCAGGCCCGCGTCGCCCTTGTCCTGGGTCGCCTTGTGCAGCGCCGAGCGCAGCAGGGCCACCTGGGCGAAGTCGTTGAAGTGCCCGGCCTGCAGCGAGGCGTCCTGCCGGTTGTCGGTGAAGCTCAGGAGCTTGCGGGCCTCGGCTTGAGGTCGCGGTCGCCCTGCAACTCGATCAGCGACCGGACCGCCAGGATCGTGGTCGCCGTGCTGCGGTTGTCGACGCCAAGCGTCGCCAGCTTGGCGCGCTCGGAGCGCTGGCTCTTGGTGTAGGCGACACCGCAGGAGGGCTCGAGGCAGAACAGGAAGTTCCGGCGAATCAGCGCCGCCGGAATGCCCTTGCCCTTCGGAGACGAGCCGGCCCGCGGCATCGACGAAGACTGACTCGGGAAGATCGCCTGCGCGAATCGGGACGGATGCGTTCCACACCCTGCGGCGTGGTTTCCTTCAGGAACGCAGGCAGGCGCTCGAGCAGCTCCGGCCCCTCTGCCCGCGGCCAGGTGCAGACTCGGACACGTAGAGGTAGGCATCGCCGCTGCCGTCATCGTCTTCCTCGCGGCGGTCCTCTCTTGGCAGCAGAGCTTTGCCGTGCTCGTCGGAGACCACCTTCACGCGGTAGTAGGCCGTGCCGCACTGGCGGCAGAAGACCAGCGGGAAGAGCGGCTTGTCGGGCTCGCCGGGCTTGGCGCCCTTCTTCGACATCTCCAGATGACGCTCGGCCTCGGGCTCGATGGTTGCCCACACCGTGTCGCCGCGGGTGAAGAACTGGTGCAGCCGGAAGGCAAAGATGGGAAATCGGCTCGATTCGCTGCGGCGCAGCTCGGAACCCTTGAAGCAGGAAGCGGCGCAGCACCGCCGCGCACTGTGCGGGATCGGTCGAGGTCAGGCGTCGCCGAGTCTCTTCTGCCGCGCTGTCCTCACCCTGAAGCCGCCGCGGGGCCTGCCGAATGAGCCGGCCGGTGCCCTCTTCGGCACGCACACCGAAGGTGGACTCGATCCAGGAGGCCAGGGGATGAAGACGGAAGTCGTCGTAGTCCTCCGGGGGGGCTGCTTCCGACTCGATCGCCGTCGCGAAGCGCCTGGATCACCTGGTCGATCCGTGAAGTCGACCTCCGGCGTGGCGCGCTCCAGCGTCTCGCCGATGACCTGCGAGGCGTCGAACGGAACGCCGAAAAGCGTCTGCGCGACCTTGGCCACTTCGCGCTTCTGATCCTCGGTCGATCCCCCGCTGGCCATCGTGGCCGACGTGCCGATGCAGATGATGTCGTGGCCGCCGAAGGCCTGGCGACAGCGCCGGATCAGCAACGCGACGTCCGCGCCCTGGCGACCGCGGTAGGTGTGCAGCTCGTCGAAGACCAGAAAGCGCAGGCCCTGCGCGGCCCGCACCAGCTCGCGGTCCTCGCTGCGCGTGAGCAGCAGCTCCAGCATCATGTAGTTGGTGAGCAGGATGTCCGGCGGATTGCTGCGGATCGCTTCCCGCTCCGCGCCCTTCTCCTGTCCCGTGTAGCGGGCAAAACGCACGGGCGACTTGCCTTCCGGGTAGCCCTTCTCGAGGAACTTCCTGAGCTCCTCGTCCTGGCTGTTGGCCAGGGCGTTCATCGGATAGACGACGATGGCCTGGATGCCCCGCCCCGAGCCGTTGCGCAGGACGTGGTCCACGATCGGCACGATGTAGGTCAGGCTCTTGCCGGACCCGGTGCCGCTGGTCAGGACGTAGGACTTGCCTTCCTTGGCCTTGAGGATCGCCTCGCGCTGGTGGGTGTGGAGCAGGAGCTGCTTGCCGGTGTGATCGGTGTCGGACTTGTCGATGCGGAAGATCTGGCGCACTCCGGATGCAGCGTGCCCTCGGCCACCAGATCGTCGATCGTGCCACCCGGCAAGGAAGGTCGGATTGAGCTGGAGCAGCGGCTCCGGCCAGAACGCGCCTGCGTCCAGCGCGTGATCCACCATGCTCGAGATGCGCGGGTCGCGGATCTTGATGAAGCTGCGCGTGTAGCTCTGGTAGTCGTCGACGAGCCGATTGTCGGAGGTCAAAGACATCCATGATCAGGCTCCGCGGTTTGTCCGGCGGCGGCAACGCTGCCTATCAACTCACGACAGCGGGTTTATCAACCGCAGCTCAACGTTCCAGCCCTCGTACGTCGCCAGTAGTGAACCGAGTTCATCGAGACTCAACGGTTGGCCGACAACCACCAGGCCGACGCCTGGCTCACCGCTCCAGGTGATTCGTCCACGCACGATATCGTGTGTCAGGTGGTAGTTCCCCGCACAACCCCCGAGATGTCGGGTGGCCAGTCCCCGGTACATTTTCTCGCGCACTCTGCAAAGCGCGGCCCCTGAAGTCGTTTCGCTGTAAGCCCTGAATTCGTAGCCAGAGTCGCCTTCTGCTTCCTCAACCGCGCGAACCGTGTACCCGACTGGCGTTGGATGGCACGTGATCATGAAGTGCCGTCGGCGGCCCGCGAAGTCCTCCGCTTCCTCTTCGAGAGGGAAAACACCGTCAACGACCCCCTCGCGCGGCGACAATGATGACCGTTTCTTCCCCATGCCTGAACTTCCTTGTTGGCGCTGTCTCAGGAAACCGCTGACCGCCAAACACCGGGTCAGGCGCGGTGTGCTCTCGTGCCGGCGCCTGAACCCGCCGATTTAGTAGCCGACTTCCTTATGGCCGTCTCGATTGTTGTCTTTCGGGCCTGAAGCTCGTTCAGTCTCTTTTTCAAGTCGGCCATTTCCTTCTTGATCTTGCGCAACTCCGTCTGGTTCTTTCCGCTCGACAAACAATCCTCGCCAAGCTCTTCAGCGATGTACTGCTCGAGCTGACTCCTCAGGACCCTGAGATATGGGTTGCCCCATGTCACTCCGTCTCGGTATTCAAGTTTGCCGACACGGATGCCCTTCACAATAAAGGCCTGGCTCACTCCATATTCCTTCCTGGCCGTTACGTCGCTGAGGGTTGCTCCTTTGCGATTCCATTCACCGTATTCCGCCATATCTATTCTCTCTGACCGAACGTGAAGCAGGCAGAACCAGATAGTCGAACCATCCCGCCAGATATCCTGCCGGGCGACGACGTTCGGTTACGCAAATCGTTGGAGCGTCAACCGATAGGGGATCCCTCCCCACGGGCAAGAAGAGAATACACCGCGGAATCCGCGGCGTAAATGAGTAAGGGGGGAGTACGAGGGCACGCGCTACAGCAGTCTGTCGAGCCTGGCCCGCAAGATCACGAACTACTCTAACAACCCGGTGGGTCGATGATGGTCACGCTTCCCCCCGCGAGGCCGCGGCGTGCAACTTCAGCACTGTGGACCAGTTGCGGGTCGTGGCGGCCTCGCCGAACCGGCGGCCGAACGCCTGCGCCACGAAGGCCACGAAGAGCCGGGACGGGTCCGTGGCGGCGCCCGCCAGCGGGTTCTCCCGGACGATCACGTCGAGGTCCGAGGCGGTGACGACCACCACCCGCGCGGTGAAGCCGCAGCGCGCCGCGATCGCGGCCTCGATCGTCGCCGCCAGCCGCGCGGGATCGCCCCGCGCCGCGTCGAACAGGACATTGCCGCTGTTGAGCACCGTGCGCACGTTCGCGTGACCGAACCCCGCGACCAGCTCGCGCAGGTCGGCCATGGCGATGCGCTTCGCCCGCCCGACGTTGATCCCCCTCAGCAGCGCGATGCACCGGCTCATGGCGCCCGTCCCTTCACGCGAGCGGATAGTCGAGTCCGGAGCACGGCTTCCCCAGCAGCCGGCACATCGCCGTGATCTGCCCCTGGTGGTGGTACAGGTGCGTCTGCGTGCGGATGACCACTTGCGCCGGGACCAGCACGCGTTCCCGGTTCCCCCACGTCATCATGGCGCGGGGCGTGTTCATTTCCTGCGTCGAGACGGCGCGCAGGTACGCCCCGGTAGCCGCGAAGGCCGCCTCGCGATTCGCCTCCAGCGATGCGACCGTGGGGTACGCGGGATCGTCCTCGTCGACGTCGATCCGTCCCTGAAGCACGCCGATCCAGTACTTCTCGGCGCCGATCGCGTGGTGCAGCTGCAACCGCACGGTGGGGTACCCGAAGCCGGGCAGTTCGCGGTTCAACTCTTCGGCGCTCAGCCCCCGGCAGTGCGCCAACAGGGCCGTCAGGCTGCGGTGGGCGCGTTCGTGAAGGTCGAGCAGAGCTTCGGAGGTGTGCATGAGCGTTCCCTTCGAGGAGTTCGGCAGCATCGCAACGGCGCTGCAGCTGGCGCGGCTCCAGCGCCCGGACAAGGAACATGCGCGGCGCATACGGCGCCATGATCCTGCACTCCCTGCCCGATGGCCGACCGTCATGCAATCGGGGCCTCGGTCAATCTCACCAATGGAGCCCGGCCTGCGCGGGCTTACGTCTGCTTCTGCACCCGGAAGTTGACCGCGGCGGCGAACACCCGCGCAAAGACAACTTCAATTGTCCAGGCGCCCGTCGTACCGGCCGTCGTGACGAAGGTACCGTTCTCCGCCAGGTTGCGGGAGTAGACCTGGATTCCCGCTGAGTCCTTGACCACAAGCGTCGCGGTGCCGCCGGTAATGCTGCAGGATTGGTTCACGGTCGCCGCCGTCCCGGTGTTTTGCCAGGTGTAGGACCAGGAGCCAGAGCTGCCGTTAAGCGATGAGGTCTGAAACTGGAAGTTGTCGGTCAGGTTGGCGATCTCCGGCTGGACACCAGGGGCCGTGTTGTTGCTGCAACCGACGAGCGCCGCTGCGATGGCCAGACCCAGGGCTACGCCTCGCCGGGCCTTCGTGGATATCAACGTCATGCGCACCTCCGGATATGAGTGACCCATTGACTCGGATACGATAGCCACGTTGTCGACACTCTGCCCCTCGTGCCGGGCAGCCCCTGGAAGTTGTCCTCCCGCGGCCCCCACAGATCCGAACATTCAGTCCGGTGCAGTACTCGCACTGCCCGCCGATTCCCGCCACAAGTCGACCACCTGCGCAGCCGTCAGCGGGGCGCAGCCGGCGTAGTGGTTGTTGATGTAGGCGTACAGCTCGGGGACGCGGGACGACCAGGCGCGCAGCGCGACGATCCAGGCGTGCAACTCCCGGGTGCGATCCAGCAGCAGTTCGTCCCAGTCGCGCGCCTTGGCACGCGCGTGGCGCGCCTGCGCGATCAGCCCGTCCATCCGCTTGTGGTCCCCCAGGAAGCGCACGTAGCCGAAGGCACCGGTGAGCGGGTCGGGGCCGGCGAGCAGGCTGGTCCGGGCCGGGCATCGTGTAGTAGGCGGTCAGCGCCAGTCCCACCCCATGGGCGCGCAGCAGGTCGAGGAGCGGCGGGGCGAACCACTTCGCGTTGCGCACTTCCACGACGGCGCGCACGCCTTCCGGAATCAGCGGCAGGAACGCGGCGAGGCGGCGGCGGAAGTCGTCGCCGGTTTCGTATTCGTGCGCGTCGGCGCCCTTGGCCACGTACGGGAACTGGAAGAGCAGCGGGCCGCGCTTGAGGCCGAGGGGCGCCAGGGCGTCCAGAAAGTGCCGCCACTCCGCGGCGCATCCTTCCAACCGCGCCGCGTGCGTGATCGCCTGCGGCACCTTCAGGCTGAACACGAAGCCGTCTGGCGTCTTGCGGGCCCACCCCTCGACCGTGGCTCGCGCCGGAACGGCGTAGAATGTGGCGTCGATCTCGACGGTCGGGAAGAGCCGGGCGTAGTGCGTCAGGTAGTCGCCCGGCTTCGTTCCGGGCGGGTAGACGAGCCCCGTCCAGTCGGGCGTGCTGAACGACGAGGTACCCAGGCGCAAGCCGCGCGGCAGGGGAGAGAGATCGAGGTCGAGCATGCCGTCAGAATCGGCGTGACCGTGCGCGGCGTCAAGGCGGCGTGGCAAGACTCTGTCGCTTATAAGACTGTCACCTCCGGCACTCCCACCGGGCTGGCCAGCCAATCGAACGCACGGGCATGCCCAAAGTGTTCCAACGCGCCGGTGTCGCTCCACCGGTACCTCTACTGCCCGGTGTTTCTCCCTACTTCGCCAGTCCCACCCAGGCATTGTAGTTGCTGGCCACCACCATCATGGCGAATCCAATCCACAAGGACCGCTTGCGGCCAGATCGTTTTGTGAGCGACGGCACCCTGCAGCGAGCCCTCAGTCCTCGAGCGCCTCGATGACCCCGGCAAGGCTGCGATTCTCCGGGAACAACGCAAAGGATTGTCGATAGCTGGCGAGCGCCGAAGCGGCATCTCCTTGCTCGAGTTGCGCATTGCCCAGGCTTTCGTACAGCAAGGGTGACCGCGGGAACAGGGGAAGGGACATTTCGAGCATGTCGATCGAAGCCTGGACATGTCCCCGACACCTGATGCGATCCGCGAGGTGACTGACCTCCTCCTCCGTGAAGTAGAAGGTCTTCTGGTCGGCCCCGATCAGGCGGCGATACCGGTCGAGCGCCGCGTCAACTCCCTGGTCTGCGACGATGCCGGCCAGGAGCGCCGCTCCGGACCGCCTGACGTCCAGCTCCGCATGTCTCTGGAGAAGCGATTCGCGCAACTGGACGAGATCCGAGCGGGCAAGCGTCCCGCCATGGCCGGGCACGACGGTCTCGATCCCTGCCGGGTTCTGCAGCAACTTCGCGATCTGGTCGGCCAGACGAGGGGCATCCACCAGCGGATCGACTGGGAAACATAAGGCCGTCGCCGAACAGAACAGGTCCCCCGAGAGCAGCAACTTCTCCTTTGGCACGTAGATCAGGATATCGTTGTCCGTGTGCGCCGCGCCCGCGAAGCACAACTCGAAGGTCAGGTCGCCCAGATCGAGCGTCAGCCGCTCGTTGAAGGTTCGTGTCGGCGGCGTCAGGACGTAGCCATCCTGCAGGTCCGAGAGGAGCATCCGGCGGGCGCGGTTCACGGCGGCGGCCTTCCCGGCTTCCGTCGCCGTCCCCTTCGGCGACTCGCCCCCGGCTTCGGCCTGCGCCAGTCGGCGACTCAGGGTCAGTCGCGTTCGTGGTGAATCCGCCCGGTTGTGGCGCATGAATTCCGTGCACGCCTCGTGTGCGATGATGGCGGCCTGCGGGAACGCCTGGTTGCCCGAGCAATGATCCCAGTGCCCGTGGGTGTTGATCACGTAGCGGAAGTCAGACCGGCCGAATTCACGCTCGATCACCGCGGCAAACCCGCGCATCAGACTCGGCGAGTAGCCGGTATCGATGACGACAAGGCCGGAATCGGCGGCCACGGCCACGACGTTTACGTCCAGGCAGTCCAGGACGATCACTCGCCCACTGAGGCGGGTGATCGTGATCGGCAGGTCGCCGGAGTCCGCGGTTTGCGCGCGTCCCAGGGCGGCCACGAGCATCAGCAGGGCACTCCAGGACGCGATTCGCGGCAGGCTCACTCCCACACCTCCCGAGGGTGACAACTGCGGGATCCCCTTGGACCGGCGAGGCGCCGATTCTAGCATCAACCCACCCCTGACGGACGCGGGGATTCGCGAATGGAGACAAGCTCAGTCTGTGCTTGATTTGGGGGGCGGTCACCAGCGCTGGGTGTAGTAGGATCGGCCTTAACCTGTCCTGGCGCCAGGCGCTGTCCCGTCCCGCCCTGGCGGGATGACCAATGAGAGGATGTGGGGCATGAGCAAGCTCCTGCGAGGATTGGCCGCCGGTTGGGGCGCCAGGAAGCTGGGCGGTGGATGCTTCAGCACCGTCATCATCTTCCTGCTGCTCTGGTGGCTGCTGGGACATTTCAACATCTTCAAGTAGCGGGCCGGGCTGCCGGCGACGCTTGGCGGTGTGCAGGGGTGCTTCGGGGATGGTCCGGATCCTGGGCTGCGCCGGGCCGGCGTGAGGGTGGCCGGCCCGGCGTCAGGGGAGCAGGCGTGGAGGCCTACTTCAACATCAGCGCTTCCTTCATTATGATTTCGCCAGCCACCTCGATCCGGAAGAAGTACTGGCCGGAGGGAGCCGGTTGTCCGTCGGAACTCCGGCCATTCCAGGTCACCGCGTGCTCGCCGGCCGGGAATACGCGGTTCGCGAGTTCGGCCATCCGCCGTCCGCGGACGTCGAAGACCTCCACGCGCACGACCTGCGTCTGCGCCAGCGAGAGGTGCACCGTCGTTCGCGGATTGAACGGGTTGGGGGAGATCCGGGCCTGCGGCGCCGCGATCGACTTGTCGGCGTGGCACGAGGCCTCGATCAGGTCCGTGCCGCGGACCGGCTGTCCTGCGAAGGTCTCACCGATCAGCGTGGCCTTGGTGTCGCCGGGCTCGATCCCGGTCCCGGCCAGCAGGAAATGGAACATCAGGTCGAGGTCGCCGTCGCCGTCGACGTCCTCCTCGTGCCTGGTCAGGCCCGCCAGATCGGTGTGGGCCTCGGGAGCTTCTGCCGGGCCAAACCGCACCGTGGTGTGATCGACCGCCGTCGCGTCGAATTCGTCGGTGGTCAGCAGCGCCACCGGAACCACGCCCTGGGCGGGATCGGCACAGAGGCTGATGTGGTTCTCCTCGCTGCCGGGTTTCACATCGATCCGTACCTCGATGACGCACTGCGGGACCTGCGCGGCGAGCCACCTGGGATCCGCGTCGTCGGCGTCCGGCAGGCTGCCCAGCCGGGCGTCATTCCCGTTGGGCGACAGATCGGCCGCGACCTGCCCGGCGCCCTCGTCGAACTTCCAGCAACCCAGCAGACCGGTCTCGTCGCCGCGCAGCCGGACGCACATCAGGTCCCGGATCTGCTCCGGCGTGCGCGCAACGTTCCACAGGCGGACCTCGTCGATCAGGCCGACGATGCCTTCGGGGAAGTTGGCGTAACGCCCGATGAAGAGGTCGGTGCCGTACGCGCTGAGCCGGCCGGTCATCGCGCGCCGGCTCACCTCGATCCCGTTGACGTACAGGCGCATCATCGCCCCGTCGTAGGTGCCGGCGACATGCACCCACTGGCCGTACGGCAGGGCTCCGAGGGGAGACCGCAGCAACTGGCGCGTGCCGTTGACCGCGAGGTCGAACAGGAATTCCCGCGTCGATGAGTTGACGCCGAGATGGTACTGGTACCAGGGAGAACTGTGGGTGTAGAAGGCCTTCTCGATGAGCGGACAGTTGCCCCGGTCGTAGAATCCGCCGGGGATCAGGCACCACGCCTCGATGGTGAGGGCGTTCTCGGGATTGAGGGACGCGTTGTTCGCGGCGCGCAGGCAGTCGTGGCCATCGAACTCGAGGGCCGAGCCGGCCGCCCCGGCGGAGGCCGCCGGCAAAAGAGCCAGGGCCAGGAAAAGGACCGCGCACCTGAATGGACGCCGGAACGGGTACATGATCACACTCCTCCTGCGAGGCTGATTTGAAACCGGTGGCCGTTCTCAGGGCAGAATTGGCGGTACTCACAGTATCATATTTTGCCTCGCTGGTGAAAAAATCCGGCGCAGCAGGCAGGCGTGCAACGCCTCCGGCGAGTCCAGATCCGAAGCCCGCAACCCCCACTCCGTCGGGGCGACGAGGAACGGCTCGGTCTGACGACCGCCGAGACCACCGTGGCTGCTGAGCTGTTCTTCGAAGACGCAGACCTGGCCGCCCGGCAGGAGGGCCCCGTTGACGAGGAGATCGCCGGAGAGGGGCGAGGCGAGGATGCGCGTCAGCTCGGCGGCCCAGCGATCGGGATCCCCGTAGACGGCGAGCGGATCGCAATCTCCGTGCAGCTCGCCCGTGGCAAGATTGCGGGCGCCGCGGGGACCGATCACGACGCCGCCGGAGCCGGCGCGCCGGGCGGCGACAAAGGCGATGCCGTCGTGCTGCACCAGCCCCTCCAGCAGGCCGGGATGCTCGGCCTCGATCTCCGGCAGGACGGCCGGACGGTCCCAGCCGGTCAGGTAGATGTGCGCGAGGCAGCCCGATACGCAGACCTGCGGTCCGGGCGACGGCGGCGCGCTGCGGGCCGGGCCGTCGTAGGACCAGCGGCGCAGCCGCTCGAGGGTGCGACGGCTGCGCGTGGCGGCCGGCCGTCGCTCCTCGACCTGGCTCGCCGCCATCTCCGCCAGCAACGCCGCCACGAAGGTCGGGGTGGCGGCGCCGGCGGCCACCGCGAACGAATCGCTTCCAACCAGCCCGGAGACCAGTTGCTCGAGCGTGCGACCGTCGAGTCTGGCGAACGGCACGCTGGCTGACTGGCCGTGATCGGACAGCAGCACCACATCGTAGGCGATCGGCGCCCCTGAACGTACCAGGCGGAGCAGGCGGAGCAGCTTGCGGTCGAAGGCCGAGAGCGAAACGAGCGCCTCGTAGGAGTCGGCGCCGCCGTAGTGCGCCACCTCGTCGTAGCCGACGAAATTTGAGTAGATCACCGGCACGCCGCGCATCAGGTCCTGCTTGATCAGGAAGTGGGCCGTCTCGCGCAGGAGCGAGTTGGCCACGGCGCGCGTGACGGCCTGCTTCAGACCGCGATACACGCGCGGCCGGCGCCGGCTGAGCCGGCCGATCAGCGTCCATCCCAGCGCGGCGCCGAAATCCACCACGGCCGCGAACATCGCCTTCGTGTACTCGAACGGACTGAGCCAGAAGAGCGAAAAATCGGTCAACTCGGCGCGGCGGCGGGCGACGTCGGGGTCCCCCTGGGCGCTCAGGGTGAGCAGGCGCTTCGTCGCTCCGCCCGACAGGAAGCTGGTGATGCAGGAGCCGCCGGCCAGCAGCGGGGCGCCGGCGGCGGCGGCCAGCGCCTCGAGCCGGCGCAGGTCGGAGCTGTCGCTGGCGGCCCGCAGGCGGCCGTCCGCGCGGTCGTACCAGCGGTAGCCGGGCGTGTGGCGGCGCGATCCGAACAGCAGGCCGGCCTGCACGGCCGGGGTGTTCGACGGGATGCCGCAGTGCCAGCGGTGAAGGGTGTGGCTGCCGCGCGCCAGCATGGCGGAGATCGCCGGCACGCGCCCCCGCAACAGCGCGCGGCGCAGGCTGGCGTGCGAAAGTCCGTCGACCTGGAGCAGGAGCAGGCCCCGCCGCACCGTCGGCGAACGGGGCGGACCGAACCGCCGCCCGAGCCGGTGCAGCATCGACTGGAAGAACGGGTAGGTTTCGTCGATGCCGAGCCAGCCCACGAGGGCGGAGTTGATCACCGTGAGGACGGAGAGCCCCACCATCGTGTCGGGCAGGCGGTCCATGACCAGGCCGCGATCGAGCCGCGCGGCGAGGTACAGCAACCCGCCGTTGATGAAGAGGGTCGGCAGCCCCAGCGTCACGACATTGAGCGGGAGCGTCGCCATGACGAGCAGCGGGCGCAGGACGATCATCAGGAGCGCCATCTCCACCGGCAGGGCCAGCGCGCTGACCCACCAGTGCGACACGGCGTGGTCGAAACGGAAGCCGGACAGCAGCGAGGTGGCGAACAGCAGCGACAGCACGCTGATCGCCCAGACGAGAAAATAGCGCAGGAGGATGGTCAGCGCCGTCCTGATACCGGCCTCCTTCCACGAACCATGCCGACCGCGGGAGTGGTCGCTGCCTCCCGTCGGCGCCGGCCTTTCAGCCGTCTGCCGCCGCGCGCCGCAGCCGCGCCACCACCCGCGGCGCGCCGATCAACTCCATCACCGGGAAGATGCGGGCGTTGGCGTTCTGCCCGGTCAGGGCGACGCGACACGGGTGGAGCAGCGCGCCCGGCTCCACGCCGAGACGCGCGGCGGTACCGCGCGCCACCTCCTCGAAGAGCGCCGCGGGCGCGGCGACGACGCCATCGTCCACCGCCGCCAGGGCGTCGGCGAGCTGCGCGAGCCGCAGCCGGGCGTCGGCGGAAGCCAGGTCGGCGGTCACGGCCGCCGCATCGACGGGGTAATCGTCGGTGAAGAAGAAGGCGATCTGGTCCGGCACGCGCGCCAGATCGCTGAAGCGGTTGCCCAGGGCGCGCAGGACGGCGTCGAGATAGTGCGCCGTGTCGCCGCCGGCCGGCGTGCGCCAGGTCGGATCGACGGTCCAGCCGCGCTCCGCGAGCCGCGGCAGCACGAGCGCCAGGCGCCGCTCGGGCGACAGCCGCTTGATGTGCTCGCCGTTGATGTAGGCAAGTTTGTCGTAGTCGAACGCGGCCGGCGCGCTGCCCACCCGCTTGAGCGTGAACTTCTTCACGAGCTGGTCGCGCGCGAGGACTTCGTCGCCGCCCGGGCCGGGCGACCAGCCGAGCAGCGCGAGGTAGTTGACCATGGCGTCGGGCAGGATGCCCCGGGCGGCGAACTCCTCCACGCTGGTGGCGCCGTGCCGCTTGCTCAGACGTTTGCGATCGGAACCGAGGATCATGGGCAGGTGACCGAATTTGGGGCGCGGCCAGCCGCAGGCATCGTAGAGCAGGAGCTGCGCCGGCGTGTTGCTGACGTGGTCGTCGCCTCGCAGCACGTGGCTGATCCCCATCAGGTGGTCGTCCACCACGACCGCGAAGTTGTAGGTCGGAAAACCGTCGGCCTTGACCAGCACGCGATCGGTGAGTCCGGCGTTCTGGAACTCGCGCCGGCCGTAGACGATGTCGTTCCAGACCGTCGAGCCGTCGTCGGGCGTGCGCAGGCGCCAGCTCGGGCGGATCCCCCGCGCCGCGAAGCCGCGGCGGTCGGCGTCGGTGAGACGGCGGCAGCGGCCGTCGTAGCCGGGCGTCTGACCGGCGGCGAGCGCCGCCTCGCGCCCCCGCTCAAGCTCCTCCGGATCGCAGTAGCAGGGATAGACGTGGCCCGCCTCGCGCAGGCGGTTCAGGTGCTCGCGGTAAAGGTCGAGCCGCTCCGACTGCAGATACGGCCCACAATCCCCGCCGACGCGCGGGCCCTCGTCCCAGTCGAGGCCGAGGAACTCCAGCCCGCGCAGGATGGCGGCATACGACTCCTCCGTGCTGCGCGCCTGGTCGGTGTCCTCGATGCGCAGGATGAACCGGCCCCCCTGGCCGCGGGCGTAGAGCCAGTTGAAGAGCGCCGTGCGCGCTCCGCCGACGTGCAGGAAGCCGGTCGGGCTCGGCGCGAAGCGGACACGGATCGCGGGCGGGTCGGTCATGGCGACACCTTTGCCGGAACGCGGGTCAGGAGCCGCCCGCGGCGGGGGGCAGATGCGGCGAGCGCGGCTGGACGGCGGCGCCGAGCGGTTCCGCGCCGGAGACCGGGTCGAGTCGGGCGGCCAGCTCCGCGGGCGACACGCCGTACACCTGGCGACAGACGCGCGCCCAGCTGTCGCCGCCCGCCACGCCGGCCAGCGCCTCGCGCAGCCGGGGCAGGCCGCCGTGGTCCTCCACCAGCCGCCAGACCATCACGAACGCGGAGTAGCTGGCGCAACGGAAGCGCTTCTGGTCCCGCACACCGTTCGAGTCGGGCGGGGCGGCGAGAATCGCGTCGATCTCCACCGGCGGGAGGAACACCGGACCCTCGGGTCGGTAGGGCGCCATGAAATTGGCGAGGTGCGGCCCCATGTCCGCCACGTAGGACGCCAGCCCCTGGCGCAGCCAGAGCGGCAGGCGGTCGTCCGTGGCGCGATCGAGCGTCCAGCGGGTGGTCAGTTCGACGGCGACATGCCCGGCGAGCGACCGCGCCAGGAGCGTCGGCACCGGCTCCACGAAACAGCTGTCTCCGTCGAGCCGGTAGAGGCGCCAGGAGCCGTAGCCGGTGCGCGCCATATAGCTCTCGAGGTTGTCGGGATTGACGATCCGCAGCTGACCGTCCGGCGCCAGGCCGAGCAGATCGCGCGCGCGGTGCCGGGCCCAGTCGCACAACTCGACGAACAGCATCAGATCGCACGGCGCGTATTGGGGCGAACAGGCGAAGGTGAGCCACGGCAGGGCGAGACGGCCGGGGTCCACCGTGAGGCCGTCGCGCGGAACCAGCTGCCCGCGCTGACAGAGACTGCCGACGCCATAGGGCCGACCGTCCGCCGCGAGCGGCGGCTGCCAGTCGGGCCAGAAGAACGCGTGCATGTGATCGGGGTAGCCGGAGGCCGCCAGCTGCGCCGGGGTGAAGCGGGGAAAGGGACCGTTCGGCGTGAGATCGGCCAGGTGGTGGGGATGCACCGCCGGCGGCGCAGGGGCAGCCACTTCCGGCGGCGGCGTGGCCGTTTCCGGCGGCGGCGTGGGTCCCCCGCCCGGCGCGTGGGCGCAGCCCGGCGCGGCGGCGTACAGCGAGCAGGCGACGACGACCACAGCCACCACCAGGGCGGCGGAGCGGGCCGGGCGCCCCGAAAATCGCACGGAGGTCATTTGCCAGCCGCCTTCAGCTTCTTCGCCTCGGCGTAACATTTGGCCGCCTCGTCCTTCCGGTCGAGCTTGGCGAACGCCAGCCCCATGTTCTGCACCGCCGCCGCTGTCTCCTTCAGGCCGAGCGCCTGATTGTAATAGTCGATCGCCTTCTGGTACTCGCCCTGATGGTAGCGGCAGAGCCCCAGGGCGAACGCCGTGGAGTAAACGCCCGGATCGAGTTGTTGCGCGGCCTCCAGCGCGGTGACCGCGTCGGTGTAGCGGGCGGCATCGAGCAGGGCCCGGCCGAGGCTGCCATACGCCTCCTTGAACGCCGGGTCGAGCTTCACCGCCTCCTGGAACGCTTCGATCGCCTCGTTGCGCCGCTCCAGCCGGTTCAGGCAGACGCCGAGGTTGTAGCTCAGACGGGCGTCCGCGCCGATTGCGATCGCCCGCCGGTACGCCTCGACCGCCTCCCCGAACTGCTCGAGCTGCTGCAGGTTAGACGCCAGCGCGGTCCAGGCCGACGCCATGCCGGGATCGAGCTTCACCGCGCGCCGCAGGGGACCGATCGCCAGGTTTGGCTTCTGCTCGCGGATGAGGCTGACGGCGTAGTTGTAGAGCGTCCCCGGCGTCGCGTCGGGGGCGTTCACGACGTCGACCAGGTAGCGGCGCGCCGTGGCGCTGTCCCCGACCTTGAGGCAGAGACTCCCGAGCCGCACCTTCAGATCGGTCCGGGTGGTGCCGGAGGCGAGCGTCCGCTCGTAGCAGCGGATCGCCTCGGGGAAATCGCCGACATCCTCCGCCACGCGCCCGGCGGCGAGCCAGGACCCCGCCACCTCGGGGTGGTCCTCCGTGGCGCGCCGCGCCACGTCACGCGCTTTGCCCTTCTCGCCGGCCGCCAGGTACGACTCCACAATCCCCGCCAGCACGTCTTCCCGGTCGGGAGCCAGTTCGAGCGCCTTCGCATAGGATTCGGCCGCGTCGGCCGGGCGCTCCGCCGCGACCAGCCGGTTCGCGTCGTCGATGTAACCGTTGAGCAGGCGCGACACCAGTTCGCGGGCCGGTCGCGCGGCCGTCGAGTCCTCGGCCTGCGCCGCGTCGGCGATCAGCCGGCGCGCCTCGTCGAGATGGTCATCGAGCAGTTCGCGGCTCGCTGCCTGGTCCTCGGCTTCGCTGGCCAACTCCGCGAGGGCGAGGACGGTGAGCATGCGCTCGTCGCCCTTTTCGGACGGGAGGTGCTTCAGCGCCGACTCGAACGCCTCCTTCGCCTTCTCCGGCTGGCCAACCTGGCGGTAGGCCTCGCCCATCAGCCGGGCGGCGTCGTGGCCACCCTTTGGGTCGAGCTTCCGGTAGGCGGCCAGTTCCGAAACGGCCAGGTCGAACGCCTCGAGGTGCACGAACACCAGCGCGAGGTTCCGGTGGTACTCGGCCTGACGCGGATTGACCTGCACGGCCGAGATGAACGCGTCCCGCGCGACCGGCCACTCCTGCCGGCCGGAGTAAATGATACCCAGCCTGTTGTACAGACCGGCATCGCGCGGACTGGCCTGGAGACGGGCGTTGATCTCGGAGATCTGCTCGTCAGGCGTGAGACCGTCGAACTCCGCGGACCAGTCGAGCACCTCGACCGCGCTGGTGTCGACCGGCGCCGCGACGGTGTCAGGCTTCGCCGCTGCTGCGCAGGCAACCGTCACCAGGACCACGACGAGCGCCGTGGCCGGCAGCAAAGAACGTTCCCAGAGCGTCAATTCCGGCCTCCCAAGGCTTGCCGCGGGTCATCGCCCGGCTGGAGAGCATGATAGCGGCCCCACCGGCGCCTGTCCATAGCGGCGGCCGGTCCGAGCGGTTCCAACCCCCGCCGGAACTTGACGTTCCCGTCCGCTGGTGTTCCCTTGGCTCCATGCTGACCTGTCTCCTGCTCGGATCGGGCGGCGCCGTGCCGACCCCGGAGCGCATGCCTGCCGCCTACTGGGTGACGGTGGACGGACAGTCGCTGCTCGTCGATCCCGGCCCCGGCGCGCTCGTGCGCCTGCTGCGCAGCCCGCACGGCCCCCCCGGCGTGGACGCCATCAGCGGTCTGCTGCTCAGCCATCTGCATCTCGATCACTGCGCGGACGTGGCGCCGCTGCTGTTCGCGCTGCACTCCCCGATCCCGGCCGGGACCGACCCGCTGCTGATCGCCGGTCCGCCCGGCACGGCCCGCTACCTCGAGCGGTTGCGCGACCTCTACGGCGACTGGCTTACCCCCGCCCGGCGGGCGGTGCGGGTGGAGGAACTGGCGCCGGGCGAATCGCTGGCACCGGACGCGACCGGCCAGTGGCGGCGCGCCGCCGCGGACCGGCCCGGTCCCACCGTGACCGCGCACGACGCCAATCATGGCGAGACCCGCTTCAGCGACCTGAATCTCTGCTTCCGCTTCCGCGACGTCTCCGGTCTGACCCTTGCCTACTCGGGAGACGGGGAGGACGGCGACGGCCTGCGCGCGGCCGCTCACGGCGCCGACCTGCTGATCGTGGAGTGCTCCACGCCGGACGCGTGGTACACTCCCGGCCATCTGACACCATCGGCGGTGGGGCAGTTGTGCGCCGCCACCGGACCGCGACGGGTCGTGCTGACTCATCTCTACCCGCCGGCCGCGGCGCTCGACCTGCCCGAGCTCGTGCGGACGATCTGGAGCGGCCCGGTCGAAACCGCCCGCGACGGGGTGCTCTACACGGTGGGAGTCCCCCCCGGAATGGATCCGGAACCGGCCGCCGCCGACCCGCGTTGAAACGGGCGGTCCGCCCCGCCCGCGAAAGGACGATTTCGATGCTCCGCTGCCCGCGTCCCGCTTTGGCGCTGCTCGCATGTCTCTGCTTCGCCCCTCTCATCGCCCAGGGCGCGCCCGCCGGACCGTCCGACCGACCCGCCACCGCCGACACGACCACTCTGCGACCGTTGCCGGAAAGCGGGCGCGACGCGGCGTCCCCACGCCCCGGCCCGGTGACGCCCGGCAGCGAGGGCGAGGGACGCGGCGAGCGGGAGATGGTGCTCATCCACGGTCTCGGCTCCGACGCCGAGGTCTGGACGCCGATGGTGGCGATCCTGTCGCGGGCGTACCGGGTCCGACTCTACGAACTGCCGGGCCATGGCCACACCCCGCCGGCGCCGCACCTCACCATCGCCTCGGCCGCGGCCGACCTGGAGCGCTTCCTGAAGGAGCGCGACATCGTGCAGCCGGTGCTGGTGGGGCACGCCATGGGGGGGCTGATCGCGATGCGGTACGCGTTCGACCATCCCGCGGCGATCAAGCGGCTCGTGCTGATCGATGCGGCGCCGAAGCAGCTCGCCACGCCGGAGCAGAAGGCGCAGATCACCGACCGTCTGCTGACCGACTACGACCGCTTCGTGGCCGAAACCTACGCCCGGATGAGCCCCGACCCGGAGATCACCCGTCGCATCGTGGACCGGGCGCTCAAGACCGACCGCCCCAGTTTCACGTCGCTGCTCCTGAGCAGCTTCGCTTTCGACCTCACCGAGGAGCTGCCCCGCCAGGCGGTGCCGATCCTGCTCGTCGGCAGCGGCATGCTGCTGCCGACCGACCAGAATATCCCGGCGCAGCTCGACGCACTCGGCTACACCAACGCGCGCACGATCAGCTTCAAGCGGATCGACCGGACCGGCCACTTCGTCATGCTCGAGCAGCCTGACTTCCTCGCGAGCGTCATCGTGGCCTGGTGCGATCTGAACTGACCGGTCCGCGGCGCCGCCGGGTTGCCGTTGCGCCGGTTTCAGCGGATATTTGATAGCCGTTATCAGATGACGTCGCGGTCCCCCTTCAATCGCCACGGTCTGCCGATGCTGATGCCGCTCATCCAGCTCCTTCGCCCGCCCCGCCTTCGGCCGGGCGTCCGGACGGCCGCGCTGGCCGTGGCGCTCCTGCTGGCGGCCGCGGCCAACCCGGCGGCGGCGTACATCGGGCCGGGCGCCGGCTTCGCGCTGGGCGGTTCGTTCCTGTTCGCGCTGATCGGCCTGCTGGTCGCGGCGGCGGCGGTGGCGCTCTGGCCGCTGCGCGCGCTGACGCGGACGGTGCGACGGCGCGGGCGGAGCCGCCGGGCGACGGTCGGACGGGTGGTCGTGCTCGGGCTCGACGGCCTCGATCCGGAGCTCGCCGCGCGCGGCATGGCGGCGGGCGAACTGCCGCACCTCGCCCGGCTGCGCGATACCGGCGCCTTCCGGCCGCTGGCCACCACGACCCCGCCGATCTCGCCGGTGGCCTGGTCGGGCTTCGCCACCGGGGCCGACGCGAGCCGGCACAACATCTTCGATTTCCTGGGGCGCGACCCGGCCACCCACCTGCCGATCCTCTCCTCCACGCGCCTGACGGCGGGCCGCCCCGGCGTGCGGATCGGTCCGTGGACGCTCGGCGGACGGCCGCCACGCCACGAACTGCTGCGACGCAGCCGCACCTTCTGGCGCATCCTCGGCGAGCACGGGGTGCGCAGCGCCATCCTGCGGGTGCCGATCACCTTCCCGCCCGAGAAGTTCAACGGCCTGATGCTGGCGGCCATGTGCGTGCCGGATCTGCGCGGCACGCAGGGCACGTTCACGCACTACTCCAGCGCGCCGCCGCCGGCCGGCGAGACGACCGGCGGCACCCGCGCCCCACTCCGTCCCGACGGCGACGGCGCCTGGCGCGGCGAGATCACCGGTCCGGACGACCCGCGCGGCCACGGCCGGTCGCCGCTGTCGCTGCCGCTGCGGCTGACCGTGGACGCGGCGGCGGGCCTTGCCCATCTCGCCCTGGACGGTCAGCGCGTGGAGCTGCGCGCCGGCCGGCAGAGCCCCTGGCTGCGCCTCGCTTTCCGCGCCGGCCGCGCCCGGGTGCACGGCCTCTGCCGGGTCCGCCTGACCTCGTTCGCCGATCCGGTGTCGTTCTACATGACGCCGCTGCACGTCGACCCCGAGCACCCGGCGCTGCCGCTCTCGCACCCGGCGCACTACGCCATCGCCCTGGCGAAGCTGCACGGTCCGTACGCCACGCTCGGCCTGGCCGAGGACACCTGGGCGCTGAACGAAGGGGTGCTCGACGAGGGCGCGTTCCTGGAGCAGGCGTGGGCGGTGCACGCGGAGCGCGAGCGGCAGTTCTTCCACGCCCTCGACCGGCAGCGCGACGGCGTCGTGGCGGCGGTCTTCGACGCCACCGACCGCATCCAGCACATGTTCTTCCGTCATCTCGACCCGACGCACCCGGCGAACCGCGGGCGGGCCCCTTCGCCCCACGCCGACGCCATCGGCGACCTCTACCGGCGCGCCGACGACCTGGTCGGCCGCACCGTGGCGCGCCTCGGGCCGCGCGACCTGCTGTTCGTGATCTCCGATCACGGCTTCAAGTCGTTCCGCCGCGGCGTCAACCTGAACGCCTGGTTCCGCGCGCACGGCTGGCTGCGGGTGAACGGGGATCCCGCGGACGGCCCGCCGCCGCCGCTCGGACGCGCCGTCGAACCGTCGGAGATCGACTGGACCCGCACGCGGGCCTACGCGAGCGGCCTGGCCGGCTTCTATCTCAACCTGGCCGGACGCGAGCGGGACGGCCTCGTCACGCCGGCGGAGGCGCCGGCCCTCAGGGCGGAGATCCTGGCGCGGCTGCGCGAGCTGCGCGATCCGGCGCAGGGCGACGAGCCGGTCGTCAGCGCCGCCTGGGACGCGCACGACATCTACAAGGGGCCGTACCGCGACAACGCGCCCGACGTGGTGGTCGGCTGGCGCGTCGGCTGGCGCGCCGGCTGGGACGCGGCGGTGGGGCGGGTCACCGACGCGGTGATCGAGGACAACACCCGCGCCTGGTCGGGCGACCACTGCATCGACCCGTCACTCGTGCCGGGCGTCTTCTTCTGTACGCGCCGGCCGCGCCGCGACGACCCGGCTCTGATCGACCTCGCACCGACCATCCTGCGCCTGTTCGGCATCGATCCGCCGGGTCACATGACCGGGCGCGACATCTTCGAGGAGACCGTGACGGCATGAACAGACCGCGCCCTCGCTTCGCCCCGCTGCTGGCCTGCTGTCTCGCGCTGCTGGCGGCCGTTTCCGCGGCCGCGGCCGCTGACGACACCAAGGTGATGGTGATCGGCTTCGACGGCATGGACCCGCAGCTGCTCGATCGCTTTGTCGCCGAGGGGGCCATGCCGAACTTCGCCCGGTTCATACACGACGGGGACTATGCGCCGCTCGGCACCGCGGTGCCACCCCAGTCGCCGGTGGCCTGGGCCGACTTCATCACCGGCCAGGACGCCGGCGGACACGGCATCTTCGACTTCATCCACCGCGACCCGCAGACGCTCATTCCGTTCCTCTCGACCTCCGAGGCGAAGCCGTCCACGCGGTTCTTCAAGCTTGGGAAGTACAAGTTTCCCCGCGACGCGGCCGAGGTGCAGCTCCTGCGCCACGGCACGGCGTTCTGGGAGCTGCTGGCCGACGCCGGCGTCGACGTGACGATCTTCAAGATCCCGTCGAACTTCCCGCCGGTGGAGTGCGAGGCGCGGCAGCTTTCCGGCATGGGCACGCCCGACATCCTGGGCACGTACGGCGTCTTCACCTACATCACCGACGACCCGCCGGCCGACACCGATCTCGCGGGCGGACGCGTGGTGGTCGTCAGCACCGACAGCGGGCGCTTCAGCGCCGAGATCCCCGGCCCGCTCAACACGTTCCGCGAGGGGGAGCCGGAGGCGCTGGTGCGCCTGGACGCCGTGCTCGATCCCGCGCACCCGGCCGCCTCCTTCCAGGTCGGCGACACGCGGTTCGTTTTGCAGGCGGGCGAGTGGAGCGACTGGGTGACGCTGCGCTTCCCGCTCGTGCCGTGGCTGCGGAACGTGCCGGGGCTGGCGGACAAGGCGCAGGTGACCGGCATCTGCCGCTTCTACCTGATGGAAACACGCCCCTCGTTCCGCCTCTACGTGACGCCGATCCAGATCGACCCGCGCCAGCCGGCCATGCCGATCAGCACGCCGCCCGACTACTCCCGCGAGCTGGCGCAGGCGATCGGCCCGTTCTACACGCAGGGGCTGCCGGAGGACACGAAGGCGCTCGAGGAGGGGGTGCTGAGCGACGACGACTACGTCTCGCTGTCGGGCAACGTCCTCCAGGAGCGCCTGGCGCAGCTGCGTCACGAGTTGACCCGCTTCCGCGGCCTGCGCAGCGGCTTCCTGTTCTTCTACTTCAACAACCCCGACCAGAACTGCCACATGTTCTGGCGCGCGATGGACCCCTCTTCGCCGCTGCACGCCGAGGCGCTGGCCCACGAGCACCGCATCCGCGACGTCTACGCCGCCATGGACGCCGCCCTGGGCGAGGCGCTGGCCGCCGTCGACGCCCGCACCACCGTCATCGCCATGTCCGATCACGGCTTCGCGCCGTACAATCGCTCCTTCCACGTCAACAGCTGGCTGCTGGAGAACGGCTACCTCACGCTGCAACCGGGGGTGGACCGCGCGTCGGTGAACTACCTCTCCGGCGTCGACTGGGCCCGCACGCAGGCGTACGCCCTGGGCATCAACGGGCTCTACCTCAACCTGCGCGGGCGCGAGTCGCGCGGCTCGGTCGATCCGGCGGCGCGCGAGGCGCTGCTGACCGAGATCGCGGCGAAGCTGGAGGCGGTCGTCGATCCGGCCGACGGGCAACGCGCGATCAAGTACGCCTACCGCGCCGACCGGATCTACCACGGTCCGTACGCGGCCCAGGGGCCCGACATCATCCTCGGCTACTTCCGCGGCTACCGCGGCTCCAACGAGTCGGCGCTGGGCGAGGTGCCGGCCGCCATCTTCGCCGACAACCTGCTGAAGTGGAGCGGGGACCACTGCATGGCGGCCGACGAGGTGCCGGGCGTGATCGTGGCGAACCGCCCGATCCTGAAGGACGAACCCACGCTGCGCGACCTGGCGCCGACGCTGCTGCGCCTGTTCGGCCTGGCGCCGACCCCCGAGATGACCGGCGGCGACATCTTCGCCGCGAAGGGAGCCCGCTGATGTTCGGGTCGAAAATCGCCATCGACAAGGATCTGCTGTTGCGGGTGAAGAAGTGCGCCGCGATCGCCGGCTACGCCTCGGCGGAGGAGTTCGTGCAGCACGTGATCGAGCGGGAGCTCGCGAAATTCGAGGCGGGCGGCGACTCCGCAGAGGAGATCCGCCGGCGGATGCAGGGACTCGGGTACATCTCCTAGGAACCGGGAGCGCCACGGCCGTGAACCTGATCGCCACCGCGATGAATCGCCTCTGCGACCTGCTGGTCGCCCCGTTCGGCGGGTCGGCCGCGTGGGCCGTGACGGTGCTGTCGGCCCTGGCGGGCGTCGGCCTGCTGGCGCTGTTCAAGGTGACGACGCCCCAGACGCGCCTGCGCGACGTGCGCGCGCGCCTGTTCGGCCACGTCTACGAGCTGGGCCTGTTCCAGGAGAGCCTCGTGGTCATGCTGCGGATCCAGCGCGATCTCGCGGCGGCGAACCTGCGCTCGCTGGTCCTCACCCTGCCGGCGCTCGCGGCGATGATCGTGCCGCTGGCGCTGGTTTTGCCGCAGTTCGAGGCCCGCTTCGCCCACCGCCCGCTGCGCCCCGGCGAGGCGGTCGTGGTGACCGCCACGCTCGCGCCGGGCCACGCGGCGCTTCTCGACGGCCTGCGCCTGACCGGCGGTGACGGCGTGGCCGTGGAGACCCTCCCCGTCCGCGACCGCCAGGCCGCCACCGCGCAGTGGCGCGTCCGCGTGCGGACCCCCGGCCGCCACGATCTGACCGTGCACGCCGACGGCGACCTGTCCTGGACGAAACGGCTCGAGGCGGGCGGCGGACTGCCGGCCCTGGCGACCAGGCGCGAACGCGGCGGCCCGCGCGCGTGGCTGCTCAGCCCCGCCGAACCGCCGCTGCCACGCGACGCCGCGCTCGCCTCCCTCGCGCTCGATTTGCCGACGCGCGAGACCCGCTACGCCGGCGCGCGCCTCTCCTGGCTGGCGGCGTTCTGCCTCTTCTCGCTCGCGGCCGGTCTGGCGGCCCGGCCGCTGCTGCGGGTGGAGATCTGAGGTCGGCACGGGCGGCGCGGCGGGCATGACAAATGCTTTTCACCGCCGTGATCGGCCCGGGGCGCAACCGCACGGAGGTACCGCATGAGCGCAGTCACCAGACACCCGCCGATGGCGTGGGTGGCCGTGCTGTTCCTGATCCTGTCCGGATGCACCGGCGGCGACAGCGGCCCCGACACGCCGGATCCCGACGCGGGCAGCGCCATAATCATCGACCACGATACCGTAGCGCTCTTCGGCGCCGTGCAATCCGCCACCTGCGAATACCTGCGCGCGAACTGCCGTATCTACTACGGTCACACCTCGCACGGCAGCCAGATCGTCACCGGCATGCAGATGCTCGCCGCCGAGAACGCCACGTACGCGCTCCCGACATTCACCGAGCTGAGCGACGACCTCGGCACCGCCGGCGACATCTCCTGGGTCGCGCCGACTCGCGCCTGGCTTGACGCCCACCCCGACGCCTGCGAACTGGTCGTGTGGAGCTGGTGCGGCGGTGTCTCCGAGAACACGCCCGAAGGCATCGACACCTATCTGAACGCCATGGCCGACCTCGAAACCGACTACCCCGGAGTCGTTTTCGTCTACATGACCGGTCACCTCGACGGCACCGGCGACGACGGCAACCTGAAAGCCCGCAACGACCAGATCCGCGCCTGGTGCCGCGACCACGACAAGGTCCTCTTCGATTTCGCCGACCTCGAATCCCATGATCCCGCCGGCACCTATTACCCCGACGAAACCGACGCCTGCACCTGGTGCAACGACTGGTGCGCAACCCACGATTGCCCCGACTGCGCTTACTGCGCCCACTCCCACTGCTTCAACTGCTACCGCAAGGGCCAGGCGTTCTGGGGCCTGCTGGCGCGGCTTGCGGTGGAGGGCCGGGTCTAGCAGCGACGGCGTTCCGTCCCGCCAAAACACTCCCTTCCGCGGACAAAAACGGCGCGGCGCCCCCACCGGGGAGCGCCGCGCCTGACCTCACCGCAAAGTACCTGCCCGCACCCGCTACGCCGTCTCCTCCACCTGGATGCGCATCCGGTAGAAGGAGCGCCAGACGAAGAGCATCGAGACTGCGAAAAACCCGGCCGACAGGACGCGGACCAGCACCGGGTGTTCGCCGGCCATGGCCACCGCGAGCTCGACGGCCAGAAGACCGAAGAGCGTGGTGAACTTGATGACCGGGTTCATGGCCACCGAACTGGTGTCCTTGAAGGGGTCGCCGACGGTGTCGCCGATGACCGTGGCGGCGTGCAGGGGGGTGCCCTTCTCCTTCAGTTCGGTCTCCACGACCTTCTTGGCGTTGTCCCAGGCGCCGCCGGCGTTGGCCATGAAGATCGCCTGGAAGAGGCCGAACATGGCGATGGCGATCAGGTAGCCGATGAAGAAGTACGGCTCGAAGAAGGCGAAGGCGAGCGTGGCGAAAAAGACCGCCAGGAAGATGTTGAACATCCCCTTCTGGGCGTAGAGCGTGCAGATCTCCACGACCTTCTTGCTGTCCTCCACTGAAGCCTTCTCCGCCCCATCGAGCTTGATGTGGCGCTTGATGAACTCCACGGCGCGGTACGCCCCGGTGCTGACCGCCTGCGTGGAGGCGCCGGTGAACCAGTAGATCATGGAGCCGCCGCACAGCATGCCGAGCAGGAACGGCGGGTGCATGAGCGACAGCCGGTCCAGGTTCTCCGTCAGGCCGTTCGTGAGCATCACGATGATCGAGAAGATCATCGTGGTGGCGCCGACGACCGCCGTGCCGATCAACACCGGCTTCGCCGTGGCCTTGAACGTGTTGCCCGCGCCGTCGTTCTCCTCGAGGAGTTCCTTGGCGCGCGTGAAGTCCACATCGAAGCCGTAGTCGCGCTTGAGCTCCGCCTTCACACCCGGAATGTTCTCGATGACCGACAGCTCGAACACCGACTGGGCGTTGTCGGTCACGGGACCGTAGGAGTCGACGGCGATCGTGACCGGGCCCATGCCGAGAAAGCCGAACGCCACGAGGCCGAAGGCGAACACGGCCGGCGCCGCCATCAGGGCGTACGGACCGGCGGGGAAGGTGGTGCTGACGCCGTAGGCGACCCCCATCAGGGCGGTAATCGCCAGACCGAGCCAGTAGGCGCTGAAGTTGCCCGCCACGAACCCCGACAGCACCGTCAGCGAGGCACCCCCCTCGCGCGACGAGGTCACGACCTCGCGGACATGCTGCGACTTGGTCGAGGTGAAGACCTTCACCAGTTCGGGGATGATGGCGCCGGCCAGCGTGCCGCAGGTGATGACGGTGGCCAGCTTCCACCACATCGTGCCGTCGCCCAGGTCGCGGATCAGGGCGTACGAGGCGGCGTAGGTGACGGCGACCGAGATGAACGAGGTCAGCCAGACCAACGAGGTGAGCGGCGCCTCGAAGTCCATGTGCGTGGCGTTGCCGTAGCGGGCCTTCGCCACCGCGTTGTTGAGCAGATAGGAGAAACCCGAGGTCACGATCATCAGCACGCGCATCGCGAAGATCCAGACCAGCAGCTGCACCTGCGTGGCGGCCTGCGGCACCGCGAGCATGATGAAGGTGATCAGCGCCACGCCGGTCACGCCGTAGGTCTCGAAGCCGTCCGCGCTCGGGCCGACCGAGTCGCCGGCGTTGTCGCCCACGCAGTCGGCGATCACGCCGGGGTTGCGCGCGTCGTCTTCCTTGATGTTGAAGACGATCTTCATGAGGTCGGAGCCGATGTCGGCGATCTTCGTGAAGATGCCGCCCGCGATACGCAGGGCCGCGGCGCCGAGCGACTCGCCGATGGCGAAGCCGATGAAGCAGGCGCCGGCGAGGTCGCCGGGGATGAACAGCAGGATGAGCAGCATGATCAGCAACTCGACGCTGATCAGCATCATGCCGATGCTCATGCCGGACTGCAGCGGGATGTCCATGAGCGGGAACGGTTTGCCCCTGAGGCTGGCGAACGCGGCGCGCGAGTTGGCGTAGGTGTTGATACGGATGCCGAACCACGCCACGCCGTAGCTGCCCGCGATGCCGACCAGGCTGAACATCAGGATGATGGCGACCTTGATCGCCGCCATGTGCTGGAGCACTCCGAAGTAGAGCAGGATGATCGCGGCGATGAACAACTCCAGCACGAGCAGCAGCTTGCCCTGCTGGAACAGGTAGGTCTTGCACGTCTCGTAGATGAGGGAGGAGATGTCGGCCAGCGACCGGTGCACCGGCATGGCCTTCACCCGCCGCATCATGACCAGGCCGAACAGCAGGCCCAGCACGCACACCCCCAGACCGACCGTCAGGAGGCCCCGGCCCTGGTCCAGCGGAGGCAGGATCAGGTTCGCCTCGCCACCACCCCGGTGAGCGGGCGGGGGACGGCTCCGTGCTGGGCGAACGCCGCCGGCACGGCCAGGGTGAGCAGAACGAGCGCGGCCACGGCCGCGGCCGCCCGGGCGGGCAGGACGCGACCACGCCGGGCTGGGGCTGGCGCACGGTACATGACGACCCCTCTCTTGCCTGATGATGAGAAGACAGAATCCCGGAGGCCGGGCGCTCCCTGGCGGCGACGACGAGGCCCGGTTGAAAACCAGGTTTCCGCAGTCCATTTGTCCAGCGAAGCGACAACTTGTCAAGACGCGATGCGTGTCCGCGGGCCGGCGGGAACACCCGCGCGCGTCGAAAACGACGCCACATGGTAGCCATGAACGACCGGGATGCCAGCAGATAATGACGGTGACCCGGGCACGCGGACCGGTTGCCCTGCTCCGCCCCCCCTGCTAGGCTGCGCTCCGTTCCCCCGGATCGGTGGATGGAGGTGATTCACGACATGGAACACGCGAGCGTCCGGCGGGCGCTTTGGCTGCCGGCCGGCCTGGGCCTGCTGGCCGCCCTGCTCATCTTTGCCGGGCTGGGCTCCGGCAGCCTGCACAACCGCGACGAGGCCCGGCACGCACTCGTGGCCGAGAACATCCTGCACGACGGCGACTGGCTCACGCTCCACCACGAGAACGCGCCGTACTTCAACAAGGCGCCGCTGAAGTTCTGGCTGACCGCGCTGACCTTCCGCCTCGGCGGCGTAAACGCCTGGACGGCGCGTTTCTGGTCGGCGCTGTTCGCCTGGGGCGCCGTCGTCGTGACCGGACTGCTCGGCGCGCGCCTCTACGACCGGCGTACCGGCCTGCTGGCCGCGTTCATCCTGGCCACCTCCACGCAGTTCCTCTACAGCCACTGCGCCCGCACCGGCGAGCTCGACTCGGCGCTGCTCTTCTTCTGGACGCTGGCCTGCCTGCTCGTCGTGACCGGCACGCGTCGCCGCCCCCTCTTCTACCTCGGCTGCGCCGCCGTGGGCCTGTGCGGACTGGTCAAGCACCTCGGCTTCGTGCCGGAGCTGCTGCTGATTCTCGGGCTGTGGCTCGGCCTGGGGGGGCACTGGCGCGCCCTGGGCGCGGCAACCCTGCTGCGCGGGCTGGGCGTTGTCCTGGTGGTGGCGCTGCCGTGGCACGTCTGGCAGTACGCGCGGCACGGCGCGGCGTTCGTCGACACCTACTTCGGGCGCGAGATGATCAACCGCGGCCTCGAGTACGGCAACACGCGGCACGACGAGAGCTACTTTTTGGCTGTGCTCAAGGATGGGCTTTTCCCGTGGTCGCTGCTGCTGCCCCTGGCGATCTGGCGGCTGACGCGCACGCGTGCCCCGCTCGCGCTGAGGCCGGGACTGCTGCCGGCCCTGTGGAGCGTGGTCGTCATCGTCCTGATCACGATCAGCCGGGTCAAGCTCCCGTGGTATGTGCTGCCGGCCTATCCGGCCCTCGCCCTGCTGTTGGCCCATTTCGTTGCCACGGAATGGACCATGCGCCCAACGCGCACACTGGACACGCTGGTGGGCGCCGCATGGCTCGTGATCGTGCTCTCCCCCGTCAACGTCGGGCGCTTCAACCCGTTCGCCGTGCCGGCCCAGGATGGAATGGTCAAGGCGGATCTGCTGGGCCTGCTCCAGGGGAACGGGGTCGGGCCGTGGCCCGCGCCGGCGCTCACCCTGCTCGCAGCCCTGGGCGCCCTCGCGGCCACCGCCGCGGTGCTGCTGTCGGCGCGCCGCCCGGTGACGAATCCGCGGGCGGCGCTCGCGCGGAGGTTTGCCATCGTGATCCTCGGCGCCCTGGCGCTGGGGACGGCCGCCGCGCCGCTGCGCTTCGCCACGACGCGAGCGCCGCTGGACCTGCTGGTCGCGCGCGCCAGCTCCTTCGTCTCACCCACGGACACCGTCGCCGTCGTTCTCGACGCCGACCTCCTGTCCGACGACCGCACCGAATTCTCCCTGCGGCGCCTGCCGGGACCGCGCGTGGGCGCGCTCGCGCCGGGCACACGCTGGCTGTTGACGTCGCGGAAGGAACCCTCCCCGCGCCACAGCGCGGGCTGGCGGGAGGTCCTGCGGCAGGACGACCTGGTGCTGCTGCAACGGCGCTGAGCCGCGCCTACTCGTAGCGGAGCGCCTCCACCGGATCCATCCGCGCCGCGCGGTTGGCCGGGTAGACGCCGAAGATCACCCCGATCGCGACCGAGAAGAGCACGGCGCCGAGGGTGACCCAGGGGGAGATCGCGAACGGGAAGTGCAGCAGCTTCGTGGTGCCCCAGGAGAGCAGATAGCCGAAGACGATGCCGACCACGCCGCCGATACCGGTCAGCGTGCCGGCTTCGATCAGCACCTGCGTGAGCAGGTCCTGGCGACGCGCGCCGACCGCCATGCGGATGCCGATCTCCCGCGTGCGCTCCGTCACCGAGATCAGCATGATGTTCATCACGCCGATGCCGCCGACCATCAGGCCGATCGACGACAGCACGACCAGCACCAGCGCCACCGCCTGGGTCACCTTGTCCACGAGTTCGCCGTAGGTCTCCGAGGCGACGACCTCGAAATCGTTCGGCTCGCCCGGCGCGAGCCGGCGCACCTGGCGCAGGGCGCCGATCAGGTCGGTCTGAACCGCCTCGGTCTCGAAGCCGTCAGCAACCGTGGCAAAGACGTTGCGGTCCTCCTGGTACTTGTTGGCGAAGTCCTTCTCGAAGGCGGTCCACGGCACCGCCACGAAGTTGTCGCCGAACGACCCCATCAACTGCTTGCGCGCCTCCATGGCCCCCACGATCAGGTAAGGGCGGCCGTAGATGTTGAGCACCTTGCCGATGGGATCCTGGCGCGGGAAGAGATCGGCGCGCGGGCCGTTGCCGAGCACGCAGACGCGGGCGCGCGAGGCCACCTCGCCGGCGGTGAAGTAACGGCCGTCCTCCAGCGTGAACGAGAAGAGGTAGGGAAAATTTTCGCTGGTGCCGAAGACCTGCACGAAGTTCGTGCGCTCATCTTCATAGTGCAGGACCGTGCCGTCGTTGTTGCTGACGGAGTAATCGACCCGGTCAACCCCCTCCACGCCGCGCGCCGCCTCGATGCACGCCGGTTCGATCTGCGGCCGGCGCAACAGTTTTTCGATGTCCTCGCCGCCCATGCCGGTGAAGCGGGCCACGTACAGATACGGCCGGCCGGACGAAACGATATCGTTGCGGATCTTGTTGCTCAGGCCGCCCACGATCGTCACGATCGCCAGCAGGGTGGCCACGCCGATCGCCACGCCGAGGATCAGCAGGCCGCTGCGCATCCGGTGGCCGCGCATGGTGTGCGTGGCCTGGCCGAGGCTCTCCCGGAGGTGCAGCGAAGCGCGCTCGTGCAGATCACTCATAGCGCAGCGCCTCAACCGGGTCCAGGCAGGCCGCCTTCCAGGCCGGGTAGGTGCCGAAGAACAGCCCGATCAGCAAAGTCACGCCGACGCCCAGGCCGATCGCCCAGGCAGCGAACGCGAACGGCAGCGGCGACAGCAGAGCGACCAGCCCGGCCAGGCCGAAGCCGAGCGAGATGCCGAGAATGCCTCCCACCAGCGACAGCGTCATCGCCTCCACCAGGAACTGCCACAACACGGCGCCCCGCGTGGCGCCCAGGGCTTTGCGCACGCCGATCTCGCGGGTCCGCTCGGTGACCGCGATCAACATGATGTTCATGAGCACGATGCCGCCGATGACCAGACTGATGCCGACCAGCGGCGTGAGCGCCCCGTAGATCGCCTTCGAGATGCCTGCCCACAGGCTGAGCAGCTGGTCGGGCGTCTGCACGGCGAAATCGTCCTCCTCGAGCGGGCGCAGCCGATGGCGCATCCGCATGAGGAAGCGCGCCTCGTCACGCACGTCTTCGATCGTGCGCACGTCGCCGGCGGCCACCTTGATGTCCACCGACTCGCGCGCGCCGAACACCTTCTCGTAGGTGGTGATGGGGATCACCGCGAACTGGTTGCGGTTGTTGCCAAGCACGGTGCCCCGGTCCTCGACCACCCCCACGACCTCGAAGTGGCGCCGACCGATCTTGATGGTGCGCCCCGTGGGGTCGGCAATACCGGGGAACAGGTCGCGCGCCACGTCCCAGCCGATGACCGCCACCGGGCGGCTCGCCGCCACGTCCTGCCGCGCTAGGTGGCGGCCGAGCGCCAGCGGGATGTCCTCGAGCAGCGGGTAATCTTCGGTCTTGCCCCGCACCTGCGCGCGGCGGAACGACCGCGAACCGGCGCGCAGGTCGGCCTGCGTGCCGAGCGCCGCGCAGACCGCGCGCGCTCCCTCCATCTTCTCCTGGAGCCAGTCGCGGTCGGCCACGGTCAGCTCCGGGTTGTTCAGCGAGCGCAGGAAAGCGTCGAAGTCGGTCAGGAACTGCAAACCGTTGACGCGGGTGATCGTGAAGACATCGGTGCCCTCGTCGAGCACCTTCTGGCGCGCGTAGGTGTCGATCCCGTTGATCAGCGACACGACCGCGATCACCGACATCGTGCCGACGATGTTGCCGAGCAGCGTCAGGAACGTCCGCAGCTTGTTCGTGCGGAGGCTCTGCAGGGCGATGCGCGCCCCCTCGAGCAGATTCATGTCGCCGCCCTCTCCACCGTCCGCGGGATCGTCGTGGTCACGTCGTCAGTCCCCGCTGCGGCTGTCGCGGCCGCCCTCGTCGCTGCCACCGCCGCTCGAACCCTTGCCCTTGGCCTTGGCCACCTTGACCTTGTCGCCGTGCTGGAGGTCGCGCAGCCGGCGGAACGGCCCGGTCACTAGCATTTCGCCCCCCTTGAGCCCCTCGATCACCTCGAAGGCGTCGTCGCCCGCGATGCCGAGCCTGACCGGCCGGAAGCTGGCCACGCCGTTCTCGACCACGAACACCCCCTCCTTCTCCTTCTCCTTGCCCTTGCCGGCTTTCGCGGAGGTGTCGGCCGGTGCGGGCGTGGGAGATCCCTTCACGCCGCGACGGCCACCGCGGGTGAGCTTGGGATCGGGCGGCCACTTGCGCGCCGTCACCGCGCCCATCGGCGCGGCGACGACCTGCTTGCGCTCGGCGGTGCGGATCTCGGCCTTGGCCGTCAGCCCGGGCCGCACGTCCGGCACGCGGTTGTCGAGCGCGATCTTGACCTCGAAGTCCACGGCCTGCTGGCCGGTGCCGCCCCCGGTCAAAATGGGACTGTTGCCGATCTCGGTGACATGACCCACGAACGAGGTGTCGGGAAAGGCGTCGATCTCGATCTTCGCCAGCTGCCCCACCGCCACCTTCACCACTTCGGTCTCGTCGACCTGCACGCGCGCCTCGAGCAGGCCGAGGTCGGAAATGACCGCGAGCACGGTGCCCGGATTGTTGATCGTGCCCATGATCGCGCTCTCCCCCTCCTTCACGTTGAGGCGGGTGACCAGCCCGGCCATCGGCGCGGTGATCGTGCAACGGCTCAGGTTGTGGCGCGCCTGTTCGAGACCGGCCACCTGCTGGTGCAGGCGACTGCGCGACGCCTCGACCGTGGCGCGCTGCACCCGCTCGGCCGTTTCGGCGATCGTGAGCTGCTCCTGTGACTGCAGGCCCTGCTGGAACAGCGCGCGTGCCCGTTCCAGATCGAGCGTCGCCTTGTCGGCCTGCGCCTCGGACAGGCGCAGGTCGGCCTGCGACGTCCGCACGGCCGCTTCGTAGCTGCGGACCGTGGAGGCGTACTCCGTGGGATCGATCTCGAGCATGAACTGCCCCTGCGTGACCGTATCCCCCTCCGCCACATCCAGCCGCGTGATCTTGCCGAGCACCGTGGCGCTGATGTTCACCGCCTCTTTGGCGTCGATCGTGCCCGAGGCCGTGACGACGGCGGTCAGGTCCTGACGTCCCACCTTGGCCATTTCAACCGGTGTGCCGCGCTCGCGCGTGCGACCGAGATTCACCCCGACGAGGGCGATCAGCAGGACCGCGCCCCCTCCGATGAGCCAACCCTTCTTCACGAAGACCTCCCCGCCGCGACCGGCTGGCGCCGGCCGCCGCGCCTAGAGAAACAGCCGGCCAATGCCGATCATGACCAGACTCATGAGCAACCACGGCAGGACGGTGACCACGACCGCCTTGCCGCGGGCGAACCCGTGGATCTTCTCGAAACCGATGACCATGACCACCACGGCCCAGATGGAGAACAGATCGAAAATGCTCAGGAGCTGATATCCGAGCGAGAGCGGATCCCCCGGCGCGAACGCGCCAAGACCGGTGCTGACCTCCATCACCGATTGCCTGGCGATGATCAGCGGCAGCTTCACGAGCGTGCCGAGGCCGTAGGAGATCAGGGCGGCCCAGAAAACGACACCCATCACCTGTTTGAAGGAGCCGGTGCCGCCGGCCAGCTTGCCGAAAAGCAGGAAGACGAGGCCCGACACGAACACCGCGATCCAGCCGCCCGCGGCCGCCGAGATGGCGGTGGCGACGCGCTTCGCCAGGCTCGGGTTGAGGGCCTGCTCCTCGGCCGTCTGGATCTGCTCCGGGGTCATCATGCGGCCGAGCTTCGTCTCTTTCATCATGTCGAGCTGTTCCGGACCGGAGATGGTCGCGGTCAGGGCGGAGAAGATCGCCATCACAACCATGATCAACAGCCCGGCGACCAGCCAGCGGGGACCGGCCTTCACGGCCTCCATGGCCCGGCCGGGGGCGGTGAAAACCGCGATCAGGCGCGAAAACAGGCCTGGCTCCGGACCCGCGGGCGAGGCAGGCTCGGGCGACGAAGGCGTCACCGGCTTCCAGGTCTCGTCCTGCATCGTACTCTCCTCCTGCTGGGGTGCGGTCAGGCCCCGCGCGGGCGTCCATACGGGACACCGGCCCGGCGGGTTGCGCCAATGGCGCCGGGCCCCTCTACCCGGCGCGGTCCGCACTCTATTCCAGACGCAGCGCCGCCAGCCGCGCGCGCAGCGCCCTCCCCGTCGACGCCAGAGGCGAATCGGGAGCGCCCGCGGGGCCGAGCCGCGGATCCGGGCTCCCCCCGGCACAGGCCGCCAGGTATTCGCGCGCGAAGGCGCCGCTCTCGATCTCGTCGAGCAGGCGCGACATGGCGGCGCGGCTCTCGGGGCCGATCACGCGCGGACCGCGGGTGGCGCCGCCGTAGGCCGCGGTGCGGCTGATCAGCCGCTGCAGGCCGTCCACGCCGTGCCGGTGCAGCAGATCCGCGATCAGCTTCACCTCGTGCACGCACTCGAAGTAGGCGCCCTGTGCACTGTAGCCGCGGGCGGTCAGCGTCTCGAAAGCGGCCCGCACCAATTCGATCAGGCCGCCGCAGAGGACCGCCTGTTCGCCGAACTGGTCGGTCACGCACTCCTCGCGGAAGGTCGTGGCATAGCCGCCGCCGCGCAGGAACCCGGCCGCCTTCGCGTAGGCTGCGGCCAGTTCCCAGGTGCCGGCGGGAGAGCCGTCGGTCACGGCCAGCAGCCCCGGCAGGCCGCCCCCCGCGCGGTACGCCTCGCGCAGCATGTCCCCCTGCCCCTTGGGCGCCGCCAGGAAGCAGGGGCGCCCCGCCTCCGGCGCGATCTGCCCGAAGGCGATGGCGAACCCGTGGGCGAAACCGAGCGCCGCGCCGGGGCGCAGGGCCGGCCCGACCACGTCGCGGTGCAGCGGGCCCTGCAGTTCGTCCGGCACGAGCAGCATGACCACGTCACCGGCCGTCGCGGCCACCGCCAGGGGCGTCGGCAGGAAACCGTCGGCCGCGGCGCGGGCGGCGCCGGCACCTCCGGCGCGGGCCCCCACGACAACCGTCACGCCGCTGTCGCGCAGGTTCAGGGCCTGGGCGCGCCCCTGATTCCCGTAGCCGATTACCGTCACGCGCGCGCCGGTGAGCGGCGCCATCGACACCTCGTCCGGCTCGAAAACAGGGCGCGGCGGAGGGGGGGGGGCGAGGGGCATCCGGCTGACCTCCTGGAACCGGGGCAGGTTAGTCTACGCGGGGCGCGCGATCTTGACAAGGCAAGGCTGCTCCTCTAGATTGAGCAGCCACGCTCGGTTAGCGCGGCCCCCGGCCACGCGCCGGGCGGTTCCGACCGGGTGCCGGCATAGCTCAGCTGGTTAGAGCAGCGGAATCATAATCCGCGTGTCCGGGGTTCAAATCCCTGTGCCGGCACCAGCTTCTCCTTCGGTCCTGGCACCGGCGCCGCCGGCCGGCCGGCCGGCCCCGGAGATGCCTTTGCCTGAGCACCCGTTCATTCGCCGTCTCCTGCCCCACCTCGACGTCCTCGTTCGTCAGGCCGCGCCGGCCACCAACCCTGCGGCAACCGGACTGCTGGTCGCCCTGTCGGGCGGACCCGACTCCGTGGCGCTGCTGCTGCTGGCGCACGCCCGGTCCACGGCGACCGGCGCGCCGCTGGCGGCGGCGCACCTCAACCACCGCCTGCGCGGAGACCAGTCCGAGGCGGACGAGGCGTTCTGCCGCGATCTGTGCGCCCGGCTCGCCGTGCCGCTGCATGTGGCGCGGATCGACCCGCGGGCGCTGGCCCGCCGGCGCGGCCTCGGGCTGGAGGAGGCGGGCCGCCGCCTGCGCCGCCGGCTGCTGGCCGGACTGCTCGCCGCCCAGCCGGACGACCTGGCCTGCGCCGCCACCGGCCACCACCGGGACGATCAGGCCGAAACTGTCATCATGCGCCTGTTCCGCGGCGCCGGGCTGGACGGGATGCGCGGCATCCGTCCGGTCGCCGGCCGCATCATCCATCCCCTGCTCGCCACCGACCGGCGCGAGATCCTCGCCTTCCTCGCGGACTGCGGCCAGCCGTGGCGCGAGGACGCCACCAACGCCGACCGGCGACGCGGTCCGGTCGCGCCTGCGCCGCGAGCTGCTGCCGCTGGCGCGCGACATCTTCGGCGCCGGCGCCGCCCGCGGCCCGGTGCGGCTGGCCGGCCTGCTCGACGCTGACGCCGGCCTGCTCGACCGGCAGGCCCGCGCCGCTCTCGCTGTCGCCACCGCGCCCGGCGACGAGCCGGCGCTCACGGTGACCGCGCTCCTCGCCCTGGAAACGCCGATCGCCCGCCGGGTCGTGCGGCTCCATCTGGCGGAGCACCATGGCCGGCGCCGGGACATTGGTCAGGTGCACGCGGACGGCCTGCTGGCGTGGCTGGCCGGCGCGGTGTCGGGGCACGGGATCGACCTGCCGGGGGGCTGGCGCGCCGAACTGGATTTCGATCGCCTCCGCTTCCACCCCCCCGCCCCGGCCCGCCTGCCGGAGAACGGGACTTATCATATCTTGACGCTTGCCCCCGGTGAGACGCCGCCCCCTGCCGGCCCCGGCGAGGGGCTCTGGACCCTGGACCTGCCGCCGGATACCCTGCGGGGAGTCCCCCGCGCGCGCCCCTGGCGCCCCGGCGACCGGCTGCGTCTCCCCGGTCTGGGAGGACGCAAGAAAGTGAGCGACCTGCTGCGCGAACGGCGCGTGCCGGTCGGGCGGCGGGGCAAGGTGCTGGTCGTTGAAGATGACGACGGTCTTCTTTGGGTGGTCGGTCTGGCGTGCGACAACCGCTGCGTCAGGTTGCCGGGAACGCAGCCGGCAATTACACTCGTCGTTCGTGCGCCCCGGACCCACGGGAGCCGCCACTGATCCGGTCAGGAAAGGACGAACCGCGCGATGTCGATGAATCCCAATTCCCGGAAACAGCCGCCTCAGGGCGACGGCCGCTCCCCCCTGCCCCGTCCGGGCCACCGCGGCCTCCTGCCGGGCCGCACGGCCGGATTCTGGATCCTGCTCCTTTTGCTCTTCTTCGTCGCCGTCAGGATGATGTACACCGACAAGCGCGTGGTCTACGAAGTGAGCTGGTCGACGTTCCAGGAGCAGGTGGAGGCCGGCAACATCGCCACCCTCACGAAGACGAACCTGCTCGTGGAGGGGGATTTCAAGCAGAGCACGCCGATCACGCTGGACAGCGGCGCCGTGCAGGGGGTGCAGAGTTTCAAGCTGATCCTGCTGACCGAAGACCCGCGCTTCCCCGACTGGGTGCGGGAGAAGAACCCGCAGGCCAAGCTCAAGGGGGCCCAGCCGAAGATCAACTGGCTCTCCACGGTGCTGACCTATTACCTGCCGTTTCTGCTCATCCTCGTGCTGTGGATCTTCTTCATCCGGCAGATGCAGGGCGGCGGGAACAAGGCGTTCAGCTTCGGCAAGAGCCGGGCGAAGCTCGTCAACATGGACAAGCCGACAATCACGTTCGAAGACGTGGCCGGCTGTGACGAAGCCAAGGTCGAGCTGCAGGAGATCATCGAGTTCCTGCGTTCGCCCAAAAAATTCCAGCGCCTCGGCGGACGCATCCCCAAGGGGGCGCTGCTGGTCGGCGCGCCCGGCACCGGCAAGACCCTGCTCGCGCGCGCCGTCGCCGGCGAGGCCGCCGTGCCGTTCTTCAGCATGTCCGGCTCCGACTTCGTGGAGATGTTCGTCGGCGTGGGCGCCTCGCGCGTGCGCGACCTGTTCGAGCAGGGCAAGAAGAACGCCCCCTGCATCATCTTCATCGACGAGATCGACGCCGTGGGCCGGCACCGCGGCGCCGGCCTCGGCGGCGGCCACGACGAACGGGAGCAGACGCTCAACCAGTTGCTGGTCGAGATGGACGGCTTCGAATCGAACGAAGGCGTCATCCTCGTCGCCGCCACGAACCGCCCCGACGTGCTCGATCCCGCGCTGCTGCGCCCCGGCCGTTTCGACCGCCAGATCGTCGTGGACATGCCCGACCTGACCGGCCGCGAGGCGATCCTCAAGGTGCACATGCGCAAGATCAAGGCCGACCCCCACATCGCCCTGCGGGAACTGGCGGCCGGCACGCCCGGCATGTCGGGCGCCGATCTCGAGAACATGGTGAACGAGGCGGCGCTGCTGGCGGCGCGCAAGAACCGCGAAGCCGTCACGACCGCCGATTTCGAAGACGCCAAGGAAAAGGTCATGCTCGGTCCGGAGCGCCGCAGCCGCGTCTTCACCGAGAAGCAAAAGCGCGAAACCGCCTACCACGAGGCGGGGCACGCCGTCGTGGGTTACAAGTGCGAACATTCCGACCCGGTGCACAAGGTGACGATCATCCCGCGGGGACAGGCGCTCGGGGTCACGTGGCGGCTCCCGGACGAGGACGAATACACCTGGGTCGAGCAGAAGTACCTCGACACGATCTGCGTCGCCATCGGCGGCCGTGCCGCCGAGGAGATCTTCCTCGGCCGGATCGCTTCCGGCGCCTATGACGACATCCGGCGCCTCACCCAGATGGCGCGCGCGATGGTCGCCAACCTCGGCATGAGCCGCAAACTCGGACCGATCTCCTTCGACGACGGCGCGGAGCAGGTCTTCCTCGGCCGCGATTTCGCGCGCCGCCGCACGATGAGCGAGCGCACCCTCGAGACGATCGACGAGGAAGTGGCGACGATCGTCCATCAGCAGCTCGAACGGGCGCGGGCGATCCTGCACGAGTTCCACGACAAGGTCGAAATCATGGCCGACGCGCTGCTCGAACGCGAATCGCTCAGCCGGGCCGACATCAAGCTGATCATGACCGGCGAACCGCTGCCGCCGCCGCCGGTGCCGTCTCCGATCCCCGCGCCGGCCGTCGATGGGGACGCGGCCGCCCCTGGCGACGATCCGGCCGCGGAGCCGCAGGACGGGACCGTCGACGCGCCGTCCGCCCCGCCGACGGATCCGGACGGGCCGACCTCTTGAGCGCCCCGCCGGCCGGCCCGGCGCCCCCCCCCTTCACCGCTCCGGCGTGGCGGCTGGGCGAACGGCGTTTCACGCCGCCCGGCCGCCCCCTCGTAATGGGCGTGGTCAACCTCACCCCCGACAGCTTCTTTCCCGCCTCGCGCCGGAGCGATCCCGGCCCGGCGGTGGAGGCGGCTCTGCGCCTGGCCGAAGAGGGGGCCGACCTGCTCGACCTCGGCGCGGTCTCCTCCCGTCCCGGCGCCGCGCCGGTGTCGGAGGCGGAGGAACAGGCGCGTCTGCTGCCGACGCTGCGCGCCCTGCGCCCACGCACGGAGCTGCCGCTCACGATCGATACCACGAGCGCCGCCACCGCCCGCCTCGCGCTCGATGCCGGCGCCGACGGCATCAATGACATCACGGCCGGCCTGGGCGATCCCGGGCTGCTGCCGCTCGCGGCCCGGCGCGGCTGCGGCCTGGTCCTGATGCACATGCAGGGCGACCCGCGCACCATGCAAACCGACCCGCGCTACGGCGACCCGGCGGTCGAGGTGCGCGACTTCCTGGCGGACCGGGTCGCGGCAGCCCGCGCGGCGGGCGTCGATGGCGACCGGATCGCCGTGGACCCCGGCCTCGGCTTCGGCAAACGCCCGGCGGACAACCTGGCGCTGCTGGCGGCGCTGCGGGATCTCGGAGGCGGACAGCCCCTGCTGCTCGGCGCCTCGCGCAAGAGTTTCATCGCCGACCTGACCGGGGCGCCGGTGGAGGCGCGGCTGCCGGGCAGCCTGGCCGCCCTCGCCGCCGCCTTCGCCGGCGGCGCCGCCGTGGTGCGCGTGCACGACGTGGCGGCCTCGCGGCAGTTCCTGACCGTCCTCGCCGCCATCGCGGTCGCGGGGCGACCCGCCACGTTCACTGGTTGAGCCGGCCCGGGCCGGCTGTTAGACTGCCGCGGGGGCCGTATGGGGCGGCCGCCGCGCGGGAGTGCGGACATGTGGGATTCCATCACCGGTTCGATCATCATCGACGTCCTCGACGTCCTGCTGGTCGCCTACCTGATGTACCGCCTGCTGCTGCTGGTGCAGGGCACCCGCGCGATCCAGATGTTCGCCGGTCTCGGCATCCTGCTCCTGCTCTCGTTCGCCTCGAGCGCCCTCGGCATGATCATGGTCAAGCGGATCATCGACACCCTGCAGACAGTGTGGGTGATCGCCTTCATCATCCTGTTCCAGCCCGAGCTGCGCACGGCGCTCACCCATCTCGGGCGCAAGCGCGGCCTGATGGTCTTCGGCGGCGATGAGGAGATCCCGGCCGAGCATGAGATCCTCACCGCGGTGGAGCGGCTGTCGCGACGGGGCCTGGGGGCGTTGATCGTCATCGAGCGCGACATCAACCTCGGGCGCTGGATCCGCACCGGCACCCAGCTCAACGCCGACATCTCGGCCGCGACGCTGGAGTCCATCTTCACCGTGCCGGGACCGCTGCACGACGGCGCCGTCATCATCAGTCAGGCGAAGATCACCGCCGCCGCCTGCATCCTGCCGAACACCGAGCGCGAGGAACTGGGCTACGTGCTCGGCACGCGCCACCGCGCCGCGATCGGCATGACCGAGGTGTCCGACGCGCTGGTGATCGTCGTTTCCGAGGAAACCCGCGCCGTGTCGCTGGCGCACGATGGCGAGATCCGCCGCGGCCTGTCGATCGAGGACCTCACGGCGGAGCTCAATCGCGTCCTGCTCAAGTCCGGCTCCGGCCGGCGCCCGCGCAAGCGCCCCGCCCGCAAGACGACCCCGGCCTGATCGCCCAGCGGCAGACCCGCAGCCCCAGACCGCTCTCCTGCGCCACCTCCACCAGCGCCGCGGCCAGCGCCAGTTGCAGCCGCCGTCCCAGTCGGGGATCGCCCGGCAGGAGCGACCGGGGCAGACAGGCGTGACCCGAGCCGTGCAGCAGCCGTCCGGCGGCCGGGGACCCGTCCCGCGTCACCTGCCGGCAGCGCAGCCGCACCGTCCACCACTCGCCCCGCCGGCTGCAGGTGCAATCGACCAGCCGCAGGCCCGGCGCGAGCCGGCGGCGCAGCCGACTTTCGGCCGCCGCCAGGACCCGGTGTCCCCATTCCCCCCGTTCCACCCCACGTCCCCTCCCTCGCGCGGGGAGGTCGCGACGTCCCGTGGCCGAGTGGGGCGGGAGACCGGCGGGGGGACGAGGGCGCCCTGTCCTCCCTGCCGGTCTCGCCGCGCGAAGTGACGAGTCCTCCCAGCCCCGCCCCTTCGCCCCCACATCCGCATTGCAAACCGGGTACCAGTCCGAAACAGACAACGCATGAGTGCTTAGATAATTGTATTACAACAATTTAAGTGGGGTGCGCGTTTCCGGGGCGGCCCCCGCGGGGTGTCATCCCGCGGCACCGCCAACGGCCTCGCGACGCCGGTTTCGCCATAGGGCGTGAAACCCGAACGGTTTGCGGAGGTGTCAACCGGGGATGACAGGGTGCCCAAAGATGACAGGGGTCCGGATGGCTACGCGGAGAGGGCCGCAATCGCCTGGGAATCCGTGGCGGCCAGTTCCCCGAGCCGCAGACGCCCGTCACGCAGCAGACGGACGAAGGCGCTGACCACCTTGCCATCGAACTGCGTGCCGGTCTTGCGCTCGAGGTTGCCGATCGCCTCCTCGAGGCCGATCGGATTGGAGTAGGTGCGGGTCGTGGTCATGGCGTCGAACGCGTCGGCCACGGCGACGATCTTGGCGATGAACGGGATCTGGGCGCCGCGCAGACCGTCAGGATAGCCGGCGCCGTCCACCCGTTCGTGATGGTGGCGCACGGCCAGGCGCGCCTCGTGCAGGAAGTCGATGTGCGCCAGGATCCGGTCCCCCATCGCGGGGTGTCGACGGATCATGGCGAACTCCTCCTCGGTGAGCTCGCCGTGCTTGTTGAGCACGTGCTCGTAGATGCCGATCTTGCCGACGTCGTGCAGGGCGGCGCCGTACTCCACCTGCTGCAGGGCCGCCTCGTCGAGCCCCAGCTCGACCGCGATGGCGCCCGCGTACTTCGCCACCCGCGCCGTGTGGCCGCGCGTGTAACGGTCCTTGGCCTCGATGGCGGTCACCAGGGCCTCGATCGTGTTGACGTAGGTGCGCTGCAGCTTGCTGTACAGATTGGAGTTCTGCAGGGCGATGGCGAACGAGTTGCCCATCGTTTCCAGCATCCGGATGTCGCCGGCGGAGTAGGGCTGCCCGGTGATCCGGGGGCCGAGGGCGACCGCCCCGCCGATGCGGGAGCGATCGCGGATCGGGACCATCAGCGCGAATCCGAGCGCCGCCAGCTCCGCGGGCACGATCCCCTCCAGCGGCGAGGCGCCGGCCGACTCCAGCCAGTCCCGCCAGCCGGCGCGGTCCGCCTCGGTGACGGCGAGACAGACCTCGCGATCGATGCCCTTGACCGCGACCAGCGACATCGGCGCGCCATCGCCGTCGCCGGCGAAAAGCGCGGCGGAAAGCGCGCCCACCTGTCCGACGATCGAGAGCAGCAGCACGTTCGCCTGCTGGCCGGCCTCGAGCGAGGCGGCCATCTCCTGCGTCAGTTCGAGCAGGGTCTGCTGTTGGCGCAGCTGCTGCTTCAGGTTGCGGTTGACGCGATCCAGTTCGCCCAGCCCGCGGTCCACGCGCCGCCGCAGGTCGAGGTTGCGCCCACGCAGGTCGGCCGAGACGGCCCAGTCGCGCAGCGCGTACGCCACGCGTCCGAGCAGTTCCTCCGGGCCGCAATCGCGGGAAATAGCGTCGTGGACGCCGGCCGCGAAGACCGCCTCGCGGGTCGCCGGCTGGTTGTCGGGCAGCAGCATGAGCACGATCGTGTCGGCGATCGCGTCGGTTTCGAACAGGTCGCGGCAGACGAGCACGCCGCCGCCCGGCAGATCGACGTCGATCAGCACGACCGGGGGCGTCTCGACGCAGAAGAGGCTGATCGCTTCCGGTCCGGTGCCGGCGCGCAAGCAGGCGTACCCCGCCTGCCGGAGCGTCGCGCTGATCCCGTCGCACGCGCCGCCGGACGGTCCCGCCAGCAGGATCCGGTGTTCCTCGCCGGGAATGGCGTTCATACCGTCGCCTCCACGGGCCGTCCTTCGTCCACCGGCGACGGGGCGCGACGCGCGAACGACTCCTCGCGCGCCAGTACGCGCAGGAACGCCTCGACGATATCCGGGTCGTAACGCATGCCCCAGTTCTCGTTCAGGATACTGATGGCCTCGACCTCGGACAGCGCGGTGCGGTAGGGCAGTTCCGACACCATCGCCACGTAGCTCTCGACCACGGACACGATGCGCGCGCTCAGCGGGATGGCCCGTCCCTGCAGTCCCGCGCGGGTACCCCTCGCCGTTGAAGCGCTCGTGGTGGCAAAGCACGACCTCGTGGACCGTCGGGGGCAACTGCAGCGGGCCGAGCAGCTCCACGCCGGTTTCGGGGTGCCCCTTGATCTGCTTCCACTCGTTCTCGGTCAGCTTGCGGGGGGAGCGCAGCACCAGGTCGCTGATCGGGATCATGCCGATGTCGCGCAGCACGGTGCCGTAGACGAGATCGCGCATCTTCTCGGACGGGAAGCTCATCTCGCGCGCCACCTCGGCCACCAGGCTCGACACCCGCTCGGTCACCGAACTGCCGGCCTGATGGCGCTGCTCGATGAGCGAGACGAGGGTACGGATCACGCCGATGTTCTGTTCGTGCGTGTGCTGGAGCATGCGCGCGTTGTCCATCGCGATGGCGGCCTGGTTGAGCAGCGTCGAGAGGAAATCGAGATCGAGATCGGGACGGCTGCCCCGCACGCTGCCGCCGAGCAGGAGCACGCCGAGCAGCTGGCCGCGCGTGCGCAGGGGCGCCACGAAAGTGAAACCGGCCTGCTCCAGCGGGCCCCGGAAGCGGTGCAACAGCGGCGGCAGTTCCTCGACCGGAACCGGCAGCGGCTGCTCGGCGAACCAGCGCTGCATTTGCGCCCCGAAAGGGGTCAGCGGCGGCACCTGTTCGATCTCGATGCCGCGGCAGATGCGCGGCGTGAGCAGGTCTCCCTCCAGTTCCAGCACCGCCACGGCGCGCACGCCGAGCTGCGCCGTCACCGTCACGCAGAGCAGGTCCATCAGACGCGCGCCGTCGCGCACCCGCGCGAAATCCTCGGAGAGCGAGAACAGCGCCTGCATCTGCTTGACCTTGCGACGCAGTTCGGCAGACAGGTTCCGGCCCGTGGCGTCGGTGGCGTCGGTGGCGTCGGTGGCGTCGGCCGCAGCCGGCACGTCGCACGGCAGCGCCTCCGCAACCGGTGCGGCGGGCGCGGGGTCCTCGACCGCCGACGCGGGCGGCGCCGCGAGCCAGCGGGCCAGCAGCGAAAGGGCGAAGGTATCGCTCACCCCGTACTCGCGCCCCTCGCCGCCCCGCCTCACCACGGCCGCGGCGACGAGCACGCCGTCACGCATGACCGGCAGCACCATGTCGGCGCGCAGTTCCGCCAGCAGGTGGACCTCGCCCTCGGCGAGCTCGAGATCGCCCGCGTCCAGCAGCGAGAGCGGGCGCCCGGACGCGGCCAGCGCGGAGGCCAGCCGTCCGGCCGCCGGGAACGCGGCGCCGCTGTCGGGATCGACCAGCGCCTCGCCCTGCCGGACGCAGAAGGTGACCTCTCCCGCCAGGTCGAAGCTATGCAGCAGATCGCGCAGCGGACCCGCCATGGCGGCGGCGTCGGGCGCCTCGCGCAGCGCCTGCAGCGCGCTGTCGAGCGGAACGAACCTGGGGCGGGCGACTCCGCCGGCGCCGGCGATCTCCGGGCCGGTGGAGGGGACGGCCGCCCGCCCCATATTCTGATCGTGGCCGGGAACGGCTTCGCCGTCGTGGCTCTCGGCGGCAAAATCGGCGATGGCTTCTATCGACGCGCCGGTGTGCGCCACGAAGGAATCGAGCAGCATGTCGAGCGTGCTGTCGGAGCGCGGCGAAGCCCGGTCGGCCGGCGACACGCCTGGACCGCCCCTGACTGGCTTAGTTGCGTGGTCGGGAGTCGGCGCCACGGACGCGGACCCGGTCGGCGCGGCCTTCGGGGCCACAGCCGGAGCCGTCTTCTCCGGCGCACGGGCCGCCGCCGCCACTTCGTCGCGGACCGCCGCCAGCGCGGTTTCGGCATCGTCAATGGTGGGGAAATTGCGGAAGGGGATCTCGCCGAACTGCAGCATCAGGAAGCGCCGCACGACGTCGTTCACGCCGACGAACACCGCCTCGCCGCCGCGCGCGGTCAGATCGCGCTGGAAGCCGGCGAACAGGGCCGCGGCGCCGCCGCCGACCGCTCCGAGCTCCGTCAGATCGAGAATGAGATACAGCTTGTCGTTGGCGAGGCACTTGGCCGTGAACTCGCGCAGCCGCTCCTTCTCGGCGCGTCCCACCGATCCGCACAGGCTCACGCCGAACAGGCCGGGCTGCGCCAGTTTCAGCGACTCGAAGTTGATCGCCACGACACCCGCCCCCCTGGCGCCGCCACGTCCGTCGAAAACAGTTTCCAAGGGACGCCCTGCCGGCCGTCGCAACCTGGCCCCGCCGGGCCACGACGGTCGACGCCGCTCATGCTAAACGAGTTCCTCGGTGAGCCAGCGGTCCAGCACGCTGCGCAGGAACCGCCATTCGCTGCCGACCTTCTTCGCGGGGATCTTGCCCTCCTTGGCGAGCCGACACACCGTCTTGACATGCATCTTCAGATATTCAGCCGCATCCACCGAGGTCATGACCTTGCTGGAGGTGGAATCCTCCCCACCGAGGTGGATGTTCGCGTAGTCCTTGAAACGGTCGTCCATGGCTCCGGCTCCTCTCGACCCCCGGGATGCGCAAACGAAGGGTGTGGCGGACGGAACAGCAACTCCCATGCCCGGGATGGACAACGGCCGGATCGGGCGAGGATGGCTGCGGCGGGGGCGCTGGCGGCTGTTTGACGGTGCAGAGAGGCAGCGTGCGACACGCTGCGGACGCACGCGGCATTGCAAACCGCAACTCGCGCCGGGAAGGTTTCGCACCCGGGGATCAGACAAGCTGGGACCGCAACTCATCCACGAGATAGGGAGGCGTCCAGACGCCGGCGGCCCCGAGACGCCGCGCGAGTCGGCGGGCCGGTTCACCGCTGTTGCCGGTCGCCAGGATGACCGGCCCCGGCGCCGTTTCCCCGTGTTGCGCCAGCAGGGCGAGGAACCCGTCCAGACAGCGTTCCGGCTCGGCGTTGTCGCAGATGATCGCGTCGATGCTCCGGGATCGCAGACATTCGCGCGCCTCCCCCGGTTCGGCGCAGACGGTGACGGCGTAGCCGGACTTGACCAGCTTCTCCTCCAGGTCATCGGCGCGGAACCGGCTGGCCACCAGCAGGAGGATGCGCGCCTCCGGCGCCCCGACCGACGCGCCCGTGGAGACGGGGCTCGCCGACGCGGGGACGACGGAAGACCAGTCGGACGTCGAATCCCCGCCGCCCCCGTTGGCCGACTCGACGTGACTCAGCCGCAGCGACAGGACCTTCTCGATGTCCAGCAGCGGCAGCACGATCCCGGCCGCCGTTTCCACGCCGCTCCTGGCGACCGCCTCCCAGCCGACCGGTGTCTCCACGTAACGGACCACGGCAACGCGTCGCGCCGGGCCGGTGGTGAGCAGCGCCACCCGCTTCTCCACCAGTCCGACAAGCGCAAGATGGCCACCCCCCTCGGACGTGGTGGTCGGCATCAACACGTCCACCCAGGATGCGAGGTCGACGGCGAGCAGGCTCTGGTTTTCGCGGACCAGCGTATCGCCGTCAGGCGCGCCGCGACGTTGCCACCCCTGCGCCGACACGACCGCCTCCACGAGGTGCAGCGGCGCCGCCACCTCCGCGTCCACCAGCGACAGGACGCACACCTCGGGAGCACCGGCAAGGTGCAACGGCAGCACGACCTGCAGACAGCCCTCGCCGCGCGGTCCGAAATGTGCGTGCACGAGCGCACCGTCCCGCCGCAGCCGCCGCAGCGCGGCGCGCAGGCTGGGGGACTCGATCAGGAAGTCCTCCTCGAGCAGGTGACCAAGCGCCCGCGCCGCTTCGGCCGGCAGACGACCCGCAGGGCGACGAAACTCGGCGGTCACCCGCTCGGCCCCAGGTCCACCAGCAGCAGCCAGCGCGGAGCTCCGGGGCCGATCGCCTGGCAGAGATCGGTGGCCATCAGCCCGAGCAGCCGTCCGTAGCGGCTCTGCTCCTCCGCCGGGAACAGTTCATCCACACCGGGCGACCCGGGCGGCGCCCCCTCGACGGTCAGCCCCGGCACGCGCCAGCGCAGCGTCCACGGTTCGCGGCCCTCTCCGCAGGCCCCCGGGTCCCCTTTCACCGCCGTCAGCCCCTCGCGCCACCCCGCACCGAGCGCCTCCTGGAACAGCGCCCCGCCCGGCAGCAGCGGCAGCGCCTCGTGGGGATCCTTCGTCTCCGCCTCGGTCGACGCGGCATCGCGTTCGTAGTCCTCCGTCTCGAACAATGCATCGCCGAGCGAGCGGACCTCGCGCCAGCGCTGCTGGCGCCGGGTGCGCTCCTCGTCGGTCTGCGACCCGTCGGTCGGCCGGGGATGGGGCACCTTGGTGACGAGCCGTTCGATGATCGCGAGCATCGATTCCCACGACACGACCGCCTGCGGGTCGTCGAGTCCCTCGAGGCGCAGCCGGGCCGGCTCCGGATCCGGACGCGGCGACGCGCCGGACGCCGCCCGCGCACGCGCGGTGGCGTGCTCGCGCGCCGCGGCGGCGAAGCCCTGGCGCAGACGCGCCACGCGCTCCGGCGCAACCAGCTCTTCCGGCGTGCGCCCGGCATCCAGCCCCTCGATGAGCAGTTCCTCGAAGGCCACGATCTCACGCAGCACCGGCTCGTAGGCGGCCAGGGCGCCGTGCGGGTTTTCGGCGATCCAGTTGAGGAGTTCGAGCAGGATGCGCAGCCAGTCGTGCAGCACCGTCACGCCGAGCAGTTCGCTGCTGCCGGCGAGCAGTCGGGTCGCGATGACCGCCCGGGGCAGCGACGCGGGGGTCGGACCGTTCCAGCGGCCCTGCACCGAGACCTCGCGCAGCCCGGCCAACTGCTCGCGCAACTGCAGAGTAAAGAGCTGAATGTGGTCGTTCATGGGCGATGGCAGGCCGTGCGTCCGCCCGGACGGACGCACGGCCCGCGGCCGTTACCCGAGGGCGACGGCGCCAAGTTCGCAAAGGTCGTAAATGTGATCGTCCTCCTCCATCGCCGGCGGTGTCGCCGGCGCCGGCGCCGCAGCATCGAGCGCGACCGCGCCGAATTCCGCCAGATCGTAGATCCGGTCCTCCTCCGTGGGCACGGCCGGCGCCGTCGGCGCGAGAGGCTCGCCAGCGTCGAACCGCGGTTCTTCCGGCGCGAAGATCGAGCCGCTGAGCGGCCGGACCGGCGCGGCGGTCGCCGTTGCCGGCGCCTCATCGACATCGAAGAGGCGGAAGGCCGCGGGGGGTGGCGATACTGCCGGTGCCGGCGACGCCGACATCGGGGCCTGCGCCACAGCCTGCGCCGCAGCCACAGTCTCCTCCGGGTCGAGAGCCGGCCCGCCGAACGACTCGATTTCGAAACCACCGGCGCCGGCGACGGGCGCCGGATCGACGCTCGTCTCGCACGGAACGCCGGTCAGTTCGAACAGCGCCCCCGCGAGCGCCTCGAGGCGCGTGCCCTGTTCCGCGAAGGCCTGCATGAGGGCATCGGCATCGGCGCCGACCCGCACCAGGGCGGTTCTGAGATCACCGGCCCGCGCGGCGCCGCGGCGCCACGCCTCCGGCTCCGAAATGTCGCGCCCGGAGGCCGCGGCGATCTCGTCCATCTGAGCCTGCGCGCGGGTCAGCGCGGACCCCGTCGACTCCTGATCGCGCGCCGCCTTCTCGAGACGGGTCGCGATGCCCTGGAACTCGGTGACCAGGCTCTTGAGGCTCTCCGTGAGAGGGAAGAGAGTTTCGCCCCGATCGCCCAGCCGCGTCACCTCGAGGGCGGTCTGGATCGCCAGGCTGCCACCGCGGGCGACCAGATCCTTGATGGCGTGCGCGGTCTGGGTCAACTGTCCCGCCTGGGCGCCGGCGACGGCCGCCGGCAGCGCGTCCCGCACGTCGATCAGCGACGGCACCCCGCGCCGCTCGATCTCTTCCAGCGCGGAAAGCTTTTCCGCGAAGGCGCCGGCCAGCCGCTGGGTATCGCTCCCGACGCGTTGCAGCGCGGCCTGCAGGGCGCCCAGTCGCCCGCCGGCCTGGGCCTGCCAGCGGCGCGCCTCAGCGGCGGCGGTCGTGGCCTGGCCGCCGGCCTCATGCAGCCGCGACTCCAACTCCGCCTGCGCCATGCGCAGCCGGTCGATCTCCTCGTGCAACAGCGCCGCGCCCGACGCCGCGCGTCCGACCAGAGGCATCTCGTACGCCTCGTTCACGGCGGACCGCTCACCATCGAGCAGTCCCTTGCCGAGACGGGTCAGCTCCCCTTCCAGGACCGCCGCCCGGACCAGCGCCAACCGCTGCAGACGTTCGCGGGCCCGCACCGCGTCGAGGAACCGCAACAGCTCCCCCTCGGCGCGCAGCGCAGGATCCTGCCAGCCGCTTTCACTGTCCAGGTCGAGGGCGCCCAGCCGGGACAGCAGCGCGCGGTGCCGCTGGTGCTCGCTCTGGTAGCGGGCGACCAGGGTGCTGATGGCCCAGCCGGCGAGCGACGCCAGCGCCAGCGCGCAGCCCGTGGCGAGACCGAGTCCGACCAGACCGCGCGCATCGAGCGGCGCCTTGAAACCACCGCGCGCCGCCACGAAAGCCGCCGCTGCCGCGAGCATGACGAGCAGGGCGCTCAGCGCGCCCGGCAGCCAGGGCGGCTGCAACCCATCGAACAGTCCGTGGCGGTGAGACGCCGGCGGCGCGACAACACGTTCCGAGGTCGTGTCCCACGCTTCCCAGCCCGTGACGGCCGGCGAGTCTCCGGTCGCTGGCGAATCCTTCCGGGCCTCGGCGTTCACGCCGAAATCGTCCTCTCGCTCGCTCATTCCGGCTTCCTTTCGTTGCTCACAGCAGGACCGCAACGCGCGGCCACGCCCGCCGGACACACGATCCTGGCGCGGCCGGTGCGCCCCGGCTCTCCGTGAATTTCGACCGGAATACGGGGGACCGTAGCGGATTCTGGCGCGAAAAGAAGACGGGCGGGGAACGGCGGCCGGCCTCAGATCTCCCGCAGGAAATCGACGATCTCGGCGTGAAGACCCGCGGGACCGTGGGTCTGGAGGATCCGGTGCCCCCCCTGGGGGTAGAGCCGGAAGCGCGAGGCCCGGTGCCGCGCCTTGCGCTGCACCATCCGCAGGGAGACGGCCGCAATGCGCTCATCGTCCTGGCACTGCGCCGCGTAGACCGGCATGTCGAGCCGGGAGAGCAGCGGCCGCGCCCTCTCCATCGCCTCGAGCACTTCGAGGCTCCAGCCGTACTTGCGCCGCACCCACTGCAGGCGATGGACGTTCAGCCGCAACAACAGGCGCACGAAGAGCGGGAGGCGCGGTTCGAGGGCCGGCGCGAGCAAAACGACGCCCTGCGGTTTCTCTTCGCCGGCAAGGTGGATGGCGATCGCCGAGCCGAAGCCCAGACCGACAACGTGCACCCGCGGACCCACCTCGCGCAGGAACCGCAGCCGCAGCCGGGCCTCCTGCAGGCAGGCACGCCAGAGGACGTCACCCAGGCCGGGCGCGAGATTGGCGCGGGTCGGCAGGAGAGGAGCGTAGACGTTGAAGCCGGCGGCGTGGATCGCCTCGGCCAGCGGACGCATCTCGGCCGGCGTGGAGGTGGCGCCATGGAGGAGCAGGACCGCGTCCGCACCCTCCTCCCCGCCGAGCATGATCGAGCGGTCGACCGGCGGAATGCCCCGCCGCTCTTCCAGCTCCGCGCGCAGCTTCTGGTGGGCGCGCAGCAGACTGGCGCGGGCGCGCGGCGTGTCGGGACGCTGCCCGCGGGTGGTTTCCAGTTCCCAGGCGGTCAGGGCGTGCCGGATCGTCGCCGGCCGGACCGCCCGTTCGCGCGCCTGCTCCTCCGCCGGGAGAGGGCCGCCGGACCCGATCCGCCGATCCGCGTCGCGCTGTCGCTCTCGAGCGCCAAAGCTGCTTCCCGTCCGCGGCGCGGGCCGCTCAGAACGAAGGCGGTGCCCAGGCCGGGCCGGTTCGCGACCGGCAGAGCGCCAGAGCATCATCTGAAATGAATAGGGCCTCCGGCGCGGCGACGCCAACCCTTTCCTTGTGCCGTTGAAATTGTCCCTGGTGTCCCGATTGCAGAGATCCCGCTCATGGACACCCACAATCACCCCCCGGATCCCTTCCGCCCGCCCTTCTGCCCCAACCCCAACTGCCTGTATCACAACACCTTGACTTCAGGCTGGCGATTCAAGCGCGCCGGCTTCTTCGCCCGACTCATCGCCCCTCACCGTGTCCAGCGGTTTACATGTCTGCACTGCCGCCGCTCCTTCAGTTCACAGACCTTCGCCACCACCTACTGGCTCAAACGTCCCGACCTGCCCCAGCTCATCTTCATGAAAACCGTCGGCGGCATGGCCAACCGCCAGATCGCCCGTGACGTCCGCGCCGCTCCCTCCACCATCGACCGCCTCATCGCCCGCATCGGACGCCACTGCATGCTCCTGCACACCCAACTCACCACCGGCGTCCGACCCGAGGGCGACCTCGTCATGGACGGCTTCGAATCCTACGAGTTCAGCCAGTATTACCCCTTCCACCACCACCTGCTCGCCGAGGCAGGCACCAGCTTCTTCTGGTACTTCTCCGACAGTCCGCTGCGCCGCAAAGGTCGCATGACCGACCAGCAGAAACGTCGCCGCGAGCAGCTCGAACTGCGCCTTGGCCGGCCAGACCCCGGGGCGGTCGAGAAGGATGTCCACCACCTGCTGGAAACCGTCCTGGCAGGCGAGAGCGAGGTGACACTCAGGAGTGACGACCACCGAGCTTACCCGCGGGCCTTTCGGGGGCTGAACTGCCTCATCCACCACCTCATCACGCCCTCCACGGAGCGGCGGGACGCGGACAACCTGCTGTTCGAGATCAATCTGCTGGACCTGATCCTCCGGCACGGCCAGGCCAACCACAAGCGGGAGACGATCGCGGCGTCGAAACGGCGGCAGGGCTCGTCGGAGCGGATGGTGATCTTCCTGACCTGGCGCAACTATATGAACTACCGGCGGGAGAAGCGGTGTCGACAGACGCCGGCGATGCTCAAGGGGATGCTCGATCGGCCGCTGCGGGTGCAGGACGTGCTGAAAGAGCGGCTGTTCCGGACCCGGATCCCGTTGCCGCAGAGGTGGGCGGAGTATTATGAGAGGCTGGTGGTCACGCCGGTTTTGGGGCGCAACAGGCGGCATGAGCTAAAGTACGCGTTCTGAGGGTGGCTCGAAGGCGGCTACAGACGTTCATGATTGAGCCCAGCAACAATTTCGATGGCACAAGGCAAGGCTTTCGTTGCGCCGGCGCAATTGTCGCCGGCTTCCCTGCCCGCCTCAGCCCCCCCCGCCGGGTCACGCGGAGGCGGCACGCGAACCCTCTTTTCCGCCGGCCGCGGCGAGCGCGGCCAGTTCGGCATCGTAGCGAGGCGCCAGGCGCTCCCAGCAGAACGCGTCGCACGCGGGGGGCAGGCCGCAGACGTGCCCGCAACGCCCCGCCAGGACGTCGCGCAACAGCGCCGTCAGCCCCGCCTCGCCGTCGTAGAGATGCCGGCCCCGGCACTGGCGACCGTAGAGCGAGGGGTAGACCTGCTCGCGCGGCAGCACCGCGTAGGCGCCGGCATGCACCGCCTCGGCGACCGCGATGCCAAAGTACTCCTGCGCCGCGCAACTGACGACCACATCCGCCCTGGCGAGCCAGGAAGTCGTAGACCTCTCCAGCCGGCGCCTCCCCCCAGGCCACCACCCGCGGGCCGAGCCATGCGCGCAGCGGCGCGAACGCCTCCTCGCGGCCGCGCGGATCGCCGAGCAGGGCGACCCGGAACGGCACCCCCTCGGCCGCGAGACGCCGCAGCGCGCCGGCCAGCCACTCCGGGCGCTTGTCGAACTCCCAACGGTGGTTCCAGAGGATGAGCGGAGCCTCACCATCGCGGGGCCAGGCCGGTCCGGCATCGCCCGCGCACGGTCCGCCCAGATACGGCGCGCCGCCATCGTCGGGACGACAGGCGCGGGCGAGGCCGACCGGCAAAACCGCGCTTTTGGCCTCGATCCGGGGCCGCACGCCGCGCGGAATCGCTTCCGGCATCCGGCCGAGATAGGCGGGAATCCCGTCCAGGAAAAGCGCCCTGTGGTACTCGGAATTGAAGATCACGCGGTCGGCGGCCAGCGCCGACACGATGTTGGTGGCCCCGAAATGGAAATCGAATTCCTCGTCCGGCGACAGGGGATAGGTCAGCTGGTTCTCGTGCATATAGAGGAGAAGGGGCTGGCGATCGTAGGGGGGATCGAGCATCCCGCGGAAGTCGGCCACGTTCAGGAAATCGGTGGCCAGGATCAGGTTGCACGGCGGCCGCGCGGCGTTGATCGCGTCGGCGAACCAGGGGGCGGCCCCGCGCAGGCGCCACTTCCAGAAGCGCGCCGGCAGCGTCCAGCCGTGGATCCGGTGGCCGGAACGGGCCGTGAGTCCCTCGCGGAAGGCGCGGTGCGAACCCCCGTCATACGGCTCGACGAACAGGATATCCAATGGTAACAAGGGCTTGTCCCTCCTGGGCCCGTTTCATAGAGGCCGCGGGCGCGACGCCCCGAGCGCCGCGTTGATGCGCCCATCCCCTCATTATATACTAGCAGGGCGCGGCCCCGGTATCACCCCCACGGACAGATCGTGAGCGCAGGTTGACGGTCTGTCCGTGGCCCGCCTGAAAGGACCCCTTCACCATGCCATCCAGCCCGGCGCGTGAGCTCGAGACCTTCCCCAATCCCAATCCGGAGCGGGACTACGAGATCGCGTTCGACTGTCCGGAGTTCACCTGCCTCTGCCCGCTGACCGGGCAGCCCGACTTCGCCCGCTTCCAGATCACCTACGTGCCGGACGAGACCTGCGTGGAGCTGAAGTCGCTCAAGCTCTACCTCTGGTCGTACCGGAACGAGGGGGCCTTCCACGAGGCGGTCACCAACCGGATCGCCGACGACCTGATCGCGGCCGTGCGGCCGCGGCGTCTCGCGGTCGCCGGGGACTGGTTCGTGCGCGGGGGGATCACCACGCGGGTGCTCGTCACCTACGGACAGACCGACGCCGGCGCACAGGAAGCCCCATGAGCGAAACCCCCGGAAGCGAGGCCGTCGCCGCGCGGTCGGGTCCAGGGCAAGGTCGCCCTGGTGACCGGCGCCGCGTCCGGCATCGGCCGGTCGACCGCACTGCTCCTGGCGCGGGAGGGCGCGATCGTCCTCGCCACCGACCGCGACGCGGCGGGCGCCGCGAACACCGCGGCGGAAATCCGCGGCGCCGGCCGGATGGGACTGGCCGCGCCGCTCGACGTCACGTCGGAGGAGAACTGGAAGGGGGCCATCGACGCGCTGGTCAAGCAGTGGGGCTCGCTCGACATCCTCGTCAACAACGCCGCGGTGGCGGTGGCGATGCCGCTCGAGACGATGTCGCTCGACGCCTGGCGGGCGGTCATGGCGGTCAATCTCGACGGCGTGTTTCTCGGCACGAAGCACGGGGTCATCGCCATGCGCCGCGGCCAGGGCGGCAGCATCGTCAACATGTCGTCCGCTTCGAGCCGCCGACCGAGTCCGGGCGTGAGCGCCTACGGCGCCAGCAAGGCGGCCGTGTCGCTGTTCAGCAAGGCGGTGGCGCTGGAGTGCGCCGCGCGCGGCGACCGCATCCGGGTCAACTGCGTGCTGCCGGGAGCCGTGCACACGCCGATCTGGGAGCGGGTCGTCGCGCCCGCGGCGACGGGCGACGGCGCCTCCGGCCCGGCGCACAACGAGCCCGCCCCGCCGCGCCGCATCGCCACGCCCGACGAGGTCGCGCAGACGATCCTCTATCTCGCGTCCGACGACTCCGTGGGCGTCACCGGCACCGACGTCATCATCGACGGCAGCGTCACGACCTGAGCTCATCCGGCGGCACGACGAACGGCAGCGCACGGCCGCAGCCCGGGCAGTGCGCGCCGTCGCGCAGCAGGACGCGCGTGGTGAACCCCTCGCGCGCGACGCACAGCGCGCCGCAGTGCGGACAGACGCGTGTCGGCGCCGCCGCGCAACCGCACGTTCCCCACGTAGACGTAGTCCAGCTTCCGGCGCGCGAGCGCGGCGGCGCGGGCGAGCGTGGCCGGCGGCGTGGGCGGCGCGTTGAACTTCCAGTCGGGCTGATAGGCGGAGAAGTGCAGCGGCACGTCGCGCCCCACCTCGGCCACGAAGTCGACCAGGCGCGCCACCTGCGCCGTCCTCGTCGTTGCAGCCCGGGATGACGAGGTTCGTCACCTCGAGGTGCACGCCCAGCTCGCGGCAGGTCCGGATCGTGGCCAGCACCGGCGCCAGGCTCGCCCCGCAGACCCGCCGGTAGAAGTCGTCATCCATCGCCTTGAGATCGATGTTCGCGGCGTCGATCAGCGGCAGCAGTTCGCGCAGCGGCTCCTCGTTGAGGAAGCCGTTCGACACGATGACGTTGCGCAGTCCGGCCGCGCGGGCCAGCCGCGCCGTGTCGCGCACGAATTCGTACCAGACGAGCGGCTCGCTGTAGGTGTACGCCACGCCGAGCGAGCCGCGCGCCAGCGCGAGCGCGACCACCTCCTCCGGCGCGGCGACGCGCGGCGGCGCGCCTCGCGTCCCTGGCTGATCGTCCAGTTCTGGCAGAACCGGCAGTGGAGGTTGCACCCCTGCGCGGCGATCGACAGGATCGACGCCCCGGGGTGGAAATGGTAGAGCGGCTTCTTCTCGATCGGATCGACGGCGGTCGAGACGATGCGGCCGTACTCCTTCGCGATCATGCGCCCGCCGGCGTTGGTGCGCGATCCGCAGGGGCCGTCGCTCCCGTCCGGCAGCCGGCAGCCGTGAGGACAGAGCTCGCACCGGACCGCGCCTGTCGGGCAGGGCGCTCCACCAGGCGGCCGCGTGCGTCACCATGGCGCCTCCGTCGACCGGCCGCCGTTGGCGGCGACCGTGGCGGCATTGCGCCGCAGGCCGTCAGGATGCGCGCGCCAGAGCGGCGACCGGCGGAAGCGCCGCCGGAACTCCTCCGGGTCGATCTCGAGCAGGTCGGCCAGACTCACCTCGGCGTGCGCCGGGTCGACCCCGTACTCCGGGCGGACCGCCCCGCCGACGCGCGCCGCCCGGCGGTTCCAGGGACAGACCGCCTGGCAGATGTCGCAGCCGAACAGCCGCCCCCCCTGGCGCGCCTCCTCGCCCACCGGCGGACGGCCGTGCCATTCGATCGTCCAGGTGGAGAGGCAGCGGTTGGCGTCGAGCACGAACGGGGTGTCGAGCGCGCCCGTGGGACAGGCGTCCTGGCAGAGCCGGCAGGAGCCGCAGCGCGAGGCCGGTCCCGGCGCGGCGGCGCGGGGCGGCGACACGGCGATGGTTCGCGGCGTCACGCCCCAGAGCGGGGCGGCCGCGGGCGTCCCCGCCGCCGGCAGGCCATCCACCGCCAGCCCGACCGCGGCCACGCCCGAGGAACAGCCCCGACCCGAGCCGCTCGTGGATCAGACAACTGTTCCGGCCGAAGAAGCCGAGCCCGGCGAGCCAGGCGTACTCCCGCTCCAGGTAGGGCCCGGTGTCGACCGCGGCGTGCGCGCGGAACGGGCCGAGCGTCCGGCGCAGATCGTCGACCACCCCTTTCACGTCGTCGAGCAGGAGGTCGTGGTAGTCGCGCCCGCGCGCGTAGCGGGCCACGCCGTCGGTCCAGGGACGACCGGGCGCGGCGCCGTCCCACGGCGAGCGGTCGTCGGCCGACCAGCCGGCCGCGTAGCGCTGCGCGAAGACGAGCAGGGCGCGCGCCCAGGGGCGCTGCACGGTCGGGTCGGTGCGCGCGGCCGGATCGCGGGCGAGATACGCGAGGCCGGCGTGCCGTTCGGCCGCCAGCCAGCCGTGGAACGCGGCCGGCGTGCGGCAGCGGACAGGGCAGCGTCACCGCGCCGGCCAGTTCGATCCCGCGCGGAGGACAGAGTTCGCCCAGCAGGTCGGCCAGGCGCTCGGCCGTGACGCGCGGGTCCGGCATACCGTCCACCTCAGCACCGCCCCGGCGGCGCCAGCCGCGCCACCGCATCGTCGTATCCGGCCAGCAGCCGCGCCACGACCGCAGCCACGGTCGGCACGTCGTCGATCAGTCCGGCCACCTGGCCGACCTCGAGCTCGCCCTCCTCCAGATCCCCCTCGAGCATGCCGCGGCGGGCCCGCCCCTCGCCCAGCAACTCCGTCAGCGCCTCCCGCGACGCGCCGGTCGCCTCCAGCCGCATGATCTCGTCGCGGAAACGGTTGCGCAGCAGCCGCACCGGCACCAGCGGCTTGAGACAGAGCTGCGTGTCGGCCGGACCGGCCGCCACCACCGCCCGCTTCCAGTCCGGATGCCCCGACGACTCCTCCGTGATCGCGAACCGCGACCCCACCTGCACCCCCTCCGCCCCGAGCGCCAGCGCCGCCGCCAGCTGCGCCCCGGTGGCGATCCCCCCCGCCGCGATCACCGGGATCTTCACCGCGCCGACGCACTGCGGCACGAGGACCATCGTCGTCAGCTCCTCGCGCCCGTTGTGCCCCCCCGCCTCGAACCCCTCGCACACCACCGCGTCGCACCCCGCCTCCTCGCACTTGCGCGCCAGAGTCGGGATGCGCCACCACGTGCGCGCTGACGCAGCCCTCGCTCTTGAGCCGCCCGCACGATCCGCTGCGGCGAACCGGCCGAGGTGACGAAGATGCGCACCCCTTCGTCCAGCGCGACGTCGAGGCACGCGGCGGCATGCGTGTAGAACAGCGGCAGGTTCACGCCGAACGGACGGTCGGTGAGCGCGCGCGTGGCGCGGATCTGCTCGCGCAGAAGATCGGGACGCATCGACCCGGCGCCGAGCAGCCCGAGACAGCCGGCCTCGGCCGCGGCGGCGGCGAGTCGCGCTCCGGAGTTGTAGACCATGCCGGCCTGGATGATCGGATGGTCGATGCCGAACAGTTCGCAGACACGGTTGCCGGGCCAGCGGGGGGTCATCGGGCTCCTTCCGGGGGGATGGCGCAGCGCAGGGAGGACGGCGCCGGAATCCCCACCTGGACCAGACTAGCATGCCGGGAGCCCGGAACGGACAGCTGGATGGCGCGCGGCGCGAACCAGCCACTGACCATGTCCTGTCAAGTTATTTCACGACTTTGAGTTGCGGGCTCATCCCCAACGGCTGCCCAGGGGGAAGGTCCAGAGCAGAGCCGAGACCACCAGGAGCGCCGGGCCCGCGACATGGTAAACCAGGGGGACTTTTCCCCCACGCAGACCGTTGGCCGCGAAGAGGAACGGGATGGTCGACACCACCAGCGACACAGCGAAAAGCCGGATTCCCAGGCCGACAACCTGCAGAGATGTCATTGCCTTCTGCCCTTCAGTTCACCTCCCGGAACCTGTCCTGGCGGCGATCGTGGCCGGATCTCTGCCCGTCTGAATTCCACGCACCCCGGGTCCGGCCGATTCCGCCGGGGCGCCCCCTCGCCCTGGAGACACCCCAGCGAGGTGGACAACGTCTGTCGGCGAACCGACATCGCGTCGTCCCCCTGAATCGGCTCGGGCAGGCCTTCTCCAGGCAGCTGCCGCCCGTTCGTACAACGCAATCAAGTTTAGGTAGCGGACCTTGGTAACGTCGAGAGAAGAGACCGGAAACGGGGGGAAACGAAAGGAAACAACAGGGAGCGCGCGGGTCTCATGCGCCTCAGGAAGCCGATCGGCGATGGCCGTGGCGCCGGAGCAGGAGCGCATCCTCGCCGCCTACGGCGCCGACCTGCTCGACTCCGGCGGCGGCTTCACCGCCTTCCGCAACGAAGCGGTGGACATCGATGGCGACGGCGCGCCGGAGCTCGCGCTGCTGTTCATCCACGGCCGCTTCTGCCCGGCCAGCCTCGTGGTGGTGGAACGGGACGGGCGCCGGCTCGGACAGTACGACACCAAAGGGCATCTCTACGGCCTGCTTGGCGAGGACGTCGACGGGGACGGCAGGGAAGAGCTGCTGGCCGCGGGCACCAACAACGAGCCGTGCTACCAGGGCGCGACCGTCATCCTGCTCGACGAGGTCTGTCTTCGCGGCGTCGCGCAGGACTCGCTCGCCGGCGGCAATCCCGCGATTCCCGACTCGGCCCGCGTCCGTCTGGTCCTGCCCCATTTCGGCGAACCGTACATGACCCTGTTGAAGCAGCCGGCGCATTGATGCCACCGACCTGATGGTCTTCCGCGAACCGGACGGCGCCATGCGGATCGCGGTGAACGTCGGTGTCGACGGACATGGGCGTGATCGTCACCATGGATGCCAGCCTGCACCCCCTGCGCGTCCAGCCTTCGGACCGCGTGATTTCCGTGGCGGAGACCTGGCCCGACTCGGTCACCGCGCTCCGCGGCTTCCCGCGTCAGGAGTGGTTGCAGCAGGAATGGCTGCCGCGCGCCGTGCGCTTCGAGGCGGGCCACTGGGGCGCGGTCGGGGCCTCGCCAGGCGGGTGAGCGGCGTCAGCAACGCGCCCCGCGCTCAGGCCGCGTCGCCGCGCCGCAGCAGCAGGAAGGTGACGTCGTCGTCGAGCGGCGCCTCGCCCAGGAACGCGCGCAGGTCGCCCACGATCGCCTCGGCAATCGCCTCGATCGGCTCGGCGCGCGCGTGGCGCAGCGTGGCGATCAGCCGCTCGTCCTCGTAGAACTCCTCCCCCAGCGCCGCCTCCGGGATGCCGTCGGTGTGGATGCAGAGCAGGGCGCCCGGCGGCAGGTCGACCTCGGCGCTCCGGTAGACGGCGCCCGGGATGAGTCCGAGCGGCAGGCCGGTCGGCGACAGGCGGCGCGGCGCGGCGTCGTCGCCGAGCAGGATCGGCGGGTTGTGGCCGGCGTTGACGTAGGTCAGCCGGTGCGCGCGCGGGTCGAGCACGCCGATGAACAGGGTGACGAAGTGCAGGTCGTCGGACGCCTGCAGCAGTTCGCGGTGCACGCGCTCCACGACCGCTTCGAGCGCGCCGCCCTCGGTGTAGAGCACGCGCAGCGCGGCCAGCGTGTTGGACATCAGCAGCGCGGCGCCCATCCCCTTGCCGGTCACGTCGCCCACGACCACCACGACCCGGCCGTCGTCGAGCACCGCCGTGTCGTGCAGATCGCCGCCCACCTCGTAGCACGGGATCTGGCGCGCCAGGATGTCGTAGCCCGGCACCTCGAGGCGCGTGGTCGGCAGCAGGTGGCGCTGCACCTGCGCCGCGGCCGCGGCCTCGCGCGCCATGCGGTCCTTCTCCGCCTTGATCTCGAGCAGTCGCGCGTTGGCGATCTTCACGGCGATCAGGTTGGCCAGGAACGAGAAGAGGCGCAGCTTTTCGGCGTCGTAGCGCGCCGTCGGGTCGTCGCTGTCGGCGTAGAGCAGGCCGATCACCTGTTCGCTGTCGACCAGCGGCGCGACCATCGCCGAGCGCAGCCGCGACGCCACGATGCTTTCGTGGGCGCTGAAGCGGGCGTCCGACGGGGCGTCGTTGAGGACCAGCGCCTCCCGCCCCTGGAGCACGGTATCGAGGAGCGTGCGGCTGAGAATGAGATTGGACGCGTTCGCCGTCTGCGCCGGGCGCGACGCGAAGATCCTGAAGTCCCTGCCATCCTCCCGCGACAGCAACAGCAGGTAGCGCCGCGCCGGCACCAGCTGTTCGACGAGGCCGAGCAGACGGTCGCAGGTCTCGTTCAGGGGGCCCGGCAGGACGAGGAACTGGCCCACCTTCGTCAGGGCGTTCATCAGCAGACGATCGCCCTCGGGCAGTGAGGCGGGCGATACGTTCACCTGGTCGAGGCTCACTCGCGACGCGGCAACCACCGAGAGTTCCGCGCCGGCGCCGGCCGACCCGGCGAGCGAATCGGCGAAGAGGGTCCGGCCCAGGGTCGTCTCGTCGGTATCCGAGGCGACGGTCAGCAGGATCGAGCCGAGGCTCAGGCGATCGCCGCGGGCGAGCGACACCGGCCTGGTCACGGGGGCGTCGTTCAGCCACGTTCCGTTCTTGCTGCCGAGGTCGTGCACGGAGACGCGGTGCTCCTCGACCGCGATTTCGGCGTGCTCCCGTGATACGGAGCGGTCGTCGAGCACGACATCGTTGACCGGTGCCCGTCCGAGCCGGTGCCGGCCCGGCCGCAACGGCACCCGGATCTCCCGACCCGCGAGCGAGCCTCTCAATTCGAGCAAGGTTCCTCCTGGTCGGCCGGCAACGGGGCGGTCACGGGGCAGGCAGCCAGGCGGCGCAACCCCCCGCGCGCCTGGCCTGATCCCACCACGCTACGGCCGGCCCGGCAAACCGCAACGGAATTCGTCGTGAATCAGCCCTTCGCGACCGGACAGCCCACGTTGCACACCCAGTCCCCCACGACCCCGGACCGGATGTGCATTCCAGACGCAGGCGACGGGCCCAGCCCGGTTCGCGGGGCGCGGCAAGAGCGCTCTATCGGTGAAAGGGCATGACCCTGAGTCGAGAGCCTCCTCCCTCCGGGGAGGCGGTCCTTTTCATTTCTGTCCGCGGTTCCGAGGCGGCGGAGTCAGGCGCAGATCGCGCGCTTTCATGTTGTATATTGGATGCGAAATATATAGACACAGCAATTTTTACCTGATAAGGTTCGTCCTGATTCACCCCCCTGCTGAACACGAGCCATGGAGGTTTTGACATGGCTTCGACCCGCCACCGCACATCCGCCCTGCTGACGGCCCTGCTCCTGATCGCGGGCGCCGCCGCCGCCCAGCCGACCGGGGACTGGGTGGTGCTGGGGTGGAACGACCTGGGCATGCACTGCATGAACCGGAACCACCCGAACCTTTCGGTGCTGCCCCCCTACAACAACCTGTGGGCGCAGGTGATCCGGCGCGGCGATGCGCTGACCGCGCCGCAAGTCGTTACGACCGGCGTGACGCTCGAGTACTCGATTCCCGGCAACACCTGGTCCGTGGGGAAGACCGACTTCTGGACGTGGGACCAGCATCTGTTCGGCGTGGACCTGCCGCCGAACGTCGGGCTGACCGGCAAGGGGCTGACGGGGGTGCTCGACCCCCATGCCGACCACTTCGCCGCCGAGGGGATCCCGGTCACGCCGTTTCCCGACGCGACACCGACCGTGGAGGATCCGTACCAGCAGGCGCTCATCATCGCGCGCGACGCGGGCGGGGTCGAACTGGCGCGCGCGCGTCCGGTCATCCCGGTCTCGGTCGAAATGAACTGCGTGAGCAGCGGCTGCCACGCCAGCGAGACGGCGATCCTGAACCAGCACGCGGGTCCGGGCGAAGGGGGCTTCGACCCGGCGAACAAGCCGATCCTGTGCGCGTCGTGCCACGGCGACCCGGCGCTCGGCGGCACGGGACCCGGCGCGGCCGGCTGGTTCTCGCAGGTGATGCACGAGAAGCACGCCTTCATCGACCAGTCGATCCCCGGCCTCAACGGCTGCTACAAGTGCCACCCCGGCCCGAACGTCCGCTGCCTGCGCGGCACGATGAGCACCGATCACGGCCTCACCTGCCAGAACTGCCACGGCACGATGGCGCAGGTGGCCTCCTCGATCGACAGCGGACGCACGCCGTGGGTGCAGGAACCGGCCTGCCGTACCTGCCACACGGCGCTCTACGGCGAGCCGGTCGGCCAGCTCTACAAGGTGAGCACGGGGCACGGCGGCGTGTACTGCTCGGCCTGCCACGGCAGCACGCACGCGGATTATCCGACCCGGGAGCCGCGCGACAACGCCGACATGATCGCCCTGCAGGGGCACGCCGGTGTGCTGAGCGACTGCCGCGTCTGCCACGGGGTCGTGCCGGCGGGGGCCGGTCCGCACGGGATGCTGCCGACGGCCGTCGTGGAGACGGAACTGCTCGGCGGCGCCGAACGCCTGGCGGTCTGGCCGTCGCCGCTGGCGTCCGGCGCGGGCTGTACGATCCGCCTCAGCGCCGCGCGCGCGGGCACCACGGGACACCTGCTGGTGTTCGACGCCCGCGGCCGCACGATCCGCCTGCTCGAGGTACGGCCGGACAAGAGCGGCGAGGCCCTCGCGCGCTGGGACGGCCACGACGCCCGTGGTCACCAGGCCGCCGCCGGCGTCTACTTCCTGCGCTGGACCGACGGCAGCCGTCACGCCGCCGCCAAGGTGGTCATGGTCGACTGAGCGCTGCGGCGCCGATTTCCGCAGGGGCTCCACTCTCCTGCCTGCGGGAAGCCCCCGGTCCGTCGCCGGGGGCTTCGCGTATGGGGGGCGGTGGCTGGCGCAGCTCAGGACAGCCGTCAGCCCGGTTTGATCTTTCATGTGCAGCCGGCTGCACATGAAAAATCAAATCAGGGCGCCCGGGGCGCGGTTACAACCCGAGTTCGGCGGAGATGCCGACCAGCGCCGTCAGCACGTGCGCGATGACCTCCTCCACCTCCAGGCCGAGCGCGGCCGCCCCCTCGGCGATCTCCTCGCGGTTGACCTTGGCGGCGAAGTCCTTCTTCTTCAGCTTCTTCTTCACCGACTCGACCTTCACGGCGGCGATCCGGCGGTCGGGCTGGACCATCGCGCAGGCCATGCAGAAGCCGCACAGTTCGTCGACGGCGAAGAGCCAGCGCGCGCGGTCGGTCTCGCGCGGGACGCCGGTGTAGGAGGCGTGCGAGAGGATCGTGCGCACGAACTCCTCGGGATAGCCGCGCTCGCGCAGGATTTCGGCGCCCTTGTTGGCGTGGTCGGGGATGTCGGGCCAGCGCTCGTAGTCGAAGTCGTGCAGCAGGCCGACGGCGCCCCAGGTCTCGGGATCGTTGCCGGTGCGCGCGGCGGCGGCGCGCATGGCCGCCTCGACGGCATAGGCGTGGCGGCGCAGCGCTTCGCCGGCGGTGTATTCGTGCAGCAGGGCCAGGACGTGGTCGCGGGCGTACAGATCGCGGTCATGGCAGTCCTTCCGGGCGGCGGCGCGGCGAGACGCCGCTACAGCGTCAGTTCGCCGGCGTGGGCCCGCAGCCACGCGCGCTGCTCCGTGTAGTCGGGGCAGACCTCGCGCAGCAGGGCGTGGAAGCGCCGGCTGTGGTCGAAGTGCACGAGGTGGCACAGCTCGTGCAGCACGATGGCGTCGATCACCCCGACCGGCGCCATCACGAGGCGGTAGCAGAACGAAAGCGTGCCGCCGTGCGAGCAGCTGCCCCAGCGGGTGGATCGCTCGCCGATCACGATCTTGCGCGGCGTCACGCCGACGCGCGGCCAGAGCAGCAGCACGCGTCCCGTGATCACCTCGCGGGCGAGGCCGCGCAGCCAGCGCTCGAGATCGGGCCGCGGGTCGAGCAGACGGGCGGCCGGCAGCCGGGCCTCCAGGGTGCCGCCCAGCAGGTCGATCCGCGCGCGGACCCGGCCGTCGGCGAGCGGGGCCACGACCAGACGGCGCGGCTCCCCGAGCACCGGGATCTCCCGCCCCGTGGCCACTTCGCGCCGCACCGGTCCCTGCCGCACGCCGTAGATCTCCAGCTGCCGGTCGAGCCAGTCCGCGTGCTCGCGCAGGGCGCGCGCCACCTCGGACCGCCCCATCCGGCGCGGCAGCACCACCACGAGCCCGTCGTCGTGCGTGATCCGGAGGGTGAGACGACGCGCCCGGTCGCTGCGCCGCACGCGGTAGCGGGCGGGGCGGCCGGCAATGAGCGTGACCTCGCTCTTTTCGGGGGTACGGGGCATGCGATTTTCTCTCTCGCCGCGCCCGTCCTAGCGGTCCTTGCCGTAGTTGGGCGCTTCCTTGGTGATGCGCACGTCGTGCGGATGGCTCTCGCGCAGCCCCGCCCCGGTCACGCGCACGATCTGCGCCCGCGCCTGCAGCTCCGCGATGGTGCGGCAGCCGCAGTAGCCCATGCCGGAGCGGACCCCGCCCACGAGCTGGAACAGCACCTCGCGCACCAGTCCCTTGTACGGCACCTGGCCCTCGATCCCCTCCGGCACGAGCTTCTCGGGATCGTCGATCCCCTCCTGCCCGTAGCGGTCGCGGCTGCCGGCCTTCATGGCGGCGATCGAGCCCATGCCGCGGTACGATTTGAAGACGCGCCCCTCGTACAGGACCTTCTCGCCCGGCGACTCCTCGGTGCCGGCGAAGAGGGAGCCGATCATGACCGCGTCGGCGCCCACGGCCAGCGCCTTGGTCACGTCGCCGGAGTACTTGATGCCGCCGTCGGCGATCAGCGGCACGCCGCGCGGGCGCGCCACGGCCGCGACGTCCATGATGGCCGTCACCTGCGGCACCCCCACGCCCGACACCACGCGGGTCGTGCAGATCGAGCCGGGCCCGATGCCGACCTTCAGCGCGTTCGCCCCCGCGGCGATCAGCGCCTCGGCCGCCGCCGCGGTGCCGATGTTGCCGGCCATCAGGCGCGCCTTCGGATGCGCCTTGCGCACGGCCTTCACGATGTCGATCACGTTGCGCGAATGGCCGTGCGCGGTGTCGATCACGATCAGGTCGGCCCCCGCGTCGAGCAGCAGCCCGACGCGCTCCAGCGTCCCCTCGCCGGTGCCGACGGCCGCGGCCACCCGCAGGCGGCCGAGCTGGTCCTTGCAGGCGTCGGGGTAGTCGATGCGCTTCTGGATGTCCTTGACCGTGATCAGCCCGCGCAGCTCGCCCTTCGCGTTGACCACCAGCAGCTTCTCGATGCGGTGGCTGGTGCAGGATGCGCGCCGCCTCGTCGAGCGTGGTCCCCTCGGGCGCCGTCACCAGGCCCTTGCTGGTCATGACCGCCGACACCGGTCGCGTCGTGTCCTCGACGAAGCGCAGGTCGCGGTTGGTCAGGATGCCCACCAGCCGCCGGCCGCGCGTGATCGGCACCCCCGAGATGCGGAAGCGCTTCATCATCGCCATGGCCTCGTGGATCGGCCGGTCGGGTCCGAGCGTGATCGGCTCGGTGATCATGCCGGACTCGCTGCGCTTGACCGCGTCCACGTGCTCGGCCTGCAACGCCGCCGGCATGTTCTTGTGGACGACGCCCAGCCCGCCGTTTCGCGCCATGGCGATGGCCATGTCCGTCTCGGTGACGGTGTCCATCGCGGCGGAGAGGAACGGCACCGGCAGGGCGATGTCGCGAGCGACGCGCGTGGAGGTGTCGACGTCGCGCGGCAGCACCTCCGAGTAGTCCGGCAGCAGCAGGATGTCGTCGAAAGTGAGAGCTTCGCGGAGCGGCCCCCGCGTCGGCGGCGGCCTGTCTGCGGGCGGCTGGGCATGCCTCGTCCCCTTGCGCTGGGCGGCGGACGCCGCCGCGGTCAACCCTTCATGACACCGATGAAGGGCAGGTTGCGGAACTTCTCGTCGTAGTCCAGGCCGTAGCCGATGACGAATTCGCTGGGGATTTCGAAGCCGCTGTAGGCGACCGCCACGTCCTTCGTGCGCGCGCGCGTCTTGTCGAGCAGGGTGCAGACGCGCAGGCTGCGCGGCGAGCGGGTGCCCAGCAGGTCGAGGAGATAGCTGATCGTCAGGCCGGTGTCGACGATGTCCTCGACGATGAGGACATCGCGCCCGGTGATGTTCGTCTTGAGGTCCTTCTCGATCTTGACCACGCCGGTGCTCTGCGTGCCGCCGTGATAGCTCGAGATGGCCATGAAATCCACTTCGTGCGGGATCGTCAGGCAGCGGGTGAGGTCGGCCAGGAAGACGAAGGACCCCTTGAGGATGCTCACGAGCACCGGCACGTTGTCGGCGTAGTCGCGGCTGATCTCGTTGCCGAGCTGGCGCACGCGCTTGTGGATCTCGTCCGACCGGATCAGGATCCGCTCGAGTTGCGGATGCTTGCGCAGCAGGTCGTCGTCGTCCCAGGTCACGGCCGGCCTCCGGACTGCGGCGCGCGCAGACGCGTGCGCTCGCGGATGATGTCGGCGATCTTCACCGCGATCAGGTCGATGGCCACGCTGTTGTGGCCGCCCTCGGGGATGATGATGTGGGCGTAGCGCTTCGACGGCTCCACGAACTGCAGGTGCATCGGGCGCACGACCCCCAGGTACTGCTCGATGACCGACTGCACGGTGCGGCCGCGCTCGACGGTGTCGCGGCCGAGGCGCCGGATGAAGCGCTCGTCCGCGTCGACATCCACGTAGAGACGGATGTCCATCATGTCGCGCAGCCGCTCGTCTTCGAGTACGAGGATCCCCTCCACGAAGACGATGTCGGCCGGCTCCAGGCGGACGGTGTCGAGCCGGCGCGAGTGCTGGGCGTAGTCGTAGGTCGGCACCTCCACCGGCTCGCCGCGCTTGAGCGCCTGCAGATGCGCCACCAGCAGCGATGTTTCGAAGGCGTCCGGGTGGTCGTAGTTGATGCGCGCCCGCTGTTCGAGGGGGAGACGGGAATTGTCGTGGTAGTAGGAGTCGTGATGGATGATCAGCACAGTCTTGCCGGGCGCTGCTTCGCGCACCCGGTGGGCGACCGTGGTCTTGCCCGAGCCCGAGCCGCCGGCGATCCCGATGATGACCGGCGGCAGGTGGGCGCCTATGTTGGCATCCATGGCGGCGAAGATACCCGGTCGTATCCGGCCTGTCAATCGGGCCGCGGACCGGCTAGGATGCCGCCTTTGGCGGGGCCCTCCCGGACCGGTCCGCCCCGCCCCGCCGCGTCTCCGAACTCCGCCGCGGAGGCCCCATGACCGTCAACAACCTGGTTTCCCTGCTCGGGGTGGTCGTCCTCGTGGGCGTCGCCTGGCTGCTCAGCAACGACCGCCGCCGGTTCCCGTGGCGGGTCGCCCTCTGGGGAGTGGGGCTGCAGTTCGCGTTCGCGCTGCTCCTGCTGCGCACCCCCTGGGGACGCGCCGTCTTCGACGGGATCCGCGGCGTCATCAACCGGATCCTCGGTTTCACCGACGCCGGCAGCGCCTTCCTCTGGGGCAATCTCTTCCGCACCGGTCCCGACCTGGTCCGGCACATCGGCCCCGGGCCGATGGGCGCCGGGCTACTGGCAGGCGACCGACTCGGTCAGCGGGCAGCTCATCCCGCTCGGCACCGTCTTCGTCATCCACGTCCTGCCGACGATCATCTTCTTCTCCAGCCTGATGGCGGTCCTGTACCACCTCGGGATCATGCAGCGGGTGATCGGCGCCCTGGCCTGGGTGATGCGGCGCACCATGGGCACGAGCGGCGCCGAGTCGCTCTGCTGCGCCGCGAACATCTTCGTGGGCCAGACCGAGGCGCCGCTGGTGATCCGACCCTGCGTCGCCACGCTGACGATGTCCGAGCTGATGGCGGTCATGGTGGGCGGTTTCGCCACGATCGCCGGCGGGGTGATGATGGTCTACGTGCGCTTCGGCATCGACGCGGGCCACCTGCTGGCGGCGAGCGTGATGTCGGCGCCGGCGGCGCTGGTCATGGCGAAGGTGATGTGCCCCGAGAAGGAGAGGCCGCAGACGGCGGGCGGCGCGCGGATCGACACTGCCGGCGCGAGTACGCCAACGTGATCGATGCGGCCGCCGGCGGCGCCGGCGTCGGCCTGCGCCTGGCGGCCAACGTCTCGGCCATGCTGCTGGCGTTCATCGCCCTGGTGGCGATGATCAACTACGGGCTCGGCTGGCTGCACACCTCGCTCCAGCAGATCTTCGGCTTCATCTTCGCGCCGTTCGCCTGGGTGATGGGCGTGCCGTGGGGAGAGGCCCGCGCCTTCGGCAACCTGCTCGGCACGCAGATGACGCTCAACGAGTTCGTGGCCTATCTCGACCTGACCAGGGCGGCGGGCGCCGGCACCCTGAGCCCGCGCAGCGTGGTGATCGCCACGTACGCGCTGTGCGGCTTCGCCAACTTCAGCAGCATCGCCATCCAGATCGGCGGCATCGGCTCGCTCGCGCCCGGGCGGCGCGCCGACGTGGCCAGGCTCGGCCTGAAGGCGATGTTCGCCGGCACAGCTCGCCTCGTGGATGACGGCCGCGATCGCGGGGTTCCTGACGAAGTAGGCCCGGGCGGGGAGGTGGGGCGGCATGGACCGTCTCGAACGGCTCTACAAGATCCACCGGCAGCTGTCGCGCGGACGGCCGGTGCCGGCGCGCCGCCTGCAGGAGGAGCTCGAGGTGTCGCGCGCCACCCTGATGCGCGACCTGCAGTACCTGCGCGATTTTCTCGAGGCACCGCTGCTGTACCGGCGGGAGCCGCCCGCCGGCTACTGCTATGACGCGGCCGCCGGGCGCTTCGAACTGCCCGGCTTCTGGCTGAGCGAGGGCGAACTGTGGGGGCTGCTGGCCGCCTCCGAGATCCTCGACGGGCTGCAGGAGGGGGTCCTCGCCTTCGGCCTCGAATCGATCCGCAAGCGTCTGCAGGAACTGCTGACGAACCACGGGTTCGATCCGCGGCAGGTCGCCGGCCGGGTGGCGCTGCAGCCGTTGGGGGCGCGCACCGGTTCGCCCGGCGTGTTCCGGCGGGTCGCCGAGGGGGTCATGAAGCGGCGCCGGCTGCGCATCGCCTACCACGCGCGCTACAACGACCAGGTGACCGAGCGCGAGATCGATCCGCTGCGCCTCCTGTTCCACCGCGACAACTGGTACCTGCTCGCCTGGTGCCGCCAGTCGCACGAGTCGCGGGTGTTCGCCTGCGATCGCATCCGGCACGCCGAACTCCTGCGCGGAACGCGCGCGCAGCGTGCCGGCGCCGGAGATCGAGGCGATGCTCGGCGCGGGCTTCGGCATCTTCCCCGCGACCGGCCGCCCCGGCCGCGAGCGCACCGCCGTGCTGCGCTTCAGCGCCGAGCGCGCGCGCTGGGTCCAGGACGAGGCCTGGCATCCGCGGCAGACCGGCGCCATTCTCGCCGACGGCCGCTACGAACTGCGCTTTCCCTTCACGAACCCCACCGAGCTGATCATGGAGGTGCTGCGCCACGGCGCGGCGGTCGAGGTGGTGTCGCCCGCGGCGCTGCGGGACGCCGTGGTCCGCGAATTACGCCTCGCCGGCGATCAATACGGGGGTTGAAATACCGAAAATATTTTTACCGTAGCATCATCTGGTGAGACTGTGCCGGGCGTAAGATTCCCCGGCGTGCAGGACACGTTGAAGGGGGGCCCTGTCGGTGCTGACCTGGGTTGGGCGAGCCTGGGTTGGTGCTGGCGGGGCCTTCCGTCGTCATCCGGGCGAACGACGGCCGGCCATTGCGCCCGCCGGGCGGGGCGCCCGCCTCAGATCCCCGGCAGCTCCACGATCAGGGCCTCCGCCACGCCATCGACGATCCGCAGCCGCGCCACGGTCGCCGGCAGGGCGAAGCGACGCGGTCCGGCGCCGCCCGGGTTGACGTAGAGCACGCCGTCCCGGCGCGACGACCTGCGGGCCGGTGCGAGTGGCCGCTGATCACCACCGCCACGCCGGCGACGACCGGGTCCAGGGTGAGCCGGGCGAGATCGTGGCGCACGTGGAGCAGCAGCCCGCCGACGGTGATCGTCTCCTCCTCCGGCAGCGCCCGGGCCCAGGCTCCGTCGCAGTTGCCGCGCACCGCGTGGACGGGAGCGATCCGGCGCAGGTCGTCGAGCAGCTGGCCGCCGACGATGTCGCCGGCGTGCACGATCAGATCGCTGCCGGCCAGCGCCGCCACCGCCTCGGGCCGCAGCAGCCCGTGCGTGTCGGAGATCACGCCCACGACGGTCACCGGTCCGCTCATGTCGTCCTCTCCGCGCGCAGGACGCGCAGGGCCTCCGCCGCCGCGTCCGGCGTCACCTCGCCGGCCTGCCACACCAGGCGGGGCCGCAGGTCCCAGCGGGCGGCCACGGCCTCGACCAGTCCGGGCCGCACCGCCAGCACGACCACCGCGCCGTCGCGCGACCACAGCGGCGGCAGCGCCGGCGCCCATCCCTCCCCGCGCAGTTCCAGCGGGCCGATCTCGTCGACCAGGACCACGTCGCACCGGTCCGACGCCGCCAGCGCCGCGCGCCCCAGCGCCAGCCCCTCGGCGCGGAACCGGAACGGTCCGACGGCGGGATCCCCCGCGCCACCCTCCGTCCGGCAGAGCGGCGCCCGTGGCGCCGGTGGCCAGGTCGACGATGTCGTAGCCGACGCGGTCGCCGTCGACGCGCACGACCGGCGCCGCGATGCCGCCCACCGTCAGCCCCGCGGCGCGCAGGCGGTCGGCCAGACCGAGCAGCAGCGTGGTCTTGCCCGCTCCGCTGCCGCCGGTCAGCACCACCACCACCGCGGCGACTCGCGGCGGCCCGCCGGCGACCCGCTCCAGCCACGCGGCGGCCGCCCGCCAGCACCCCGCCGAGCACCGGCACCGGGACGGCGCAGCAGGCGCCGCTGGTCGCCGAGCAGGGCGGTCATCACCGGCAGCGCCTGGAACGCGACGCCGAGCGCCTCCGGCAGGCGCCCGAGCGGCCCGCCCAGGCACCGCCGCAGGACCGCCGGGTTGCGCAGTTCGATCCCCACCGCGCGCGAAGGCGGTCACGACCAGCATCGCGCGCAGCGCCATGGCGCGTGCCGGTGGCGAGCCCCGACCCGCCGCCGCGTCCCGACAGTCGGCCCAGCACGACACCGGCCAGCAGCGACACCGCCACGATCTCCACCCAGAGACGCGGCCGCGCCAGCCGCGTGCGCAGGCGCGGGTAGCGCGCGAGGGCGAGCCCGACGTAGCCGAGAACCGCGCCGGCCGCGACCGGCAGCGGCAGACGCGCCAGCGCCAGCAGCCCGCCCGCCAGCGCGCACGGCGTGGCACCGCCAGCAGGAGCGGGGCGTAGCGCTGCGCGGCGGCGGCGAACGGATCGCGCGCGGCGCCGATCGCCGCCGGGAGCGCCGCGACCGGGGCCGCGGCGGCGCTGCGTCCCACCGCCATGCCGAGCCACGCCGCCAGTCGCGCCGAGCCAGGCCGCTCAACCCGGCCAGCGCGGCCAGCAGGTTCACCGGCCCGAGCGCCTCCACCCGCAGGACGCGGGCGGCGAAGGCGCAGAGCGCCACATACAGCCGCCCGGCGTCCGGCCCGTAGGTGACGAGCAGGCCGACCGCCTTGTGCGCCAGCGGCTCGAGCGTGGCCAGGGCGCCGCCGACCACCCACCCGGCGGCATTGCGGCCGAGCAGCCGCACCCCCCCTCGAGCAGAAAGCCCTCGGCCACGATGGCGACCATCGGGCCGAGGATCACCGCGCTGGGCGAGAGCGACTTGAGCAGGGCGCAGACCACGCCGGCGCGCCAGATCAGGCCGCGATCCGGCCACAGCCGGCTGCCCGACACGCAGAGGCAGACCCCGATCGCGGAGAGCGCCGCGCCGGTCAGCGGGAAGCGCACGTTGTGCAGGAAGCTGCCCGAGGACGATCTCCACCGCCGCCCAGATGCTGCCGAGCACGGCGGCCCGCAGCCAGACCGCCGGCAGCGGCCGCGTCTCCCGCGCGTGGCGCCACTTCAGCCGCCCCGCCGCCGCGACGGCGCGCGGCCGCCCAGCTCGGCGTGGCGCGGAGCAGTCCACGGTGTGATCGTTCACCATGCCGACCGCCTGCATGTGCGCGTAGACGATGGTCGAGCCGACGAACTTGAAGCCGCGCCGGATCAGGTCGCGGCTGAGCGGCGTCGGACTCGGCGGTGCGCGCGGGAATCTCCGCCGGGGCGCGCCAGGCGTTCTGGCGCGGGACACCGTCCACGAAGCCCCACTGGTAGGCGGCGAAACCGCCGAACTCGTCCTGCACGCGCAGGAAGGCGCGGGCGTTCGTGACCGCGGCGGCGATCTTGAGCCGGTTGCGGATGATGCCCGGGTTGCCGAGCAGCGATTCCACCCGGCGGGCCGTGTAGCGCGCCACGCGCGCCGGATCGAAGCCGTCGAACGCCTCGCGGTAGGCCTCGCGCCGGGAGAGCACGAGGTCCCAGCTGAGCCCCGCCTGCGCCCCTTCGAGCACGAGGAACTCGAACAGCCGCGCGCTCGTCGTGCAGCGGCACGCCCCACTCGGCGTCGTGGTAGGCGGCGAGACGCTCGTTGCGCGCCCAGGCGCAGCGGACCGCCGCCGGCGGGGTCGCGGACCCGGTTGGTGCCGGCCTGGCCGTCATCGCGTCGCGCCCGTCCTATCTGGGGAAGCCGACGGTCTGGGCCAGCGCGATGCGCTGGGAGGACCGCAGGCCGAAAGCCTGCGCCAGCGCCGGCCGGTCGATCGAGGCGCGCACGACGGTGGCCAGCCCCTCGGAGGCGCAGAACAGGTAGACGTTCTGCGCGATGAAGGCCGCGTCGGCCGCGGCGTAGGCGTCGCACAACTCCGGCTTCGCCCCCTCCATGCGGGAGGTTTCGGCCACGTAGACGAAGTTCAGCGGCGCCACGGCCACATACGGCTGCGTGCCGGTCACGCCGCGCAGGTCGCCCCCCGTCACCGGCTCCAGGGCGTGCGCCGCGGCGGCGTACAGATAGACGCCGTCCGGCAGGGCGACGTAGATGTCGATCTCCTGCCAGTTGCGCGCCGAGGGAGCCGTGCGCTTGCCGGGCCCGGCCCGATTGATCCCGCAGGCGGCCCAGAGCAGATCGGACAGGAGTTGGGTCGGCAGCATCCGGTCGCCGAAATCGCGGTCCGAATGGCGCAGGCGCAGCGCGTCGAGCAGCGGCATGCCGCCGGTCGTGCGCGGCGCCGGCAGGACGATCCGCGCCGGCAGCGCCACGCGGACCGCTGCGGAATCGACCGGCGCTCCTGCACCGGCGCGTGCAGCTGAGGGCGCCCCCAGCATCCCCGCGAACAGGATGAGCACGCAGAGACTGCGCGTCCGGGTACCCATGGCTGACCGCCCCCCAGGCTGCGAAAGTCCAGCTTCCGGCGGATCGGCCAGCCCGGCGCGCAACCCGCCCTCCGCAAAGGAGCATGCCGGTTTTCGCGCCGGATTACAAGTGGGCCGACCCGACCGGCGGGCCGGCCTCCTCGTCCGCGTCCAGATGCGGATTCGTGAAGCGCGCCAGCAGATCGTAGACGACCGGCACCAGCACGAGGGTAAGGAACGTCGATGCCAGCATGCCACCCACCACCGCCACACCGAGCGGCATGCGCGACTCGCCGCCGGCCCCGAGGCCGAGCGCGATCGGCAAGATGCCGAAGATCGTCGAGAACGACGTCATCAGGATCGGCCGCAGCCGGATGGCCGCGGCGTTGCGAACGGCGTCGCGGATCGCCTCGCCCCGGGCCCGCCGCTGATTGGCGTATTCGACGATCAGGATGGCGTTCTTCGTGACCAGGCCGATCAGCATGATCAGGCCGATCTGCGAATAGATGTTCAGGCTCTGCTTCAGCACGTAGAGCGAGATCAGCGCCCCCACCACGGCCAGCGGCACCGAAAGCAGGATCGTGAAGGGATGCACGAAACTCTCGAACTGCGCCGCGAGCACCAGGAAGATGAAGACGACGGCGAGACCGAAAAGCAGGGTAAGGCTGCCCTGCGACTCGCGGTACTCGCGCGACTGTCCCTTCAGTTCGCGCTTCACCCCGGCCGGCAGGTCCTCTCGCCACACCTTGTCCAGGGCGTCGAGGGCCGTGCCCAGATCCATGCCCGGGGGCAGGCTCGCGGTAATGGTAGCCGAGCGGACGCGGTTGTAGTGATTCAGTTCTTTCGGGGCGACCGTCTCCCGCACGTGCACCACGTTCGCGAGCTGCACCAGGCCGCCGCCGCCCCGCAGCCAGATCTCCGAGATGACGTCGGGGGTGGCGCGATCTCCGGGCCGCATCTGGACGACCACGTCGTACTGCTTGGAGCCGCGCTTGAAGTTGCCAACCACGCGGCCACCGAGCAGCGACTCCAGGGTGGCGCCGATCTCGCTCACCGAAACGCCGAGCTGGGCCGCCCGCTCACGATCGATGGCGATGTCGAGCTGCGGCTTGTTGAGGCGCAGGTCCACGTCGAGATTCGCCAGGTAGCCGAGCTGCTGCGCCTTGGTCATCATGATGCCGACCGCCTGACTCAGTTCTTCGTAGCTCTCGGCCTGCAGCACGTACTCGACCGGCGAAAAATTGAACTCCCCGCCGAGACTCGGCGGATTGATCACGAAGGCGAGCACGCCCGGGATGCCCAGCAGCTGCGGGAAAAGCTCCTGCACGAGCTGCTGCTGCGTCTTCTGCCGCTCCTTGCCGTGACGCTAGCTTGGTGGGGCATTCCTTCGGAGCAATTTGCGCCTTGGGAGCCGCGTTGCGCTCTCCGGTGCGAAAGCTTGTCTTATATGAACCGCCCTTGCCGGTTGGCGGCCTGATCGCCGGCGAAGATTTCGAGCCGTACTGCCGTGCCGTCAACGATGGCCGTTTCGACGATGCTCTGGAAATCGGTCTCAAAAAGTTTGTGGAATTCCCCGACGCGCACGTTCGCAAAATGCGCTCGTCCAAGGCTTGGCCCTTTCTGGTTTCGGAAATTCCCTCGTGGTCTCGCGAGTTGAAAGCCATGGATGGCCTGCCGGGAAATGTAGATGCTTGCGCTGCGCTCTCCTGCCCGGCTTTGCTGTTGCTGGGAACCGAAAGCCCGGTGCATCCTTTCCGCCACGCCTTCGCGGCGCTGCTAAAGACCCTGCCGAATGTTCAAACCGCCAGCCTTCCGGGCCAGACTCACATGCCCAAGCGCTCGGCTCAGAGCATGATCGCGCAAAAAATTTCCGCTTTTGTCTTGGCATGACAAACAGAGTGAAAGCTTTTTCGGCTCAAGGCTTTCTTCCTTTTGAAAAAGCACAGCTTCAAACGGGCCGATTTGCTCAGAGGGCTCCCAAGGTCTTCCGCAGACTGCGCGGCTCACGCTGAATCTTCTCTTGCAGAAGCGTAAGCGCGTACATAAGCTGCTCCGGACGCGGAGGGCATCCGGGAACATAGACATCCACAGGAATGATCTGGTTCACGCCCTGCACCACCGCATAGTTATTGAAAACCCCGCCGGAAGTCGCGCAGGCACCCATCGAAATCACCCATTTCGGCTCCACCATCTGGTCGTAGAGCCGGCGAATCACCGGAGCCATCTTCCAGGAAACCCGCCCGGCAACCACCATCAGGTCCGACTGGCGCGGGAGAAGGCCGAAAGACCTCGGCACCGAAACGCGCCAGATCGAAGCGCGCCGCTCCGGCTGACATCATCTCGATGGCGCAGCAGGCGAGGCCGAAGGTCATGGGCCAAATGGAGTTCTTGCGGATCCAGTTGACGGCATAGTCCAAGGAAGTCAGCAGGACCCCCTCCGGCGCTTCAAAACCGTAGTTCACTTCCGTCATCTTGACACGGTTTTGCGCGCTGCTCTCCAGCGCTCCAAACGAAAAATGGTCGCGTTCTTCCGTGGCCGACATGGGACTACTATACCTCCATCCACTTCTTCAATGCTCGCAAGGTCGTCGCGGCAACTTTTGATTTCCCGTCCGGTTATCGGCTCTCACTTTCGGCCATCGACTCGATTTTCACCCGGAGATTTTTCTTTCGCAAAGCGCTCCCAGATGAAAGTCGCTGTGACGCACATTGGATAAATTCATATAGCGCAAAATCCATGAAAGTTCCATAGAATTTTGCCTTTATACCGGCATCAATCCCTGTTTTCTCATAAATCCTTATGGGTTCCTTATACGGGAAGCTCTACGCTTTGTCGAGAGAATCCTACAAGGATTGAGCCAAGACTGCCCAGCCGGAAAATGCAGCATTTTCCGGCTGAGGCTGTTCCGAAGCATGGCTTAGAGTATTTTCGGAATACACGCAGACTTTTCAAGAGCGCTGGAAGGTGGCTTTTTCTTGATGAAAAAGCCACTTAGCAGTATGGCTTCGGTCTACACCAATTCCGAAAATGCTATACGTCGGGCCGCAGCAATCAAACCAATCGGCTCGAACGTCCGAAGCATTTTTGCGTCATCCGGAGTCGCGGCTGGTTTTCCGTCTCACGCATGACGGTTGTTTTTTGCATTTTTTGGAGTGAAAAAACACATGGTTCGTCACGCAATCAAGCTGCTCCTCCTGCTAGCCTGCCTGGGGCTCCCAGCCATGGCTCTGGCTCAATCGGCCGCCCCGGCCCCTGTCACTCAAGCGCAATATGCCGCGCTCCAGCAGGCCGTCCACGACGCCCAGTCCTCCGGCGACAACGCCTGGGTGCTGATCTCCGCGGCCCTGGTTCTGCTGATGACCGCGCCCGGGCTGACGCTCTTCTATGGCGGCCTGGTCCGCCAGAAGAACATCCTCGGCACCATGATGCAGAGCTTCGCCATGATGGGCCTGATCACCGTTCTCTGGGCGCTGGTTGGCTACTCGCTGGCCTTCGGGGCGGGCAACGGCTTCATCGGCGGCTTCGAGCACGTCTTTCTGCGCGGCGTTGGCTCGACGCCCAACCCCAACTATGGCGGCACCATCCCCGAGCAGACCTTCATGATCTACCAGCTCATGTTCGCCATCATCACCCCGGCGCTGATCACCGGCGCCTTTGCCGAGCGCGTCAAGTTCAGCTCCATGGCCGTCTTTCTTTCGCTGTGGTCGCTGGTGATCTACTGCCCCATGGCGCACATGGTCTGGGGCGTGGGCGGCCTGCTGAACATCGCTGGCGGCCGCTGGCCGGTCTTCGACTTTGCCGGCGGCACCGTGGTTCACATCACCTAGCGGCATTTCGGCGCTGGTCACTGCCCTCTATCTGGGCAAGCGCACCGGCTACCCGCATGACGATATGCCGCCCCACTCCATGGTGCTCAGCTTCATCGGCGCCGCGCTGCTGTGGTTCGGCTGGTTCGGCTTCAACGCAGGCAGCGCGCTGAATGCCGGGCCGCTGGCCACCAGCGCCTTTGTCAACACCCAGTTCGCCGCCGCCGCCGCCGCGATCAGCTGGGTCGTCACCGAATGGATGCAGAACGGCAAGCCCACCGCTCTGGGCGCCATCTCCGGCGCGGTCGCTGGCCTGGCCACCATCACCCAGGCCTCGGGCTTTGTGCAGCCCATGAGCGCGCTGGTCATCGGCCTCATCGCCGGCGTCGTCTGCTCCTTCATGGTCTTCAAGGTCAAGAAGTTCTTCGGCTACGACGACTCGCTCGACGCCTTCGGCGTTCACGGCGTGGGAGGAACCATGGGCGCGCTGCTCACCGGACTGTTTGCCTCCGGCGCCATCAACGCCGTCTTCGGCAAGGACGCCGCGGGCCAGCCCGATCCCCACCGGCGCCATCGACGGCAACTGGCATCAGGTCCTCAACCAGGCCATCGGCATGGGCATCGGATGGGCTCTGGCCATTGTGGGAACGCTGGTGCTGCTGTTCCTGGTCGACAAGACCTTGGGCCTGCGCGTTTCCGCCGAACGATGAAGCCGCCGGCCTCGATCTCTCGCAGCACGGCGAGGAAGGCTACGATTTCAACTCGTAATGGCTCTAAGATGCCTCCTCGCCGGGAATTGTACGCGGTCCACGGCAGGATACTTGCGGCCCAAGCCGTTACTTGAAGTCGAGATCCGAAGCGAGGAATCCGGATATGCTCAAGATTGAAGCGGTCATCCAGCCCGCCAAGCTGGACACCGTCAAGGAAGCCCTGATCGAAGCCGGGCATCGAGGGAATCACCATCACTGGAAGCCCGCGGTCACGGCCGCCAAAAGGGCCACACCGAGTTCTATCGCGGCCGCGAGTACACCATCGATCTTCTTCCCAAGATCAAGCTCGAAATCGTCGTCAATGACGCTCTTGAAGGACAAGGTCATCCAGGCCATCCTCGGCGCTGCCCGCACCGGCCATATCGGCGACGGAAAGATCTTCGTCAGCCGCATCGATGAGGCTATCCGCATTCGCAACGACGAGCGCGGCGACTCAGCCCTGTAGCCGTGGCTGGATCTGTTCTTTTGCCAAGGCGTCGTTCCTCAACACGTCCTTCAAAGGCATTCCTTCATGGAAATGCCTTTGAAGGACGTGTTACAGGCAGGGCAATTCGGAAAATCCCTAGCGCAAAAGCGATAAGTTTTCAATAGTTTTTCTTGCTTTTGCGCGGATATTAACCTGTTTTCTGTAAATTCTTCATGAGTTCCTTATACGAGGAACCGTATTCTCCTTTTATTGAGAATCAAGTAGGCGTTGAGCCTGCGTCACTCCCCGGTGGCGTGGAGATCGTCGTGCCTGATTGTTGTGTACAGCTTTCTGCCAAGGCAGCAGTTTCGATCCGCGCTGAAAGACGCTTCCGGAGTCTTTTCTCCTCTTTCTCCGGAACGCCGACCGAATTCTCGACCCAGCGCAAGACGTTTGCACATTGCATCATTTTGGGAGTGAAAATATATGTGTCGTGGAATCAAAGTGCTATTTTTGTCTGCCGTTCTGGGTTTTCCGGCTCTGACTCTCGCACAGCTTCCGCCCGCCCCGGAAGCTCCAGCCACACAAGCTCAGATCACCGCCCTCCAACAGTCAGTCAAGCCGGCGCAGGCCGCCAGCGCCACCGCCCAGTCTGCCGGCGACAATGCCTGGATGCTGGTCTCCGCCGCGCTGGTCCTGCTGATGACCGGCCCCGGACTGGCTCTCTTCTACGGCGGCCTAGTCCGCAAGAAGAACATCCTCGGCACCATGATGCAGAGCTTTGCCATGATGGGCCTGGTCACGATTCTCTGGGCCGTCGTCGGCTACTCGCTGGCCTTCGGCCATGGTAATGCAGCTTTATCGGCGGCTTTGATCACGTCTTTCTGCGCGGCGTCGGATTGACGCCCAACACCGACTACGCGCCCACCATCCCTGAACAGACCTACATGATCTACCAGTTGATGTTCGCCATCATCACTCCGGCGCTGATCACCGGCGCTTTTGCCGAACGCATGAAGTTCAGCGCCATGGCTCTCTTCCTCTCGCTCTGGACACTGGTTGTCTATTGCCCCATGGCGCACATGGTCTGGGGCGTGGGCGGCCTGCTGAACGCAGCGGGCGGCCATATTCCCAGCCTGGATTTTGCCGGAGGCACCGTCGTCCACATCACCAGCGGCGTCTCGGCGCTGGTAACCTGCATCTACTTGGGCAAGCGCATCGGCTACCCCAACACCAAAATGCAGCCCCACTCCATGGTGATCAGCTTCGTCGGCGCTTGCCTGCTTGTGGGTGGGCTGGTTCGGCTTCAATGCGGGTAGCGCGCTGGGCGCGAGTTCCCTGGCCACCAGCGCTTTCGTCAACACCCACTTCGCCGCCGCAGCGGCAGCCGTCGGCTGGTCCATCGCCGAGTGGATTCACAACGGCAAGCCGACTGCCTTGGGCGCCATCTCCGGCGCGGTTGCGGGCTTGGTGGCCATCACCCCGGCCTCGGGCTTTGTTCAGCCCATGAGCGCCTTGGCCATCGGCTTCATCGCCGGCGCTTTCTGCTTCTTCATGGTTTTCATCGTCAAAAGTTTCTTCGGCTACGACGACTCGCTCGACGCCTTTGGCGTCCACGGGGCTGGCGGAACGATGGGAGCGCTGCTGACCGGCATCTTCGCCACCAGCGCCATCAACCCCATCTTCAAGGACGCCGCGGGCAAGCCGCTCCCCAGTGGCGCAATTGACGGCCATTGGAGCCAGATGCTCAACCAGTTTGGCGGCGCTGCCATTTCCTGGACCATCTCCATCGCTGGCACGTTGGTGTTGCTTTTCGTTGTTGACAAAATCATCGGCCTGCGTGTCTCGCCGGAGCAGGAAGCCGAAGGCCTCGACCTCTCGCAACACAATGAGGAAGGCTACGACTTCAACTCGTAAGGCTTTTTGTTCACGTACTTTCATCAAAATGCCGGGGGGACTGCCCAATCAGGCCCCCCGCCTGTTACGCTGTCAAACGAGGCGTTTTGCGTATGCTCAAAATTGAAGCCATTCTCCAACCATCCAAACTAGACGCAGTCAAGGATGCCCTGCTCGAAGCGAGCATTGAGGGCATGACGATTCTTGAAGCCCGCGGCCATGGCCGCCAGAAGGGGCACACCGAGTTCTATCGCGGACGCGAATACTCCGTTGACCTGTTGCCCAAGATCAAAATTGAACTGGTGGTTACCGACGACCAGAAGGACAAGACCCTTCAAGCGATTATTGGCGCAGCCCGCACCGGTCGCATCGGTGACGGCAAAATCTTTATCAGCCACATCGACGAAGCCATCCGCATTCGCAACGACGAACGCGGCGAAACCGCCATCTAGGCACGGCTTCTGCCCGACGCCCCAGCTCCCGCCAGGACTGTCTCTTTAAATCGGAGCAGTTCTGGCAAGGGGCGGCGAGTTGCGTTTGACCCGCAGATTATTGAGCGCATAGTCAATAAATCGCGGCTCGAAATGCAAATTCTGCCTCATAAACTTGCAGGTAGCCACAACCTGATCGACGATGAACTTCGGCTGATAGGCCGCCAGCTCAAGGGATTTTCCTGCCTTGAGTTTCTCCACAATGGTATCGAGGACCCCGGCGGGCAGCGCCATTCCCTGTTTCTTGCATTCATTTTCGAAAATGCGCTTGTAATTTTCGAGACTGGGAGCGCCCACCTCGATTTTGTAGGGAAGGCGGCGCAGAAAAGCTGAATCCATCAGGTCTTCCGGCTCAAGGTTGGTGGAAAAGATGACCAGCTCCTCAAAGGGAATCTCGAAGCTCTTTCCGGTATGCAGCTTCAGATAATCGACGCGATTTTCCAGGGGCACAATCCAGCGATTCAACAGATCGGTGGGACGAACCAGTTGGCGGCCAAAGTCGTCGATGATGAAGCAGCCTCCCAGCGCCTTCACATGCAGGGGAGCCTCGTAGAAATGCCCTGTTTTGTCATAGAGAAGGTCCAGCATCTCCAGCGTCAGTTCACCGCCGGTAACAACAAAAGGCCGACGGCAGGCAACCCAGCGCGCATCGTATTCCTCCGCCCGCATGAAGAACTGGCTGCTCTCCTCGCCCAGGCTGCTTTCCTCGTCCAAATTGGCGGATGCCGTCTCGTCATCCGCGCGGCCTACCTCAGCGGTAACGGCGGGTTCCACAGCGAGATGAACGCTGGAATCGAAGACGCGGATAATCTGCCCCTCGACGGTAATCGCATAGGGAATATAAACCACATCGCTGAAGACGTTGCTGAGAGCGCGCGCGAATGATGTTTTGCCATTGCCGGGGGGACCGTAGAGAAGCATGGCCCTGCCCGAGTTCAGCGCCGGTCCGCTTTGTTCAACAATGCTGTCGTCGAAAGTCAGATCGCCAAGCGCCTTGCGAATGCGCTCGAAGGTAACTCTCTCGTTGGTCAGCTTCTGCAGGCTCACCTGGTAAGCGAACTCATCAAGGGTGACCGGCGCGGGTCCCGCGTAGCCGGTTCGATCCATGGAGTCAAGCGTCCAGCGCTTGCCCTCCTCGGTGAACGTATACAGCATATCAATCGAGTTTGAAGCGCCGCGCATGCCAAGGTTTTGCAGCAGCTTCCGGTCAACAGCCATTTTGACCAGATCGGTCACCAGCGGGTAAGGCAATTTAATGGCATCGACAAACTGGCGGCAGCTTTGCAGGCGACCGGCATAGATCAACCTCATCAGCAGACTCAGCAATTCGATCTGGTCGATTCCGGTGGCCGTAAGGTCGACCGGCTCAGCAGGAATGCGCTTCAGGAAGGCTTCCAGGGCCGCGTGATCGATTGCACCGAGCGCCACCAAGTTATCGCCCAGACGCCCCCCTTCGCGGGCTTGACGCTCCAACGCCGCGGCAATAGTTTCCGCAGTAACCAGATTCGCTTTGATCAGCAAATCGCCCAATCGCATTCGTGCGCCGATGACGTCCTCCTCGCGACAGCCTCATCCTGCCGCGTCCCTGGCCTTGCTGCTAACGACGAACCGCAAAAAACGTTTTTGGCCGCGACTGCAAGCCAGCCCACATAGTCCACTATTTTAGCGGCAAGATGCGAAAGATGGCTGCTTTTCCGCAAGGCGCTTGAACGACCAGGTTAAGAATGGAACGATTTGAGTGACGAGCTTCCCTGCCCTCAATTTTGAGAGGTAGGACTAGAGCCTGTTCACACTACACGATTGGATGGCGTTGCGCGGAGAAATCGGGCCAGACGAGGCGGAGGAAGCAGCTTTGGTCAATCCAAAGCAACGACGACAACGAAGGATTGGCCCGATTTGCCCCGCAACCCGAAGGGCTGGGGTCATTTTCCCCGATCTCGGCGTCGCTCGTCGCTCCTTGACCTCGTAAAAATTGGCTCCCAGCGCCGCCAACCGCTTAGTGTGAACAGGCCCTAATGCTTAAATTGAGAGCGGTTGGGCTGGTGGAATCCACAACAGAGGCAATTCGCGCCGCCGCGCGTCCCGTTTTCCGGGACAGCGCCACCAAAAGTTCGCCATTCGCGCCAACTTCGCTTATTCTGATAACACATCCATCTTGCTTCGGCAAGCCACGACAAACACACATGAATTCAGTCGCTTTAGGGGTTGACGATCTTCGAGAGCAATATACGCGGCAGATGGCGCTCGTTTTCGAAACCTACGAGCGCACTGGCGACGGCACGGCGGCCATTCGCCGTCGCTCTGCGGTCGTGGACCGTATTCTGATCGAAATGTGGCGCCGCGTCTTCGACGGAAACTCGACGCAAAGTGTCTCCTTGCTGGCCTTGGGCGGCTATGGGCGCAAGGATCTGTTTCCCTATTCCGACATTGACATTCTGTTCGCCTTTGCCGACGACAAGGCCGAGGCGCAGTCGAAAGAGGCGGTCCGCACGTTCGTCCAGTACATGTGGGACATCGGCTTGCGCGCCAGCCCTTGCTCGCGCACCCTCAAGGAAGCCAGCCGCTTCGACCCCGACAACCTAGAATTTACGCTGGCCACGCTAGATCGCCGGTTTCTCGCCGGTCACTTTCCGCTTTACCAGCAGCTCCACCAGACCGTCCTGCCAAATCTGGTGTTGAGCGAGTGGAACACCATCACTCAAAAACTGGGCGAGAACGCCCGCGCCCGTCACGCCAAATTCGGCAACACCATCTTTCATCTCGAGCCCAATATCAAAGAATGCCCCGGCGGCCTGCGCGACTACCACCTCGCCGTCTGGTTCGCCTTGCTTTTTCAACTGAAAGAAACCAAGGAGTGGCCCCGTCATCGCGGCAGCGTCTTCCAGAGCGCCCGCGGCGACGCCGAGGCAGCCTTTGACTTTCTCGCCGCCGCGCGATGTTTTCTGCACTTCCGCCACAAGCGCGACGACAACACCCTCGACTGGCAATCCCAAGACGAAGCAGCGGCTACCTCCATCGGCCTGGAGACGCGCGGCACCGCCGACCCGGCTTACTGGATGCGCACTTATTACCGCCACGCACGCATCATCTATCGCCGCGCCGCACTGCTGATGGAAAGCCTGCCCGCCCCGGTCAGCTTCTATCGCCAATTCCGCCGCCGCCGCACTCCCATCGCCGGCACCGACTTTCTTCTCGACCGAGGGCGCATCGACGTTGCCCCGGGAGCCCAGTTCAACGACACCAGCTCCATCCTGCACATCTTCACGGTCATAGCCATCCACGGCTATACCCTTTCGCAGGCCGCCGAAGACCGCATTACCGATGCACTGCCGGCCCTGGCCATCCACATCCCCGAAGGGCCTTACCTGTGGAACGCCTTGCGGGAAGTGCTGCTCGAACCGCACGCCGCCCAAGCCCTTCGCACGATGCACGCTCTCGGCATTCTGGAAATGCTGGTCCCGGAGTTTCACGGCATCGATGCCCTGGTCATCCGCGACAGCTATCACCGCTACACCGTCGATGAACACTCATTTCTGACCATCGACAACATCCACGGCCTCCGTCAGCCAGCCAACGAATATGAACGGCGCTTGGCGCAGCTACTGCCCGAAATCGACCGTCTTGACCTCTTTCTGCTTACCCTTCTGCTCCACGACACAGGCAAGGCCCGCCGCACCGAAGACCACGTTGCTCCCAGCGTCGAACTGGCAGACGCTTTTCTAGCCCGCTTGGAATTTGACAGCGAAGAACGCGAAGCAATTCTCGACCTCATCCGCCTTCACCTGGAAATGTCCAACGCGCTGCGCCGCGATGTCTTTGATCCGGAAAACATCCGTAGCTTTGCCGAAAAGATCGGCAATCCCATGGTTCTCAAAATGCTCACGCTGCTGACCTTCGCCGACATCAAGGCCGTCAACCCCGACGCCCTGACCCCTTGGAAGGCCGAGAATCTCTGGCAACTTTACATGGCCACCGCCAACTTTATGGACCGTTCGGTCGACGAGGTCCGCTACCGCGCCGCGATCGACCCCACGCTGCTCAACCGCATACGCTCGATGGTGCCCGCCGAGCAATACGATGCGCTGGGGAAATTCCTTGAAGGCCTGCCCCAGCGCTACTTGCAAACCCGCCTTCCCGAACAGATTCGCGATCACTTCCAGATGGCGCTCAACCTCGACCAGGACCCCGTCCAGCTCGACCTTCATCCTCACCGCCAGCTCTTCGACTTAACCGTCATTACCCGCGACCGGACGCGGCTTTTTGCCGACGTGGCTGGCACCCTGGCCGCCTGGGGCATGAACATCGTCAAGGCCGGAGCCTTCTCCAATGACGATGGGCTCATCGTGGACAGCTTTCAGTTTGCCGACAGTTTCCGCACCCTTGAGCTGAATCCCAGCGAAAGAACCCGCTTTCTGGAATACATTCACGATGTCATCGCGCTCAAGCTGCCGGTCGAGCAACTGCTTGAATCGCGCAGCCACCTGAACAACCCCGACAATCTCAAGGTCGAAGTGTCCACACGCCTGGAGTTCGACTCCGAGTCGTCCTCTCACGCCACCATTCTGCAAGTCGTCGCGCAGGACCTGCCCGGACTGCTGCGCCAGATTGCCCTCACCTTCAACAAGCACGACTGCAACATCAAGGTCGCCCTCATCGACACGGAAGGCGAAACCGCCATCGACGTTTTCTACCTCACCAGCCAGGGCGCCAAGCTCTCCGAAGCCGCCCAGCAAACCCTCGACAAAGACCTCACAGCCGACATCGACGCCCTGCGCGCCCCCACCGCCATCTAAGATCGGCCAATCACGCGATGGGCCTCTCCATCCAGCGTTTCCGGTTCCCTGCTCTCTGGCCTCACTTCAGATAGACACGCACCATGTCGATCAGATCCTCGGCCAGCTCCGGAGTAATCTGCGCCTTGGCTTCGTCTGTAAGATGAAAGCGGATATGATCCTCCAGCACTTCGCCCATCAGCGCATAGACGCCGCCGCGCACGGCGGACAGCAGCATCAATTGCCCATTACAATTCTCATCGGCAACCAGAGCCCGTTCCACCGCATCCAATTGCCCGCGCAGTTTCTTTAATCTTTGCAGCAGTTTGACCTTCTCGCGTTCATGCTGGGTCATTTCTTCTCCTCTTGACAATACCCACCCCAGGTATGGTATCTACGTAGTGGGGGTATGGTTTCGTTTTCATTTTACCTTGAATACACAAGCCCCACGCTACGATTCGTGCGAAACAAAAGTTACGCTATTCGAGAGTCAGAAATCTCAAGTTGACGCGACCGACAGGGAGCGGCAACCCTTTTAAATCTTGTTAGGCGCCTACTGTGATTTCGCATTAGAAGGATTCCGAATGTTTCTGCTTTTCCTCCCGTGCTCAACACCTCTCAACCCCCACTCACTTGCCGGTACGCTGGCAGTGCTGGCGCTGGGCGCCACAGCCGTTTGCGCTCAGGCTCCCGAAGCTCCTCGTTCCACTCCCGTGGCCGTGATTCCGGCAACACAGTTTGCGCGGGGCAACTTATCCGCGCCTTTGCCACTCGCTGCGACCAACAGCGCCGGAGACACAACAGAAGAAGCAGCATCCGAAGGCCGCAGCGCAATCGAAGCGCCCACCGTCACCATGGTTCCGCACTCCGGTGATCGCCGCTGGTGGCTTTCCGGACAGGTCAATGTCATCTACCAGGGACGTCTTCCCTTCCATTCCCCCTACCAAGGCACAAACAGCTTTCACAACGCAGCCGAATACAAGACTTCCCTGCTGGGCACACTGTATATGGCGCTCCGGCTTACCCGTTCGATTCGCTACAACACCGACCTGATCCTGGACGTGGAAGCCTCCGGCGGACGCGGCTTGAGCCAGGCGCTGGGACTGGCCGGATTCACGAATTTGGATGTAGTGCGCAATCCCAGCCTCGGTTCCGCGCCCTATCTGGCCCGCTACGAAATCCATCAGGTCCTCGGCCTGACGCAAGAGACCACCAGCCAGGAGCCTAGCGCCTTTTCCCTTGCAACCAGTGTGCCTGTGCGGCGCATTGAGTTCCGCTTTGGCAGGATGACGCTGCCTGATTTCTTTGACGTGAACGCTCCCGGCTCCGACAGCCACTTGCAGTTCATGAACTGGACGGTGGACAACAACGGCGCATGGGACTACGCGGCCGACACACGCGGCTACACGGTAGGCGGCTTGGTTGAGTACGACGACCGTGCATGGAGCCTGCGCTACGGCTTCTTCGCCATGCCCACGGTGGCCAACAGCATCGACCTGGATTGGGCCTTCAGCCGCGCACACGCGCAGAACGGCGAGCTTGAACTGCGGCACAGCTTCGTTCCGCAGCGCAAAGGCACGGAGCGGTTGCTCTTCTTCGCCAATCGCGCCCACATGGGCACCTACCGCGAGGCGGTCGAAGCTGTGGCGGGAACCGGAAAAGCGCCCGACATTCTGCTTCACGAGCACTTCAGCGCGCTCAAATACGGCTTCGGCTTCAACATGGAGCAGGAAGTGACGGAGAATCTGCGCGTCTTTGGCCGTTTCGGCTGGAACGAGGGCCAGCACGAGTCCTACGCCTACACCGAGGTGGACCAGACAGCGGAGGCCGGAGCCGACTACGCCGGAACCCGCTGGCATCGCCCGGTGGACAAGATCGGACTGGCCGTCGTCTCGAACGCCATCAAGCGCGACCACCAGGAATATCTGCGGCTGGGAGGCCTTGGGTTCATTCTGGGCGACGGCAATCTCCGCTATGGACGCGAGAATATCGTCGAAGCCTACTACAACCTGCACGCCTGGCGAGGCTTGTTCTACGCCGTCGATGTGCAGCACATCGCGAACCCCGGCTACAACCGCGACCGCGGCCCGGCCTGGGTGGGGTCAGTGCGAACGCATATCGATTTTTAGTACTACAGTTGTAGATAGAGTGTTTGCGGCGGCGAACCGTGCTTTCGATAGTGGCAGCACATGGGCTTGGAATTGATGTCGTCTTCGCCACTGGGACCAATGCCGCAGGTGTTCAAGGCCGTGCCATCCGCGCCATAGCAATGCGGTGAGCAGGTGGCGCAGTTCGGGTACGCTGAGCCGCACTTGCGCGTCGGGAGTTTTTTCCTCCGTGTGCTCGCAGCACGGATAACACAGCGTGGGCCAGCATGGCCAGCGTGATATGCCGATACCAGCCCTGCCAGTGACGCACTTCGTAGTGATCCAGTCCACATTCGCCTTTGCGGTCTGGAAGGTTTGCCCGATCTTCCAGCGTTCGCCAGCCACGCGGACCAACGCTTCCAGCGTGTCCTTTCCGCTGGGAGCGTAACACAGATAGTAGGCGCACTCCGGCTTCTCTTCGATGCTGCGCCTCACCAGAAGCGCCCGCGTCCATCCATCCTGTTTCGATAACACCATCAATGCCCAGTCATAGAGCTGTTCGCCCTTGCTGCCCAAACCGGCGGAGAGACGCTTCCATCGAGATGCGGGCAGATTCAGCGCAATTGCATCCACTCGATGCTGCATAAAATCCGATTGCCACAAGCGCTGCTCAGAAGCCACGGCCAGCACGTAGGCCATTTGTCGTCCTTCCAGAAACCGGCGTAGTTGACTGTCGTGGCCGTAGACCTCGTCGGCTGCAACCCAAGACGCGGCAGCACCCGCATCCAAGGCGCGCCCGATCATGCACCGTGCCAACTCCGGCTTGCTGGCAAACTCAACAGTCTCAGGAATCCCGGCCTCACGGCGGCGCTCGCCATCCGTCAGCCGTTCTTGCGCTCACAGCCGTTCAACAAGCCTTGTAAATACGCCCGACTTCGCGCACGGGGCTCCGAACGCGCAAACAAATCTGCAATCAGACCATGCGCCCGCAACAACTCGCGATTCCATCCAGACATTCGCTTCTCCATAGACAATGCCGGAGAACCGCCCTCAACGCGCTTTCATATTATCACTATCTACAA
>CAVYVY010000030.1:0-20289 GCA_963772145.1 uncultured bacterium
CATACTGGGTGTAGTAGGTGCTCCACTCCGCCTTGTAGAACGAAACGGTGGGAAGCGGGGCCTGCTGCCGCGGCTCGGCCAGTCCGAAGTAGATGGAGTCCGCCATGCTCTTGCGGTCAAGGGCGACGGAGACGGCCTGGCGGAAGCGGACGTCGCGGATGAGCTCACGGTTGAGAAGGTCCGGGCCCAGCGGGTTCAGCGTGAGAGTCATGTTGCTCATGAAGTCCCCGTACATTAGGACCACGCGGTAGTTGCCCTTTGCCTCGTTCTGCTTCAGCACGGTGTAGTCCCCCATGGTGAGGATCTCGCCGCCCGGCGATGTAGTCCCACTGCCCGCTCATGATCTGCAGGATCGCCGTCTGCGGGTCCGCGGCGGGATAGGCCATGATCTTGTCGATGTAGGGGAGCTGGTTGCCCTGGGTGTCCACCTGGTAGAAATACGGGTTGCGTTCGCACAGCGTATAGGTGCTGGTGACCTCCTTCACGACCCACGGGTCCAGGGTGGGGAGGCCTGCGCGCTGCTGGCGGACCCAGGTGCCCACGTGGTAGCGGAACGCGTCCACCCACGTGTTGTAGCCTTCCTTCTTGGCCAGGGCGTCAGCGTCCTTGTTGTACTTGATGTGGTACTGCATCAGGTAGTGCCTGGGCTCGTAGAAGAAGGACTGCGCGAGGGAGTACGGGTGGCTCATCTGGGCGATCCACGCCGGCTGGGGATCCTTGAAGGTGATGCGCACGGTGTAGTCATCCACCTTGGTGAAGACCGCGCCGATGTACGCACCCCAGACGCCGCCCGGGTTCACGTCCTTGTTGTTGAACTCGTCGGTCCACCAGAACATGATGTCATCCGCGTTGAACGGCGCGCCATCGGACCACTTCATCCCCGGGCGCAGGTACACCGTCACCTGCCTGTAGTCATTCGAGGTGTACTTCACGTCCTTGGCGATGTCGGGGTAGTACTTGCTGCCGTAGCTGTTCTGCTGCAGCAGGCCCCGGTTCATGACGTCGCGCAGGCGCACGTCGTGCATCTTCATGGTCCCGCCGTAGGTGCCCACGGCCTCCCAGGGGTCGATGACCGACGGCTCCTTGGGCAGGCGGTCTGCCACCTTGGGAAGGGTACCGGCCTTCACCATGTCGGCAAGCATGGGCGCCTCTTTGTACGCCGGCAGGGCCTTGCCCACGGCCTTCTGGTAATCGGATGGCGTCGTGTAGACCTTCACGTCGTCTCCCGACTTCCCGTTGACGGCAAAGCCGAGTGACGCCGCGATGGCCAGAAGCGCCACAACGCAGACCAGTGTTCGTGATCTCATCTGGACCTCCTCCTCTGCTGTCTGGACCGGCACACGCCGGCCGTGGAATCCACGGTCATGAAATGCCCCTCAGGGCGATATCTTCCGAAAAGTGACATGCCACGCTGTGCCCGGGCTCTGATTTCGCGCCACGCGGGAGCCTCCACGGAACAGCGCGGCCGCGCGTACCTGCAGCGGGGATGGAAGTAGCAGCCGCTCGGGGGACTGGCAGGGTTTGCCACGTCCCCCTGGAGGATGATGCGGTCCCTCTTCGCTCCCGGCTCGGCCCGGGAACGGCGGAGAGGAGCGCCTCGGTGTACGGGTGGCGCGGGTTGCTGAACAGCTCGTCGGTGTCCGCCATCTCCACGAGCTTCCCGACGTACATCACCCCGACCCGGTCCGACACGTGGCGGATCACCGCCAGCTCGTGCGAGATGAAGAGGTAGGTGAGCCGGAACTGCTCCTGGAGCGACTGCAGCAGGTTGAGAATCTGGGCCTGGATGGAAACATCCAGCGCTGATACGGGCTCGTCACACACGATCAGGCGCGGGTTGGCCGCGAGAGACCGGGCGATCCCGATGCGCTGACGCTGTCCTCCCGAGAAGGCGTGCGGATAGCGCTTGAGGTACTTCACCTCCAGGCCCACGGCCTGCGCGATGCTCTTCACGCGGTCGGTGTAGTCGCTCCCCGATGCGATCCCGTTGCAGCGCAGCGGCTCCCCGATGATGTCGAGCACGGTCATGCGCGGGATCCAGCGAGGAGTACGGGTCCTGGAAGATCAGGTGCATCTCCCGCCGCAGGGGCCGACAGCTTGTCTTCCGGCATCTGGGCGATGTCCACCGTGCCCTGGCTCTCCGTGGCGCAGCAGCACGCGCCCCGCCGTGGGGTCGATGGCGCGGATGACGCACCGGCCGAGCGTGGTCTTGCCGCAGCCGCTCTCACCCACCAGGCCGAGGGTCTTCCCGCGGGGGATGGCGAAGCTCACCGCCGTCCACGGCCTTCACCAGGCCGAGGGTCTTGCTGAAAAACCCGCGGCGGATGGGGAAGTACTTCCGCAGAGCATCCACCTCCAGGAGGAACGGGGCGGCGTCAGCCATCCCGGCGCTCCTGGCGCATTTCTTCCCTTTGCGGTGAATGCAGGAAGCAGCGCACGTCGTGTCCGGGAGCAACCTCGACGAGCGCGGGCACGTGCGCGTCGCAGGTTCCCTTGATTGCCCTGCTGCAGCGCGGGAAGAACCCGCACTGGCGCGGGAGATTGAGCGGCACCGGCACCGAGCCTTCTATGGCGTCCAGGCGGGACCGGGTGCGCTGTTCCACCCGCGGGATGGAACGCATGAGCGCGGTGGTGTAGGGGTGCAGCGGGGAGCGGAAGAGGGTGTCCGCGGGCGCGCTCTCTATGATCTTGCCCAGGTACATCACGTTGACGGTGCGGGAGATCTCCGCGATGACCCCCAGGTCATGGGTGATGTAGAGCATCGACATATGGAACTCATCCTGGAGGCTCCGCATGAGCTCCAGGATCTGGGCCGCTACCGTGACGTCCAGGGCCGTTGTCGGCTCGTCGGCGATCAGCAGGCCGGGGATTGCAGGAGAGGGCCATGGCGATCATGGCTCGCTGACGCATTCCTCCCGAGAGCTGGTGGGGATACTCGCGCGCCCGCTGGGACGGCCGAGGAATGCCCACTTTCTCCAGGAGGGACACCGCGCGGTCCCACGCCTCGTTGTGGTCATGGGTGACGTGGATCATGAGCGACTCCACGATCTGGTCGCCGATGGAGTAGACCGGCGAGAGGCTGGTCATGGGCTCCTGGAAGACCATGGCAACCGTGCCGCCGCGGATGTGCCGGATCTCCCGCCCGGAGGCGGAGAGGGCCGCGAGGTCCACCGGGGCCCCGTTTCCGGTGGCCAGGAGGATGGAGCCGGAGACGATCTTCCCGGGCGAGGGCACGATGCGCAGGATGCTCTGGGCAGTCACGCTCTTGCCGCACCCGCTTTCCCCGATGAGTCCGACGGTGCTCTGGGACGGGACGGCAAAGCTGACGCCGTCCACGGCCTTCAGGGTTCCCTCATCCAGGGTGAACCAGGTGCGGAGGTTTCGGACATCCAGGAGAACAGGGGGGACGTCCATGGCTCGTGGCCTCGGAGAGTATCATGGCCCGGAGGGGCTGTCAAGAAAATAAGGTAATAGAATGTATGCTCCAGACTAACAATTGTAAGGTTTCCCTTGCCCTCCCTCGCCGCCGGTGATAGGATGCCCGCCGGGAGGAACGGCGCGATGGCACGTGAGCTCTGCGTTCGTCTTTCCGAGAACCCGCTCCTGCAGCCCGGCGACGTTCGCCCCAGCCGGGCGGACTTCGAGGTGGAATGCGTTCTCAATGCGGGGGCCTTCCGTTTCGGCGGCCGTGTCGGGCTTCTCCTGAGGGTAGGCGAGCGTCCTCCCCAGGAGAAGGGCTGGATCACCACTCCGGTGATCGATCCCGCGGCCGACCGCGGAGTGCGCGTTCTGCGCTTCCGCCGGGACGATCCGGACCTCGTTGCGGCGGATCCCCGCCTCTTCCATTATCGCGGCCAGGCCTACCTCACCACGCTGTCCCACCTGCGGCTCGCGTGGAGCAGCGACGGGGCTCATTTCACCGCCGACCCGGCGCCGACCCTTGTCGGATGCCCTCCGCTGGAAAGCTGGGGCATGGAGGACTGCAGGGTCACCGAGATAGAAGGCCGTGCCTGGCTCACCTATACGGCTGTCTCGCCGGATGGCTACGGGGTGGGGCTCATCTCCACGAGTGACTGGGTGACCTTTGAACGCCACGGCATGATGCTGCCGAGCCCCAACAAGGACTGCGCGCTGTTCCCGCGGCGGATAGGCGGACATTACCGTGCACTGCACCGTCCTTCAGGCGCGGGAATCGGCGGCAACTACATGTGGATTGCACAGTCGCCCGACCTTCTGCACTGGGGCGGGCACCAGTGCGTTGCGCGGACGAGGCCGGGACGGTGGGACGGGGCGAGGGTCGGCGCTGGCGGGCCTCCTATCGAGACCGGGCGCGGGTGGCTGCACGTCTACCACGGTGCCACTCCCGAAAACCGCTACTCACTCGGCGTCATGCTTTTCGACAGGGAGGACCCCTCGCGGCTCCTCGCGCGCTCGGAGGATCCCGTCATGGAGGCGACGGCGCCCTACGAGCGCTCGGGCTTCCTCTCCCACGTCGTCTTCACCAACGGGCACGTGGTCTCGGGGGACACGCTCACCGTGTACTACGGTGCCGCGGACAGGGTCATCTGTGGAGCGACGTTCTCCGTCGCGGAGCTGCTGGACTCCCTCGCGGCCGTCCCGTGAGCTCGGGCCGCGCTGTCACGTCGCCACGCACTTGACAACCGACCGCCGTTCGGCGAGCATCCGTGGAGACTCACGGATCAAGGAGGTAGGAGATGCTTGCGCGAGTATCTGGAGCGGCTCGTTTCGTTCTTCGAAGCTCGCGGAGGTAATCGCACCGTTCACTGAGTTCTGCGGAGCGGCATGAGCCGTCCCGTATCAATGAGCTCCCATCACGGTCGGTTCCTTCGCGGCGGCCCTCTTCTTTCGCGCGGAGGAATTGATCATTGTCGAGATTTCCGGAACCGGCTGCTCGCGCGGCCGATGAGCCTTTCCACTGCATCCACTGCCAGAAGCTCGTTGTCCTGCCGACCGGTGGCACCGAGCAGAGAAACCACTGTCCTCACTGCCTGTGGAGCCTTCACGTGGACTTCAAGTCCGGTGACAGGCGATCGGCCTGCAGGTCTCCGATGGAGCCCATCTCCGTCTGGGCCAAGCCCGACGGCGAATGGGCGGTCGTGCATCGCTGCAGCGAGTGCGGCACCCTCAGGGCAAACAGGATCGCGGGCGACGACAACGAAGGAATACTGCTGTCCCTGGCACTGAAGCCGCTGGCACGCCCGGCGTTTCCCGTGGATCGATTACGCCTGAATGAGTGAGATCAGCGCGGGAGGTTTGTCGCGGTCTTGTCCCGCGGAAGCGACAGGGTAAATGAGCTTCCCTTCCCGGGCTCGCTCTTCACCTCGATCCGGCCCTTGTTCAAGGCAACCAGCTCGTTGCACAGGATGAGGCCCATGCCGGTGCCGCGCTCCGCGTCGGTGCCCGGGCAGGAGAAATGGACGTCGATGCGGAAGAGCTTTTCCAGGTCTTGCGGGCACATGCCGCGGCCGGTGTCGCTCACGGTGATCCGCTCCCAGGCGGCCGTCCGTCGCGGAGCTTACAACGACCTGCCCGCCGCGCGGCGTGAACTTGACGCCGTTCGAGAGCAGGTTGCGCATGACCGTGGCGACCATGTGCTCGTCCGCCCAGACGCGTGGCACCGGGGCGGATGCGGGACTCCACGACAACTCCCTTGCTGCGCAGCCGTCAGGCGCTGAAGAGACGCAATGCCCTCGCAGACCTCGGCAACCGGATGACGGACGGGTTGACCTCGAGCCTGCCCGTCTGGGCGCGCGCCCACTGCAGGATGCATTCCAGGAGCTCCGACGACTGCCGGGCGCCGTCGTAGACCATCCCGCACAGCTCGCGAATCCGTCGCCGGCTCCAGGCCGTCGAACCGGGTGGCAAGGAGCTCCGACAGGGAAAGGATGCCGCTGATCGGATTGCGCAGGTCGTGCGCAATGATGGAGAAGAACTTGTCCTTGGAGAGGTTGGCGGCGCGCAGGTCCGCCTCGCTCCTCTGCAGGCGCGCGCTCGGACCGCTTCAGCTCGTCGATCAGGGTGAGCCTGCTCCTGATCTTGGTGGCGAAGAGCGCCTGGTAGGCGAGGAGGAAGGAGCCCAGCTTCAGGAGGTGCCCGATCATGTTCTGGTAGCCGTAGGCGCTGACGTAGAGCGTGAAGACCATCTCGCTGGCGATGTTCGTGGCGAAAGCCGCGATCAGCAGGACGCGCTCGGGGCGGGAGTCCAGGACTTTGCGGGGGCCAAGCAGGAGAAGGATCGAGGCAGAGAGGACGGCGGAAATCACGTACTCGCTTGCCTTCTTGAAGGGCGTGACGCCCACGCCCTCCTGCAGGCAGATCGGAAAGATGTTCCACACGAAGATGCTCAGGAGCGCGAACGTCGTCACGGCAGCGACGGCGAGAAAGGGTATGTACGACGACAGGGTTCGGTTGGCCCGGAGCTGGAGAACGAACACCAGCGTCACCAGCGCCTGCAGCCCGCGGGCCGCTACCCAGAGCTGCGTGGCGTAGTCGTGCCCGGGCGGAAAGCGGAACAGCTTCTGGAAATCCATCCCCTCGACCACCTTTCCGCGCGCGCGGAGCGGTCCCGGCGCGCACCCGGCGGAATCGTTCGGCGCTCAGGGCGGCGGCAGCCCGGCCACCGCGCGCAGCGCGGTGATTTCGAGCGTGGTCAGGCGCCGGAAGAGGCCGGGCGGCAGACGCCCCAGCCGCTGCGGGCCGACATCGGTGCGGTGCAGGCGCTTCACCTCGACGCCGAGCGCCGCGAACATCCGGCGGATCTGACGATTGCGTCCCTCGCGCAGCGACACCGCCCAGCAGTGCCCCGGCGGCCCCGGCAGCGGCGCGATGCGGGCCGGCAGGCAGGGGCGTCCGTCGAGGTCGCACCCCGCCCCGCGCCACCGTCCGCACGCCGTCCGGCGCGAGCCGTCCGGCCAGTTCCACTTCGTACCGCTTCCAGACCGCGCGGGCCGGGCGCAGCAGCGCCTGCGCCAGCTCCCCGTCATCGCTCCAAAGGAGCAGGCCGCTGGTGTCCGCGTCAAGACGCCCGATCGGCACCAGCCCCGGCGGCAGGCCGGCGTGGGTGCGGAAGGAGAGCAGTCCGGTCTGGGTGCCCTGCGGGCGGAGGGTCGAGACCACGCCGAGCGGCTTGTGGAAGGCGTAGACGCGCCAGACTTTCGGCAGGCCGACCAGCCTGGCCGTCGACGGTGACCGCGTCGTGCGCCGGGTCGATCCGCGTATCGAGCGCGGTGACGACCGCTCCGTTGACAGTCACGCGACCGGTGGTGATGAGCGACTCCACGCCGCGTCGGGAGCCCAGTCCGGCGCGCGCCAGGAAGCGGTTCAGGCGCAGTGGCCCGTCAGGCGTCCGGTCGTCCACCCGTGTCCGCGTCCTCCCCCGCCGGCGACGGCGCGCGCCACGCGGTGTCCGGCGCTTCAGGTTCGTCGTCGGGGTCAGGCGCCCCGGCCGCGTCGAGGTCGTCGACCACGACGTCGTCAACGTCCGCGTCGAAGTCGTCGCCGGTCCAGTCGTCGTCAACGGACTCCGCCAGCTCTTCGGCGTCGGGCGGCGCGAGCGCCTCGCCCGGTTCGCCGGCCGCGGCCGGCGCGGCCCCGTCGGCCGCCTCCTCCGCCTCGAGTCCCTCGAGGTCGGCGTCGGTCAGCTCCTGGCCGAACTGCAGCGCGAACTGCTTGAACTCCTCGCGATTGCCCATCACCGATCTCCACCTCGGGCAGCGCCGGCAGTTGCGACAGCCCCTTGAGGCCGAGGTGGTTCAGGAATTCGCGGGTGGTGCCGTAGAGGATCGGATGGCCGACGGTCTCGGCGCGGCCGACGACGGTGACCAGGTTGCGCTCGAGCAGGGTGGCGAGCGCGCCGCTGCTCTGCACGCCCCGGATGTCCTCGATGTCCAGCCGCGTGATCGGCTGGCGGTAGGCGATGATCGCCAGCACCTCGAGCCCCGCCTTGGTCAGCCGGACGTGGCGGCGGGCGCCGTGCAGCCGCTGCACCGAGCGGGGCGTAGTCGGGGCGGGTGGCGACCTGCCAGCCGCCGCCGAACTCCACGACCGCGAAGGCGAAGCCGGCGCGGTCGTAGTCGGCCTGCAGCTCGGCGAGCGCGTCGCGGATCTGCTGCGCCGCGACGTCGGGGAAGATGGCGCGCAGGCGCGGCATGGCCAGCGGCGCCTCGGTGGCGAACAGCACGGCCTCGAGGTCCCGCTTCATGAGCCGGCCCCCGCCTCGCCGGCGGCCGCGGCCGCCGCCTTGAGCGGCTGCGCGGCGCGGCCGGATCCAGATCGGGCCGAGGAACTCGGTCTGCACGAAGCCCGACCTCGCCCCGCTTGCACATCTCGAGCAGCGCGATGAAGGTCACCACGACCTCCATCTTGATGGCGTCGCCCGCGAACAGTTCGTCGAAGCGGACCGTCGGGCCGGCCTGCAGGCGCTCGCGGATGCGCGCCATCTTCTCCTCCACCGTGAACGGCTCGCGCTGCACGGTGTGCACGGTGGGCGCCTGCAGCTTGTCGAGCACGTCGGACAGGGCGGTGAGCAGCTCGTACATGTTGAAGCGGAGCTGCGGCGGCGGCAGGTCCTGTTCGTCGAGGAACGGCCAGCGCGCCTGGCGCACGTGCCAGCGGCTCGCGCTCCTCCTCCTGGCCGCGCAGCGCGACGGCGGCCTCCTTGAAGCGCTTGTACTCGAGGAGACGCCGCACCAGTTCGGCGCGCGGGTCCTCCTCGTCGAGCGACTCGGCCGGCTGCACCGGCAGCAGCAGGCGCGCCTTGATGCGCATCAGCGTGGCCGCCATGACCAGGAAGTCGCCGGCGGTGTCGAGGTCGAGCGCCTGGATCACGGCGAGGTAGCTTCAGGTACTGCTCGGTGATCTGGCCGACCGGGATGTCGTAGATGTCGATCTCGTCCTTCTGGATCAGGTAGAGCAGCAGGTCGAGCGGACCCTGGAAGGCCGCCAGGTCGACGCGGTACGCCTCGCTGGACCGGAAGTACTCGAGGTCGGGCGGCAGGCGGTCGAGCAGGTCGCCGGGGGGCGGCGCGGCGTCGGTGCCGCGGTCCGGGAGATCCTCCCTGGGTCGGATCACGGGCCGCTCCTTCTTACCCGACGTGAATGGCCTCGCGCACGCGCTCCAGCGTGGCGACGGCGGCGGCGCGCGCGGCGGCGCAGCCCGCGGCAACGATTTCGTCCACCGTGCCGCGGCGCGGCCTCGTAGCGCGCCCGCCGCTCGCGCAGCGGCGCGAAGTGGGCGATGGCGCGGTCGCCGAGCAGCCGCTTGCAGTCCACGCAGCCGCGCGTGGCGGCGCGGCACTCGGTGGCCGTCTGCTCGACGCCGTCAGGCGCGAATTTCTGCCACCAGGTATAGATGGCGCAGACCTCGGGATGTCCCGGGTCGGCGCGCCGCAGGCGGGCCGGATCGGTGAAGGCCGGCTTGAGTTTCGCGCGGATCTCCTCCGGCGAGGCGGCGATCTCGATCGTGTTGCCGAGCGACTTGCTCATGCGCCGTCCGTCGGTGCCGGGGAAGCGCCCGAACGGCGTGACCAGCGCCTCCGGCTCCGGGAAGACACGTTGCCGAAGAGGAAGTTGAAGCGCCGGGCCATCTCCCGGGTCAGCTCGAGGTGCGGCAGCTGGTCCTCCCCCACCGGCACGGCGTGCGCGCGGTAGGCGAGGATGTCGGCCGCCTGCAGCACCGGGTAGCCGAGGTGGCCGTAGCTGATCTCGCCGCCCAGTTCGAGGTCGCGCATCTGCTCCTTGAACGTCGGGTTGCGCTCGAGCCGCCCCATGGTCACCAGCATCCCGAGCAGCAGGAACAGCTCCGCGTGCTCCTTCACCTGCGACTGGACGAACAGGACCGAGCGCTCGGGATCGAGGCCGGCGCCGAGCCAGTCGAGCACCATCTCGTGGCTGTTGCCGGGGATCTCCGCCGCCTTGTCGAGCGCGGTGGTGAGGACGTGCCAGTCGGCCACCATGAAGTAGCAGCGCCAGCCGTCCTGCAGGCGGACCCAGTTCTCGAGGGCGCCGGTGTAGTTGCCCCAGTGCAGCCGGCCGGTGGGCCGGGCGCCGCTCAGGACGATCCGGCGGGAATCGCGACGGGGGAACCGGTGCTCGGAACCAAGCGTGCCTGCCTTCGGGGATGGATGCGCCAGCGGCGGGCCCGCTCACCCGCGAAACGGAGCGCAACAGTACCATTGCCCCCTGGCGATGTCAAAGCGCGAGGCACGCCTCAGCGGCGCCGCGGCCCCCGGGCGCGCGGGTGCGCCGCGCGGTAGGCCTCGAGGAGATGGGCCTGACTGACGTGGGTGTAGATCTCGGTGGTGCCGATGTCGGCGTGGCCGAGCAGCGCCTGCACGACCCGCAGGTCCGCCCCCCCCTCGAGCAGGTGCGTGGCGTAGCTGTGGCGCAGGGCGTGCGGCGTCACCTCCGACCCCCAGCCCCGCCGCGAGGGCGTGGCGCTTGAGCAGTTGCCAGACCCCCACCCGGGAGAGCCGGCCGCCGCGCAGGTTGAGGATGAGGGCGGCGCAGGGGCGCCGGCCGCGGCAGGCGGGACGACCGCGGGCCAGGTACGCCGCCACGGCGCGCAGCGCCGGCTCGCCGACCGGCAGCAGGCGCTCCTTGCTCCCCTTGCCGAGCACCCGCACGGTGCGGTCGGCCGGGTCGAGATCGCCCAGGTCGAGCCCGCACAGCTCGCTCACCCGCAGGCCGCAGCCGTAGAGCAGTTCGAGGATGGCCCGGTCGCGCAGGCCGGCCGGCTCGCCGGCCGGCGGGGCGCGCAGCAGCCGGACCACCTGGCCCGCGGTCAGCACGCGGGGCAGACGGCGGCCGGTGCGCGGCGCCAGCAGCGTGGTGGTGGGGTCGCCGCGGCTGAGCCCCTCGGCGATCAGGAAGCGGTGGAAACCGCGCAGCGTGGAGAGCAGGCGGGCGCGGGAGCGGGCGCCGAGCCGCCCGGCCGCGGCGATCAGGAAGCGCCGCAGGTCGGCGTCGCGCAGGCGGCCGGGGTCGCGATCCGCTCGCGCACGGCCCACAGTCGCAGCCCCTCGAGGTCGCGGCGGTACGCCAGCAGCGTGTTGCGCGCCAGCCCCCGTTCGGCGGAGAGATGCGCGATGAACGCGCCGATGGCGACCTCCCATTCCGCCGCCATCAGCGACCGTCCCGCGCGGCGAACCAGGCCAGGATGCGTTCCGCGTCGGTGCGGGAAAGGCCGCGGACCGCGCGCCAGCTCCGCGGCGCCGGCCGCGCGCACGGCGTCGACGGAGCCGAAGTGGTGCAGCAGGGCCAGCTTCCTGACCCGGCCGATGCCGGGGATCGCGTCGAGCAGCGACGCCTCGGTGCGGCGGTCGCGCAGCAGCCGGTGGTAGGTGATGGCGAAGCGGTGCGCCTCGTCCCGGATCCGCTGCAGGAAGAGGCGCGACGGATTGTGTCCCGGCAGGGTGAGCGGGGGGCGACCGCCGTCGCGGTGCACGATCTCCTCCTGCTTGGCGAGGCCGATCGCCTCGGTGGCGGCGAAGCCGTGGGCGTCGAGCACTTCACGCGCCACGCCGAGCTGGCCCGGCCCCCCGTCCACCATGACCAGGTCGGGCGGCCGCTGCGCGGCGGCCGCCAGCCGACCGAAATGCCGGGTCAGCACCTCGCGCATCATCGCGTAGTCGTCGATCCCCGAGACGGTGCGGATCCGGAAGCGGCGATAGGCCGACTTGAGCGGCTCGCCGCCGCGGAACGTCACCAGGGAGCCGACCGCCTCGCGCCCCTGGAAGTTCGAGATGTCGAAACAGACGATCGTCTCCGGCACGGCGCGCAGGCCGAGCGTCTCCTGCAGCCGCATCGCCGGCGCGGCGAGGCGTTTCGCGCCGCGGCCCTTCCCCGCCTCCGTTCCGAGTCGCGCCTCCCGCTCGAGCTGGTGCGCGGCGTTGGCGAGCGCCAGCGCCATCACGGCGCGTTTCGCCCCGCGCACCGGACGACGCAGCGCGACGCGACCGCCGCGCCGCGTCGTCAGCCAGCGCTCCCACTCCGCCCGGTCCGCCAGCGGGTGCGAGACCAGCACCTCGGCGGGGATCTCCCCCGCCCGGTCGTAGTACTCCCGCAGCAGCTGGGCGAGGAAGTCCTCCGGTCCGCTGGCGAGGCGGTCGGCGAGCAGGAAGCGGTGCGTGGTGAGCACCTTGCCGCCGCGCACCCGCAGCACGAGGCCGCAGGCCGTTCCGCCGTCGCGCACCAGCGCGCAGACATCGAGGGCGCCGCCCAGCCCCGCCACGGCCTGGGTGGCGCCGAGCGTCCGCTCCAGCTTCTGCAGGCGGTCGCGGGCGGCCGCCGCCTCCTCGTACCGGTGCGCGACGGCGTGCGTCGCCATCTCCCGGCGCAGGTCGGCCAGGAGGCGCCGGTCGGCCCCCTCCAGGAACAGCACGAGCTGGCGCGCGCGGCGGCGGTAGGTGTCGCTGCCGTCGTAGCCGACGCAGGGGGCCGTGCAGCGGCCGATCTGGTAGTCGAGACAGGGGCGGGGCACGGTCTGCTCCGGCAGGTCGAGGTGGCAGGTGCGGATCCTGAACGCGCCGGCGGCGAATTTGAGCGTCTCGCGCATGGCGCGCGCGTCGGTGTAGGGGCCGAAGTAGCGGGCGCCGTCGGGGGCGAGGCGACGCACCACGGTCACGCGCGGGAACGGCTCCTGCACGCTGACCCGCACCCAGGGGAACGACTTGTCGTCCTTCAGGCGGATATTGTAGAGGGGGCGGTACTCCCGGATGAGCTGCGCCTCGAGCACCAGCGCCTCGACATCGCTGGCGGTCACGATCAGGTCGAAATCGGCGATCTGGCGCACCAGGAGGGCGATGCGGGGCCCGTGGTCGGCTCCGGGCTGGAAGTAGGAGCGGACGCGCTGGGCCAGGCGAAGCGCCTTGCCGACGTAGATGACCCTGCCCAGACGGTTCTTGTGCAGGTAGACCCCCGGGGCGTCGGGCAACGTGGCGAGCCGGTCCGCCAGAGTGGCGGCACGCTCCGCGTCCGACGGGTTGGGGTCCGGCCTTGACATCCCTCGCCTTTCCGGCTAAATTCCTTCGCCTGTTCAGCTTTCAGGAGGTTGTGTTCGTTGCCTCATCATAAAAGTGCCAAGAAGCGGGTCCTCACCAACGAGAAATCGCGTCTGCGCAACCGCCAGAATCGGGCGGAGATGCGTTCGACGGTGAAGAGCTTCCGCGCTCTCGCCGAGACGGGCGAGAAGGACCAGGTGGCCGCCAAGCTGCCCGCCATGCACAGCCTGATCGACGTCCAGGCGCGCAAGGGCATCATCCCGAAGCGGCGGGCTTCGCGTCTGAAGTCCCGCCTGGCGGCCCTGAGCAGCAAGTAACAGGCGCCGTCGCCATCGCGCTTCGAAGGGCCCGTTTGGCGGGCCCTTTTCTCGTGCCTGCCGCTCACCGTCCCGACGCCAGCACATCCGCCATCCCGAACAGCCCCGGTCCGCTGACGGCGGCGAAGCGCACCGCCGGCGCCACCCCGCGCAGGAAGGCCTGGCGGGAGTGCGCGCGATGGGTCAGCACGAGGGTCTCCTCGGCGTCGGCGAGTGTCCAGGAGTGCTCGCCGGTGATCCCCCCCAGTCGCTGGGCGTGCACCGGGACCGGACCGTCGCCCCGCACCGCCTCCCAGGCCCCGGCGAGCTGGCGCGCGGTGCCGCTCGGCGCGTCGCGCTTCTGCGTGTGGTGGGTCTCGACCTGCTCCGCGCCGAACCCGGCCGGCAGGATCCGCGCGAGCAGTTCCAGCACCAGTTGCAGGGCCGGAATCCCGGCGCTGAAGTTGGCGGCGTGGACGACCGCGTGGTCGCGCGCGTAGATCGCCAGCGTCGCCTGCTGCGCCGGCGTGTATCCCGTGGTGCCGATCACGAGCGGGGCCCCCGTGGCCGCGGCGCCGGCCAGCAGCCCCGCGAGCGCCCCCGCCAGCGAGAAGTCCACGATCACCCCGCCCGGCGGATGCGCGGCGGCCAGCCCCTCCTGCCCGGTCAGCGGCAGCCCGGGGTGGAACGTGCCGGCCGGCCGGCCGCGTCCCGGCTCCGTCACCAGGGCGGCGAGGCGGACGTCGGGAGTGGTCGCGAGCAGTTCGGTCACCAGGCGACCCATGCGTCCCTCGGCCCCATGCACCGTGACATCGATCATGCGTCGTCCTCCCCGTCCCGCGCGACCAGCGCGGCCAGCGTGGTGGCGTGGAAGCGGGAGAGGAATTCGGCGTGCGCCGCCGTGACCGTCGCGAGCGGCAGCCGCGGCTCGCGTCCGCACAGGCCGAGCCGGTGCAGCAGCTCCTTCACGGGGACCGGGTTGGTCTCCACGAAGCACGCCTTGACGACCGGGTCGAGCCGGCGCGAAAGCCAGAACGCGCGCGCCACGTCGCCCGCCTGCCAGGCCCGCCACATCCGCACCACGGCGCCCGGGAGCAGGTTGCTGACGACCGACACGGTGCCGCGCGCGCCGAGCCCCCAGACCGGGAAGCTGAGCCCGTCGTCGCCGCAGAACACCTTCAGGTCGCAGCGGCCGATCGCCTCCTCGATCTGATCGGGGTTGCCGCTCGATTCCTTCAGGGCCACCACGTTCGGCTCCGCGGCGATCTCGGCGGCGGTGGCCGGCAGCAGGTTCACGGCCGTGCGTCCCGGCACGTTGTAGACCATGATCGGCAGGTCGACCGCGCGGGCCACGGCCTGGAAGTGCGCCACGAGGGCGTGCGGCTGCGGCTTGTTGTAGAACGGGGTGACGACGAGCGCGGCGTCGGCGCCCCAGGCGCGCGCGGCGCGCACGTTCTCGATCGTGGTGCGGGTGTCGTTGGTGCCGGCCCCGGCGACGACGACGCAGCGGCCGCGCGCCAGTTCGAGACAGGAGCGCACGAGCCACTCCTTCTCGGCCAGGGTCAGCGTCGCCCCCTCGCCGGTGCTGCCGGCCGGCACGAGGCCCGCCACGCCGGCGTCGAGCTGGCGGTTCACCAGGCGCAGCCACGCCTCGCGGTCCACTTCGCCGTCGCGCAGCGGCGTCACCAAAGCGGTGTAGATGCCGTCGGGCATCGTCCAGCTCTTCTCAGTCATCCCAGGCCACCTCTCCTGTGAAGGCCACGGCCGCCGGTCCGCGCAGGTGCAAACGGGGGCCGCCGGCAGCCTCATCGAGCGTGATCGTCAGCGTGTCGCCGCCGCGCGTGCGCAGCGCCACGGGCGAAACGGCCAGGCCGAGCCGGCAGAGCACGAACGCCACGGCGGAGGCGCCGGTGCCGCAGGCGAGCGTCTCCCCCTCGACGCCGCGCTCGAAGGTGCGCAGCCGGTGCGGCGCCCCGGCCGAGCCGCCCGGACTGACCCAGTTGACGTTCGCGCCGGCGGGACCGCCGGCGGGGTGCCGGCGCAGGACCGGTCCCCAGCGCCCGGGATCGACCGTGTCGACGTCGTCGACCGGCACGACGAGATGCGGCACGCCGGTGTTGACGAAGTGCGCGGCGGGAAACGGCAGGTCCGGGCCGAGGTCGAGCTGCAGGCGCAGGTCGCGCGGCGGGGTGAGCTGTACGCTGATCTCGCCCGCTTCCCGACGCCCGGTGACCGGGCCGCTGCGGGTGCGGAAGACACAGGTGTCGCCGTGCGCCAGACCGATCGCGAGCGCGAAGGCGACGGCGCAACGGGCGCCGTTGCCGCACATGTCGGCCTCGCCGCCGTCCGCGTTGTGGTAGGTCATGGCGAAGTCGTGGTCGCGATCGGGCGCCACGATGATCAGCCCGTCGCCGCCGACGCCCCGACGGCGGTCGCACAGGGCGGCGATGCGCGCGGCGTCGAGGCCGGCGGCCGGCAGCCCCCGGCCGTCGATCATGACGAAATCGTTGCCCGCGCCATGCATCTTGACGAAAACGAGCGGCTGCTTCACCCCGGGTCCTTTCCGGCGGGTCGTCTCAACGGCGGGCGGCGGTGTCGGGCGGCGCGCGGCCGCTGTCGGCGGGGGCGACGCTCCAGGGGGTCAGGTTAGCAGGGAAGCGGGCGGCGCGAAAGACGGTTTCGAGTCCCGGCTCCACGGTGAGGGAGTCGACCAGCAGGTGCGGTTCGAGCCAGTGGCGCATGCTGCGCTGCGGCGGCGCCGCGGTGCTGTCAGGCGGCTGGGACGCGGCGGTGCTGTCGGGCGGCTGCGTCGCGGTGCTGTCCGGCGGCAGCGTCGCGACGCTGAAGAGGCTGTCGCCGTCGAGATCGGCGAACAGGACCAGGCGCACGAGTCCGGGGCCGGCCTTGTCCCACACCACGCGGGCGCCGCGCGGCACGGGGCGCTGCCCCGACGGGCGCTGGCGCGCCGGCGCGGCGACCCAGCCGCTGTCGGTGTCGGCGATCCGCTCCACCCAGCCGTACAGGGGGGCGGTCCAGGGGGGAGTGCTGTCGATCACGCCGGCGACCAGGCCGGGGTCGGTCGGGGCGTGGAGGGTGATGGTCGCGAGGGCGAGTCGGGGGCTGGCCGCGGTGATCCGCACGGTGTCGGGCAGCAGACGCTCCGCCTCCCCCTCGCCCGCGCGGCGGTCGTTGTTCGCGTCGGCCCAGGCGTGCAGCAGCCAGGGGCCGCCCGGCGCGTCCAGCCAGGGGAAACGGAAGCGGCCGAGCGTGTCGGTGTCGGCGCGGCGGAGCACGGGGCGCCGGCTCCAGACCAGCGTCTCGGGCCCCGCCGGCAGCAGTTCGACCACTCCCTGGCGCAGCGCCTTGCCGCCGAGCACGAGCGAGCCGACGATCTCGCCGCCGGGGAGACTGTCGGCGGTGGCGATCGCCCAGACCCGGCCGGCGGGGCTGGCGACCCGGTGCGCGTCCGGCAGGCCGGGCGGCACCTCCACCACGATCACGGTATCCGCCGGCAGGGGCGCCGCGAGCACGACCCGGGCCGTGCGGCGCCCCTCCCACGCGGTACTCTCCACCTCGAGCGGCGGATAAGTGCGGATGAGCCGCGTGGCCGGGCGCGGATCGACCTTCTCGCCGAAGGTGAAACGCAGTTCCCGCACGTTGGTCAGCCCGACCGACCCCGACTCCGGCCAGGCCGCCGTCAGCCGGGGCGGCGTCTTGTCCTCCGGACCGCCCCGCGGCGCCTCGATCGTCGCGCAGGCCGCGCCGAGCGTGAGCGCAAGCGCGGCGGCCAGCCCCGGGAGCCGGCGCGCGACGGCCGGAAGCGGGCCGGTTCTCATGTCAGCCCATCAGCAGGGCCAGGATGGCCCGCTGCGCGTGCAGACGATTCTCCGCCTGGTCGAACACGGCGGAGCGGGGCCCGTCCATGATCGAGTCGGTGATCTCCTCGCCACGATGGGCCGGCAGGCAGTGCAGCACGATGCACGACGGATCGGCGGCGGCGAGCATCTCGTCGTTGATCTGGAAGCCGGTGAAATCGCGCAGCCGCTTCTGGGTCTCGGCCTCCTGCCCCATGCTGGTCCAGACGTCGCCGTAGATCACGTGGGCGCCGGCCACCGCCTCGCGCGGATCGTTGGTGATCTCGAACATGGCGCCGGCGGCGTCGGCCTGGCGGACGATCGCCTCGTCGGGCTCGTAGCCGGGCGGGCAGGCCAGCTTGAAGGTGAAGGGGAAGCGCATGGCGGCCGTCAACCAGCTGTGCGCGAGATTGTTCCCGTCGCCGACCATGACCACGGTCTTGTCCTCGATCGTGCCGAGGTGCTCTTCGACGGTGAGGATGTCGCCCATGACCTGGCAGGGGTGCAGCAGGTCGGTCAGGCCGTTGACCACCGGCACCGTGGCGTGGCGGGCGAGCTGGTCGACGTCCGACTGCGCGAAGGTGCGGATCATGATCGCGTCCACGAAACGCGACAGCACCTGGGCCACGTCGTGCACCGACTCGCGCTTGCCCAGGCCGATCTCCTGGTCGGTGATGTAGAGCGAGGTGCCGCCGAGCTGCCGGATCGCGACCTCGAAGCTGACGCGGGTGCGCAGGCTCGGCTTGGCGAAAACGCAGGCCAGCACCCGGCCGGGGTGCGACGGCGGCAGTTCGTGCCGTCGCGCCAGCGGCTTCTGCTGCTTCGCCAGTTCGAGGATCCGGCGCAGATCCGCGCTGGTGTGCTGCTCGATGGTGAGGAAGTCCTTCTGGTTTCCGAGTGCCATACCGTCTCCTTGTCTGGTGCCGCGAGCCGGTCAGAGAATGTACCGGCTCAGATCCTCGTCGCGCATGATATCGCCGAGCCGCGCGTCCACCCGCGCGCGATCGACGGTGACCATTCCGGTGACCCCTTCGGGGGCCGTGAACAGCAGGTCGTCCAGCAGCTGGGCCATGACCGTCTGCAGGCGCCGGGCGCCGATGTTCTCGAGACGGCGGTTCAGCTCCGCGGCGAGTTCGGCGAGTTCGGCCATCGCTTCCGGCGTGAACGTGAGCTGCACGCCGTCGACCGCCAGCAGGGCGGTGTACTGCTTCAGCAGCGAGCCGTCGGTCTCGCCCAGGATCCGCACGAAGTCCGCCGCGCCGAGGCTCTCCAGTTCGACGCGCACCGGGAAGCGTCCCTGCAGTTCGGGGATCAGGTCGCTCGGCTTGCTCATGTGGAAGGCGCCGGCGGCGATGAACAGCACGTGGTCGGTGCGCACCGGTCCGTAGCGCGTGTTGACGACGCAGCCCTCGACCACCGGCAGCAGGTCGCGCTGCACCCCTTCGCGGCTGACGTCCGGGCCGCCGCCGCCGCGGTCGCCGCGCGTGGCGATCTTGTCGATCTCGTCGAGGAAGATCATGCCGCCCTGTTCGGCCAGGTCGATCGCCTCCGTCACCAGACGATCCTCGTCGATCCGTCGGGCGACCTCCTGCTGGCGCAGCAGACGGCGCGCCTGCGCCACCGGCACGACGCGTTCGCGGTGGCGGCGCGGCATCATGCCGCGCAGGGCGTCGCCGAGGGCCGATTCGACCTCCTCGCCGGCGGCCGCGAAGATGTTGCCCAGCGCCACCTTCTCCTCTTCGGTCGTGATCGTGACGTCGCGGTCCTCGAACTGTCCGTCACGCAACTGCTCGCGGATCTTGTCGCGGCTGCGCTCCCAGCGCTGCTGACGCTCCGGATCGCCGGCGCCGAGCGGCGGGAACAGCAGGTCGATCAGGCGTTCCTCGACCGCGCGGTCGATCTCCTCGCCCGAGCGCCTGCTCACGGCGGCGGCGCAGCAGCGCCAGCGCGCTCTCGACCAGGTCGCGCACCATGGAATCGACATCCCGGCCGACGTAGCCCTTCTCGGTGAACTTGGTCGCCTCGACCTTCACGAACGGCAGGCCGGCGAGGGTGGCGAGGCGGCGGGCGATTTCGGTCTTGCCGACGCCGGTCGGCCCGATCATGAGGATGTTGGTCGGCACGATCTCGGCCCGCGCCTCGGGCGCGAGACGCAGGCGACGCCAGCGGTTGCGCAGCGCGATCGCCACGGCCCGCTTGGCCTGCGCCTGGCCGATCACCCAGCGGTCGAGCTGCGCCGTGATGGCGCGGCACGTCCACCCCTCCCCGTCATGCGGCAGGAGCATCGTCATCCCCGTCCGACTCCTCGCCGCCGCGCAGCACCGTGACGCGGTCGTTGCTGTAGATGCAGATCTCCCCCGCCACGAGGAGCGCCTCGCGGCAGATCGTCGCGGCCGGCAGATCCGGTGTGGGCGCAGAGCGCGCGGCCCGCCGCGAGGGCGTAGCCGGCCCCGCTGCCGATGGCGGCGACGTGGCCGTCGGCCTCGAGCACGTCGCCGCCGCCCGACACCGTGAGGATGATCTCGCTGGTTCACGAGCAGCAGCATGGCGTCGAGCCGACGCAGCACGCGGTCCTGCCGCCAGTCGCGCGCCATCTCGACGGCGGCGCGGCGCAGGTGCCCGTGGTAGCGCTCGAGGTGCCCCTCGAACTTCTCGAACAGGGTCAGCGCGTCGGCCGCGCCGCCGGCGAAACCGGCCAGCACCCCGCCGCCGGCGAGGCGCCGCACCTTGACGGCGCCGTGCTTGACGGCGATCTCGCCCAGGGTGACCTGACCGTCGCTGCCGATCGCCCAGCCGTCGCCGCGGCGCACCGCCAGCACCGTCGTCGAGCGCAGCCGCATGCCGACCGCCTTCCCCGCGCCTCCGCCGCGCTCAGCGCGCCCGCGGATGCGCCTTGCGGAACTCCTCGCGCAGCCGCTCGCGCGAGAGGTGGGTGTAGATCTGCGTCGTGGACAGGTGGGCGTGCCCGAGCAGCTCCTGCACGAGCCGGATGCCCACGCCGCCGTCCAGCAGGTGCGTGGCGAAGGAGTGCCGCAGGGTGTGCGGGGAGATCCCCGCCGTGCCCGCCAGGCGCTCCGCGTAATGCGCCACGCGCAGCTGGACGGCGGCGTGCGATCCGCC
>CAVYVY010000031.1:0-44325 GCA_963772145.1 uncultured bacterium
TCCTGAGTCATTAATTCATGGAACAAATAGTCCCGCCCGGTGTATTCAGGTTACACTCTGCAAGGAGGCTCCTGATGCGCACCGGACGGCCACTTTCTCATCTGACCCTGAGTCCCCCCGAGCGCGAGACCTTGGCGGGCTGGTCGCGGCGTCGCAAGACCGCCCAAGCCCTCGCCCTGCGCGCCCGTGTGATCCTGCTGTGTGCCCGCGGCCTGACCAACACCGCCGTCGCCAGCGAGCTTCGCGTGACCAAGCAGACCGTGGGCAAGTGGCGCTCCCGCTTCCTTGCCTATCGTCTCGACGGCCTGCTCGACGAGCCCCGGCCCGGGGCTCCGCGGCGTATCACGGACCGGGATGTCGAGCGCGTGATCACGCGCACGCTCGAGACGAAACCCGAGGACGCCACGCACTGGAGCACGCGATCCATGGCCCGCGCCACCGGCCTGAACCAGACCGCCATCAGCCGCATCTGGCGCGCTTTCGCTCTGCAACCCCACCGCACTGAGACGTTCAAGCTCTCGACCGATCCGCTCTTCGTCGACAAAGTGCGCGACATCGTGGGGCTGTACCTCAACCCGCCGGAGCGGGCGCTCGTGCTGTGCGTCGACGAGAAGTCGCAGATCCAGGCCCTTGACCGTACTCAGCCCCTGTTGCCGATGCGACCGGGCCAGGTCGAGCGACGGACCCACGACTACAAGCGACACGGCACAACCTCGCTGTTCGCGGCCCTGGACGTCAAAACCGGGCATCTGATCGGCGAGTGCCATCGGCGCCACCGGGCCGTCGAGTTCCGCAAGTTCCTCAACACCATCGAGGCGAACGTGCCACCGGATCTGGATCTGCATCTGGTCCTGGACAACTACTCCACGCACAAGACCCCGGCTATCCACCGCTGGCTGGCCAGGCATCCTCGCTTCCACCTGCACTTCACGCCCACCAGTGCGTCATGGATCAACCAGGTCGAGCGCTGGTTCGCCACCCTCACGCAGAAACAGATCCGTCGAGGCACCCATCGCAGCACGCGTCAACTCGAAGCGGCGATCAAGAGCTACGTCGAGCTGACCAACCAGTCGCCGAAACCGTTTGTCTGGACGAAGACCGCAGATCAGATCCTGCAAACCCTGGCACGATATTGTGCGCGAATCTCTGACTCAGGACACTAGAACCCCGCCTCCCCCGGCGCCCGCGGGAAGGGGATGACGTCGCGGATGTTCTCCATGCCGGTCACGTACTGGACGAGGCGCTCGAAGCCGAGGCCGAAGCCGGCAGTGCGGCACGGTGCCGAAGCGGCGCAGGTCGAGGTACCACCAGTAGTCCTCCGGTCGGGATGCCCATGCTCGCGCATGCGCGCCTCGAGCACGTCGAGCCGCTCCTCGCGCTGGCTGCCGCCGATGATCTCGCCGATGCGCGGGCACGAGCACGTCCATGGCGCGCACGGTCTTGCCGTCGTCGTTGCGGCGCATGTAGAAGGCCTTGATCTCCTTCGGGTAGTCGGTGACGATGACCGGCCCGCTCGAAGACGCTCCTCGGTGAGGAACTTCTCGTGCTCGGTCTGGAGGTCGCTGCCCCAGGCCACGGGATACTCGAAGGTCTGCCGCCGTGCGCCTTCTCGAGCTCGGCGACGGCCTCGGTGTAGGTGCATGCGCGCGAACGTCGCGTCGGCGAGGCGGGCGATCTCCGCGACCGGCAGCGCCGTCTCGTCGATGCGCTCGTCGAAGAAGGCCAGGTCCTCGGCGCAGTCGCTCCAGCGACCGCGCGGCAGAGGTGCTTGCAGGAAGTCCTCGGCGAGCGTCCATGTCGTCCGCGAGGTCGGCGAAGGCCATCTCCGGCTCGATCATCCAGAACTCGGCCAGGTGGCGCGTCGTGTTGGAGTTCTCGGCGCGGAAGGTGGGGCCGAAGGTGTAGACGTCGGCCGAGGGCCATGGCATAGGTCTCGCGCTTCGAGCTGGCCGCTGACACGGTGAGGTAGGCGCGCTTGCCGAAGAAGTCCTGGTCGAAGTCGACGGCGCCGCCGCCGGCGTGCGCGGCAGCGCGGTCGAGGTCGAGGGTGGTGACCTGGAACATCTCGCCCGCGCCCTCCGCAGTCGCTGGCGGTGATGATCGGCGTGTGGACGCAGACGAAGCCGCGCTCCTGGAAGAACTCGTGGATGGCGAAGGCCAGCGCGTTGCGCACGCGGAGCACGGCGCCGAAGGTGTTGGTGCGCGGGCGCAGGTGGGCGATCTCGCGCAGGAACTCGAGGGAGTGCCCCTTCTTCTGCAGGGGGTAGGTCTTCGGGGTCGGCCTCGCCGATGACCTCCAGCCCGTCGACCGCCAGTTCCCACTTCTGGCCCGCCGCCGGCGATTCGCGCAGCGCTCCCGTCGCCCGGATCGCCGCCCCGGTGCCGGCGCGCGGCAGCAGCTGCGCCGCCGGCGAGTTCGCGGCCACGACGAGCTGCAGGTTGTCCTGTGCCGACCCGTCGTTCACCGCGAGGAAGGCGACCTCTTTCGACTCGCGCTTCGTGCGGACCCATCCGCACACGGTCACCCGCTGCCCCGCCGTCCCCTGCGCCAGGAGCGCTTTGATCCTGTCCCGCTGCACTGTCGGCACCTCGTTCCATGGTTCCGCTGATCGCGACACGCGAATGGCCGTCCGGCCGCCTGGCCGTCCGGCTCGCAATTGTAGTCGCGGGGGGGTGTTCCGGCAATGGATCGTCGCGGTGGAGGAGGTTCGGGCATTTACGGGGAATAGGATTCCGGAAGATCGGCAACCCGGTCAGGGGAACGATCATTGTGCCGGGTGTTCCCGGGCAGACCCCCGGAGGATCCGGCGTCATGCGCGACCCCGGTGTCGGACAACGGCGCGCCGGTCGCCACGAGGGCGCGCACGCCGAATTCGTGCACCAGCCTTCCCCCTTCGTGCGCCGCGTTGGCCAGCACGAGGGTGCCGCCCAGATATAGCGCGAGGAAGGCGGACAGGAGAAGGCGCGCTGGGGCGGGGGCGAGGTCCCGTCCCAGCAGCCGCGGGGCGACCAGCACCACCGCGAGGATGACGGTCAGGATCGTGAACAGGGTGCGTGTCGTTTCGGCCAGCGACTCGTGGCGTTCGAGCGCGGCGTTCACCTCCGGCGTCCGCTCGGCCAGTTGTGCGGCCGCCTTGCCGGTCGGCACCGCGACGTAGAGGGCGGCGGTGCCGAGGGTCACCAGCACGAGGGCGGAGGTCAGCGCGCTGCGGCGCCAGGCGGGCCGCGCCAGGGCCGCGATCATGAACCCCGGCGCCACGAGCAGCAGCGCGATCGGAAAGTGCACGATCAGCGGATGCAGTCCGTCCCATCCCGGCAGTGGCGGCAGTCCGTACATTTCCGATTCCCTGTCTGCTGGTGGTGCGCCGACCGGTCTTCGTCGGGCAGTTCCGGAGGCGCCCTCCCGTCGTCGCGTTGCGAATCCCTGGTGTGACGGGAGGACGCTCTCCGATTGCGCCCCGCTAGCTCACCTTGACGTACCGATCCTTCGAGTTGAAGCACGATGCGCACTTTTCGAAGTTGAGGTTCGTCGTGGTCAAGCCGCAGACAGCGCAAACGTAGAAGTCGCGGGCGGTCTTCCAGCCGTCGAGGGAGGCGCGCGCCTCCGCGTACAGCTTCGCGTGCTCCGCCTCCGCGGTCTTCGCGTAGTTGAAGCTCCGCAGGGCGTCCCGGTTGCCCTCGGTCCGGGCCTGCGCGATGAACCCGGGGTACATCGTGTCGCGTTCGTACGATTCGCCCTCGATCGCGGCCGCGAGATTCTCGCGCGTCGATTTGACCTCGGGCGCCTTGATCTCCGCCTGCGGCTGGCCGCCGAGCTTGCGGATCACGTCGGCGTGGGCGGCCGCGTGGATCTGTTCGGCGTGCGCGGCGGCCCGGAAGAGGCTGGCCGCGCCGGCAAAGCCCTCCGCGTCGGCCTGCTTGGCGAACGCGAGATAGCGCGCGTGGGCGTTGCTTTCGCCGTCGTAGGCCGTCTGCAGGTTCTGCAGGGTCTGACCGCCGGCGCCCGCGGCCCGGGACGCGGGGACGAACGGGCCTAGCAGCAGCGCGAGGGCGGCCCCGGCGACGAGGGCGGTACGCAGGGACTTCGTCATGCTCCACTCCTTGGTCTTGGTCATGAAGGGTCACGGCTTTCTGAACGCAGACTCTCTACGCAGCCGCCGTGCCAATCGGCGGAATTCATTATTTCATTGCTATCATTAGATTTAAGTCAACGCCGGTCGGCGAGAGGGGCGACGCGTGTCCAAAATTTCGAACAAGCGGGACGGTTATCGTCCTATTATTCGAACGTCAGTCATCGCCCCGGACCGTGAGGCCAAGCTTGCGGATCTTGTAGTTCAGGTCGCTGCGGGAGATGCCGAGCCGGCGCGCCGCCTCGGCCTGCACGCCGTCGGCGGCGGTGAGCGACCGCTCGATCAGCGCCCGCTCCACCTCCGCCAGCGCGGAGCGCAGGCCGCGGCCGACGGGAATGGCGGCGGTCCAGTCGCGCGGAGCGGGGATCCGCATTCGCGAGGACGGGGATGTCGTCCGGGCAGATCTCCTCGCCGCGCGCCAGGATCGAGGCCCGCTCGAGCAGGTTGCGCAACTCGCGCACGTTGCCCGGGAACGGGTAGGCCGCCAGGCGCGCGACGGCGGCCGGACAGATGCGGCGGCGGGGGATCTTCAGTTCCCGCGGCCACCCGCGCGAGGAACTCGGTGATCAGGGCCGGCAGGTCCCCGGTCCGCTCGCGCAGCGGCGGCACGTGATCGGCACCACGGCCAGGCGGTAGTAGAGGTCCTCGCGGAAAGCGCCGTCGCCGCACGCGCGCTCGAGGTCGCGGTGGGTGGCGGCGAGGATGCGCACGTCGACCCGGCGCGTGCGTCGTCGAGCCGACCCGCACGATCTCGCCGTCCTTCAGCACGCGCAGCAGCTTCGCCTGCAGCCGGCGGCGACATCTCGCCGATCTCGTCGAGGAACAGCGTGCCGCCGTCGGCCGCCTCGAAGCGCCCGGGCGTGCGCGATCGGCGCCGGTGAAGGCGCCGCGCTCGTGGCCGAACAGCTCGCTCTCGAGCAGCGTGTCGGGAAGCGCGCGCGCAGTTGATCGCCACGAACGGCGCGCCGCGCGCGGGCTGCGCCGCGTGGATCGCGCGCGCCACCAGCTCCTTGCCGGTGCCGGTCTCGCCCATGATCAGCACGGTCGCGGCGGTCGGGGCGACCCGCGCGATCACCTCGCGCAGCGCCTGCATCGGCGCGCTGTCGCCCACCATGCGCGCTGGCCGGGTCGAGCCGCTGCATCGCCCCGCGCAGGCTCTCGTTCTCGCGCAGCAGCGCCGCCCGCTCGCAGGCCCTGTTCACGGCCACCCGCACCGCGTCCGGCTCGAAAGGCTTGGTCAGGAAGTCGAAGGCGCCCTGCCGCATCGCGCGCACGGCCAGATCGACCGTGGCGTAGGCGGTGATGAAGATGACCGGCAGCCGTGGCGTCGGCCTCGCGGCAGGCGGCGAGCAGCAGGAGACCGTCGCCGTCGGGCATCTTCTGATCGGTGATCACCAGATCGAACTGGCGCGCGGCCAGCTCCGCCGTCGCCTGGGCCACGGTGCCCGCCTCGGTGATCTCGTGGCCGTCGGCGCCGAGCAGGACCGACAGCAGCCGGCGCAGCGATGGTTCGTCATCGACGATCAGGATACGGGCCATCGGCTCAGGTCACCTCCGGGGCGACGGCGTTCCGCCGGATGTCGGGCAGCACCAGTTCGAAGCGCACGTCCGGGCTCCGTCGTTCCGCGCGAGCACCAGTTCGCCGCCGTGCGCGCGGGCGATGTTCCGCGCGATCGCCAGGCCCAGCCCGGTGCCGCCGGCCTTCGTGGTGAAGAACGGCTCGCCCAGCCGGGGGACCAGCTCGGCGGCGATCGGCTCCCCCTCGTTCTCGACGAACAGCGCCGACGCCGCGTTCGCCGTCGCGGCGGGCGCCGACCGTGACGGTGGCGCCGGGTCGCGAGGCCTGCAGCGCGTTCACCAGCAGGTTGAGCAGCGCCTGCTGCAGTCTGGAACGGATCGACCAGCACCGCGCAATCGTCCACGCACTCGCAGCGCACCGCGATGCCGGACTCCGCGGCGCGGGCCTGCGCCAGGCCGGACAGGTAGGCCAGCAGTTCGGCGGTCGTGGTGGCGTGCTGCTCGAGGGGGCGCTGCCGCGCGTAGTCGAGGAAGTCGGTGGTCAGCCGCTCGAGGCGACGCGCTTCCTCCACCATGATGTCGCACATCTCGCCGCGCCGGCCGCCGGCCGGCCCCTCGCCCTCACCATCCGGGCCGAGCTCATGATCATCGCCACCGGATTGCGGATCTCGTGCGCGATCGCGCCCGCCAGCCGGCCCACCGCCGCCAGCTTCTCGTCCTGGACGAGGCGGTCCTTCGTCCGCTCGAGTTCGGCGAGGCTTTCCCGCAGCCGCCGCCGGTCGTGGCGCAACTGGCCGGTGAGGTGGCCCACGACGATGCCGGCCACGAAGTAGATCAGCACGACCGTGGCAGCCTCGTAGAATTCGCGCGGCATCAGGGGCGGATGCTGGGCGTAGTACAGCCGCAGATCGATCATGGTCAGCAGTCCCGCCGCCGCCGCGGTCAGCAGGATGGCCGGCATCCGGAAGCGGAACGCCGCCGACATGATCGGCAGCATCAGCAGCACCGAGTAATGGCTGTCCTCCGCCCCGCCGAGCCAGGCCACCAGCACGCCGAGCAGCAGTTTCACCGGCACCGAGACGCGCGGGTAGAGGAAGATCGCGCGGGGCCCGAACGACGCGCGCCGGGTCTGCAGGGCGAACAGCTCGAGGGTCTGCAGCAGGAAGAACGTGGCGCTGGCGATCAGCACGGGACGGTTGGGCGCCCCGAGGATCCCGCTGAAGCCGAGATGCACGAGCACGAGTGCCGCCAGCACCGCCAGATTGAGCCCGACCAGGGTGGACTCCTGCCGACGGAACAGGTCGGAATCGGCCGGCTCGGGGGGCGGTGGCGCGGATGACGGGGTGCTGTTCCATGCTCGCGGAGTATAGCCGGGTCGGCGGGCGGCGCCACCCCGGAGTCCGCCCGGCCCGGGCGCCCGCCGGCGGACGCTGTTCTTGACGGGAGGGTCCGATCCTGCCTTGATGCTCGTGGCGGGTCGCCGCCCACCCCTACGAGTGAGGAGTCGTCGCATGGCCGTCATGCTGCAGGCTTTCTATTGGGACTGTCCGCGCGAGGAGGGGCGCGAGGGGCGCTGGTGGGAGTATCTGCGCGAGCGGGTGCCGGAGCTGGCGAAGGCCGGCTTCTCCTGCCTCTGGCTGCCGCCGGCGCACAAGGCGGCCAACATCGACGGCCCGTCGATGGGCTACGACCCCTACGACTACTACGACCTCGGGGAGTTCGACCAGAAGGGCTCGGTCGCGACCTGGTACGGGACGCGCGCAGGCGCTCGACGCGCTGATCCGCGCCGCGCACGACCACGGACTGACCGTGCTGGCCGACATGGTGATGAACCACAACAGCGGGGCGGACGCGCCGGAGGTGAATCCCGCTCACCGGCCGGTCCCGCTGGACCCGCTTCCAGCCCGCCAGCGGCCGGTTCCCCCGCGACTGGGAAAGCTTCCACCCCAACCCGTTCGAGTACCGCGACGAGGATGTGTTCGGGGACATGTCCGATCTGTCGCACCGCAACCCGTACGTCTTCGGCGAACTGCTCAAGCTGGCGCGCTGGCTGATCGAGGAGATCGGCTTCGACGGCTTCCGCTACGATTTCGTCAAGGGGTACGGCGCGCTGACGGTGACCGCCATGCAGGAGTACCGCTACCTGCGCGACGGTCGCCCATTCCAGCCGTACGGCGTGGCGGAGCACTGGTCCGCCGCGTGGCCATCGAGGCGTGGGTGGAGCGGACGAATTTCTCGAACCAGAATCCGGTCGACGCCTTCGATTTCCCCCTGCGCGAGCAGCTCAAGGCGCTCTGCGACCGGTACGGCTACAGCCTGCGCAATCTCGAGGCGGCCGACACGGTGCTGGGGCATCACCCGCGAGACCGCGGTCACCTTCGTGGAGAACCACGACCTGCGCGACAGCGACCGTCCGATCGTCAACGACAAGCTGCTCGCCTACAGCTACATCCTGACGCACGAGGGCTACCCCTGCGTCTTCTGGAAGGACTGGTTCCGCGACGGGCTCGGCCGCGAAGGGACGCCGAACGGGATCGCCGCGCTCGTGCAGGCCCACGAGCGGTACGCGGGTGGCGGCACGCGGATCCTCTGGCTGGACGACGATTTCTACGTGATGGAGCGCACCGGCTACGGCGGCCAGCCGGGCCTCGTCTACGCCCTCAACAATCGCGGCGATCACTGGAATGGCGCCCGGGTGACGACCGCGTGGCGCCGGACCAACTTCCGGCCGGTCGCCTGGTGGAGCCCCATCGACCAGGGCCGGCCGGCCGACCAGGTCACCGGCGCCGAAGGACGCGCCCAGTTCTGGGCGCCGCCGCGCGGCTTCGTGGTGTACGCGCCGGATGCGTAGGCTGACGCGGCCGGGACGTCTCGCCTACTCGTACCGCAGCGCCTCGATCGGATCGATCTCCGCCGCCCGCCGCGCCGGGAACAGTCCCGCCAGCAGGGCGATCGTGGCGAGGATCGCCACCGTCACGATGCGCCACCGCCCGCGAGAAGATGGGGTGGCCCATGAAGCGCAGCGGCCCGGTGTCGTCCGGCACGAGGCCCACCAGGGTCACGATCAGCCACGACAGCAGGATGCCGAGCCGCGCCGCCGATGCCGGTGATCAGCAGCGCCTCGATCATGTGCTGCACGACGACGCTGCCGGCGCCGCGCCCCGACCGCCCGCTTGATGCCGATCTCCTGCGTCCGCTCCTTCACGACCACGAACATGATGTTCGCCACGCCGACGCCGGCCACGATCAGCGTCATCGTGCCGATCACGCCGAAGAAGATGTTCAGGCCGAGCATGATCTTGCGGCCGATCTCCTCGTTGGCGATGTCGTCGTCGATGTCGACGGCGTAGGTGTCGGTCGGGTCGAAGCGGTACTTGCGGCCGAGCAGGTCGCGGATGTCGCGGATCAGCTCCTTGCGTGCGCGCGCGGTCGGCGGGGCGGATCAGGATCCGGTTCACGCGGTGCTCGCCGTAGACGGTCTGGAACGTCGACCAGGGCATGATGACGCGGTCGGCGTCGGGACCGTTGCTCATCGACATCTGCACCTTCTTCGCCATCACGCCGACGACCTTGTACGGCAGCCCGTCGACCTCGATGAGCTGGCCGATCGGGTCCTCCGCCGCGAACAGCTTCCGGGCGATGCCGTCGCCGAGGAAGACGACGCGCCGCTTGCCGATGATGTCGGCGTCGTTGAGGAAGCGGCCCGGCGCCGGGGAAGAAGTGGCGCATGAGGGCGAAGTCGGGGGCCGTCCCCTCGCCGTAGGTCGTGGTGCGCTCGCGTCCCGCGGCTGACGATCATGCCGTTGCGGCCGAAGCTGGGGGAGATCAGCCCCACCAGCGGCAGGTTCTCGCGCAGGAGCTGCAGGTCGTCCATGGTGAAGTTGACCGGTCCGGATCGCCGGCAGCCCCTGGAACGGCTTCGACGTCTCGCCGGCCCGCACCGTGACCACGGCGTCGGTGTAGTTGAGATTGCCCTCCATGATCCGCTTCTCGAGCCCGAACCCGAACGCGAGCAGCAGCACGACCGACATCGTGCCCCAGATGATGCCGCCCACGGTCAGGAAGACCCGCGTCTTCTGGTGGCGCAGGTCGTGCAGCAGTTCCTGGCGGAAGGTGGCCCACATCGCGTTCAGCCTCTCAGCGCTTCGATCGGGTCGATGTTGGCGGCGCGCCGGGCCGGGAACCAGCCGGCCAGGAACGCCACGGCGGTGATGATGGCCACCGAGACGAGCGCCACCAGCGGATCGATGACCGGCGTGCCGAGCGCCTCCCTGGCGTCCTTCGGCATGTTGGCCGCCACCGCGACGATGCCCCAGGCGAGCAGCCCGCCGATGACCGCCCCGACCCCGGTGATGAAGCAGGTCTCGGCCAGGAACTGCGCCATGATCACCCAGCGCCGCGCGCCGACCGCGCGCCGGATGCCGATCTCGCGCGTCCGCTCCCGCACGACGACGTACATGATGTTCGAAACGCCCAGCCCGCCCACGCCGAGCGTCATCACTCCCATCGTGACGAGGAAGATGCTGAAGCCGATGAAGAAGAGCGAGAACTCGCGCGAAGAACTCGGCGCTGTCCCAGATGTTGACGGCGTCCTCGTCGGCCGGGTCGAACACGTACTTGCGCGACAGCACGTCGCGCACCTTCGCCACGACCTCCGGCGACCGGTCCCAGCCGTAGCGCGTGGTGAGGACGATGTTGCTCACGTAGCGCTCGCCGAACATCGCCACGTAGGTGGCGCGAGGGGATGAAGGCGCGGTCCTCGTCGCGGACGTTGTAGCTCGAGTTCTGGACCTTCGCGCGCAGCACGCCGATGACGCGGAACGGCACCCCGTTGAGCAGCAGCGATTCGCCCACCGGGTCGCTGCCCTCGCCGTACAGGAAGTCGCTCACCTTGTTGCCGAGGAAGACGACCCGCCGCCGCTCGTCGAGGTCGCGCGCGTTGAACCAGCGGCCCCCCGGCTGCGGGATCTCGTTGCGGATGTCGCCGTACTCCACGTTCACGCCCGACACCAGCGGGCTGCGCACCTTGTCGCCGACGCGCAGCACCGCGTCCCAGCGCGCGTACTCCTCGCTGATCCGCGCCACCTCCGGCACGAGCTGCCGCAGCCGCGTCACGTCGGACGCCTCGAGCCGGATCCGCCGGTCCACGCCGAAGCCCTGGTACGGCTTCGTCGTGGAGCCGGGGAACAGCAGGATCACCGCGTCGCCCATGCCGCGCATGTTGACCAGGTTCTGCCGCCTCACGCTCGTGCCGACCGCCATCATGATGACGACCGCGGCCGTCCCCCAGACGATCCCGAACGTCGTCATCACGGCCCGCCGCCGCTGCGCGCGCAGGTCGGCCTGGAACTCCCGGAACAGGGAGAGCAGGTGCGAGACGTTGACGAGGAACGAGCGGATCGACGTCATCGGGACACGGCTCCGGATCGGTTCGGGTGGCGACCGGCGGCTACAGCGTCTTCTCCGGCTTCTCCAGGACCTCCTGCCCCTCCGTCAGCCCGGTCGTCACCTCGATGCGGATCGCGTCCGACAGGCCGGTCGTGATCGGGCGTGCGCACGCGCGCGCCGGCCGCGCCGGCGATCTCGACCCAGGTGCTGTCGTTCGCGCTGTGGACGACCCGCTCCGGCAGCGTGAGCACGCTGGTCCGCCCGCCGGATGATGATGTCGGCGTTGGCCGAGTAGCCGGCGCGCAGCAGCGGCGACCCCGGTCCCCTCGATGGCGATCTCGACCGGGAACATCCGCGTGTTGTTCTCCTCGCGCGCCTTGAGCGAGATCCGCAGGAGACGCCCCGGCACCGTCTGCCCCGGCAGCGCCCCGATCTTGATCTCGACCGGCATGCCGACCGACGAGCTTGCCGACGTCGATCTCGTCGACCGTCCCCTTGAAGATGAGGCTGTCCATGTTGGCCATGGTCATCAGGACGGTGCCCTCCTGGTAGGAGGTGAGCGGCACCACCGGATCGCCCAGGTTGACGTTCTTCTCCAGGATCGCCCCCGCGATCGGCGCCCGCACGATCGCCTCGATCTCCCGCCCGGCGATGCTGACGCTCCCCTTCTCGATCAGCTGCAGCCGCTCGCGGTCCGCCGCGACCTGCATCTGCGCCGTCTCGAACGCCTTCTCGGCCGCTTCGAACTCCCGGTCCGCGACCATGCCGCGCGTGAGCAGGTCGCGCGTGCGGTTGAGCTCCTTCTCGGCGTTGCGCCGCGCGATCTCGTCGAGGTCGATGCGCCGTCGCGCGTCGGCCAGCTCGAGCGGCGTCGGGTCGGGCTGGATCTCCAGCAGCGGCGCCCCCGCCGGCACGATCTGCCCCGGCTCCCGGTAGACCCTCTTCACGACCCCCGACACGCGGGCCTTCACCGAGATCTCGTCGCGCGGGACGATCGACCCGACCGCGAGCGCCTTCTCGATGACGTCGCCCCGCTCGACCTTCACGACCGGGGCGGCGTGCTTCGCCTTGCCGTTGCGCTTCACGACCGTGGCGCCGACCGCCCCGCCGGCCACGAGGACGATCGCGACGACGATCCACACGACGCGCCCGCGGCGCGGTCCGTTCCGATTCATGGTGGGTCCAGCCTTGTTGGGGGTCAGCAGTCGAGCGTGCACGTGGAGGAGACGCAGGAAGGGGGGGCAGTGTTCCCTCGCTGCCGAGATTATTGTCGGGGCCCCAGACTGGCCGTGCGCGGCGAAATCCGGAAATATCGGTTCCTCAGTTGCCGGCACGGCTTTGGAATTCCTGGGGAAGGCTCTTCCGTCAGCGGTCGATCAGCCGCTGTGCGCCTTCTGAATACCGGTGTCCCTGCACCGTCGTCCTGGCGAGCGCTTCCTCCATCTCCTTCAGCTCCGCCGCCGTGAGCTCCACGTCGGCCGCGCCGAGGTTCTCCTCCAGGCGGTGCAGCTTCGTGGTGCCCGGGATCGGGACGATCCACGGCTTGCGCGCCAGCAGCCAGGCGAGGGCGATCTGCGCGGGCGTGACGCCCCTGCCGTCTGCGATGCGCTGCGCCAGGTCGACCAGGCTCCGGTTGGCCTTCCGGTTCTCCGGCGCGAAGCGGGGCACCGTGCTGCGGAAGTCGGACGCAGCGAACGACGTGTCCTGGTCGATCTTCCCGGTGAGGAAGCCGCGGCCCAGCGGGCTGAAGCAGACGAAGCCGATCCCCAGCTCCTCGAGGGCGGGGAGGATCTCCGCCTCGGGCTCCCGCCACCAGAGCGAGTACTCGCTCTGGAGCGCGGCCACCGGCTGCACGGCGTGGGCCCGGCGAATCGTCCGCGCGCCGGCCTCCGACAGGCCGAAGTGCCGGACCTTGCCCTCGGCGATCAGGTCGCGCACCGTGCCCGCCACCTCCTCGATCGGCACGGCCGGATCCACCCGATGCTGGTAGAAGAGGTCGATGCGATCGGTCCGCAGCCGCCGCAGCGACGCCTCGGCCACCTCCCGGATGCGCGCGGGGCGGCTGTCCACGCCCGCGCCGGCCATGCCGTCCCGGAAGCCGAACTTGGTGGCGATCACGACCTGGTCGCGCACCGGCGCCAGGGCCTCGCCCACCAGCTCCTCGTTGGTGAACGGACCGTAGGCCTCGGCCGTGTCGAAGAAGGTGACGCCCCGCGCGAAGGCGGCGCGGATCATGGCGATGGCGTCGTCCCTCGCCAGCCCCGGGCCGTAGCCGAAATTGAGGCCCATGCAGCCATACCCCAGGGCCGACACCTCGAGGCCGCCGTTGCCCAGTGCACGTTTCCGCATGCTGTCGTTCCTTCCCGCCCGCAGGGGCTACTCGGACTTCAGCGACGCCATGTCGATCGAGAAGCGGTACTTCACGTCGGAGCGCAGCAGCCGCTCGTAGGCCTCGTTGATCTTCTGGATGGGGATGACCTCCACGTCGGCGGTGATGCCGTGCTCGCCGCAGAAGTCGAGCATCTCCTGGGTCTCCGCGATGCCGCCGATCAGCGAGCCGGACAGGCTGCGGCGACCGAACAGCAGGGCGAAGGACGACACCGGCAGCGGCTTCTCCGGCGCGCCGACCAGCGTCAGGTTGCCGTCGAGGGCCAGCAGGTTGAGGTAGGCGTTGAGGTCGTGATCCGCCGAGACGGTGTCGAGGATGAAGTCGAAGCTGCCCGCGTGCTTCGCCATCTCGCCGGCGTCGCGGGAGTTGACGACCTCGTGGGCCCCCAGCCGCAGCGCGTCCGCGACCTTCGCCGGCGAGGTCGTGAACACCACGACGTGCGCGCCGAAGGCCCGGGCGAACTTCACCCCCATGTGGCCCAGGCCGCCGAGGCCGACCACGCCGACCTTCCGGCCCTCGCGCACGTTCCAGTGGCGCAGCGGCGAATAGGTCGTGATCCCCGCGCAGAGCAGCGGCGCCACCCCCGCCAGGTCCAGGTTGGCGGGAACGCGCAGGACGAACCGCTCGTCGACGACGATGCTCTCGGAGTACCCCCCGTAGGTGACCCCGCCGAGGTGCCTGTCCGGCCCGTTGTAGGTGAAGACGGCGCCGGGGCAGAACTGCTCCTGGTCGGCCTGGCAGTTGGGGCAGGTGTGGTCCGAGTCGACCAGGCAGCCCACGCCCACGACGTCGCCCGGCTTGTACTTCGTGACCCCCGCGCCGACCCCGGTGACCCGGCCCACGATCTCGTGGCCCGGCACCACCGGGTAGACGGTGGACATGACGCTGCTCCACTCGTTGCGCACCGTGTGCAGGTCGGAATGGCAGACCCCGCAGAACAGGATCTCGATCCGGACGTCCGTGGCCGTGGCTTCGCGGCGCGGAATGGTGGTGGAGGCCAGCGGAGAGGTGGCGCTGGCCGCGGAGTAGGCCCTGGCTCTTGTGCATCGAAGCTCCTTCTGTCGGGTGCGGGTCGGGCGCGGCCCTGGCGTGCGGGTCCGCAAGGTTGCCCGATCATCCCTGAGATCGGCATGCCAACGGCCGCCAAGATACTCGTGTTCGCCGACCGCGGCATGGCCGTCGGCCGGGTGACCGCGCCGCTGCTGGACGCCTGCGATCGGCTGGTCGCCCTGACGGCAATGACGCCGCTGCAGTTCCAGAAGTGGATGCGCCAGAACGAGGCCCGCCAGCTCATGCTGCCACGGAATTGCGACGCCGCCACCGCGTCGTACCAGGTGGGCTACGGCAGCCCCTCTCAATTCAGCCGCGAGTACCGGCGGCTGTTCGGCGCGCCCCCGCTGCGCGACATCAGGTCGTTGCAGCAGGTTGCTGAGGACGGAAGGGCTTGAGGGGCGCCCGGCGCGCGCCCCCGATTCCCGAACCGCCCGCGACCTCGTCCCCTACGAGCCCTCGGCCCGTCCCTGATTCCGGCAGGTTGCCAGCGCGGCAGGGGAGGTTTCATAGTGAAGTGTGCCTACTGTGCCAGTTTCTCGGACCACTGAACCGCCCCGGGATCGCTGGAGACTGTACTACTTGAGAGATGACCATGGATTGCGGCGAGTGCGTTTGCGCCGAACTGGCGGGAGAGAGTTTCCGCGGGCGCCGTTGGCTACCGCGCCGGTGTCAACAGCGCCATGATGCTGTGACGGTTGAAGAACCACTCCGCGCTGAAGGTCGTGGGGCCGGCATTGCCGTCGATTGGGAGCGGGGCAGTGATGCTGTCTGCGACGTCGCGGGGGCCTGTGGTGAGGGCGGCCACGATCTCGGGTGGGGCTTCACATCGGATGAAGGCGAAGTGTCGGGTGCGGAAGGTGGGGGAGGTGGCGCAGTAGTGGACTTCCCACTTGGCGGGGAGGGAAGGGTCGAGCAGGGCGCGGCCGGGTACGGGGGCGAGCACCACGAGCATGATCTCGCGCAGGCTGGTTTCCACCAGGCGGCGGGCGGTGGATTCGAAGGAGGCCTGGTAGCGGGTACCCAGGGCCTTCACGGTGCGGGCCGAGGGGGTTTCGGCGCTTGCTTCGAGCAGGAAGTGCGTTCCCTTGAACAGCAGGTCGGCGGCGAAGCGGTTGGCTTCGATCTCGAAGTCGAGGCGGGTGCGCGAGCTCAGGCCGTCTTCGTCGCAGAGATACAGGGCGTGCTGGTGGGTGGGCAGGACGTAGTGGGCCACCTCGTGCAGCACGCTGAAGCGGGCGCGTCGGGGGTCGAGCGCGCTGTCCACGGCGACGAGGCGGTCGGGGAAGGAGACGAGCGCGCGGGGGAGTCGGGTATGGCTGGGGAGGGCCGGCGCGAGGCTTCCTTCGAAATCCACGGACAGGTAGTCGAGCTTCAGGTAGTCCAGCAGGGTGGCGGCGTTCACGGCGCCCGGCGCGTCCTGGCCGGTTCGGCGCAGCAGGAAGGCGACGAGTTCGTGGGGTTGGATGTCGAAGGCCCCCGAGGTCTGGATGGCGCCGGCCATGTCGTCTACTTCCTTTGCGCGGCGAGCAGGCGCAGACGCTCGCGCAGCGTTTCGGCCAGCGTGGCGTCGATTTCCGCGCCGTGCGCGGCCATCGCGAGCGCGCTGTCGCCCTTCGTTGCGCCGAGGCCGTCCAGATAATCCTCGATCTTCTGCTGCCTGTCCGGATCGCGCTGGGCCTCGAGCTGGGCGAAAAGGGCGGGAAAACGGTCGGCCAGCCTTATGAGGTTGTCGCTCGAGCGATTCTGCAGGGAACGTCCCGACTCCCAGCGGCTGTAGGTCTTCTCGCCGGTGCCCACGAAGAGGGCCATCTCCACCTGGCTCAGGCCGGCGCGCTCGCGCACGGCGCGGATCTCCTCCGGGCGCAGCAGGCCGAGGCGTTCGTAGCGGATTCCGTCCAGGGCGTCGGCCAGCGTGGGGGGGAGTACTTGCTCGTGGCACGCGCTGCACTCCTCCCAGGTCGCCGCGGGCACGACCAGCGTGCCCCCCGGAATGTTCGGCGGCGGCTCCATGCGGTACTCGCCCTCGTGACGCTCCAGCGCGGCGGCGCCGCAGATCGGGCAGGTGCTCGTCATGACTGACCTCCTGGGCGAATGGCCTCGGGTCGGTCCGGGTGGACGGAGACGATGAAGAGCTTCGGGCTGAGCGACGGCTCCCCGAGGATCATGAACTTGCAGTAGAAGCGCTGGCCCGCGAGCTCCGGCCAGATCTCGTAGGCGAACTGCCCCGCGTCCTGCCCGTGCATGATCGTCCTGGTGACGGCCGTGCCCTCGTGGATCCAGTCCCAGAGCGCGTCGCAGACATCCGCCCTGGTGAGGTCATATGCCATCATGTCGAAGTTGGCCGTCTTTGTGCTGCTGGCGCGTCCGGGATCGGAGGCAAGCGCGCGCAGAAGACGAACTTCTGTTTCGCAGGCCTGATCCTTTCCCAACGCGGGCCCCCGGCGATTGTGATCGGCGGCTTCCGGACAGAATTGAGAATCAAATGATATTATATCTTCTGATAATGCGCAACAGAAAGAATCATATGGTACCTGCGTGGGTGCCGTTACCACTCATTCCCCGATCGCCTTCAGGAACAGCTCCCCGTAGCGCGCCAGCTTTGTCTCCCCGACGCCCTTCACTTCGAGCAGCTCCTCCTCGTCGCGCGGCTTCAGCCGCGCCATCTCGCGCAGGGTGGCGTCCGAGAAGACGACGTAGGGCGGCACGCTCTCGCGCTGGGCGATCTCGCGGCGCAGGGCGCGCAGGCGCTCGAACAGGTCGGTGTCGACGCCGCTCCATTCCGCGCCGTCGTGGGCGGCGGCGGGGGCGCGCGCTGCCCTTCGCCCGCCTTCCTGCCCTTCGGCGCCGGCTCCTTCCCCTCCGCGCCGCGCCAGAACCGCGTCAGGCGCGGGGTCTCCTGGCCGCGCAGCACGGCGCGCCCCTGCTCCGTCACCTGCACGATCGGGAAGCGGCGGGCGCCGCTGATCTTCTCGACCATCTCGAGGGCGTTCTGGGCGATGAGCTGGTCGATCCAGGCGCGCACGGTGGCGTCGGACTCGTCGCGCAGCAGGCCGTGGACCGACAGTTCGTGGTGGCGCAGGTCGCGGATCCGCTCGCCGTCGCTGCCGCGCAGCACCGCGGTCACGTGCGCGGCGCCGAAGGTGCTGCCGGTGCGCATCACCGCGGAGAGGATCTTCTGGGCGGCGACGAGCGCCTCGCCATCGGCCAGCGCCACGGTCTCGCCGAGGCAGACGTCGCAGGCGCGGCAGTTGTCGGCGTCGGCCGGCGCGACGATGCGCGGGGGCGCGCCATCCGCGCCGTCGTCGCCCGGCGGCGGCGGGTAGGGGCGCCCGAAATGCTCGCTCAGCAGGCGGTGGCGGCAGACCGGCGCCACGGCGAAGCGCGCGATCTGCGCGAGCTGTCGTTCGAGCGCGTTCTTCCGCTCCTCGGGCAGCGGACCGTCCATCTCGGCGAGGCGACGGTGCGCCTGGAGATCGGCCGCGCTGTAGAGGAGGGTGCAGTCGGCCGGCAGGCCGTCGCGGCCGGCGCGCCCCGATTCCTGCTGGTAGTGCTCCACGCTGCGCGGCGCGTTGGCGTGCACGACGAAGCGCACGTTCGAGCGGTCGATGCCCATGCCGAAGGCGATCGTCGCGACCACGACGTTGAGATCCTCGTTGAGGAACGCCGTCTGGGTCGCGGCGCGCTCGGCGGCGCCGAGGCCGGCATGGTAGGGGGCCGCCCGCACGCCCGCCCCCTGCAGGCGCGTGGCGATGCGCTCGACCTCCCGCCGCGTCTGCGCGTAGACGATGCCGCCCTCGCCGGCGTGGCGGCGCACCGCGGCCAGCAGCTGGACGTCGGTGTCGTGCCGCGGGAACGCGCGGTAGACGAGGTTGGGACGGTCGGGATGGCCGATGAGGACGAGCGGATCGCGCAGCGCGAGCTGCTCGATGATGTCGCGCTGGACCGCCGGCGTGGCCGTGGCGGTGAGCGCCATGCGCGGCACGCGCGGCGCCGCGGCGAACAGCGGCGCGAGCTGCCGGTACTCCGGCCGGAAATCGTGGCCCCAGTGCGAGACGCAGTGCGCCTCGTCCACCGCGATCAGGCCGAGGCGCGGCGCGAGCGCCTCCATCAGGTCGCCGAGCACGAGCCGCTCCGGGCTGACGTAGAGCAGCTGCAGGTCGCCGGCGACCGCGTCGCGGAAGGCGCGGGCGCGCTCGCTGGCGGCGAGGTTGCTGTGCAGCGAGGCGGCGGTCAGGCCGGCCTGGCGCGCCGCGGCCACCTGGTCGTCCATCAGCGCGATGAGCGGCGACACGACCAGCGTCAGCCCCGCGCCGGCGGCGGCCGGCAGCTGGTAGCAGAGGCTCTTGCCGCCGCCGGTCGGCAGGACGACGAGCGCGTCGCGCCCGGCGAGCGCCGCCTCGACGGCGGCGCGCTGCAGCGGGCGGAAGGTCTCGTAGCCCCAGACGCGGCGCAGGACAGCGGCCGGATCGGCGCGATGGTCGCTCACGGGAAAGCTCCAGTCCGGGAGGACGGTGGGCGCGACGTCGGCGCGACTGGCAAGGAACCACCCCGACCGCGTTCGGGGCAAGGGGGGATCCTGGCGGCGGTCTGGAGCGGGAGGGGTGAGGGCCGTTTTCGGGCGCTTCCTTACAGCGATTGCTACGGGAGCAAAAAGTGCGCAGGTCGAGGGTGTGGGGCTATGGCGGTGCATCCTTATAGCCGTTGCTACGGGAGCAAAAAGTGCGCAAGTGGCGTTTGCCTGGAGCGCGGGGTCCAGGCGCCGGACGCCTGGATTTCGGACGCCAGGTCGCCGGGATTTCGGACGCCAGGTCGCCGGGGTTTCGGACGCCAGGTCGCAGCGGCTTCGGACGTCAGGTCGCCGGGGCTTCGGACGCCAGATCGCCGGGGTTTTGGGTGCCAGGTCGCCGGGATTTCATGCGGCAGGTCGCCGAGGCGTCCTGGTGCTGGTCGCATGGCTCGTCTGGCTCGCCGTGGCCTCGGTCGCTGTAGCATCGGTCGCGTGGCGTCGGCGCGCGTCAGCGCGTCGTCGGGCGCGTGGCGTCGGCGCGTGGCGTCGGGGTCGTTGTCGACGCCATGGGGCGTGCAAACCTTTTGCTCCCGTAGCAACGGCTATCAGGGTGCGCGCGAAATCGCCCCGCATCCCTGTCGGCTCGTGCGCCATTATGACATGCCAGCTCGTCTGTGCGGCTCTCGTTCTGGTCCCCGCGGGCGCCGATCTGGCGATTCCACGAGCCGGCTGCCTTATTGTAAGTATATTGTCGACATATTATTGCGAATGAGTCGGGCAGCAGGTCTCGCGCACGGCATGCCGGGTGCAATTGCGTCCGGACGCGGTGCCGGGCGCCGCAGACAGGGAGTCACTGCAATGAAAAACTGGACCGTCAATGCCGCCGAAATCCTTCAGCAGGCCCAGAGCCGGGCCTACGAGCTGGGCCATCCGGAGCTGGAGCCGGTTCATCTGCTGGACGCCATGCTGGCCGAGCCGGGACTTGTCTCCCAGACGCTGCGCGCGCTGGAGCGCGATCCGCAGCTGATCGCGCGCACCGTGACGCAGGAGTTGAAGTCGCTGCCGGTGGCGCAGGTGAAGGAGGTGCCGACGACCAGCCCCGAGCTGCAGAAGCTGCTGCTGGAGGCGCAGAGCCTGGCGCCGAAGAGCGCGGGCGGCCTGGTCGGCACGCGCGAACTGCTGCTCGCGCTGGCGGCGGACAAGGGGCGCGCCGGCAGCGTGCTGCGCACCTTCGAGGTCACGCCCGACAAGGTCGCGCGGGCGCTCGCGCAGACCGGCGCCGCCGACACGTCGTACGAGGGGGGCGAGGAGGGCGAGGCCGGCAACGGGCAGCAAGTCGGCGCTCGACCAGTACGCGCGCGATCTGTGCGCGCTCGCGCGGCAGGGGAAGATCGACCCGGTCATCGGGCGCGACGAGGAGATCCGGCGGGTGATCCAGATCCTCAGCCGACGCACCAAGAACAACCCGGTGCTGGTCGGGTCGCCCGGCGTCGGCAAGACCGCCGTCGTGGAGGGGCTCGCCCGCCGGCTCGTCGAGGGGGACGTGCCGGAGGGGCTGAAGGGTAAGCGTCTGCTGGCGCTCGACATGGGCGCGTTGGTGGCCGGCACGAAGTACCGCGGCGAGTTCGAGGACCGGCTCAAGAAGGTCGTGCAGGAGGTCGTCGAGCAGGAGGGCGAGATCCTGCTGTTCATCGACGAGATGCACACGCTCGTCGGGGCCGGCGCGGCCGAGGGGGCGCTCGACGCGTCGAACATCCTCAAGCCGGCGCTTGCGCGCGGCGAGCTGCACTGCGTCGGCGCCACGACCGTGGAGGAGTACCGGCAGCACATCGAGAAGGACGCGGCCCTCGAGCGCCGCTTCCAGCCGGTGCCGGTGGAGGAGCCGACGAGCGAGCAGGCGATCGCCATCCTGCGCGGACTCAAGGAGAAGTACGAGGTCCACCACGGCATCCGCATCTCCGACGGCGCGATCGTGGCGGCGGTGAAGCTGTCGCAGCGCTACATCAGCGATCGCATGCTGCCCGACAAGGCGATCGACCTGATGGACGAGGCGGCGTCGCGGCTGCGCATGGAGATCGACTCGGTGCCGGGCGAGGTGGACGACCTGCAGCGGCGCATCAACCAGCTCGAGATCGAGCGGCTGGCGCTGGCGAAGGAGACCGACCGCGGCGCCGTGGCGCGCCGCGAGACGATCGACCACCAGCTCGTCGAGCTGCGCGAGGAGCTGGCGAAGCTGCGGGCGCGCTGGGAGGAGGAGAAGGAGGCGATCGACGGCATCCGCAAGCTGCAGGAGCAGATCGAGCGGCTCGGCGTCGAGATGGAGGCGGCCGAGCGGCGGGGCGACCTCGCGCGGGCGTCGGAGCTCAAGTACGGGCGCCGGACGCAGATCGAACGCGAGATCGTGGACGCCCGGGCGCGCCTGGTCGCGGTCCAGGGCGACAACGCGCTGCTGAAGGAGGAGGTCGGCGAGGACGACATCGCCGAGATCGTGGCGCGGTGGACCGGCATTCCGTCGCGGCGACTGGTGGAGGACGAGGCGCAGCGCCTGCGCGAGCTGGAGGTCGCGGCTCGAGGCGCGCGTGGTGGGGCAGGACCACGCGGTCGGAGCGCATCGCGCGCACGATCCGCCGCTCGCGCGCCGGGCTGACCGATCGCAACCGGCCGCTCGGCTCGTTCCTGTTCCTCGGCCCGACCGGCGTCGGCAAGACCGAACTGGTGAAGGCGCTCACCGCCGAGCTGTTCGGCGACGAGAAGCACCTCGTGCGGCTCGACATGTCGGAGTACATGGAGCGTCACGCCGTGGCGCGGATGATCGGCGCGCCTCCGGGCTACGTCGGGTTCGAGTCGGGCGGCCAGCTCACCGAGGCGGTGCGGCGGCATCCGTACAGCGTCATCCTGCTCGACGAGGTGGAGAAGGCGCATCCCGAAGTGATGAACATCCTGCTGCAACTGCTCGACGACGGCCGGCTCACCGACGGCAAGGGGCGCGTCGTGGACTTCCGCAACACGCTCGTCGTGATGACCTCGAACCTGGCGCAGGACGCCGCCTTCGAGTCGAGACCGGACGCCGGACCGGAGGCGGAGCGCGAGGCCGAGAAGCGCTGCTCGAGGCTCTCGGCGGCCACTTCCGCCCGGAGTTCCTCAACCGCGTCGACGCGATCGTGCGCTTCCACGGACTGACGCGCGCGATGATCGAGACGCATCGTCAGCCTGGAGCTGGCGAAGGTGGGCCGCGCGCTCGCGGAGCAGGAGCTGCGCCTCGAGGCGACGCCGGCCGCCGTGGCGCGCCTGGCCGAACTCGGCTGGGATCCGGCGTTCGGGGCCCGGCCGGTGAAGCGGGTCATCCAGCGCGAGGTGCAGGACCGGATCGCCGACCTGATCCTGGCCGGCGGCGCGCACCCGGAGCAGGTGCTGGTGCTCGACGTGGCGGGCGACGACTTCACGCTGCGGGCCGCCGGGCCGTGACCGGCGGCCCGACGCGGGTGATCGGCCGGGCCCGATCTCTGGATGACCGTCGCGCCCGCCCGTGTCGCCATCGACAATCACAATCACAAAATGTGCGACAATTTGGTATGGATTCTGCCTCAGGATGGCCAATAATGTCGGAATGTCACGTCTGAAGTTCGGGCGGCCTGTTGCAAGTCCACTGTCATCAGGATCTTGCCGGCCAGGGCGCCGGAACCCCCCTCGCGAAGGAAACGGTCATCATGGAACTGCCCGGGCTCCATAGCCGTGCACTTTATTGCCGAGGTGACGCTGTTCTGGCCGTCGCGCTGGGGATCGTGGCGATGGCCGGAGCGGCCGGGGCCGGCGAGCTGCGACTGCTCGCGCCGCAGCCGTCGTGGAGCCTCGGCCTGCGCTCGACCGGCTACGCCTTCCAGACGGAGGACCGGCTCGGCGCGGGCACCGACCAGTTCCGCTTCTATCCAGCAGTTCGCGGGCAGCGCGACGGGGCTGGCCGGGGGCGGATCACGCTGCGCGGATCGGGGCGCTTCGCCAGCAGCCCGGCCGCGTCGTCGACGGACTTCACGAACGCGCGGCTCTACACCGGATACCTCGAGGCCCGCCTCGCGCCGCGGCGGCGTGCGCGGGTCGGCCGGCAGTTCCTGCAGAGCGGGGTCGCCGGCCTGACGCTCGACGGCGCGTCGCTGACGTATGGGTCTGTCGCGGGGGTGCGAGGCATCAGTCTGGGGCGGCGCGCGGGCGCCGTTGGGCAACACGTACGCGCTGGGCAGCTTCGACGAGGACATCGCCGCCGGCGGCCGGTTCGTCGCTGGCGCTGACGCCGGCGCACCGGCTCGGGTTCTCCGGCGCCTACCGCGAGCGGGGCGGCGTCGTGAGCGAGCGTCCGGTCGGGTTCGAGTACACGACGACGGCGGTCCGCCACCTGCGCGCGCTCGCGCGGGCGGCCTACGATCTGGAAGGCGATCGCTGGGCGCGCCTCGAGGCGCAGGCCGCGTGGCAGGTCGGCGCCGCAGCGCCCCGCCGTGACGCTGCAGTTCGTGGATCGCCACCCCTCCGTCGACGCGGCGTCGTGGTTCGCCCGTTTCGCCGACGTGCGGCGGATCCGGCTGGCGCGCGGCGCGGTGCGCTGGGAGCGGCGCTCGCGCTACGGCGGCGAGCTGGAGTATGTCGGGCTCCTTCGTCGACACGCGCGCCTCCTCGCGGGTGGGGCTGGCGCTGCTGATGCCGAACGCGCGCCTCGGCTACTCGGTGCGGTTCGGCGACGCGGGCGAGGAGAACAGCCTCTACGGCGAGGCGGGCTGGCAGGTCCGCCCCTGGCTGCGGCTCGAGGGGGAGGCGTCGTACCTGACCTACGCCCTGATCGCCGACGCCCCCGCGTCGGACGAACGGGATCTCACCACGCTCGCGGCGCGGGCCCGCGCCCGGCTCCGTCCCGGACTGGACGTCACGGCCGAGGTGCAGCGTCTCGACAATCCGCTCTACTCGAGTGACGTCCGCTGCCTGCTGGGCGTCGATCTGGCCATGGCGCGCGGGACGTCGCGCTACGGTCTCGACCGGGGAGGCTGGCTGCGATGAGGTTGCCGATCATCCTGACCGTCACTCTGCTGGCCGCGGGCGCGGCGGGCGCAGTCGCCGCCGAGGCCGTTCAGCCGGACCGTCTCGTCATGCCGCACCGCACGCACTTCGAGGCCGGCGTCGAGTGCGCGACCTGCCACGCGGGCGTGGCCGAGTCGCGCAGCGCGCGCGACAACCTGCGCCCCGGCATGGACGTCTGCGGCGCCTGTCACGACGTCGCGGACGACGCGGGCTGCGCCATGTGCCACACGAACGTCGACGCGATCGGCCGGCCGCGCGTCCGGCGTTTCCCGCGGAGAAGTTCGCCCACGCCGCCCATCTCGGCCGGAACATGGCCTGCGCCGCCTGCCACGGCGATCCGGCCGCGGACGCGCCGCGTCTGCCGGCCAAGCCCGACTGCCGCGCCTGCCACGCCACGGCCGACGACTACGGCGACTGCCGCCTCTGCCACGCCGACGGCGCCGACCTGCGCCCCGCCACCCACGGCGCGTTCTGGGCCGAACCGCCACGGCGGTCAGGCGCGCGCGGACGAGGCGCTCTGCGCCACCTGCCACACGCAGACCACCTGCCAGGCGTGCCACGCCGGCGACAACGTCCGCCCGCGCACGCACCCCCTGAACTTCGTCTTCAACCACGGCGTCCGGGCGCGGGGCAACGAACAGGACTGCGCCACCTGCCACGGCGAGCCGGAGTTCTGCAGCTCCTGCCACGTCGCCGAGCGGGTGCTGCCCGACAGCCACTCGCGGGTCGGCTGGGTCCGCCTGCCGGACGGCGGCCAGCACGCGCGTCGACGGCGTGTTCGAGATCGAGAGCTGCATCGCCTGCCACAGCGACGGCAAGGGCGCACCGACCTGCGCCGCGTGCCACGGAGGCTGAGCCGCATGACGCGTCACGACGCGACCCGCATCGCCGCTTCGTCTGGTCCTGCTGTGGCCGGCGCTGGGCCTGTTCGCGCTGGCCGGCTGCGCCGAGCGCGACGCCGATCCCGATTTCGGCGCCCATCCCGCCGGACTGGAACCAGACCGCCTCGCCCGATTTCCACGGCGAGTACGTGAAGGCGCGGGGGCTGACCTCCTGCCGGAGCTGCCACGCGTTCGATCTGCACGGCACGGCCGACGTGCCGGGCTGCTACGCCTGCCACGACGGACCGGGCGGCCACCCGGCTCGGCTGGGCCGCGCCGCAGAGCCCACGGCGTCGAGGTGCACGACGAACGGCTCGTCGACCTGCGCGGTCTGCCACGGCGCCGACTACCGCGGCGGCTGGAGCGGCGTCTCCTGCTACACCTGCCACGACGGTCCCACCGGCGCCCACCCCGACGGCTGGGCCGACGCGGCGCAGCACGGGGCGTTCGTGCGCGACAACAGCGCCTCCGTCTGCACCATGTGCCACGGCGCCGACTATCTCGGCGGGACGGTCCGGCGTCTCCTGCTTCACCTGCCACGACGGCCCCGGCGGCCATCCGGTCGATTGGGCGCTGCGCATCCAGCACGGCGCGGAGGTCGCGGCGAACGGTTCCACCTCCTGCACCGCCTGTCACGGCGTGGACTACCGCGGCGGCTGGAGCGGTGTCTCCTGCTACAGTTGCCACGACGGCCCCACCGGCGCCCACCCCGACGGCTGGGCCGAACGACGCAGCGTGGCGTTTACGTGCGCGACAACAGCGCGTCCGTCTGCACGATGTGCCATGGCGCCGACTACCTCGGCGGCACGAGCGGCATCTCCTGCTACACCTGCCACGACGGTCCCGGCGGCCACCCCGTCGATTGGGCGTTGCGCATCCAGCACGGCACGGAGGTCGCGACGAACGGCTCGAATTCGTGCGTCGCCTGTCACGGCGCCGACTACCGCGGCGGCTGGAGCGGGGTCTCCTGCTACAGCTGCCACGACGGTCCGACCGGCGCCCACCCCGACGGCTGGGCCGATCCGGCGCAGCACGGCGCGTTCGTCCGCGACAACAGCGCGTCTCCTGCACTCATGTGCCACGGCGCGGATTACCTCGGCGGGACGAGCGGCGTGTCGTGCTTCACCTGCCACGACGGGCCGGGCGGACATCCGGTCGACTGGGCATTGCGCATCCAGCACGGCACGGAGGTCGCGACCAACGGCTCGGAGCTCGTGCGTCGCCTGCCACGGCGCCGACTACCGCGGCGGCTGGAGCACGGTTTCCTGCTACAGCTGCCACGACGGCCCCACCGGCTCCCATCCCGACGGCTGGGCCGACCCGGCCCAGCACGGCGCGGCGGTCCGCGTGAGCGGCGCGTCATCCTGCACGTCATGTCACGGCGCGGATTACCTCGGTGGCACGAGCGGAGTGTCGTGCTTCACCTGCCACGACGGACCGGGCGGCCATCCGGTCGGCTGGACCGATGCAGCCATCCACGGCATCGCGGTGGTGAATGAAAGCGCCCTCGACTGCCGGACCTGCCACGGCACCGACTACCGCGGCGGCTGGAGCACGATCTCCTGCTACACCTGCCACGACGGCCCGGGCGGCCACCCCGTGAACTGGCGGCGAAAGTCCCTGCACGGAGCCTATGCCGACACGTACGGCACCCACGAGTGCGCGGCGTGCCACGGGCAGGACTACCTCGGCAGCTGGACCGGCGTCTCCTGCTACCAGTGCCACGACGGGCCCAATCCCTGACGCACGGCGGCGGCGCGTCCCGATCACGGATGCGCCGCCGCGCCCCTGGTAATCCCGTTCGAGCCCCACGTCAGGTCAGACAACTCCCGCTGTATCGGCCGAGCCCGACCGTGTCGCCGGTCGCGACGCTCGTGCTGCGTCCTCAGCCGGCGCGTTCGCCGACGACATTGTGGACAAAATAAAACACATAATAACGGACAAATAATGAAAATATTGACTTGACATTATTCTGTAATTCTTTTAATTTCAGGCCAGCAAGGACGCTGAAAGTAAGCGGCAATAAATGGAACATAACAACGGACATTCATGGTTGGACCTTCAGGTGGAGCTGAAGGCGGCCGCGCCACAGTTCTGGTTGCTGCTGGGCGAGGCGCAGGCGAGGTGTTCCCAGATTTCCGGCGCTCCGCTGCGGCCCGGGGCCGCGGAGGAGATTGGACGGATCCAGACGGTCAGGTTCCTGCTGGCCGGAGCGGCGATCGCGGGCAACACGATCACGGACGATGAAATTCTCCGGCATCTGGATGGCCGGCTCGATCCTGCGCCCCCCCGGCGGCCCTTTCCCACCGCACTCGTTTCTCTCCTCGACGCCCGGACGAGCATCTTCGCGGCGGTTGCGCGGGGCGGGCCGGCCGAGGTCACCCCGGAGTTGCTGACGGCCCTGAATCGGCTCGCGCTTGCCGGCGTCACGGACGGGGAGCCTGGAGCGGGGCGCCGGGACGACACGCCGCCACCGGCGGGGACCGACGGGCCGCGCGATGCCGGGCCGCCCGCAGGCGACCTCCCGGCCCTGCTGGCGCGGCTCTGCGCGTGGCTCAACGCGCCGCGGCCCGGCCCGCCGCTCGTCGTGGCGATCATGAAGGCGTTCCTGGCTCACCTGCACGTGGCGTGGATCCGGCCCTTCGCGGACGGCAACGGCCGTACCGCCCGTCTCGTCGAACTGCATGTCCTCGCGCACGCGGGCGTGCCGCCGCCGGCCGTGGCGCTGCCTCTGGTCTTCCACGCCCGCGACCGGGAGGAGTACTTCCGCCAGATCGCGCGCGCGCGGCGCTCGCCGTCGGGGCCGGTCAATTTCGTGCAGTACTCGACGCTCGGCTTCGTGGAGGAGTTGCGCGATCTGGAGGCGGCGCTCGCCGCCCGGCAGCGCGAGGCCACGTGGCGGCACCACGTCGAGGCCGCCTTCGGCGATCGCACGGGCAAGGCGGCGCGACGGCAGAAGCAGTTGCTGCTCGATCTCGGCGCGGCCGGCGGGCCCGTGGCGACCTCGCGCGCCAGGGCGGCCGGTCCCGAACACCGCGCTCGCCTACCTTCGCCTCAACGAGAAGACCGTGCGCCGGGATCTGTCCGAACTGGCGGCCCGCGGTCTGGTCGAGCGGGTGCGGGGCGGCTGGCGCGCCCGGCGCGACAGCCTGGCCCCCTGGGCCCGGGGCTGAGCGTCTGCCGCTCAAGCCAAGTCGCAATTTGACGAAGACTTCCCTGTCATGGATGCGATACACCACATGGCAGGCGCGGGAGCCGTGCGCCCACGCGGCCGTTGTCTGCCGGTCGCCAGCCGCGGCGGGGGTGCCGTCGGCGGTGATGGCGGCGCTGGCCGTGGCGCTGGCGGCGCTGGCCGGCTCATCGCCCGCGTGGACAGCCCAGGCATCCGCGGACGAGGATCCGCCCTCTACTACTACCTCATCGCCGCGCCGACCGACGTGCGCGCCGTGGACCATCCGAACGACAACGGCGGCACGATCGTCGTCACCTGGACCCTCTCGGTCAATGACACCCCGGACGGCGGCATCGTCACCGGCTATGTCGTCCGCCGGGCGCGGGCCGTGAACGGGCCCTATGAAGACGTGGGGCGGACCACCGCGCGCTCCGACCGCTACGTCGATTCGTCGGCCGAAATCGGCGTCCCGTTCTTCTACAGGGTCGATGCGGTGGCGGGCGACGTTTCGAGCCTGGCGATCCCGTGGGGCCGGTCGTTTCGACGTACCAGTGGTTCAACTGGGAGCGCCTCAACCTCGCCGTGCTCGGCCTGCTGCTCTCGGGCGCCGTGCTCTGGTGGGTGGACGCGCTGAAGCGGGGGCGCACCGTCACCGTCCGCCGCATCCCCGCCCTCGAGGCGATCGGCGAGGCGGTCGGGCGGGCCACGGAAATGGGCCGTCCGATCCTGTTCGTGCCGGGGCTGCAGGACATGGACGACATGCAGACGGTGGCCGCCATCACGATCCTCGGGCGGGTGGCCGCCATGACCGCGGAGTACGACGCGCGCCTCGAAGTGCCGACCACGCGCGCGCTCGTCATGACCGCGGCGCGCGACGCGGTGCAGCGGGCCTGCCTGGGTGCGGGCCGTCCGGACGCCTTCAATCCGGAGTCGATCTACTACGTGACCAACGAGCAGTTCGGGTACGTCGCCGCGATCAACGGCCTGATCTGCCGCGATCGTCCCGCCACCTGTCTCTACTTCGGCGCTTTCTTCGCGGAATCGCTCATCCTGTCCGAGACCGGCCGCGGCGTGGGCGCCGTGCAGATCGCGGGAACCGCGGAAACGGCGCAGGTTCCGTTCTTCCTGGCCGCGTGCGACTACGTGCTGATCGGCGAGGAGTTCTACGCCGCGTCGGCCTATCTCTCGGGCGATCCCCGGCAGCTCGGCAGCCTGAAGGGGCAGGACGCCGGCAAGGTGTTCGCGGCGGCCGCGATCGTGCTCGGCTGCCTGCTGGCGACCGCGGCCTCGCTGACCGGTTCGCGAACCCTGGAAGCCCTGGCCGGCGCGGTGCGCGCCGTATTCCGCGCGCAATAGGGGGGCGGAGATGCAGAGAGCGGTGCCGTTCGCCATCACCTTCGTCACGGCCTTCGTGCTGTTGTGGGCGGTCGTTGTGCCGCCGATCGAACCAGATCCGCGAGGAGTTCGTGCTGTTCTTCGACATCCTGGCCGCGTTCGCCTTCCTGCTCGGCGGCGCCAGTCTGCTCGGACGTCATGGGAGCAAGATCCGCCGACGGGCGCGGGGCTGGGGCTTCTCGGCGGTCTGCCTGGGCGCGTTTCTGCTGACGCTGATCGTGGGACTGCTCAAGGTCGGCGGCGAGGGCGGCCTGGCCGGATCGGTCACCGCCGAGGGCAGCGCGCTCGGCTGGATCTACGAGTACGTGTTCGGCCCCTGTGATGCCTCGCTCATCAGCCTGCTGGCCTTCTATGTCGCCTCGGCGTCGTTCCGCGCCTTCCGCGTGCGCAATGCCGAGGCGACGGTGATGCTGCTCACGGCGTTCATCGTCCTGCTGGGGCGGACGTTCCTCGGCGGCGTGGCCACGGACTGGCTGCCCTCGGAGCTGGCGCCCCTGAAGATCCCCAACCTGGTGCAGTGGATCATGTCGGTACCGGTCACCGCGGGGAACCGGGCGATCATGATCGGCATCGCCCTGGGTATCATCTCCACGAGTCTGAAGGTCATGCTGGGCATCGACCGTACCTATCTCGGGGAGGATGTGCTGAGATGAAATCGCGGGGGTCATCCGAAGTCGAGGGCGTGGCCGGACGCCGCGTGATCTACGCCCTGATGCTGCTGGCGGTGATCGCGCCGATGGCCCTGGCGCGTCAGCTTCAGGGAGCGCCCGTCGGCCATGACGCGCGACATCTTCGCCGCGATCGAGGCGCTGCCGCCCGGAGCGCGCGTCGTGATGTCCTATGACTTCGACCCCGCCTCCGAGCCGGAAATGAAGCCGATGGGCGATGCCCTCTCGCGGCATCTCGCGCTCAAGCAGGCCCGGATCTTCTACCTGACCCTGTGGCCGCTGGGCCAGGGCGAGATCGACATGGTGACGCGGCGCGTGCTGGCGACGGAGTACCCGGAATACCGCTACGGCACGGACTATGTGAACCTCGGCTTCATGAGCGGCAACGAGGGGGTGATCTCCGTCGCCATGACCGACCTGAAGAAGGGCTTCCCCACGGATGTGCACAATGCCAGCACGGGCGTGGACGGCGGGCTGGAGATCATGCGCGGCATCGACAACCTGCGCAACATGGACCTGATCGTGGACGTGGCCGCGGGCTACCCCGGGCTGCGCGAATGGATCCAGTACGCGGCCGTGCCGGGCCGGATCCCGATCATCGGCGGCTCGTCGGCCGTGAAGTCGCCGGAGCTGTTCCCCTACGTGCCGGCGCAGTGCCTGGGCATCCTCGCGGGAATCAAGGGGGCGGCGGAGTACGAGCAGTTGCTGCTCGACCGGTATCCGCACTTCGACCGGCCCGAGTCGCGCGTCGCCCTCGAACGCATGGGGCCGCAGACCGTGGCGCATCTGGTGGTCATGCTGCTGATCGTCGCCGGCAACGTGATCCACCTCACGCGCCGTCGCCGGGAGGGGGAGGCCGCATGACCCGCCGTCTGGCGATCGCCATCGTCTCCCTGTCGCTGCTGCTGCTGGTGCTGATTCGCGCCTCCACCGGCGCGATGGCCAACCCCTTCAACGATCCGCGCGCCCTCGGCGCCTGGACGGCCGCGTTCTTTACGCTCTGCATGCTGAGTTTCCTGTACGGCGACAACCCGTTCTTCCGTTTCGCGGAGCACGTTTTCGTGGGCGTATCGGCCGCCTACTGGATGATCATGGCGTTCTGGCGGGCGATCGTGCCCAACCTGCTCGGCAACCTCGCGCCGGAGATTCCCGCGGCGCTGTTCGGCATGAAGCTTCCGCTCGACGTGCCGCTCTCACAGCGGCTCATCCACGTCGTGCCGCTGGTGCTGGGCCTGCTGCTGCTGGCGCGTTTCCTGCCGCGCGGGCGCACCTTAAGCACCTGGGCGCTGGCCTTCACCGTCGGCACGACGGCCGGCCTGCGCCTGGTCGGCTACCTGGGCACCGATTTCATGGCGCAGATCAGCAACAGCCTGCAACCGCTGATCGTGCTGAGGGACGGCGGCATCGATCCCGGGCGGACCTTCTCCGCGGTGATCCTCACCGGCGGCCTGATCTGCAGTCTGGCGTACTTCTACTTCAGCCGCGAACGCCGGGGGGCGCTGGGCGTGGCGAGCCGCATCGGCATCTGGGTGCTGATGGTGACGTTCGGCGCCGGGTTCGGCTTCACCGTCATGGGCCGCGTCGCCCTGCTCGTGGGCCGCATGGAATTCCTGCTGCGCGACTGGCTGAGGGTCATCTGAGCCCATTTCCGCCTCGCCCAAAGAGAACCGGCCCCGTAAAACGGGGCCGGCCCAGGCGGCAAGTCGGTGGGGGTTTGGAGGGAGAAAACCGACCCGCCGCGCTCCTGGCCATTCATCAATAAAAAGTCTTCGTCCCCCGCTGGGCGGGCATAGATTTCAAGTTGCGGGGTAATATACCCCGCATTGTATACAATGGCAACCGCTATCTCCCAGCCGATTCTGTCGTGTCCTCGACGATCGTGGTCGCGCCGACTCCGCGCCAGCGCGCGTAGGAGTAGTAGGCCAGCGGGATCACCACGACCGTCATCAGGGTCGAGATCAGGGCGCCGAACACCAGGGAGAGCGCCAGCCCCTGGAAGATGGGATCGAACACCATCACCGACGAAGCGGTGATGACGGCGCCGGCGGTGAGGGCGATCGGCAGGAAGCGCACGGCGCCCGACTCGATCACGGCCTCCTCCAGTGTCAGCCCCTGCTTCAACCGCGCCTCGATGAAGTCGATCAGCAGCACGCTGTTGCGCACCATGATGCCGGCCAGCGCGATGAAGCCGATCATGGAGGTGGCCGTGAAGAAGGCGCCGAAGATCAGGTGCCCCGGGATGATGCCGACCAGCGTCAGCGGGATCGGGATCATCATCAGGAGCGGCACCACGAAGTTCTGGAACCAGCCGACGATGAGCAGATAGATCAGCACGAGGACGATCGCGAAGGCGAGCCCCAGGTCGCGGAACACCTCGTACGTGATGTGCCACTCGCCGTCCCACTTCAGCGACGGGGTCCTCGGTGTCGACCGGCTGGGCCTTGAAGTGCTGTTCCAGCCGCGCGCCGCCGGGCAGCGGGATCTGGGCGATCTTCGCCTTCATGTCGAGGATGGCGTAGATCGGCGACTCCAGTTCGCCCGCCACGTCGGCCGTGACGTAGACGACCGGCTTGAGATTGCGCCGGTGCAGGCTCTTGGGCAGGGTCGAGGTCTCGACGCGCGCCACGTCCGACAGCGGGATCAGCGATCCCGACTGCGACTGCACGTACAGGTCGGAGAGCGCCTCCAGGCCGGCGCGGTCGGCCTGCGGCAGGCGCAGATTGATCGGCACCGGTTCGGCGGCGTCGGGCACGTGGGCGAGGCCGGCGTCGAAGCCGCCCAGGGCCACGGCCAGGGTGCGGGCCACCTGGTCCGTGCCCACTCCGCGCACGGCCGCCCGCTCCTTGTCCACGACGAAGCGGTAGCGGGTCTGGTCGGCCTCGACGTACCAGTCGATGTCGACGACGCCGGGGGTGGAGGCGAAGACCTCCTTGACCTGGCGCGCCACCTCCATGCGGCTGTCGGGGTCCGGTCCGTACACCTCCGCCACCAGGGTCGAGAGCACCGGCGGTCCGGGCGGCACCTCGGCGATCTTCACCGCCGCGCCGTGCCGCTGCGCGATCTCCTGGATCGGGCCACGCACACGCTTGGCGATGTCGTGGCTCTGCGCCTTGCGCTGCTTCTTGGGCAGCAGGTTCACCTGCAGGTCGGCCACGTTCGGGCCCTGCCGCAGGAAGTAGTGCCGCACCAGGCCGTTGAAGTTCACCGGCGCCGGGGCGCCCGCGTAGATCTGGTAGTCGGTCACCTCGGGAACGGTGGCGAGGTAGGCGCCGATCTCGCGCGCGATCTGCGTGGTGCGCTCGAGCGTCGTGCCCTCGGGCGTGTCGACGATGACCTGGAATTCGCTCTTGTTGTCGAACGGCAGCATCTTGACCTGCACCGTGCGGGTCACGAACAGCAGCGACACGAGCACGGTCAGGCCGGTCACGGCGCCGAACACCAGCGCGCGCCGGCGGCCGCTGGCGATCAGCGGCGCCATGATGCGGCTGTAGATCCGGTAGATCTTCGTGTCGTGCAGGTGGTAGCCGGTCTCCTGCGCGGCGAACTCGGGGTCGTCGGCGAAGCCGCCGGTGGCGTCGAGCGCGTCGCTCTGCTTTTCGCCGAGCAGGCGCATGGCCAGCCACGGCGCGATCACCAGCGCGATGAACAGCGAGAAGAGCATCGCCAGCGAGGCGCCGATCGGCATCGGGCGCATGTACGGGCCCATCAGGCCGCGCACGAACGCCATCGGCAGCACCGAGGCGATGACCGTGAACGTGGCGAGGATCGTCGGGTTGCCGACCTCGTCGATGGCCTGCAGCGCGGCGAGCAGGCTGCGCCGGCCGGCCATCTTGAAGTGCCGGTGGATGTTCTCGACGATGATGATGGCGTCGTCCACGACGAGGCCGGTCACGAGGATCAGGGCGAACAGCGTGACGCGGTTGAGCGTGTAGTGCATGATGTAATAGAGGAAGAGCGTCAGGCTGAAGGTCGTGGGAATGGTCAGGAAGATGATCAGCGCCCCGCGCCAGCCCATCGCCGGCAGCACGACGATCACCGCGAGCAGGATGGCGATCATCAGGCTGTGGATCAGCTCGGTGGCCTTGTGCTGCGCGGTCTCGCCGTAGTCGCGGGTCACGGTCACGTGCATGTCGGCCGGGATCAGCCGGCCCTGGAGCTGCTTCAGCTTCTCGTGCACGTGGGCGGCGACGCGGGTGGCGTCGCTGCCCTTGCGCTTCGCGATCGACACCGTGACGGCGGGGTATTCCGTGCCGGCGCGGTCGCCCGCGCCGCCGGACAGGGCGGATTCGCCTGCGCCGTGGCTGCCCGCGGCGCCGACGCCCGGCCCGATGCCGTGGAAGGCGTAGCTGTCGATGTCCGCGGGGCCATCGGTGACCGTGGCCACGTCGCCGAGGCGGACCGGACGTTCCTGGTACACGCCGACCACGAGGCCGGCCACGTCGTCGGCCGAGGTCAGGAACGAGCCGGCCTCGACCGTGAACTGGCGGTCGAGCGTGGCGAACGAGCCGGCCGGCAGGCTCTGGTTGCCGGACTGCAGGGCCGGCACCACGGACAGCGGGGTCACGTTGAAGGCGGCCATCCGCTGCGGATCGAGCTCGACCCGCACGCTGCGCCGGCGTCCGCCGACGATGTCCACCACCGACACGTTCTCCACGTCCTGCAGTTCGTTCTTCAGCTCGGCGGCGACCTGGCGCAGTTCGTAGTGGTCGTACCGGTCGCTCCAGAGCGTGAGCGAGAGGATCGGCACGTCGTCGATCGAACGGACCTTCACCAGCGGCGGCAGCGTGCCGGGCGGCATCTGGTCGAGGTTGCCGGCCAGCTTGTTGTAGACGCGCACCATGGCCTTTTCCATGTCGTGGCCGACCAGGAAGCGCGCCGTGATCAGGGCGAAGTTCGGGTAGCTGCTCGTGTAGACGTACTCGACCCCCTCGGTCTCCCAGATCTTCTGTTCGAGGGGACGGGCGAGGCGGGATTCGATCTCCGCGGGATCGGCGCCGGGCAGCATGACCATGATGTCGATCATCGGCACGACGATCTGCGGCTCCTCCTCGCGCGGTGTAAGCGAGATCGCGAAGCCTCCGAGCAGGATCAGCGCCACGATCAGGAGCGGCGTCAGCTTGCTGTTGATGAACGCCTGCGCCAGACGGGTGGCGGGTCCGAAGTTGTTCATCACTTCCTCACCACCCTGTCACCGTCGACGAGCGGCTCGGCGGGCGCCACGGCGAGCGTTTCGCCGCCCGCCAGCCCGGACAGCACCTCGATGCGGCCCCCCTCGGCGCGGCCGAGACGGATCCAGCGCAGGGCGACGGCGTCGTCCGCGCCCAGCACGTACACCCCGCGCAGCTGGCCCCGCGCCACGATGGCGGTCTCCGGCACCAGCACGGCGTCGCGGCGGCCGGTCGCCAGCGAGGACCCGGGCGAACATGCCCGACTTCAGGCGCGCGTCGGCGTTGGGCACGAAGACTTCGATGTCGAACGTGCGGCTGCCGGGGTCGGCCGCGGGGACGACCTTCGCCACGGTCGCGCGGAAAGTCGCGCCCGGGAGCGAGGTGACCTCGACGGTGACACTGTCGCCGGTCGCGATCGAGTTCACATCCTTCTCGCCGACCCGCGCCACGATCTTCATGCGATCCACCTGCTCCACCGAGATCAGCGGCATGCCGGGGCTGGCCATGTCGCCCGGCTGGACGGTCTTGCGGACGACCAGTCCGGCGATGGGGGAGACGATGTCGAGGTAGCGCAGGTGGTTGGCGATCTCGTCGCGTCCGGCCTGCGCGGCGGCGAGGCCGGCCTGCGCGCGATCGCGGCCGGTGAGCACGTCGTCGAGCTGCTGCTTCGAGACGGCCTTCTCGGCGTAGAGCTTCTCGAAGCGGGCGGCCGTCTTCCCGGCGTTCGCCACGACGGCGGTCGCTTCGGCGATGCCGGCCTCGACCTGGGCCCGTTTCGCGCGCAGGTCGGCGTCGTCGATCGTCACGAGCGGCGCGCCCGCGCGTACTGTCTGGCCCTCTTCCACATGCACGCGCCGGACCCAGCCCATCATGCGGGTGCTGATGTCGGCGCGGGCGGCGGCCTGCACGGAGCCGGTGGCGGTCACGACAATCGGCACCTGGGTCCGCTCGGCGGTCGCCACGGCGGCGCTCACCTCGCGGTGCGTCGACTCGGGCGCGCGCGACTCGCGCCCACAGCCGGCGGCGAGCGGGCCGAGGGCGGCCGCGGCGACGATCAGCGCGGCGGCGGCCGCACGGCTGGTCGGGATGATTCGGATCGGGGTTGGGAAGCTCATGACTGTCTACTCCTCCCCGGCGCGCGGCACGGCGCCGGTGTAGCTGAGGCGGGCCAGCCCGACATTGTAGTCGTGCAGGGCCTGCACGAGATTGCCCTCCGCGCCGGTGGCGGCGGCCTGGACGTCGAGCAGGTCGATCATCGAGGCGAGTCCCTCGCGGTGCTGGCTGGTGACGATGCGCAGGCCCTCGCGCGCGGCCGAGACCGCCTCGCGCGCGACCTGCACCTTTTCGGCGGCGGCCCCGGTCTCGAGGCGGGCCTGGGTCGCCTCGACCCGCGCCCGGCGCAGGTCGAAGTCGTACATGTGCTCGGCGGCGCGCTTGCTGCGCGCGGGACGTTTTCACGCGGCCCCAGTCCTCGAGACCGGAGAAGATGTCCCAGGTGGCGTACACGCCGAGCGACCAGCTGGTGGCGTCGTTCGCGAAGAGGGTCTGTCCGTACCAGTCGCGCTGCAGGCTCAGGTTGACGTGCGGCAGCAGGGCTCCGCGCGCCACGCCGACCATGCGCGCGGCGGCCTCGGCCCGCTGGCGGCGCGCGAGCACATCGGGCCGCAGCGCCGACCAGGTCGGGTCCGGCCGCGCCGGCGGCCGGCGTCCGCGCGGGATCGACGAAGTCGTCGGCGGGGGCGAGCGGCAGGTCGGTGCGCAGCGCGGTGAGCAGCTTGATGTTTTCGCCCGCGATGGCGATCAGGTTGCGCACCTCGATCAGCTTCTGCTTCACGCCGCCCAGGTAGACCCGCGCCTGCAGCAGGTCGGCCTCGGTGGCCATCTCCGCCTCGACCATCGACTGCGCCTGGCGGGCATGCGCCTCGGCGGCGGCGACCGCGTCGAGCATGACCCGCTCGTACGCTTTCGCCAGCACCAGCCCCTCGCAGGCCTGGATGGCCTGGAATTCCACGGTCTGGGCGGCGCGGCGATAGTCGTGATCGGCCGCCCGGGCCATGGCGTCCGCGGCGCGCTTGCCGTACAGCGCCATGCCGCCGTTGAAAATCGGCTGCAGCAGCTGCAGGCGGGTGAGGTTGTTCTCGGCCACCCCCGGATCGTTCAGCGTCGGCGGGTAGAAGTCCGCCTGGGTGACGCTGCGCTGCTGCAGTTTGTAGCCGAAGCTGCTGAGCGCGTCGTCCGAGCGCAGGAAGAATTCCGCGGCCTGCACGCGCGGCAGGAATCCGCGCCAGGCCCCCAGGGCGTCGCCACGGGCCGCGTCGACCATGGCCTCGCCGGCCGCGAGCATCTCATTGTGGGCCAGCGCCGCCGCCCTTACCTTGTCGAGCGTGACGTGGAGCGTGTCGTTGCGGACCGTGCCGAGGTCTTCGGGCAGCGTTTCCGCGGCCCGCGGCCGGCCGGCCGGCGCCGCCAGCGCCAAAGCGAGGCCCACAACCGCGGCGGCGAGGGGGAGGTTCAGCCTGGGCTTCCTCATGGTTCAGCCTTTCGCCTCGACGTTCGCGCAGCGGGCCGCCGTTTCGGGCACTCCGGCCCGCCGCAGGATTGTGATCAGGGGGCACCAGTCGGTGACGGCGGACTGTACCAGGTTGACCCCCACGAACGCGGTGAACCAGAGCCAGTTCGGACTGACGAAGTGGGCCAGCGCCAGGCTGACCAGCACGAATGTTCCGGCCACCAGCCGGAGGTAACGGTGCAGGGTCATGACAATTCCCCCTTGCTCACTATGAAACCTATCAACTGCCAATCTGCTTAACCATGAATACAATAGGACGGCCGACACGGGTGTCAAGAGAGAATTTACCGGAAATGAATTCGCCGGTCAATAATGTCGTATTATGTTGTTGTTGAATGTTTTACGATGCTTTTCGGGGGGGGATGTTCGTGCCTGATGCCCTGCGCGCGGTCCTGATCGCCAGCCCTCGCGGCTTCTGCGCCGGGGTGGAACGAGCCATCGAAGTCGTGGAGCGGTTGCTGGCGCGCGAAGCGCCGCCGCTCTACGTCCGGCGCGAAATCGTGCACAACCGCTCCGTCGTGGAGGACCTGCGCGCGCGCGGGGTCGTCTTCGTGGAGGAGCTCGCCGAGGTGCCCGATGGGAGTCTCGTCATCTTCAGCGCGCACGGCGTTGCTCCCGGGATCTGGCGGGACGCCGCGGCGCGCGGGCTGCGGGTGATCGACGCCACCTGTCCGCTGGTGACGAAGGTGCACCGGCAGGTGTCGCGCCACGCGACGGCCGGTCTGCCGATCGTGCTGATCGGTCACGCGGGGCACGATGAGGTGCTCGGCACGATGGGGGAGGCGCCCGACGTCATCCACCTCGTGACGTCGGTGGCGGATGTGGGCCGGCTGGCCCTGCCGGTCGACGGCCCGGTCGCCTGCGTCACCCAGACCACTCTCGGCCTCGATGAGACGCGCGAGATCGTCGAGGCGCTCCGGCAGCGCTTCCCCGGGCTGGTTCTGCCTGACCGGGGAGACATCTGCTACGCGACGCAGAACCGGCAGGACGCGGTGAAGGATCTCGTGCGCCACGGCTGCGGATTCCTGCTCGTGGTCGGTTCGCCCAACAGCAGCAACAGCGTTCGCCTCTGCGAGGTGGCCGAACGCCTCGGCGTGCCGGCCCGCCTGATTTCCGGCCCGGCCGAATTGCCGTGGGAACAGCTCACCCTCCACCCGGTCCTCGGCCTGACGGCCGGCGCCTCCGCCCCGGAGCATCTCGTGCAGGCGGTGGCGACCAGCCTGGCGGCGCGCGGCTGGGCGCCGCGGGAGATCGTGACCCTGGCGGAAGATGTTCGCTTCCGCCTGCCGCCGGAACTGGAGCCCCGGTCGATCCGCGGAACTGACCGAGGGGGCGGCGCGGGCAGGGCGCCGTGTTGTACGTCCCCTGTTGCCTGCTGCTTTGACTATGACCTACATAGCTACGCAGAGAATTGACTTTGACGTCTCGCATAAAGTTTATTATGCTGGAAAAGCGTACAGTCGGCATCTGGCCGACAGTTCCAGGTGTCCGCAGTCCCGAGGTCCCGCCGAAATGGAAAAGAAGCTGTACGAAATGCAGGCCGAGCTCTGCAAGACGCTCTCGATCCCAAGCGGCTGGAGATCCTCGACATCCTGAAGGACGAGAAGGAGATCTCGGTCAATCGCCTCGCCGAGCGGCTGGAGATCCCCAAGGCCAACACCTCGCAGCACCTGGCGGTGCTGCGGCAGGCCGGCGTGGTGACGACCCGCAAGGACGGCATCAACGTCTACTACAGCCTGCGCTCCAGAAGATCTCCGAGGCGTGCAGCTTGACCCGCGCCATCCTGCTGGAGAAATTGAGGATCAGGCCGGGCTCAGCACCCTGATCCGCAGGGACAGCGACTCCTGACGGTCGCGCCGGCGGACCATTCGGGCCACCACGCTCACGGGCGGAGGAAACCGTGACGCAGTCGCGTCGGTGCGCTTCCTGCAGATTTCCGATGTGCATCTGGCGCCTCGTCGGCCGCCTCGCGGCTCGGCTATCCGCCGGAGCGGGCCGCGCAGCGGACGCTCGAGGTGCAGGCCGCGTTCGCCGCGGCGTTGCGGCTGGCGTCGAGGAGCGGTGCGACGGCGTGCTGCTGCCGGGCGACCTGTTCGACGGCGAGGCGGTGGATGACGCGCTGGCCGCCGCGGCCTTCGCGGCCATCCGCGAACTCGCGCCGCTGCCGGTCTTCCTCACGCCCGGCAATCACGATCCCTGGTCGCCCGAGGGTCCGTACGGCGAGGCGCGCTGGCGCCTGCTGCCGGCGGCGAGGGGCCGCCCGCGAACCTCGTGCTGTTCCGCGACGAGCGATTCGTCACCGTGCCGTGGCCGGGACGTCCCGACGTGACCGTCACGGCGCGGCGTTCCTGCGTCCGACCGCGGCGCGTGAGCGGCGGCTCGCCGCGCCGGTGGTCGATCCCGCGTCCTCGCCCCCGGCCGGATCCACCTGGCCCTGCTGCACGGCTCGCGCGACGACTCCGGCTCTTCCGAGGCCGACAAGGCGACGCTGCCGTTCAGCGCGGCCGAGCTCGCGGCGCAGCCGTTCGACTGACGCCGCCGTCGGGCACTACCACAGCTCGGCGCCGATCCTCGAGCCCGCCACCGGAGAGATGCGCGGCGGCTACGCCGGCATGCCGGCCTTTCAGCGGCCTGACGAGGACGGCGAGAAGAGCGTGCTGGTCGTCGAGGTGGACCTCGAGCCCGGGTCCGCCGCGCGTGCCGGGTCGTGCGCGCGCGCAACCGGCGGTCGATCCGCGCCGGTTGCACCGGCTGGCGGTGGACGTGACCGGCGGCCGTGACATCGAAGGCACGCGTGGCGCGGTTGAACAGTACGAGCGGGCCAGCGCCCGCCGCGGATGTCTCGGTGCGCGCTTCGGAGGGCGCGGCTGGCGGCGGAGCTGGCCGTCAGGACCTGCAAGACGGCCGGCGCCTGGCGGGCCGCGCTGCTGGCCGTGGGCGGTCTTCTGCGTGGGCTCGAGCCGAAGATCGAAGTGTCGCGCTTCCTCGACGGGAGTCGCGCACCTGAGCGCGCTCGTCGCGCGCGAACTGGCGGCGCGCGCGGTGACGGGCGCTCGCGCCGGGTCGCGGGAGACACGCGCGCGCCCTGGCCTATTACATCGAGGCATCTTGTAGGCGGACGCGTCCCCGCCGGTGGGAGCGGACTCGCTGGACCGGCCCAGCGCGGCGGCGGGCGAGCCATTGCCCGACGATCCCCGAAACCAACGGGGGGGCGGGGCGTAAACTCCTCTCGCTGCACGTCCGCGGCTTCGGAGGCCTGCGGCCGGGCGAGTACCCGTTCGCCGACCGGCGCACGCTCGTCGTCCAGCCCAACGCCACCGGCAAAGCACGCTCGTCGCCGCGTTGCGGGCGGCTCTTTACGGGCTGGAGGCGATCGTCGCCGCCAGGAGGGCTTCACCGATCTCGAGGCGTGGCGCCGTGGCGGGGCGATGCCTACGCGCTCACGCCGCGGCTCGAGACACGCGAGGGCCCCTTCACCATCGAGCGCGATTTCGCGGCGGCGCCGCCGGCCACATGGCGCATGCGCGACGATCACGGGCGCGGACGTCACGGCCGACGTCCTCGCCGGTCGCGGCCGCGACCGCGCGGGCGAACGGCTCACCGGCGCCGGCGAGCCGGATTTCCAGCCGCGGCGCTCGCCGCGCGACGGGTCTGGGGCCGCCGTGGCGCGACGGGGAGGCGGGGCGCCTGACCGATCTGCTCGGGCAGGTCGTCACCAGTGACGGCAGGGGTGTCCCGGCGGCGGCGCTCGCCCGTGCGACGAAGCGTTGCGCCACTACGACGGCGTGACCGTCAAGGGCGCCGCCCAGGTCGACACGGAGATCCAGCGGATCGAGCTGCGGCTCGGGCAGATCCGCACGGATCGCGACGCCACCGAGCGGCGCCACGACGCGGCGCTGGGGACGCTCGCTCAGCTCGGGGATCTGCGCGGACAGGCGGCGCGGCTCGACGCCGCGCTCGACGCGAATCGTCGTCGGCGCCTTGGCGCCCAGGCCGCGGCGCTACGGCGGACGCTCGAGATGCGGTCCCGGCGGAGTCCGCGTGGCCCTAGGCGCGCGGCCGCGCCGCCGCCCTCGCGCCTCTCGACGGTTTCCCGCCGGGTCGCGAGGGCGAGGTGGTCGCGTGCGCGGAACGGTGCTCGAGGGAGACCGCGAGGCGGGGATCCGGCGCCGACGCACGGACGAGCACGCTGCGTCCCGAACTGGCCCGCGTCGAGGCGGAGTTGGCCGACGCGGGCCTCGCCGGGCTGGGTGTCGCGCCGAACTCGAGGCGGGCGTGGCGACACTGCTCGAGCGCGAGGCGCGGCTGGCGGAGCTGCGCGGCGCGCGCGAAGCGCGGCGGCTCGCGCGTGGCCGAGGAGGGGGAGGATCCCCGGACCTGCAGGAGCGTCTGCACGCGGGGCTCGACCGCGCTCGGCGAGACGGAGCGCCGCTTCCTGCGCGAGCAGGAGCGGCTCGAATTCGAGCGCGCGGGAGCGCCACCGGGCGCCTCGACCGGGAGGAGAGCGCCGACCCGGGACGCCATGGCCGGCTTGGGATCGCGAACTGGGCGGCAGGCGGTGCGCGGCCGCAACCTGCTGCTGGCGGCGGCGGGCGTCGCCGGGGCCGCTGCCGCGGCGAGCGCCCTGCTGCGAGCGCCGGGCCGGCCGGGACGGTCTTGGTTCGGTCACCGGCGGACTGCTGGCCGGCGGCGCTGATCTGCGGCGGCCCTGGCGGTCTGGCCGCACGGCCGCGCGCAGGCGCTGCGCCGGCGGCGCGAGCTGCGGGGCGGCGCGGCTGGCCGCGGCTGGGGCGCAGGAGCGGGAGGCGCTGGGCCGGGTCGCGAGGCCGTGCGACGCGGCAGCAGCTGGCGGAGCTCGCGCCGGTCGTGCTCGGGCCGGCGCGTTCCCGGCGAGGCGGCGCCGGGTCCCGACGAGCTGGTCACGCTCTGTCGCCGCCACGAGTCGTTCCAGGTGCGGCATGCCGAGTGGTTCCGGCTCGGCGGGGCTGATCGCGGAGGAGGAGGCGGAGGTCGCGCGCCTGCAGGCGCGGCTCGCCCCGCTCGCCGGCGCTCGCCGTCCGCCGCGGAGGCCGACCCCACGCCGTGGCTGCAGGCCCAGCTGCTGCGCTGCCGGCAGGCACGCCGAGCTGGCGGCGCGCGCCGCCCGGTTGCGCGAGGCCCTGGCCGGCGGCGCGGCGGGAGGAGGACGCACAGCGCGAACGGGCGGAGGACGCCGCGCGCCGCGCGGCCGCCGTGCTGGCCGCCCTCCCGGCCGGCTGCCGGTACGGCGCCGATGGCGAGGACCTGCCCGCGGCTGCCGGCGCGGACAACGGCGCGGCGATCGAACCGCTGGCCCGCGCGGTTCCGCCGCGACCCGGCGCGCGGCGACGGCGTGGTACGTCGCGCGGGCCGATGAGGCCGCGCAGGCACAGCGCCTGGCGCAGGAACTGCTGCCCGCCCACGCGCCCGGCTCGCGGAACTGCCGGCGGCGGAGACCGTGGAGCGCGCAGGCGGCTCGCCACGGTTTTCGCGGGCGGAGCTCGCTCCCGGCTCGATGCGTGCGGCCGCGCCTTCCGGGGGGGAACGCCGCCCCGCCGCGCCGGCGCCCGCGGCGGACGACGATCCCGCCGATCTGCTCGTGCGTGGCGAGGCGCTGCAGGCGCGCCGTGCGGCGCTGGAAGCGGAGATCGCCGAGCGCGCGCGCGCCGTGGCCGACATCGAGCGGGAGCGGCGGACGCAGCTGCCGGAACTGGCGCGCGAGGAGCGCGAGCTGCCGCGGCCCTGGCGCGGGCGCGCGACTTCCGGGACGCCGTCGTGCTCGCCCGCGAGACGATCGCGCGCCACGCCGGCGATGTCTACGGACGCTGGGCCGCCGCGCTCGACGCCGATGCCGGCCGCCTCGTGGCCCGGCTCGGGCCGGGGATCGCCGGGATCTCCTTCACGCCGGACCTCGACCACGCGGTGACGCTGGTCGACGGGCGCCGGCTCACCGCGGCGCAGCGCCGATCGTCAGCTCAGCGGCGGCGTGCGCGACCAGATCGTGCTGGCGGTGCGCCTGGCGCTGGCGCGCTTCCTCGCCCGGCCCGGCGATCCGCTGCCGCTCGTGCTGGACGATCCGTTCGCGCGCTGGGACGACGACCGCTTCCGCCGCGGCGTGGCGGTGCTGGCCGGGCGAGGCTCGGCGACCACCAGGGTGATCCTGCTGACCTGCCACGAGGAGCGGCAGCGCTGGCTCCGCGAGGTCGCGCCCGATACCTGCGGGCCGTGGACCCGTCTGGAGATCGGTTGAGTCGAAACCGGAACGCCAGGCACAATTTCGGCGGCACTGCGAAATGAATGGCCGCCGCCGGCATCCGGACCGATGATAGGCAGGCCGGCCGTCCGGTCGTCAGGATCACTTCACCCTGTTGAAAGGCGGGCCATTGGCCAGGACGAACTTCAATTTCG
>CAVYVY010000032.1:0-20359 GCA_963772145.1 uncultured bacterium
AACCAAACCTGCCCCGGAGAAACCCGCCAAACGGGATTTCTCTCCCCTGGCTGGCTTGGGCTGGCGTGGGCATTGTCGGTTTGATCCTGGTGGTCGTCATTCTGCAGTTTTTCGGAGTGATCCCGACCGCTGCTTCTACCTCCACCGAACCCGCCAGCACGCTTTCTCCGCTCAGTGTCCCTCTGCCAGAGTTCCAGCCCACTGTTGCAGGCGATGCGCTTATCCGTCTGGCCAATCCCGTCACCACACGACCCGACCGCGGTAGCGAGTTTGCCACAACGTATGTGGTTGAGAAGGGTGATTCGATTTTCGGTATCGCCAACCACTATAAGCTCAAGCCTGAATCTGTGCTCTGGTCCAATTTTTCGGTGTTGAAGGATGATCCACAGAATATTTCTGTGGGTTCGCAATACCAAACATTCCCCCTGTGGATGGCATTTATTACCTCTGGCAGGAGGGGGATACCATGGAAAGCGTCTCCGGGAAATATAACGTCACCCCCGAGGATATTCTCATGTGGCCGGGAAACAACATTGATATGACCAACCCGGTCATCCAACCAAATCAGTATGTGATGATCCCCGGTGGAAAAAGTGAATTCACTCAGTGGGTGGTGCCCATCGCATACAGCCCGAAATCCGGTGCAACCCGCTCCATCAACAACCAGTGCGCCATCCCGGACGATTTTCGCCGGCACAGGCACGTTCATATGGCCCAGCAACACCACAGATAGAGCAGCACCCCGGCGGCCACCGGGGCGTAGGCCTCGATGTATCCGCAGAAAAGCGCCGACACGCCCAGGCCGAGCAACAGCCCGACGGCGAGCAGCCGGCCCCCGGCGTCACGGACGGCCGCGCGCGCCACGGCGACGGCCAGTCCGGTGTACAGCGCGCCGGCCAGCACCGCGCAGATGCGGAACGCCGTCCACGCTCCGGCGGCGGAGTCGGGCAGCAGCCGGTAGGCGAGCAGGATCAGTCGGAAGGCCAGCGGTTCGTGTTCGACCTGCGCCACGCCGCTGGCGGCGCTCAGCGGGAGTTGCTCGAGGTAGGTCAGGCCGTCGCCAAGCAGCGCGGTGCGGGCCGGCAGGGCCAGGCACAGGGCGACGCCGGCGGCCACCGGGAGCAGGTACGGGGCCACGCTGCGGCGGCGCGGGAGGGCCGCCGCTCCCCGCGGCGACGCCGCGGGCGCGTCCGTGGCGGGGTTGCCCCGCGCGCGTGCCAGCCCCGGCAGCGCCAGCGCGGCGGCCGCGACCGGCCACAGCCAGAGGGACGGCAGGAAGCGGAGCTGGTCGAGACCCCAGAAGCCGCGTACGCCGGTCACGGCGACGGCGACGTGCGCCAGCAGGAACAGGCTCGCCAGTCCCGCGGCCCTGGTGTCGGGGATCATCCGCACGGCGCGCCCCTCCCCGGTCCGGTGTCGCGCCAATCTATATCATGCGCCGCGCGGGGGAAGGAAGCGCGGCGCCCCGGCGAGTGGCGCCGCCGGGAGCCGGCACGGTTCCGGCCCGGATCAGGCCGCCTATCCTGGCCGGTCATGAAGGACGCCGACGGGGCGGCCGGCCGATCGTCGGAGCCATCCGCGGCTTTTCCGGTCAGGAGACGATATGCTGCGCAGGATCGAGGATTTTCAGCAGGCGTGGCCCGGGAGACCGCCGGCACGTTGAAACTGCTGCGTCGGCTCGCCGACGCCTCGCTGGCCCAGGCGGTCACCCCGGGTGGGCGCACGCTGGGACGGCTGGTCTGGCACATCGTCCTGTCGTTGCCGGAGATGGCGCGCCACGCCGGCCTGACGGTCGCGGGGCCGGACGGGGACGCCCCGGTGCCGTCCGCCGCCGTGCCAGGCGGCGAGGTCTACGAGCAGGCGGCGCGCGAGGTGGCGCGGCGGTCCGCGCCCGGTGGACCGACGCCCAGCTTCGGCGACGAGATCCCGATGTACGGCGGAGTGGCGCCGGGGTGTCGTGCTGTCCGCCCTGATGGCGCACCAGGCGCACCATCGCGGGCAGATGACCGTGCTGATGCGCCAGGCGGGACTGAAGGTGCGGGCGTCTACGGACCGTCTCGCGAGGAGTGGGCGGCGATCGGCCTGCCGCCGCAGGAGTGATCGGGCGCGCGGCGCGCCGGCCGCGATGGACCGGGGAGCGGGGCGGTGGAATTCGACAACGGTACGATCCTGGCCGCCGTAGTGTCCGCGGCGGTGGCCGCGCTGGCGGCGCTGCAGGCGCGGGACGAAGTGCGGCTCGTGACCATCCTCGCGCTGTTCTGCGGCGGCCTGGGGGCCGGCGCCGGGCTGGCGTCGGCCATCGCCGGCTCGCGACGCACCCGCCGCGCACGCGGCGAAGCGTGATGTCCGGATGAGGCTCCGGCGCCGCGTGGTCGCTGCTCCTGCTGGGCGTCGGGAGGCGGGCTGCGGACAACGCACAGCGCCGCCGCTGACGGCCGAAGTCGCTGCGCAACGCGTCGTACCACGCGGAGTACGTGGAGCAGGGGCGGGTCACGCTGCGCGACGGGCTGCTACGCGAACGACGGCGGAGACCCCGGTGCGGATCACGCTGCTCGATCCGTCGCGTTCGGCGACCTCGACGGCGACGGCGCCGTCGACGCGGCGGTGCTGCTGGCCTGCGAGACCGGCGGCAGCGGCGTGTTCATCCAGCTCGCGCCGGTGCTCAACCGCCGGGGCGGCCGCTCAATCCCGCCACCACGTTCCTGGGCGACCGCGTGAAGGTCGAGGGGCTCGCTCGAGTCCGGTAGGGGCGCTCGTGGTCGACCTGGTCACTCACGGTCCCGATGACCCGCCATGCTGTCCGACCCGCCGGGAGACGCGCTTCTACCGGCTGCGCGGCCGGGCTCTGGAGCTGACGGGCGTCGTCAGCCCGCCGCCACCCGCGCGTTGAAGGCGTCGATCTGGCGGTCCCACTCGTCGGCCACGGCGTAGGTCTCGACCCGGAAGTCGGGATCCCGGAGGCGGTGCAGGTCTTCCACCGTCCGGCCCTGCTGCTCGACCCAGGTGAAGTACTTCAGGTTGTGCAGTGCCTCCACGGCCGCCACCCTCAGCGACGGGTGGCGGGTGCGCAGGAAGTCGGCGGCGCCGATCGTGCCGGCGGAGCCGGTGGCGGAAGCGAAGCCGGCCAGGCGGTCGCGGGGTCCGGCGAGTCGCGTGCGCTGGAGTTCGAGCACTCGTCGTGGATCTCCTTGACGTTCGACTCGCAGCCGGGCGTGGCGATGATCTCCGCGCCGATCGGCGGAGCCACTCGAAGCGCTCCGTTGATATCCTCGGGCAGGATCGCGAGCGAGCGGCAGCCGAGCAGCGCGCGGTCGAAGGCGCCGCCGCGGCAAAGTTGCCGGTGCTCGGCCACACCGCCACTTGCGCCGTGGGGTCGAACTGCCCGGTGACGAGTTCCGGGACGAGGCAGGAAAGGGCGGCGCCGACCTGGTGCGCACCGGTCGGGAACCACTTACCGGACCACGCCGACGATGCGGGCGTCGATGCCGGTCAGCTCGGGCGGGAATTCCAGCCAGTTGCCGTCGTTGAACAGGCCGGTCTTCGGGTCGTTCTTCCAGGTGATGCGGAGAAGGCTAACCGGATCGGCATCCCGGAGAAGGACCTTGCCGAGGCGCTGGCGGATCCGCTCGGGGATCCGCGTTCGATCGCGCATCTCGGCCAGGGTGGGGATGACGTCCCCCGCTCGCGGCCGCGGGTTGCGGACGCGCGCGGTCAGCACGTCTTCCGCGTTGGTCCCCAACCCCCAGGATGTTAGACTGTCAGGCTCCGGTCAACCCTTCCCGACCCGGGACTCTGGGACAGCATCGTGCATTCCGTCCATCCCCTGGCCGATCCGGTCCTCTGGGCGCGCTGGCTCGCGGCGGTGGCGGCCCTGCTCTGGCTGCCGGGCCAGTTGCTGGCGGGACGCTGGCTGCGGGGGCTCGAACCGGCGGGTCGGGCCGTTGTGTCGCTCGGCGTGGGGCTGCTGCTGGTGCCGTTGATCGGGCCGCTCCTCGAACGGGCCGGTCTGCCGCTGACCCCGGCCGTCTACCTGCCGGCGGCGCTGGTCGTGGCCGGGGGAAGCGGGCTGTTCCGGGCGCATCGGTCCGCCGTGGCCGCCTGGAGCGGGGGGCTCGAGCCGTTGGGGCGATCGGCGCGGGTCGCGGTGCTGGCGGCCGCGCTGCTGACGGCCCTGCTGGTGCTGCGGGGCATGGCGATTTCGTCGCGCCGCCCCACGTCCACGACGCCGGCAATCACGCCTGGCTCGTGGCGCGGGTCGTCGCCACCGGATCGCTGCGGGCCGGGGCGATGTTCGACCCCGCGGACCGGCGTGCCCGCCGTCGGTTATCTGCCGGGCTGGCACGGCGCGGCGGCGCTCGTGGCGCGTCTGTCGGGGGTGGCGCCGAGTACGTGAGCGCCTGGTTCCTGCCGCTGCTGCTGCTCGCGGCCACGCCGGTCGCGTTGAGTCTGCTGTGGCGCGCCTGGGGGGTGCCGGTGGCGGCGGCGCCGGTGGCCGCGTTCGCCGTGGCGGTGAACCAGTTCGTGCCGGGCGGTGTGCTCGGGTGGGGCGGTTTCGGCCAATTGGCCGGCTTCTGCCTCGTGCCGATCGTCACGCTGGCGCTGCGCGCCGCGCTGGCGGTACCGTCAGCGTGGAGCGGGCTGGGCGCCGGACTGCTGGCCGCCCTGCTGCGGGTGCATGCCAGCGAGGCGCTGGTCGTGCTGGGGGCGGCGGCCCTGGCCTGGCCGGCCCTGCCGGCGGCGCTGCGGCGCGTCGGACGCGGTCGTCGTCTGCGGGCCGGGCTGTTCGCCGCGGCGGCGCTGGCGATCGCGGCGGGGCCGGACGTCTGGGGCTTGGCCCATGCCTACGCGGGCCGGATACCGGGCGGGCCGCGCCCGCCTCTGGCCGGTGTGGGGCCGAGTCTCGAACGCTGGCTGGCGGCCAGGGGGCACCCGTTCGGACTGAGAGCGTTGACCGCGCTGGGGCTGTTGCTGAGCTGGCGCGCCGCGCCGTGGCGACGACTCGGGGCCGCGGCGCTCGGCTGCGCGGCGCTGTTCATCGCCCTGGCCAGCGTCGGGGATCCGGTCTCCCGGTGGCTTGCCGCCCCCTTTACGCCGAGGCGCCGCGGGTGCTCTATCTGTCCAGCTCTACCTGCTGCCGCCTCTGCTGGCGCTGCCTCTGCTGCGCCTGCGGGCGGCCGTGGCCGCGCGGGGCGGCGCACGCTTCGCTGGCGTGGCGGCGACGGCTCTGGTTATGATGGCGCTGGCGTCGGCCGTCCCGGGCGTGCTCAGCGATTGTCACCGCCACATGCGGGCGGCGGTTCCTTTCGGCGCGCAGGAGTACGCGCTCGCGCGCCGGCTGCCGGATGCGGTCGGCCCCGCCGGCCTGGTGGCCGACTACTGGGACGACGGCGGGATCTGGGCGATGCACGTCTCGGGCCGTCGCTTCCTGATCGGCTGCTCCTGGCGCCTGTTCGATGCGGCGGGACGCGATCTGCGGGAGACGGCGCGCGGCCTGCTGACGCGCCCCTGGCCGGCTGAGGTGCGTGCGCTGCGGGCCCGCGGCCTCGACCATGTCTGGGTTTCGGACCGGTTCGTGCCGGGTCCGGACGCGGCGCCGCCGGCGCGCCGCGCTTTCGACGCCGACCCCCGCTTCGTCGCCGTGGACCGTGGCGGCGAGGCGACGCTCTATCGCATCATGTGGGACGGGGAGGCCGCGACCGCCCCGTCGGAACCGTGACCCGGGCCCGCGCGGGCGGCGCCGTCCCCGGACGAGACGACCAGCCAGCAAGGAGTCGGACCATGCGGATCGAGACCACCCCCGAGATGGTGCAGGGCGTCTACGCGCGGGCGCGCGAGCGGCTGGCGGTCGTGCGCGGGCGCCTCGGCCGGCCGCTGACGCTGGCCGAGAAGGTCCTGTTCGGCCACCTCGACGACCCGGCCGGGCAGGAGCTGGCGCGCGGCGAGGCCACGCTCGCGCTGCGGCCCGACCGCGTCGCCATGCAGGACGCCACCGCGCAGATGGCGCTCCTGCAGTTCATGTCAGGCGCGGCATGCCGCGCACCGCCGTGCCGACCACCGTCCACTGCGACCACCTCATCCACGCCCACGCGGGCGCGGCCGCCGACCTGCGGCGTCGCCGTGGACGAGAACCGCGAGGTCTACGACTTCCTGCGCACGGCCGCGGCGCAAGTACGGCATCGGCTTCTGGAAGCCCGGCTCCGGCATCATCCACCAGGTCGTGCTGGAGAACTACGCCTTCCCCGGCGGCCTGATGATCGGCACCGACAGCCACACGCCCAACGCCGGCGGCCTCGGCATGGTCGCCATCGGCGTGGGCGGCGCCGACGCCGTCGACGTGATGGTCGGCATGCCGTGGGAGGTCAAGCACCCGAAGCTGATCGGCGTGAAGCTGACCGGCGAGCTGAACGGCTGGACCGCGCCCAAGGACGTCATCCTGAAGGTCTGCGGGATCCTGACCGTCAAGGGCGGCACCAACGCCATCGTCGAGTACTTCGGCCCCGGCACGCGCGCGATCTCGCTGCACCGGCAAGGCCACGATCACCAACATGGGCGCCGAGCTCGGCGCCACGACCAGCCTCTTTCCCTACGACGACGCGCATGGCGCGCTACCTGCGCGCCACCGGCCGCGCCGCGCTCGCCGACCTCGCCGAGCGCCAACCGCCGACCTGCTGACGCCGACCCCGAGGTCGCGCGGCGAGCCGGCGAAGTTCTTCGACCAGGTGATCGAGATCGACCTGTCGACCCTCGAGCCGCACGTCGTCGGCCCGCACACGCCCGACCTGGCGCGCCCGGTGAGCCGGCTCGGCGCCGACGCGCGGCGCGAAGGGCTACCGCCGGACGATCTGCGCTCGCGCTGATCGGCTCCTGCACCAACTCGTCGTACGAGGACATCGGCCGCGCCGCCGACGTGGCGCGCCAGGCGCTGGCCAAGGGCCTGACGCATGCGCGCGCCGCTCCTGGTCACGCCCGGCTCCGACCAGATCTACGAGACGATCAAGCGCGACGGCCAGCTCGCCGACCTCGAGGCGATCGGCGCCATCGTGCTGGCCAACGCCTGCGGTCCGTGCATCGGCCAGTGGCAGCGCGACGACGTGAAGCCAAGGGCGAGCGCAACACCATCGTCACCTCGCTTCAACCGCAACTTCCCGCGCCGCAACGACGGCAACGCCGGACACGCTCGCCTTCATCGGCAGCCCGGAGATCGTCGTGGCCTCGCGCTCGCCGGCCGGCTCGACTTCAACCCGCTCACCGACACGCTGGCGAACGCGCGCGGCGAACCGGTGAAGCTCGACGTCGCCGGCGCAGGCCGACGAGCTGCCGCGCCGCGGCTTCGCGCCGGGGCTGGGCGGCTACGTGGCGCCCCCGGCCGACGGCGCGGCGCGGTGGCGGTGATGCGTGAATCCCGACAGCGACCGGCTGCAGCTGCTCGACCCGTTCGCGGCCTGGGACGGCGCGGACCTCACCGACCTGCCGCTGCTGCTCAAGGCGAAGGGCAAGTGCACCACCGACCACATCTCGCCGGCCGGCCCGTGGCTGAAGTACCGCGGCCACCTCGACCGGATCAGCGACAACATGTTCCTCGGCGCCGCGAACGCCTTCACCGGCGAGATCAGGCAGGACCCGCAACCTGCTCACGGGCGAGACCGGGCTGCCGGTGCCGCAGGTGGCGCGCGCCTACAAGGCGGCCGGCCTGCGCTGGGTGGTCGTCGGCGACGAGAACTACGGCGAGGGCTCGAGCCGCGAGCACGCGGCCATGTCGCCGCGCCACCTCGGCGCCGCCGCGGTGATCACCCGCAGCTTCGCGCGCATCCACGAGACCAACCTCAAGAAGCAGGGCGTCCTGCCGCTGACCTTCGCCGATCCGGCCGACTACGACAAGGTGCGCGAGGACGACCGGATCGCGATCACCGGCCTGGCCGGACTCGCGCCGGGCGCACCGCTGACGGCGGTGTTGCACCACGCCGACGGCACGCGGGACGCCTGCCCGGTCCGGCACACCCTCACCGCCGAGCAGATCGCCTGGTTCCGGGCCGGTTCGGCCCTCAACCGGATCCGTCAGGTCCGCGGCTAAAGCCTCTGCGCCACTTGTCGATACCCTCCTGAAGCGGGCGCCGCCGGACTGAACCGGCGGCGGCCCGCGGTCTGTCCCGTGGGCGGATCGCCGGAGGAATATCGCCCCCATGTCGAGCAACTCCCGGTTCTGGCGAACAGTTCTGCTGACGATGGGTGTGCTGCTGCGGGTCGTTGCGCCCGCCGCGGCCCTGTCGCCCGATCTCGCCGTCACGCAGTACGTGCACGACTCCTGGGGCGTGCGCGAGGGCCTGACGACGGATATGGCGTCGTCGTTCGCGCAGACCGCCGACGGCAATCTCTGGATCGGCTCCCAGGAAGGGCTGGCCAGTTACGACGGGCTCTCCTTCACCCTCTTCGACCGGCGCAGCGATCCACCCCTGAACTCGCTGCGCATCCAGTGCCTGTTGCCCGGCGAAGAGGGCGAACTCTGGATCGGCACCTACCAGGGGCTGGTCTGTCTGCGGGCGGGCGTCTTCACGATGCTGAACGATGACGCCGCACTGCGGAATATGGCCGTCAACGCCCTGGCTCTCGATCGCTCCGGGGCGCTGCTCGTCGGGACGTCTCGCGGACTGGTGCGCGTCGTCGGGACGCGGATCGAGACGATCCCGCTCGCGGCGGGGGCCACGCCGGTCTCCGTTACGGCGCTGGCGGTGGAGTCGTCCGGAACGGTCTGGATCGGGACGAACGACGGCCTGCTGTGCCGCGAAGGGCAGACCGTGCAACGCTTCGGTCTGACCGACGGGCTGCCCGACGCGATCGTCCGCGTCCTGGCCCTCGCCCCCGACGGCGCGTTGTGGATCGGCACGCAGCGCGGGCTGGTCTGCCGCCGACAGGGCGCCGTGCGTGTCTACGGCCAGGTCGATGGTCTGCCGGGCGAGGTGATTTCGGCGCTCGTGGCGGATCCCGCCGGCGACATCTGGGTCGGCACGGAGGGGGCGGGGCTCGGCCTGATCCGTCGCGGCCATCTTACCTCCGCCCGGATCGACGGTCCGCTCGACACCGCGGCGATCCAGGCGCTGTTCCTGTCTCCGGACGGAGATCTCTGGATCGGGACTTTCGGTGACGGCGTGCACCGTCTGCGGGGGGGGCTGTTCACCACGATCACCACCTCGGAGGGGCTGGGCGACAATTCGGTCCGGGCCGTCCTGCAGACCCGCGACGGCACGCTGTGGGTGGGCGGAAGCGCGCCGGGGCTCAGCCGGCTGCGCGACGGCAGAGTCGAGGTGCTGGGGCGGACCTCCGGTCTGCCGGACGATTTCGTGTCGAGCCTCTACGAGGACCGAAACGGCACGCTCTGGGCCGGCACCAACAGCCTGCTCTATCGCTACGAGGACGGGCGTTTTCGACTCTTCCGCGACGCCGACGGAGCGACGGTCGAACAGGTGCGCTGCATGCTCCAGGATCGCGCCGGCGATTTCTGGTTCGGCACCCGCAGAACCGGTCTCTACCGGCTGCACGCCGGGCGGCTGAACCGCTACACCACCGCCGACGGTCTGTCGAGCGACGTGGTTTGGGGCGGTATTGTCGAGGACCGCGAAGGGGTGATCTGGGTCGGCACCGAGGGCGGCGTCAGTCACCTGCGCGCCGGACGCCTGGAGGCGCCAGACGCGATCAGGGGCCTGCCGACGAAAGTCGTGCTGGCGATGCACGTGGACGGTGACGGCGACGTCTGGATCGGCACCATGGACGGCCTCGTGCGCCATCACAACGGCCGATTCTTCACCTACCGCGCCGAGGACGGCCTGTACGACAGTCTCGTGCTGGCCATCCTGGAGGATGATCGCGGTTCGTTCTGGTTCGGGTGCAACCGGGGCGTGTTCCGCGTCCGCCACGCCGACCTCGACGGTTTCGCCGCCGGAATCCTCGACACGCTGACCTGCGACGTCTACGGTCGTGACGACGGCATGAAGACCGCGGAGTGCAACGGCGCCACGCATCCGCCGGCCGTGCGGGATCGGGACGGTCGCCTCTGGTTCGCCACGAACGATGGCGTGACGGTCGTCGATCCGCGGATCGCCGTCGCTGCCCCGCCGTTCCCGCAACTGGTCATCGATCGGGCTCTCGTCTCCGGCCGGCGCGCGGATCTCTCGAGTCTCCCTGAGCGCGCCGCCCGGCAGCGGCGACCTCGAGTTCCACTACAACGCCGCCAGCGCGCGCCACGCGGACCGCATCTGCTTCCGTTTCCGACTCGATGGTTATGAAGATGCGTGGCATGTGGTGGGCGGTCGTCGCGCGGCCTACTACACCAATATCCCGCCGGGCCGCTACAGCTTCACCGTCCAGGCGAGCAACATCCGGGGCGAATTCGGCGGCGCGGAGCAAGTCCTACGCGTTTTCCCTCCAGCCGCACCTGCACCAGTCGCCGTTCTTCCGTGGCGCCGTCGTGGCCGCCGCGCTCCTGGGCGTGGTGACGCTGTTCCGCTGGCGCGTGCGCCAGGTCCGCCGCCGCGCCGACGAGCTGGCGAGCCTCGTGCAGGAACGCACCTTTGAACTGCAGGTGGCCAAGAACGAGGCTGAGCAGGCCACGCGGACGCGGGGCGAGTTCCTGGCCCAGATGAGCCACGAGATCCGCACGCCGATGAACGGCATCATCGGCATGACGCGGCTGGCCGTCGAGACCACGCGCGAGGAGGAGCGGCAGGAGTACCTCGGCATCGTGGACAGTTCGGCCCACTCGCTGCTCGATCTCATCAACGACATTCTCGATCTCTCCAAGATCGACGCCGGCCGGTTCGAGCTGGTCCGGGAACCGTTCGATCCGCGCCGCTGTCTGCAGGAGGCGCTGCAGCCGGTCGCCCTGCGCGCGCGGGAGAAGGGGATCACGCTGCGCTGCGAGACGGCGCCCGGCATTTCGGCGGCGATCGTCGGCGACGAGGTGCGCCTGCGGCAGGTTCTCATCAATCTGGTCGGCAACGCGGTGAAGTTCACCGACGTCGGCGAAATCGTGGTGAGCGTGGCGTCGGGTCCGGCGTCGTCGGGTCCGGGCGTCGTGGAGCTCTGTTTCGCCGTCCGGGACACCGGCATCGGCATTCCGGAGGATCAGCTGCCCCAGGTCTTCGAAGCGTTCAGGCAGGTGACCGGCAAGGCGCATCAACGGCCCGGCGGCACCGGCCTGGGGCTGTCGATCTCGACCCGCCTCGTGGCGGCCATGGGCGGCGAGCTGTGCGTGGAGAGCGAGCCGGGTCGGGGCACCACGTTTTTCTTCTCCTGCGCGTTCCCGGTGGCTGACGAGCCGGTGGCTGCCAGTGAGGAGAGAGCTCTCGCGGTGTTGCCCGAGGAGTCGTCGCGCAGCGTTGGCGTCGAAGCCGGCCTGCGGGTGCTGGTGGCGGAGGACAACGCCGTGAACCAGCTGCTGATGCGGCGGCTGCTCGAGAAGGCGGGCCACGTCGTGGTTATGGCCGACAATGGCGAGGCGGCCGTGGAGGCTTGTGCGCAGGAGGTCTTCGACCTCGTGCTCATGGATGTGCAGATGCCGGTGATGGACGGTCTCCAGGCGACCGTCGAACTGCGCCGTCGCGAGTCCGGCACCGGACGACACGTTCCGGTGATCGCCCTCACGGCCCACGCCATGGCGGATGACCGCGCGCGCTGCCTGGCCTCCGGCATGGACGGCTACGTGACCAAGCCGGTCGAACCGCGCCGGCTGTTCGCGGCGATGCAGGAACTGCTTCACGCCACGATTTCCAGCTAGATCTGTCGCCCGGCGCCCATCGCATCGCCGGTTGCGTCCGGCCCGCGCGTGGGGTATGAATCGGCGCAGGCCACGCGCGGTTCGCGCGCGGCGCCACTTCATGCGAGGATGACGGTCATTCATGCAACCGGAACTGCTGGTCATGGCGGCGGGCGTCGGCTCGCGCTTCGGCGGTCTCAAGCAGCTCGAGCCGGTCGGTCCGGGTGGCGAGAAGCTGCTCGACTACTCCATCTTCGACGCGCTGCGCGCCGGGGTGGAAAGGGTCGTCTTCGTGATCCGTCGCGATATGGAGACGGACTTCCACGCCCTGGTCGGTTCGCGGTTCGCCGGGCGCGCCGAGGTGGTCTACGCGCACCAGGAGCTGGCCGACGTGCCGTCCTGGTTCACGGTTCCGGCGGGACGCGTCAAGCCGTGGGGCACGGCGCACGCCATTCTCGCGGCGCGCGCGGCGGTGCGCGCCCCCTTCATGGTGATCAACGCCGACGATTTCTACGGCGCGGCCGGCTACGCGCAGATGGCCCGTTTCCTGCGCGAGCCGGCCGTGACGCCCCCCGCGCGCTGGGCGATGGTCGGCTACCGCCTGGCGAACACGCTGTCCGAGCACGGGACCGTGTCGCGCGGCGTCTGCGCGGCGGGGCCGGACGGCCTGCTGCGCGACATCGTCGAGCGGACGGCGCTGGCGCCGTGCGACGGCGGCGCGCGCGAGACCGGCCCCGACGGCGACGACCGGAGCTATCCGGGCGACACTCCGGTCTCCATGAACTTCTGGGGCTTCACGCCGGACATCTTTCCCCATCTTGCGGCGCGTTTCGACCGGTTCCTGCGCGCGCGTGGCGGCGAGTCCGGCTCGGAACTGTACATCCCGGCGGTCGTGAAGGAGTTGATGGACGAGGGGGCGGCCACGGTGCGGCTGCTCGACTCGCCCGATCCCTGGTTCGGCATGACCTACCGCGAGGACCGCGACACGGTGGCGTCCCGCCTGCGCGAGTTGATCGCCCGCGGTGACTACCCGCCGCGACTCCGGGGCTGACGATGGGCGCGCGCGCGCTCGCGCCGTGCAGGGGGCATGACGGGTGAGCGGATTCACGTGGCTCGACGGCTCCATCGTGGGGCTCTACCTGCTCGGCACGATGTTCGCCGGCCTGGCGGTACGGCGGTATGTGGGACGGGTGGACCACTTCCTGCTCGCCGGCCGCGAAGTGGACGTCCACCTCGGCATCGCCAGCCTCGCTGCCACTGAATTCGGCATCGTCACCTGCATGTACACCGCGCAGAACGGCTTCCAGTACGGCTTCGCCGGCGCCGTGCCGGGGATTTTGCAGGCGGTGGCGATGCTGGTCGTCGGCCTGACCGGCTTCGGCGTCGGCCCGCTGCGCGAGGCCGGCGTCGCCACGCTGCCCGAACTGTTCGACCGTCGCTTCGGTCCCCGGGTGCGTCGGGCGGCCGGCCTCGTGATCGTCCTGGGCGGACTGCTCAACATGGGCGTCTTCCTGCGCACCGGGGGCGAGTTCCTGCTGCTGGTGACCGGCGTCGGCGCGACGGCCGACGCGGCGCCCGTCACCTGGGCGCAGGCGCATCTGCTGGAGATCGCCATGTCGGCGCTCCTGCTGCTCGTGGCGGTCTACACGGTGCTCGGCGGCATGCTTTCCGTGCTGGTGACCGATTTCCTGCAGTTCATCGTGATGAGCGCGGGGCTGATCGTCGTCACCGTCCTGATACTGCACGAAATCGGCTGGGGCGCGCTCGTGGACGCGGTGCAGCGCCACCACGGCGCCGGCGGCTTCAACCCCCTCGCCAATCCGGCCATGGGCTGGTCCTACCTGCTGTTCAACGCCTGCCTGCAACTGGCCGCGGTCCTCACCTGGCAGACCGCCGTGCAGCGGGTGCTCGCCGCGCGCGACACCCGCACCGGCCGGCGCATCTACACCGGTACGAGCTTCTTCTTCGCGGCCCGCTTCCTGATCCCGGGGATCTGGGGCATCGCGGCGCTGGCCGTGCTCGGCCCGCAGACCGACACTCTCCACGCCATGCCGCGTTTTCTGGCGACGTTCGTGCCGGTCGGCCTGATGGGCCTGCTCGTGGCGGCCATGCTCGCCGCCGACATGAGCACCGACTCGAGCTACATGCTCACCTGGGCCGGCGTGATCTGGAACGACATCCTCGCGCCGCTGCACCGGGGGCTCTGGAGCGAACAACGCGGCCTGCGCTGGAACCGCGCCATCGTGGCGCTGATCGGCCTGTTCCTGCTGTTCTACGGCCTCTGGTACCCGCTCAAGGGGGACCTTTGGACCTACCTCGGCGTCACCGGCACGATCTACCTCGCGAGCATGTCCACGCTGCTCGTGTCCTGCTGCTACTGGCGCGGCGCCAACAGCGCCGGCGCCGTCGCCGCGATCTGGGCCGGCGCCATCATCCCGGTGGCCTATCTGGTACTCGAGCAGTTGCCGTCGACGACGACCTTCGCGCGCGAAACGATCGGCCCCTACTGGTCCGGGATCGCCGCCTACGCCGGCTCCGCGCTCGCGATGTACCTCGGCTCGAAGCTCGGCGCCCGCCGCGTCGCGCGGGAGGTGCCGGCATGAATTTCCAAGGCCAGCCGTTCTGGTGGCTGCTGACGCTCGCCTGCCTGGTCTGGTACACCGGCGTGACCGTGTACGTCGCGGTGAAGGGCGTGCGCGATATCCGCGGCATGCTGCGGCGGCTGCGGGCCGGGGAGGATCCGCCTTCCCGCTAGACGGCAGCCGCGAAACCTTGCCGGAGGCGGCATGGGGAGGCCGCGCCCCGTCCGGCCGTTGCCGATGCGCCCCGCGTTTGCTAGGATGCCCCGCACTTACGCTTCGCCCGCGATCCTCCCTCGTCACAGGAGAAGAAGCCCATGGCCAGATCTCCGCACACGGCCGGTGTTGTCGCCCGACGGGCGGCGGCTCTCGCCCTGCTTCTCGCGGTGTTCGCGGCGACGGCCGCCGGCGCCAAACCGGCCGGCGCGCCTCCGGCGCCGTCGCCCGGAACAGAGGTCCAGGAGCACCTTCTCGCCAACGGCATGAAACTGCTGCTCGTGCCGCGGCACATCACGCCGAGCGTGGCGGCCGGCTGGGTGGCGAAGGTCGGCTCCGCCAACGAGCGGGCCGGCATCACCGGCATCTCGCACCTCTTCGAGCACATGATGTTCAAGGGGACGACCACGATCGGCACGAAAGACGCCGAGCTCGACCGGCAGCTGATGGAGGAGCAGGAGCGCGTGCAGGCCGGGATGCGGGCCGAGTTTTCGCTGCTGCGCGCCGCCCAGCGCCGCGGCGAGATCGACGACATGATGAAGCCCGAGGCCAAAACGCCGCGCTACCGGGAACTGGAGGCCCGTTTCGACTCGCTGGTCGCCGCGCAGCGCGCCAACATGGTGAAGAACGAATTCGACAACATCCTGCAGCGCAACGGCGGCAGCCGCATCAACGCCTTCACCAGCAACGACATGACGTTCTACTTCGAGAACCTGCCGGCCAACAAGCTGGAGCTGTGGTTCTGGCTCGAGTCGGACCGGATCGCGAACTCGGTCTTCCGCGAATTCTACTCCGAGCGCGACGTCGTCAACGAGGAGCGCCGTCTCGGCGTCGAGTCCACGCCGACCGGCAAGTACCAGGAGGCGTTCGACGCGGTCTTCTGGGAGGCGAGTCCCTACAACTGGCCGGTGATCGGCTGGGCGAGCGACGTGGCGAGTCTGACCTACGAGCAGGCGCGGGCCTACTACGCGCTCTACTATGCGCCGCAGAATCTCTGCGCGGTGCTGGTGGGCGACTTCGACCCGCCGCAGGCGCTGGCCCTCGCCGAGAAGTACCTCGGCCGCATTCCGGCCGGCCCGCAGCCGGCGCCGGAAATGATCACCATGGAGCCGCGGCAGCTGGCCGAGAAGCGGTTCTACGGCGAGGCGGAGACCAATCCCGCCGTGACCGTCCGCTGGCACACGGTCGCGGCGGTGCACCGCGACGTCCCGGCCCTCGAGGTGCTGTCCGGGATCCTCGACGGAACGGCCGGACGGCTGCGCCGCGCCCTCGTCCTGGGCGACGGCCCCGCCACGAGCGCCCGCGCGTCGCAGGACGCCCTGAAGTACGAGGGGATGTTCGAAATCGAAGCCGAGGCCAAGGATGGGCGCACGCCGGAGCAGGTCGAGGCGGCGATCTACACCGAGCTCGAGAAGCTGCAGCGGGAGCCGGTCCCGGCGGACGAACTGCAGGGGGTGAAGAACCGCTACCTCGCCTCGAGCTACCGTCAGCTCGACAGCAACTTCTTCCTCATGCTGCGCTACGGCCGGGCCGAGGCGACGAGCTCGTGGCGCGACGCCGACGCCGACGACCGCGCCGTCCAGCTGGTCACGGCGGAGGATGTGCAGCGCGTGGCGAAGACCTATTTCGCGCAGGAGAACCGCGCCGTCGCCGTCTGGACCCGCAAGACGGGCGGAGAGGCGGAGGATCCCGCGCTCGCGGCGCTGCCGGCCGAGGCGAAACCGATGATCATGGGCAGCCTCGCCCGTCTGCAGGGGATGACCGACGCGGCGCAGGTGCAGGCGATGATCGGCCGCCTTGAGGGGATGGCCGCCCAGATGCCGCCCGAGATGAAGAGCGCGATCGATTACGTGCGGACGAAGGCGCAGGCGCGCCTCGTCGAACTCCAGGCCGTCAACAAGTGAGGGAGGAACGCGACATGACGACCCGTGCGAACACGCTCGCGCGCGCCGCGGCCTCCCGGCCCGGACGCGCGTTCCCGGTGGCGGTCGCTTTGGCGACCTGCGCCCTGCTCTGTGCGCTGCCCGCGCTGGCTCCGGCCGGCGGATCCGCCATCCCGGCCCGCCCGGAGCAGCTCACCTTTCCGCCTTTGACCTATGACCCGCCCGCGGCGAAGGACGCCCGGGTCCAGCTGAAGAACGGCATCGTCGCCTATCTGGTCCCCGACCGCGCGTTGCCGCTGGTGAGTGTCCACGTGCTGATGCGGATCGGCGCCGATCTCGACCCCGCCGGCCGCGAGGGGCTGGCCGCCCTGGCGGTGGGCCAGCTCACGCGCGGCGGCACGGCGCGGCGCTCCGCCACCGCGGTGGAGGACGCCGTCAGCGCGCTCGGCGCGACGCTCGACGCCGCGGTCGGCGGGCGCGGCGGCGGTTTCATGGGCATGGGCGGCGTGCCGATCGGTCCGGCCGAGGCGCGCGCCTCGCTCAACCTGCTCAGCAAGGATCTCGACGCCGGCCTGGCGCTGCTCGTGGAGTGCCTGCGCGAGCCGGCCTTCGCCGAAGACCGTCTGCAGCTCGCCAAGGACCAGCTCGTCCAGCAGATGAAGGAGCGCAACGACGAGACCGCGCAGATCGAGGAGCGGGAGTGGGGCTTCCTCGCGCGCGGCGAGGGGTTCTGGGGCAACCGCTATCCGACGCAGGCCTCGATCGAGGGGCTCACGCGCGCCGACCTGGAGGCGTTCACGCGCCGCTACGTCGGCCCCCGCAATTTCCTGCTCGCCGTCTCGGGCGACTTCGACCGCGCGACCATGATCCGCGCGCTCGATCAGGCGTTCGCGAACTGGCCCGTTCCCGGCGAGCGGCCCGGCCCGCCGCCGGCCCCGACCGCCCCGGCCGCCCCCGGCTGGTACGTCGTGGACAAGGATGTCAACCAGGCCCGCGTGTCGTTCGGCCTGCGCACGCTCGACCGCTCCGATCCGGACTGGTTCGCGGCGCTCGTGCTGAACGACATTTTGGGCGGGGGCGGGTTCAGCGCGCGGCTCGTCAACCGCATCCGCTCCGACGAGGGGCTGGCGTACTCGGTGCGCTCGCGGCAGGAGGGGGGCGTCTACTGGCCCGACGCCTGGCGCGTCACCTTCCAGACGAAGGTGCGTTCCGCGGCGTTCGCGATCGACGTCGGCCTGGCCGAGGTGCGGCGCATCCGCGAGCAGCCGGTGTCCGACGCCGAGCTGCAGACCACAAAGAACAAGTTCATCGAGACCTTCCCGACGCAGTTCGAAACGGCCGGCGCCATCGCCGGCGGGCTGGCGGCGGAGGAGCTGACCGGGCGTTACCAGAGGGATCCGCGCTACTTCGCCGACTACCGCGCGCGCATCGCCGCCGTCACGCGCGGCCGACGTGCAGCGGGTGGCGCAGCGCCTGCTCGATCCGACGAAGATGACGTTCCTGGTTGTCGGCAAGGTGGACGAGATGCGGCTCGGCGACGGCAAGCATGACGTGAGTCTCGTCGGTCTGGCCGGCGGCGAGCCGCGGCGCCTGCCGCTGCGCGATCCGCTGACGATGAAGCCGCCGGCCAACTGACCGGCGACTTTCGGCAACGCCCGCCGTCCCCGCACCCGGGGGCGGCGGGCGTTTTTTCGGGCGGCCCGGGTGGCCGTCCTGCACGCGCGGCCGGTTACTTCGGCCCGAAGCCCTCGCGCCAGCGCAGGAGGCGCGCGGGGTTGCCGGCCACGACCGCGCCGGGCGGCACGTCCTTCGTCAGCACCGAACCGGCGCCGACGATCGCGTCGTGGCCGACCCGCACCGGCAGCACCGTGCAGTTGGACCCCAGACTGGCGCGATCCTCGATGATCGTGCCCTTCCACACCGCCTTGTCCGGCTGCGGCGGATAGACGTCGTTGATGAACATCACGCCGTGCCCGACGAAGACATCGTTGCCGATCTCCACCATGTCGCAGATGAAGGTGTGGCTCTGCACGCGCGTGCGGTCGCCGATCTTCACGCCGGCCTGGATCTCGACGAAGCAGCCGACCATGCTGTCGCGGCCGATCTCGCAGCCGTAGATGTTGACGAAGTTCCAGATCTTCGTGCCTTCGCCGATTTTGCAGTCGCGGATGAGCTGGCGGTCGTTCACGGAATCGGGCATCGGGCTCCTCCAGGGACGAGGGATTGTTCGGGAGACGGGTCGCCGGGTCTTCGGGCCGGGCGCCCGCTCCACGGGGGAGGGGCGCCCGGCCGCTGCGGAACAGGAACTACTTCGCCAGCAGCAGCTTGCGGGTCAGCACGCGCTCACCCGTGTCGAGGCGGTAGATGTAGACGCCGGAAGCGACGCGCTGCCCGGCGGCATCCCGGCCGTCCCACTTCGCGTGATGATAGCCCGGCTGGCGCTGTTCGCTCACCAGGGTCGTCACGAGGCGTCCCCGCTGGTCGAAGATCCGCAGGCTCACGAAGGCGGCCCGCGGCAGATCGAAATCGATCATGGTGACCGGATTGAAGGGGTTCGGCCGGTTCTGGTGCAGCGCGAACTCCTTCGGCGACGGCGGCGGCGTGGCGTACTTCGCCAGTCCGCCCGTCACGCTCAGTGTGTAGGAGGAGATGGCGCCGCTGTAGCCGTCCACGAACAGGTAATAGCGGCCGGCGGCCGCGGTGTAGCTGCCGACTTCCGGATTGCTGGTCGTGTAGCCGCGCGCGACCTCGGTGAGGCTGGAGTTGTAAAGGAACCAGTCGAGATCGGCGGTGGTGCCGATCTGCAGCGAGATGTTGACGACGCCGGCGGTGGCGACGTCGAACCAGAACCAGTCGTCGTCGGTGCTGGCGGAGATCGCGCCGGTCACCGCGATGCCGGTCCCGACCGGGCCGCTGGCCGCGGTCGACGAGGCGTTCGGCTCCGTCTCGGCGGTGATGTAGACAGGCGCCGACACCGCGCTGACGGCGACGTCGTCGAACGCCATGCCGTCGCTGGTGATCGGGTAGTTGTCGTACTGCTGGAACTTGACCACGAACGTGCTGGTGAGTGTCAGCCCGGCCGTGGCGGCCAGCGCGTCGAGGTCGAGGCTCTTGAGGTACCAGACGTTGTTGGTGGTGGTGCCGCCGTCGAGGTTGAGCACCTTGACGAACGAGGTGCCGCCGTTGTTGGAGAAGTAGACTGCCGTCCTGGGTGTGGGTCTCGTCGCCGATGTCCTTCCACCAGAAGTTCAGGGCCACCTGGGTCTGGCCGGTCAGGTTCAGCTTCAGCCACGCCTCGTTCTGGACGTAGGTGCCGCTGGTGGAGCAGTCCATGGTCAGGTGGTAGCTGCCGGTGTGCGGCGTGTTGGCGGTGGTGACGAGCACGCGGCCGGCGGTCGTGGATGATTGCTTCGTCCAGTACTGGTCGAGCGCGCCGGTTTCGAAGCCGGTGCTGTACGGCAGCGTGGCGTAGGTACCGGCCGGCACCGTGATCGTGAAGTTGGCGTTGCTCGTGTCGTAGGTGGTGGCGGCGAGGGCGTCCGAGACGCGCACGCGCCCCTGCGTCGTGGCCGAGTACGGCACCGTCCACGCCTGCGTGCCGTCGTTCGGCGTGGAGGCGATGATGGTGGTCCAGGTCGTGCCGGCGTCGATCGAGTAGTCCAGCTTGACGTTGGCGACCGTGCCGGTGGAGGTCCAGGTGATGCTCGTGGCTGCGCCGGCCGCCAGCGTCTCACCGCCGTTGGGCGCCGTGACCGTGAGCGTGTTCGGCGTGACCGCGGTCACGCTGATGTCGTCGAACGCCATGCCGTCGCTGGTGATCGGATAATTGTCGTACTGCTGAAGCTTGACCACGAACGTACTGTTGAGCGAAAGCCCCGCCGTGGCGGCGAGGGCGTCGAGGTCGAGGCTCTGCAGGTACCAGACGTTGTTGGTGG
>CAVYVY010000033.1:0-6049 GCA_963772145.1 uncultured bacterium
ACGGGCAGTCCAACTCGCTGAACATCGACGGCACGACCGTCGGCGTGCCCAACAGCGACATCCTGCGCGTCGAGCGGGCCTACTTCGACTGGAAGAACATCGGCGGCGCGCCGGTCTACCTGTCGATCGGCCGCCGCCCCTCCACGGGCGGCGCCCCGCTGCACCTGCGCCAGGACGAGCCGCGCGGCGGCACGCCGATGGGCTCGCTCATCAACTTCCAGTTCGACGGCATCACGGCCGGCTGGCACCTCAACGAGCAAGTCCACCATGCGCCTCTGCTACGGCCTCGGCTACGAGTCGGGCTTCGGCAACGGCGAGCAGCTCAAGATGCCGGCCGACCGCCTCAAGGACGCCCACTTCCTCGGCGTCAACTGGGACATCTGGAACACCGACAACATGTTCGTGCAGGCGACCGTGGCCCGCGCCTTCGACGTGACCGACGGCTTCAACGGCCTGGTGGTCCTGCCCAACAACCCGCTCACCGGCGCGCCGGTGGGGGCGCCGGTCGTGATGCGCTTCACGCCGTCGGCCAACCTCGGCGACATCGACCTCGGCAGCCTGGTCGTCATGCGCCGCGACGGCCCGCTCGACTGGTTCGCCAGCATCAACTTCAACCGCTCCGACCCCAACGGCGTGACCACGCCGTTCGGCGGCCTGTTCAGCGACCCGTTCCAGACGCCCGAGAAGCAGGACGGCAACATGTGGTACGCCGGCCTGCGCTACAACCTGCCGAACGAGAAGACCAAGGTCGGCTTCGAGTACAACCACGGCTCGAAGTACTGGTTCAACTTCGCCGTGGCCGAGGACGACATCGTCGCCCCCAAGACCAGCGCCCGCGGCAACGTCTGGGAGCTGTACGCCACGCACCGCATCAACAAGAAGTTCATCGCGAAGCTCGACTACATGCGCTACGACTACGAGTACTCCGGCTCCGGCTGGCAGCTGGGCGACCCCAAGAAGCTGGACTCCACGCCGGTGCTCGGCTTCCCGACCTACGACACGGTCGACAAGCTGGCCCTGTCGGTCACGACCCGCTTCTAGGGATTCGGCAAGGGAGACGCCATGAGGTTCCGGTCCGCGCTCTTCCTGCCGGTCATCCTGGTCTGCGCCGCCGCCTCCGCGGCGGCGCAGACCGGTGAGCCGGCGTTCTCGCACAAGGAGGCCTTCGAGCACTACGAAGGCACGAAGACCTGCCTGCAGTGCCACCAGGACGCCGCCGAGGCGTTCTTCCACTCGCAGCACTACCAGTGGCGCGGCGGAGACGCCGGCGCTGGTCAACGCCGGGGGGCAGAAGCTCGGCAAGCTGAACACCATCAACGATTTCTGCACCAACCCGCAGATGAGCTGGATCGGCGTCGTGAAGAACTCCCGGGGAGACGTCATCTCCGAGGGCTGCGCCAAGTGCCATGCCGGCCTGGGCCTGCTGCCGACCGAGGAGATGAGCCAGGAGCAGATCGAGAACATCGACTGCCTCATCTGCCACGCCTCCGGCTACCGCCGCGGTCTCTACGAGTCGCCGACCGGCGGCTGGGAGTGGAAACCGATCCTCTGGCAGAACCAGGAGGGGCTCGACTCGGTGAGCAAGCGGATCGGCCAGCCGACACGCATCACCTGCCTGCGCTGCCACGCCGGCGCCGGCGGCGGCCCCAACTTCAAGCGCGGCGACATCGAGTACGCCCTGGCCGACTGCGACTCCAGCTTCGACGTGCACATGGCGAAGTCGGGCCACGACATGCAGTGCATCGACTGCCACCGCGGCGAGGGGCACCGGGTGCGCGGCCGGGGCGCCGACCTCTCGGGCACCGACATGCCGGGCGCCACGCTCTCCTGCGCCGAGTCCGGCTGCCACGGCGAGGCGCCGCACCGCAACGCGATGATCAACAAGCACGCGCACCGCGTCGCCTGCGCGACCTGCCACGTGCCGGTGTTCGCGAAGGCCGACGCCACCGACATGGCCCGCGACTGGTCGCGTCCGGTCTACAAGGAGGAGGCGGACAAGTACTCCGCCACCATCACCCTGCAGAAGGACGTGACGCCGGTCTACGCCTGGTACAACGGCCGCACCCGCACCCAGCTGCTCGGCGAACCGGTGGAACGGATGGCGGACGGCAAGGTCGGCATCATGCTGCCGCAGGGGGACCGCAACGACCCCGCGGCGCGCATCGCCCCCTTCAAGTTCCACGCCGGCCGGCTGCCGCTCCTGACGGACCGGCAGTGGCTGATCCCGATCGCGGTGGAGGAGTTCTTCGCCGACGGGAAGATCGACGAGGCGGTCCGCGCGGCGGCGAAGCACCTGTACGGGGTCGACGACGCGGCGTTCGAGTGGATCGACACCGTGCGCTACATGGGGATCTACCACGAGGTGCAGCCGAAGGCGCAGGCACTCAAGTGTGCCGATTGCCACGGCCCGCAGGGGCGGCTCGACTGGAAGGCTCTCGGGTACCCCGGGCGATCCCCGCGCCAAAGGGTGATCGCACGGCGGACACAGCGGATCGGAACGGAACGGGCCGGCGCCCTGACAGCGCCGGCCCGTTTTGTCGGGCATCCGCCACCCAGTTCGTGCGCGATGCGCAGCAGCAGCACGCGCAGCTTGAGGACCATACGCAGACGGATCCGCCAGGCCCGCGCCTAATTTTCGTGGCTGGCTGACCTCCCGGAGCTGCTCTGAAACCGGCCTACATCCATCGCCATATATTTATATTTTACTTGCGCTTGCCGATTACTTTCGCTATGTTTTCGCCACCACCCCTCCCCCCGCCCTCCTCCCGGAAAAGCGAGCCCTGATGGCCAGCTTCACCTTGCCCGATTTCGCCTCCGGCCTGCCCGCCGCACAGGTCGATGCCGCGTTGCGCCAGGCCCTGGGCGCCTGCGACCGGGCCCACTCGTGCGCCGTGCTCTGGTTCGCCGAGGTGCAACGCCGCGACCTGTTCCGCCCGCTCGGCCACGCCAGCCTCCAGTTGTACGCCACCCAGGCGCTGGGCTTCACCGACAACCGCTACTACCTGTTCAAACGACTCGCCGCCGACCTCGACCGGTTGCCGGTCCTGCGCGAGGCGGTCGTGACGGGAGAAATCGGCTGGACCAAGGCCCGGCAGGTCGCCCGCGTGGCGACCGCGGCGACCCAGGCGGCCTGGGTCGCGAAGGCGGCCACGACCGGCCGCCGCGAGCTCGAACTGCAGGTGAGAAAGGCGCGGAAGCGCCGACCGGTCGCGCCGGCGGCGCAGCTGGATTTGGGCGCGGCGGCGCAGCGGTTGGCGCGGCGGCGCAGGGCCTTCGGCGCCCCCGCGCAGCCGGTCGCCGACCCGCCGTCCACCATCAGTCTGCGGGCCGACGGGGTCCGGCTGGCGCGATTCGAGGCGCTGGTCGAGAAGGCGCACAAGCGGGGCCTCGTGCCGGCCGGAGCTGACAGGCTCGATCTGGTGCTGGCAGCGCTGGAATCCCTGGTGTCGGCCGCGGGCGACGAGCGTCCGCAGGCGGCCGGACCCGCCGCCCAGATCGTCGTCCGGCAGTGTCCCGATTGTGAGCGCGCCGCGGTCACGACCAGCCGCGGCGAGCAGCGCCTTGCGCCGGCGCAACTGGAGGCGCTGGCCTGCGACGCGCGCGTGCAGAGGCCGGGCAGGCCGAACCGCGCGACCATCCCGCCGTCCGTGCGTGCCGCCGTGCTCGCACGCGATCGGCATCGCTGCGCGACACCGGGATGTCGGTCGACGCACTTTCTCGAGGTCCACCATGTGATGCCGCGCGGCCAGGGCGGTTCGAACCGGGCGGAAAACCTGATCACGCTGTGCAGCCGGTGTCATCGGTTCGTGCATGAAGGCGGCGGGGGATTGGCGGCGGCGCGCGCGCCGGCACTTGCGGCAGCACTTGCCCCGGCACTTGCCCCGGCGAAAGTCGGAGCGGGCTGACGTCCTGTTGTGGGGGGAGCTTCGTGGGGTGGGGATGCAGCTCAATATGGAAACGTCTCAGCGGGGTCGCTTTCACCGCGTGCCCGGATGATCGCGCGACCGCGAAGCGGAGGTACGAGGTCTCACGGGCTGCCGGGCCGTCGTCTTGCCTGCGTGCCGTGATTCCGAACCCCACCCGCCGCTTGCGCCGTCTCCTTGCCCCCTTGCGGCGACGGCAGACTCGCCTACCGTGGAGCCAGCGACGACAATCGTCGAATCGCCGGCAAGCCGACCGTGAACTCCGTCGAGCAGGCGCTCGCGGAGTTGACGGCGGGCGAGCTGGTGAACGTCCCGGCCACCGAACAATACGGTTGCCCGGTGAACACAGGGAGAATTGCCTCGGATCCCCTCACCCGGCCGGTCGTCGCCACGCCACGGCGGCCGGTCCACCGCCCGCCGACAGGAGTCGTGCATGAGCGTCGAAGCCGCCCGCGAGGCCGCCCTGCGCAAAGGCGTGGACCGCCTCCGCCGCCACATCTTCCTCTGCTGCAACCAGACGAACCCGAAGTGCTGCGATCGGGAGGCCGGCCTCGCGTCGTGGACCTTCCTGAAGGCGCGGCTGGAGGAGCTCGGGCTGACCGGCGACGGCGGCGTCTACCGCTCGAAGGTCGACTGCCTGCGGATCTGCTGCCAGGGGCCGATCGCGGTGGTCTACCCGGAGGGGGTCTGGTACCACTCCTGCACGCCCGAGGCGCTCGAGCGCATCATCCAGGAGCATCTCATCGGGGGACGGCCGGTGGACGACCTTCGGCTGCTCGGGCCGGCATCGGAATAGGCGCTGGCGCTCGCGGCGTCACGCCTCGTTACGCCCCATCAGCACGCCGCTCGCCGTGGCCACCTCGACCGCGCGGATCTCCCCGAAGCCGGCCGCCGCCAGCAGCCGCTGCGTCTCGTTCCAGGTGTAGGAGCGACCCGCCTCCGTCCCCACGAGCATGTTGACGGCGAACCGCGCGGCCGAGGCGGGCCGCGTGCGGCTGTCGTCGAGGTAGAAGTCCTTCACCATCAGCACGCCGCCGGGCACGAGCGCGCGCCGCGCCCTGGCGAACAGCGCGGCGATCTGGTCCGGTCCGAGGCTGTGGATGATGTTGGAAAGGTAGACGCAGTCGTAGCCCGCGCCCAGCTCGTCCGTGAAGTAGTCGCCGGCCACCGTTCCCACGCGCCCCGCCAGGCCGGCCCGCGCGATCTCCTCGCGCGCGATCGCCACCACCTCCGGCAGGTCGAACACGTCGCAGGCCAGGTGTGGATGAAGCCGCGCGAAGGTCAGAGCCGCCGTGCCGGGGCCGCCGCCCAGATCGAGCAGCCGCCGGAAGGGGGCGAAGTCGAGTTTCGCCGCCACCTCCTCGCTCGAGGCGCGAGAAACGTCGGCCATGCCGCAAATGAAGGCGCGCAATTCGTCGGGGTGCCGCGCCTCCCGCGCGCGTGGAACCGGTCGACCGGTCCGCACGACGGCCGGCAACTGCGCCCAGCGGGCGATGAGGTGGAAATGGTGTTCGTAGATCGCGGTCTGCGACTGCGCGCCGTCCGGCAGCAGCAGGGGCGCGCAGTCGGGGGCGAGGGCGAAGCCATCCGGCGTCCGGATCAGCACCGCCTCGGCCGCGAGCGCCAGCAGCAGGAGCTCGAGCGCCCGCGCGTCGACCTTCAGCTCGGCGGCAAGGTCGACCGTGGGGCGCGGACCCTCGCGCAGCGCCTGGAACAGGCCCAGGTGGTTCGCGGTCAGCAGGACAAATGCGTTCTGGTAGCCGTGAACCAGGGCGTCGAGACGGGCGCGGGGTTCCATAACGACCTCTCCGGAACTAGGTAGCGGCCGCAACGGCGGCCGCGTGCTGGGCCTGGACGATCTCGCGCACCCGCCGTCCGAGCGGTTCGTCCGCCACGAGCTGCGCCACCCACTTGCGGCGCTCCTTGAGCTGCCGTTTCTCGAACAGCGACGGCAGCAGTCCGCCGGCCTCGGCCAGCGAGAGCAGAAGCAGCGTCCGTTCGTCGCGCCGCGTCGTCTCGGCGAAGATCAGGCGGCGCAGGCGTTCGCGGATTTCACGCTCGGGCCGGGGATCGACCTCCGGGTAGATCTGCTGCTTGAAGAGCAGCAGGACAGTCCGCTCGTCGGT
>CAVYVY010000034.1:0-133427 GCA_963772145.1 uncultured bacterium
CAAGTGCCCCGCCGCCTTCATGCACGAACCGATGACACCGACTGCACAACGTGATCAGGTTTTCCGCCCGGTTCGCTCCCCCCAGGCCGCGCGGCATCACATGATGGACCTCGAGAAAGTGCGCCGAGCGACATCCCGGCGTCGCGCAGCGGTGCCGATCGCGCGCGAGCACCGCCGCCCGCACGGACGGCGGGATGGTCGCGCGGTTCGACCTGCCCGGCCCTTGCACGCGCGCGTCGCAGGTCAGCGCCTCCAGTTGCGCCGGAGCAAGTCGCTGCTCGCCGCGGCTGGTCGTGACCGCGGCGCGCTCACAATCGGGACACTGCCGGACGACGATCTGGGTCGCCGGGCCGGTCGGCCGGGCGTGTTCGCCCGCGGCGGATACCAGGGATTCCATCGCTGCCAGCACCAGATCGAGCCTGTCGGCGCCGGCCGACACCAGGCCCAGCTTGTGCGCCTTCTCGACCAGCGCCTCGAATCGCGCCAGCCGGACCCCGTCGGCCCGCAGGCTGATGGTGGTCGGCGGGTCGGCGACCGGTTGCGCGGGGGCGCCGAAGGCAGATTGCGCGGCGGTGTCGAAGTCCAGCTGCGCCGCAGTGCCGAAGTCCGGCTGCGCGGCCGCGCCCAAGTCCAGCTGCGCCGCGGGCGCGACCGGTCGGCGCTTCCTTGCCTGTCTCACCTGCATTTCGAGTTCACGCCGGCCGGTCGTGGCCGCCTTCGCGACCCACGCGGCCTGGGTCGTCGCGGTCGCCACGCGGGCGACCTGCAGGGCCTTGGTCCAGCCGATCTCGCCCGTCTCGACGGCCTCGCGCAGGACCGGCAACCGGTCCAGGTCGGCGGCGAGTCGTTTGAACTGGTAGTAGCGGTTGTCGGTGAAGCCGAGCGCCTGGGTGGCGTACAGCTGGAAGCTGGCGTGTCCGAGCTGGCGGTACAGGCCGCGGCGCTGCACCTCGGCGAACCAGAGCACGGCGCACTTGTGGGCCCGGTCGCAGGCGCCCAGAGCCTGGCGCAACGCGGCATCGACCTGTGCGGCGGGCAGGCCGGCGGCGAAATCGGGCAGGGTGAAGCTGGCCATCAGAGCTCGCTATTCCGGGAGGAGGTCGGGGGAGAGGTGGAGGCGAAAACATAGCGAAAGTAATCAGCAAACGCAAGTAAAATATAAATATATGACGATGGCGGTATGCCGGATTCAGCGCAGCCCCCGGGGGTCAGCCAGCCGCGAATAGTCGGGCGAGGGCCCGGCGGATCCGTCGGCGTATGTCCTGGCGGTTGGCCAAGCGCAGCCGGACCCTCATGAATCGTCCGAACCAGGGCGTCCTGACACCATGTAGCGGGACGAGACCGACCGTCGCATAAGGGCCGCGTTCGTTTGGCGCGCGCAGGGACGGCCTCGTCCGCTTAAAACAGACAGCTACCATCCACTTTAATACAAACCCAGCGCCATCTGCTTGATGTTATGTTAGAATCATTGGCTCGCCAGTCCGGTTCATCCTGAGCGGCGCTCCGGACCGCGGTTGCCGCCGGGCCGACGGGGAATTGGGGAAAGACAAGCGGAAGGTCCCACTCCATCGGAGAATCACATGAGAAGATCGCGAATGCTCCTGCTGATCGCCGCCACCCTGCTCCTGGCCGGCGCAGCAGCCCAGGCGCGCGTCAGCCACGGCTACTCGGGGATCCTTTCCATCGACACCGTGACGGCCGTGGGCGATGACGCAGCCGGCCCTCCACAGGCCACGATTCTCGCCACGATCTACCCGAACCCGTTCAACCCCCGCACGACGATCGTGTACGAATTGGTCGAGGCCGCCAAAGTCGAACTGGCGATCTACGACCTGCGCGGAATGCTGGTGCGGGTGCTGGAAGCGGGCCCCCGGTCGGTCGGCCGCCACGAGGCAACCTGGGACGGTCAGGACGACGCGGGCCACGGGGCTCCGACCGGCACGTACTTCTGCCGGCTGAACACGCCGCAGGGATCGCAAACCAGGAAGCTGACGCTGGCCCGCTGAGCCCGCATCGCGGCGCCATCCAATGGAGGACGAGGCATGAAGACCACATGGGGACCCAGAGCCGGCGTGATCATGGCCGTGCTGTTGCTGGGCGCAACGACAGCCCAGGCCCAGGGCACGCAGTTGCTTGTTTCCAACGTTCAAGTGCAGCAGCGCCCGTTCACCGCGTTTTGGGACGTCACCTACGATCTCGAGACCGTTGGCGACATCGCGGTGACGGTGAATCTGTTCCTGTCGACGGACGGGGGCACGACCTACCCGAATCTTTGCCGGACCGTGACCGGAAACGTCGGCGCCGGCGTCCTGCCGGGCATCTCCCGCCACCTGGTCTGGAACGCGGGCACGGACTTCCCCGGTTTCAGCAGCACGACCTGCCGGCTGCGGGTGACCGCCGATGATGCTGCGAACCTGAGTGACTTCGTTTACGTCGCCCCCGGCACCTTTATCATGGGCAGCCCGACGACTGAGTCGGGGCGATACCCCGACGAGACTCAACATCAGGTGACCCTGACCCACGGTGTATATGTGCAGACCAACGAGGTGACGAACCAGCAGTACATGGAGCTGGCTCAGTGGGCGTACAATCATGGTTATGCGACGGCCACGAGCACCAGCCTGGCCGACCATTTGGACGGCTCCACCCAGATCTTGAAGTATCTGGGCACTGGAGACTACGAAATGACCATCAGCGCCGGCATCCTCAGTTGCGTCAACCCGACCCACCCGGTCAAGTGTTTGACCTGGTACGGTTCGGCGGCGTACTGCGACTGGCTGAGCCTGCAGCAGGGCCTGCCGCGGGCGTACAGCCACAGCACCTGGGAGTGCAACAGTGGCAACCCCTATACGGCAACGGGCTATCGTCTGCCGACTGAAGCGGAGTGGGAGTACGCGTGTCGGGCGGGAACGCAGACCACATTCAACACGGGGCTCTGCCTGGACGCCGGCACCGAGGCGAACTTCTACGGTCACTTTTGCCTACCCCGGGTGCCCGACCGGGCCGTGGGTCGGCTGGACGGTGCCCGGGGGAAACTACCCGGTAAACGGCTTCGGCCTGAACGACATGCACGGCAACGTGTGGGAATGGTGCAACGACTGGTACGGCACGTATGTCGGAACTGTGACGGATCCGGTGGGTCCGGTGGCGGGCTCCTACCGGGTGCTCCGCGGTGGCAGCTGGAACGACGACCCGCAGGACTGCCGCTCAGCCTACCGGGCCTTCCTCCTCCCGAGGCTATCGGGCTTCAGCATGGGGTTCCGTCCTGTGAGGTCGGCCAACTGAGTGCGCGTGGCGTCGTCTTCAACCCGGCGCTACGAAGCCTGCGTCGGCGCATCAAGGCCGGCAGGCTCGATGTGGACCATCACGTCGGCGCCCGGCAGGAGACGCTGCACGGCCAGTTCCGCAGCGTCGGCGATGGCGTGTCCGCTTTCGAGCGTCGTGTCGCGCGTCACGCGCAGGGTGACGTCGGCGAAGCTGTCGGGGCCGCTGCGCCGCAGGCGGACCCGCACCACTTCGGTCACGCCCGGCAGACGCAGCGCGCGCTGCACTTCGTCGCGCGTGCCGCGCGGGATCTCGTCGAGCAACTCCGCGATCGTGCGGCGTCCGAGCTGGATGCTCACCCACACGACGATCACGGCCACGCCAAGCGCCGCCACGGCGTCCGCCCGCTGCAGCCAGACCAGCCCGGTTCGCTGCGACACGACGACCAGCGCGAGTCCGACCAGCACCACCGACGACGACCAGATGTCGGTCGAGAAGTGCAGTGCGTCGGCCTCGAGGGCCTGGCTGTCGTACTTCTTCGCCACCCGCGACAGGGCGCGTGACCGCGAGAAGTCGATCACGATCGAGATGATCATCACCGCGAAGGCCCAAATGGTCGCTTCCACCTCCACGTGCCGGTGGAACAGCCGGTCGATCGCCTCCCTGACGATCCAGACGCAGGTCGCCAGCAGGAGCAGCGTCTCGAACAGGGCCGACAGGTTCTCCACCTTGCCGTGTCCGTAGGTGTGCTCCCGGTCGGCGGGGCGCGCCGAGACGCGCACGGCAAAGAAGGTGACCACGGCGGCCACGAGGTCGAGGGCGGAGTGTGCCGCCTCGGAAAGGATGCCGAGACTGCCGGTCGCCAGGCCAACGACCAGCTTCATGCCGGTCAGTACGACCGCACCCGCCACCGAGGAGAGCGCCACGTTCCGCTTTTCACGGGCGGCGTGCGGGTCGGCGAGACCGGCTCCCGCGGCGGAACGAGGGGGGCGCGCTGAATTCATAGTGACAACCTCGGTAATCGGGCTGGTTTGGCGAGGCGGTGGGGGCAGCGAAGCCGTGGCGGCACGCCGCCCGCGCTCGGCCTCACTCTACGCCCATAATTTTGATCAACGGCGGTCAGTTTCGCAAGCCCGACCTGCAGGGGCGCGTCACAGGAAGGAGCTGTTGTCGTAACCCCACCGTGTCACACGCGCCGGGCTCCCCAGCACCAGGCAGCCGGCCGCCACATTCTGGGTAACCTCTGCGCCGGCGCTGATCGTCGCCCCGTCCCCAACGCACAGCGGCCCGATGATCCGCGCGTGCGCCCCGATCCAGACGCGTTCACCGATTTTCGGCCCGTCCGGCGCCTCTGGCGCCGGTTCTAGATGGACCTCTTGTTGGATCGAGCAACCCTGGCCAAGCTGGCAGCCGCGCACGCGGATTCCGGCGAAGTGGCCGATGTAAAGGCCAGCACCGATTTCGGCCTTCAGGTCGAGGTGGAGGTCGTAGGCCCAGCGCACGTAGGCAGTCAGGATGAGACACGGCAGGGTCAAAACCAGTGCCACCGGAAGCCAGGCCGAACGCAGGCCGCAGCGGGTGATCCAGCGCCCGAGCCGGTAGGCCAGCAGCGCTTGGAGACCGCAGTTCCGCCATAACAGCCTCCACGCTCGCGGTCGACACTGCCTGGGGTGGCGGTCGTAGCGCGCGAGGTCGGCGCGGAAGTCCACGAACATTACAAACCTCAGCCCAGTCGGAGATCAGGCTCGCCAGGCACGACATCCGGCCCGACGGAGAAGCTGCGCCGCAGCGCGGAGTTGTCGAAGCCACCGCGCACCACCCGCGCCGGGTTGCCCCCGACCACCACGGCCGCGGGCAGGTTCCGGGTCAGCACCGTCCCTGGCAGCACGGTAACGCCGTCGCCGATCGTCACTCCGCCATAAATGACGCAGTGCGGGCCGACCCAGACGTTGCGCCCGATCGTCGGCAGATCACCGTTCGCAAGGCTCATGCCGATCGTGACATGGTCATGGATCAGTGAGCCGCGACCAACCGCCCGGGCCCCCAGGACGATGTGGCCCCGGTTCGCCAGGCAGACGCCCCCCTCGATGGACATGGAGGGCATGAGGTCGCACTTGACGAGAACATGGGACAGGTAATGGGTCAAGTGGACCGCAGCGCGCAGTGGCAGGTCGCACAGCCAGCCCAAGGCGCCGTGCCGCGGTGCAGTTTCGCTGCGATGGGCCAAGCGGTGCCAGAAGAGCACCCAGAGCCCCGGCGAATCAAGCCACAGGAGCGCCAACGAAAGGGGCGTCGGGCGCCTCCCCGGCCAGCGCAATTCGTGGTGGAATCGAACGTCCAGCTGCATCGCATGGCGCATGTCTGTCCTCAGCGCGCCGGCAAAGCAGCCAGGAATTTCACGAACCGCGTGGCGACCCGCCGTGCGCCGAGCGCGTTCAGGTGGCCGCCGTCGCTGGTCAGGGCCGGGTCGAGAGTCTCGACCGTCTTTCCCTGATACCGCTCGGGCGCGGAGGTTTCGGACTCGCAGCGCGCGAGGTCGAACAGCCGCCCCTGCCGGCCATAGCGCTCGCGCAGGAGCTCGTTGAACTCGGTGCGGCGGGCATTCGCGGCGAGGCCGTCGGGCGCGCGTCCGAGCAGCTTCTTGACCCGGGCCTTCAGCCCCGACTGCACGGCGGTCAGCGGGGCCGTCACCGCCACGAAGGTGGTGCGGGGAAACTGCGCGCCGAGCCGGTCGAGCGTTTCGCCGTACTGGTCGGCCAGGCGCCGGACGTCCGTGTCGGGGGAGATGTCGACATAGCACAGCTTCATCAGTGCGATGTCCGCGTGCCGGTCCGTGCCGGCCTCCATGGACGCCATGACGGTCGCGAAGTCGTCGATCTTCGCCTGCGGGTCGCCGTTGCGGCCCACCTTGAAATGCACCATGCCGGCGGTGCCGGCCGGCGCGCGCGCCTCCGTGATGGCCAGCGGCACCTGCGCCGCGGCGGCGAGGGCCTGCACGCCGTTGAGGATGTTCAGACCCACGGACTGGCGCCCGAACACCACGCGCCGCGCGGCCAGCGTGTCCCACTCCGCGGCGCTCACCTGTTCGGCGTTCGTCATCGCATCCTCCAGACGTTCCTTCTGACCGCAGGCGAGCGTGGTGCACATCACCAGCAGGACACCGGGCAGCATCCACGATCCGATCCGGCATATTCTCATGTGGCTCTTTTCCCCTGGTCCCGGGTGGCTCCGCAATTCCTGGTCATGGGGGACGGGCGTCCGTCACGACCAGGCAGGGCCACCTCCAATGTCATACATCCCGGCCGATTCTGCACGTCATCCCGCAGCCTGCGTCGTCGTACCGCCCGGCCGCGCAACGGGAGCGGACCGGCGCCGGCGGCCGTTTGACAAGCCACCGGGCGGGGCCTAACATGGGCCGGACGCCAACCCTTTGTCTTTGCGACGTTTGAACCCATGATCGCGAGGTTTCCATGCTGATCCGACCGCACGGCTGCGACGCGCTCAAGCCCCTGCTCCTGACCGGAGACGCCCTGCGCGCTGAGACCGACCGCGCGCGGACCCTGCCGGCCTGGACCATGTCGAGCCGCGAAACCGGCGACCTGGTCATGCTCGGCATCGGCGGGTTCACGCCGCTCGGCGGGTTCATGGGGCGGGCCGACTGGGAGGGGGTCTGCCGCGCGATGACCCTGGCCGACGGCATCTTCTGGCCCATCCCGGTCACGCTGTCGGTGAGCGAGGAGTTCGCGGCGTCGGTGAAAGAGGGGCGCGACATCGCGCTGCTGTCGGCCGACACCGGCGAGATCATGGCGACCATGCGGGTGGAGGAGAAGTACGCGATCGATCGCGGCCTCGAGGCGCGCGAGGTGTTCCGCACCGCGGACCCGGCGCATCCCGGCGTGAAGATGCTGCTGGAGCAGCCGCCGGTGAACCTGGGCGGACCGGTGAAGGTGCTGAGCGAGAGCTACTACCCGACCGAGTTCGCGGGGGTCTACCAGCGGCCGGCCGAGAGCCGCGCGCTGTTCGCGGAGCGCGGCTGGACGACGATCGCGGCCCTGCAGCTGCGCAATCCGATGCATCGCAGCCACGAGTACCTGGCGAAGATCGCCGCCGAGGTGTGCGACGGCATCTATATCCACCAGCTTGTCGGCAAGCTGAAGCCGGGAGACATCCCGGCCGACGTGCGGGTGCGCTGCATCGACACCCTGGTGGAACATTACTTCGTGAAGGAGCGCGTCGTCTGCGGCGGCTATCCGCTCGACATGCGCTACGCCGGCCCGCGCGAGGGTCTGCTGCACGGTCTGTTCCGCCAGAATTTCGGCTGCACGCACATGATCATCGGGCGCGATCACGCCGGCGTGGGCGACTACTACGGCGCTTTCGACGCGCAGAAGATCTGGGACGAGATTCCGCGGGGCGCCCTCGAGATCCGCATGCTGCCGATCGACTGGACCTTCTGGTGCTTCAAGTGCGGCGGCATGGCCTCGATGAAGACCTGTCCGCACGGCAAGGCCGACCGCCTCTTCCTCTCCGGCACCGCGCTGCGCAAGGGGCTGGCCGAGGGGGCCGGCATCCCGGCGGAGTTCAGCCGCCCGGAGGTGCTGGAGATCCTGCGCGCCTACTACGCGGAGCTCGACGAGAAGCCGCAGATCGACCTGCACCGGGCGGCGCGTGGCGAAGGGACGACGCCGGGCGGGAAGTAGCGGCGGCGCCGCGCGCGGGAATACCTGCAATCCTGCCTTCATATGGCGATATTGCACGCTCGCCAGGGGACGGAGCCCGTTGCCGAGGCCGGGAATTCACGGCGGGCGGTCGTGTAGAGAGGGGCGGACGTGGCCGCGATTGACGCTCGACGATTCGCGCTCACGCCCGCTCTCGCCGCGTTCCTCGCCGCCCTGCTCGGCCACCTGCCGGCGCTGCGCACGTTCTGGAGCCAGGACGACTGGGGGCTGCTGGCGCGCGCGACCGGGCTGACGCCCGAGCGCGCCCTGCCGGCGCGTTTTCTGAGCCAGGTGCTCTACTGGCGCACGCTGCATCCCCTGTTCGGCCTCGATCCGGTGCCGTGGGCGCTGACGCGCCTGCTGCTGCACGGCGGCAGCGCGGCGCTGCTGGCACGGATCGCGGCGCGGTGCGGACTGGCGCCGGTCGGCGCGCTGGCGGCGGGACTCCTGTTCGCGGCGGCGCCGGTGGCGCTGGCGCCGGTCTGGTCGGCGAACGCGGTGCAGGATCTGCTCGCGCTGTTCCTTGCGCTCGCGGCCACCGACCGCTGGCTCGCCGCGCTCGGCTGGGCGCCGGACGGCGGACGCGAGTCGGCGCCGGCGCGGGCGGCGCGCGATCTCGTCCTGGCCGGCCTGCTCGGCGCGCTCGCCATGCTCGCCAAGGAGAGCGCGTTCGGACTGCCGGTGCTCTGGGGCGCCCTGCTCGTGGCGCGGCGGGAGCGGGGCGGGGCGCGCGCCGCGGCGGCGAGGTGGGCCGTCATCGCGCGCGCTGCTCGTGGTGGCGGCGGGCGAGGCGGCGCTCGTGCTGCGCCACTTCGACCGTTCCACCGGCGCGGCCTACGCGCTCGGCGCGCCGCTCGACGCGCTGTTCAACCTGCTCATCTACGGCGTCTGGACGGTCTGGCCCTGGCCGTTCTACCCGACCAGCTTCCCGGCCACTTTCTACGCCGCCGCGCTCGCGGTGTGGCTGGCGTGGACGGCGTGCGCCGCGTGGCGCTGGCGCCGCGGCGACCGGCTCTGCGCCGCGGGCGGCCTGGCCGCGTTGCTGGCGCTCGCGCCGCTGCTGCCGCTGGCGCATCACACCATCCCCTACCTCGTCTACCCGGCGACGGCCGGCTTCGCCCTGGCGCTGGCGTCGCTCGTGCCGCGCCGGATCACGCCGCGACCGGTCGTGACGGCGATCCTCGGGCTGGCCGCGACCGCCTGGGCGCTCGCGCTCTTCTCGGTCTGGCTGCGCGCGCCGGGGGCGGACGGCTGGCCGCGGGATCCGCTGGTCGCGCACACGGAGATCTCGCGCCGCGCCACGCGGCTGCTCACGGAGATGCCGCGGCCTCCCGCCGACGCCGGCGACGGGCCGGACCTCATCCTGCTGCAGGTGCCGTCCACGCCGGCGGTGGCCGACCAGGCCGACCGTCTCGACGAGCACATGGTCATGACCAGCCGCCTGCACACGGCGGTGGGCGGGGAATTCGGTCCGCGGCTGGTGCTGGGGCGCGAGGTGCGGGTGCGGTGGATGAATCGTCTCGACACGGCGCCGCCCGGCGCGTTCGTGATGGTGGAGGCCGGTCCGCGTCTGATCCCGTGGGGCCCGACCGACCAGGCGCGGCTCCACCTGGCGCTGACGCTGGCCGCGCGCGGATGTTACTTCCAGGCGGCGCGCACTCTCCTGTTCGCCGCGCGGCTGGGCGGCGCGCAGCTCGCATTCATGTACGATCCCGATCAGCTGCTCGAACCCCCGTCCGTGCTGATGGCGCGGGCCGGGGCGTTCGACCAGTACCTGGCGGGACCGCCGGGTCGCGGGGCGGGGCTCTCGTCCGAGGCGCGCCCGGCGCTCCGCGCGATGTGGGCGGAGTTGCTGGCGGTGGTGCGGGAGCCGTAGGACGGTCTCCGCCCGGGCGGGGCCGGGTCAGGAAGCCAATTTTGGCGTCGTCACCCCGGCCCGCTCACGCCTCCCCACGAAGGTCAGCCGGTCGAACAACACATACACGACCGGGATCACGTACAGGGTGAAGACCGTCGACACCAGCACGCCGCCCATCTGCACTACGGCCATCGGCGTGCGGAACTCGGAGCCGGCGCCGCCCAGCGCCTGGGGCACCATGCCGATGGCGATGGCCAGGTTGGCCATGATGATCGGCCGCAGTTTGATGGGGCAGGCAGACAGCAGCGCCTCGCTGATGCCGAGACCCTGCGCGCGCAGTTGTGCCGTGTGGTCGAGCATCAGGATCGCGTTGTTGACCACGATGCCCACCATCATCACCAGCGCCATCAGCGACATGATGTTGATCGTCTGACCGGTGAAGAAGAGCGCCAGGGCCATGCCGATCAGGCCCAGCGGCAGGGTGGCCATCACCGTGACCGGATGGATGAAGCTCTCGATCATGGCAGCCATGACAATGTAGAGAAGGATCACGGCCATGATCAGGGCGGCGAAGATCGAGGCGAAGGACTCGTCCTGCATCTCCGCCGTCCCGGCGTAACGCACCACCACACCGGTCGGTAGACCCAGCTTCGCGAGACGCTGGTCGATCAACACGCGCTTCTGCGAGAGCGTGCCCTCCGCAATGTTCGCGGTGATATTCACTTTGCGCTGCTTGTCCGCGTGCAGGATGGTGGCGTCGCCCTCGATCTCCCGCAGTTCGGCCACGTCCGCGAGCGGCACCGTGGCGCCGGAGGGCGTGGTTATGGGGAGGTCGTCCAGGTAGGCGGGATCGGTTCGGCTGGCCGGGTCATAGGCCACCACGACGTCGTACTCCTCGCCGTCCTGCCGGAACACGCCTGCCTCCTGGCCCGCGTAGGCGGTGCGCAGGATGCCGCCCACGGTCGCTGCCGTGAGGCCATGCTGCGCGAGTTGCAGCCGCCGCGGCACGACGTTCAGCTCCGGCTTGCCCGGCTGATCGCTGGTCTGCACTTCGACGAGCCCGGGGATCTCCTGAAGGACGGCGTAAACCTGCCTGGCGGCCGTCTTGAGTGGGGTCGGATCGGCGGCGAGCACTTCGATCTCGAGGTCCGCTTCGCCCCTGCTGCCCTCGCCCACGGGCAGCACCGAGATGCGGGCGTCAGGGATGCCGGCCAGGTCCGGACGCAATCCGTTCATGAACGGCACCAGGCCGAGGTCGCGCTCGGCCACCGGCCGCAGCCGGATCAGCACCACGGCGTCCTCGACGCCACGGTTCTCGCCGCCGACCTTCACCTGCACCCCTGCCACCTCGGCGTGTGCGCGTGCAAGGACGGCCACCCGCTGCGCCAGTTCGCCCGTGCGCTCAAGACTGGTGCCCTCGGGCAGTTCGATGACCACCTGGCACAACCCCTGATCCGTGTTCGGGATGAACTCGCCGCCCACGAAGCGGAAGAGCGTCACGCTGAACGCCAGCACCGCCAGGGTGGCCACCAGAGGCACCGCCTTGCGGCGCAGGCTCCAGGCGAGGGTGGTGCGGTAACCGACTTCGAGACGCGCGTAGGCGGTGTCCCAGGCGCGCGCGAGCCGGGCCCCGGGACCGCTGCCGTGGCCCACGCCGCGGCCGGGCTTCACCAGGCGCGCGGCCAGCATGGGCACCAGCGTGAAGCTGATGATCAGCGAGAAGATGGTCGCGTAGACGACGGTCAGGCCGAACTGCAGGAACACGCGGCCTATGATGCCGCTCATGAAAGCCACCGGCATGAATACGACGATGTTGGTCAGCGTCGAAGCCAGCACGGCGATGGTCACCTCGGCGGTGCCCCGCTCCGCGGCGTCGAAGGGGTCGGCCCCTTCCTGCACCAGACGGCTGATGTTCTCCAGGACAACGATCGAGTTGGTCACCAGCGTGCCGACCGAGATGCCCAGCGCCATGAGCGACATCACGTTGAGTGTGAAGCCCGAGGCCTGCATCAGCATGAAGGTGGCCACCACGGAGATGGGCATCGCCAGTGCGGCGATGAGGGTCTGCCGCCAGTCGTGCAGGAAGATGAAGAGCATCAGGCCCGCGAGCAGGATGCCCAGACCCAGGTTGCTCAGCACGTCCTTCACCGAATCGCGCACGAATTGCGAGTTCTCCGAGACCTGCTCGATGCGGTAGTCGGCCGGGAGTTCGGCCCGCAGCTTCTCGATGGCCTCACGCACGCCGTCGACGACCTTCACGGTATTGCCATCCGTGCGCTTCTGCACGCCGATGCCGATCACCGGTACGCCTTCCCAGGTCGTCAACTCGCGCAGTTCCGCCGTGGCATCACGGACGGTGGCCACCTCGGACAACGGGATGGTCTGACCGCCGGCCAGCGGCAGGCGGAACTCGGCCAGTTCGGCCGGATCGCGCACCTCGCCGCGCAGGCGCACGTTCACCTCGCCGGCGCCGCGCGTGATGTGGCCGGCCGGCACGTTCAGGTTCGCCGCGGCCAGCAGCCTGACGACATCCAGCAGCGTGAGCCCGTACGCGCGCAGGCGCTCGGGGTCGACGTCCACGCGCACCTCGCGCTCGCGCGCGCCCGTCACCACCACCTCCGCAACGCCATCCACGCGGCTCAGGCGCTCCCTGATGATCTGGTCGACGGTGCGGTAGACCTCGTCGAGCGGCCGGTCGGCGGACACCGCGAGATTGATGACCGGCTCGCCGCCGATCTCGTACTTGGCGATGATGGGGTCGTCCGCGTCAGCGGGCAGCTCGGAGCGGATCTGGTCGATCTTGTCCTTCACATCGATGGCGTCCTGATCCTGGCTCGTATCGAGCGCGAACTGGACCACCACCTGCGACACGCTCTCCCGCGACGTGGATTCGAGCTTCTCGATGTTCGCCAGGGTCGCCACCTGGTCCTCGATGCGCCTGGTGATTTGCGTCTCGATTTCGCCCGGAGCCGCTCCCGGATAGACCGTGGTGACGACGATCACGGGGAAGTCGATCCGCGGCATCAGTTCGAGGTTGAGCGACCGGTAGCCGGTGATGCCCAGGTAGAGCAGGGCGACCACGAGCATGGTTGTCATTACGGGCCGGCGTACGAAGGCGCGCAGGAGGTACATGTCAGCCTCCCACCGTCTTGACCCGGTCGCCGTCGGCGAGACGACCCTGGCCGAAGCGCACCACCTGCTCGCCCGCCGCGAGGCCCGCCGTGATCTCCACGACGTCGGTCGAGGTCGCGCCCACGGTCACCGGCCGCTTGTGCGCCACGCCGTCCTGGCCCACGACGAACACCGCCGGGCCGTCCACCAGCGCCAGCGTGGGCACGCGCACCACGCCCTCGCGCACATCGGTGCGGATGCGGATGGTCACCAGGAGGCCGGGCACCAGGCGCCCGTCCGGATTGGGGAACAGGGCCTCGCCGGCGCGCAGGTGCGTCTTCGGGTCGGCGCGCAGATCGAGCCTGGCGACGGTGCCCTCGCGGACCGTGCCGTCGGGGTCGTCCCAGACGGCACGTTGCCCGTTCGCGATCGCGAGCGCCTGCCGGCTGCCCGCGGTGAAGCACACCTTCACGTCGTCCGCGCGTGCGATCCAGACCAGGGGCTTGCCGGCCTCGGCGGTGTCGCCCACGTTCACGACGATGCTCGCGACCACCCCGTCCGCGGACGCGACCAGCGAGGTGCTTCCCTCCACGTCCTGCAGATCGGCGGCGGCCAGCCGCAGCCGGGTTTCGGCCTGATCGAGCGCCTGGTCGCTGATCGCCCCCTCGGCATTCAAGCGGCGCAGGCGTTTCACGTCCTTGAGCGTGTTGTCGTAGGAAGCCTGGGCCCGCGCGTAGCTGTGGACCATCGGCGTCGGGGCTTCGTGCGCCAGCCGCACGATCACATCTCCGGCCCGCACGACGTCGCCCTCGTGAACCGGGACGGCGGTGATGCGCAGCGCGTTGGTAGACGTCACGGCGAACTGCACGACTCCCTCGACCGTGCCGGCCAGCGAGATCCAGTTCTCGAGGTCGCCGCGGTCGGCCCTCACGATTTCCACCGGCTTGCCCTCGGTGGCCTGCACCGACTCGATGCTCGCCGACACCTCGGTCCGGCCCAGGATCCGGAAACGGGCCACGAACGCCAGCACCACCACGACCAGCGTGACGATGACGATGATGCGAGACTTCATGGGTTCGTTCCTCCGTTGCCGACCGCGAGTTCGAGTACTGCGCGCGCGAGATTCGCAGCGTGAAGGGTGCCGGCGAGCTGCGCCCGTGCCGTGGACAGGGCCAGTTCGGCGTCGAGCCGCTCGATCGGCGTGCCGACGCCGTTCTCCAGCCGCACCACCGCGAGGCGATAGGTCTCCTGCGCGAGGCGGACGGTTTCCTGCGTCCCGGCCAGGGCGAGCAGCGCGTTCTCGAGTGACAGAGCCGCCTGCCGCACCGCCAGCTCGCGGTCGCGCAGCACCCGGTCGCGTTCGAGTTGCGCGGTCCGCAATTCCGCGCGCGCGCCGCTGATGCCGGCCTTCGCGCGCAACCCGTCGAAGATGGGCAGCTGAACGGCCAGGGCGACCTGGCTGCTGGTTGCGGGCTCATCGTTCCCGGGCAGCAGGGTGTCGTCCCACTGCCCCTGCACGGCGTAGTGACCGGACAACTGGACCACCGGACCGCGGGCGGCTTCTTCCAGGCGCACCTGCTGCTCGCGTGCCGCCACGGTCGCGGTCAGCGCCTTCAGCTCAGGGCTCGCCTCGCGCATCCGCGCCAAAAGGATTTCGGCCGGCTCGGGCGGTTGCGCGGGCGCGAGGGTGTCGGCCGGCGTGACGGCGGTCCCGCAGGCGCGGTCCAGTTCGAGCCGGGCAAGGTCGACCCGGTTGCGCGCCTGCACGACGCGCGGACGATGATTCGCCAACTCGACCTCGGCGCGCAGGCCATCGAAACGGCTGGTGGTGCCCTGCTCCAGGCCGAGGCGCGCCACCCGCGCCGCTTCCTCGGTCTCGGCGAGCGCCAGGTCCGCGTTGGCCAGTTCGGCCTGCGCGAGCAGGGCCTGGAAGTAGGCGGCCGCGGTGGAGTAGCGCACGTAGTCGCGCACCGCGCTTGCGCGGTAACGCGCGGCGTCGACGTAGCCCCGCGCCATCCCCACGGACGACGAGACCCGGCCGGCGGTCCACACGTTCACCCGGGCCGTGAGCGCGCCGGAAAGCTCGTAGTCCCCGCCCATCTCGAGCCTGGTCTGTCCACCGAAGCTCGCGGCGAGGTCTGAAGGCAGGAACATGACCGGCCGCTTCAGATTCGTGGCGTACCCGGCGGCGAGATCGAGGGTCGGCAGGCGGCCCGCCTGCGCCGCCATGACCCGTGCTTCAGCCGCGGCCACGGCGGCGGCGGCCTGCTGCAGCGTCTCGTCGCTTTCCAGCGCGAGCGACACAGCCTCGTCGAGGCGGACCAGGGTCTGACCCCGGGCCACGCCGACACTGAACAGAAGGCAGACGATGGGCGCAAAACGTTTCATCGCGGCACCTCGTTCCTGCGCGCGTGAGGCAGGACCATCAATTCCATGATGCGGTCCGGGATCGCGGCGTAGGGATCGTCGGCCTCGGCGCCGGCGAGGTTCTCCACCAGGGACTCGGCGGCGCCCAGGATCATGGTCGCCAGCAGAAAGGTGTCGAGGGGGCGCAGATCGCCATTCCCGACCGCCCGGTCCAGATGTTGCCGCACGCGATCACGGACCAGATCGTGGATCGGCCGTTTGACGTTGAGCGCGCGGCCGAGATGCTCGGCGATCTCGACCCGGATGATGTCCCGCTTGGTCGAGGCGAAGGCGAACGCCGACCTGAGGACTTTGTGCAGTTCGTCCAGGGGCCGGCCCCCATTGTCGATTACGGTCTCGAAGATGGTCCGGAACTCCGCCATTCCCCGCTCCTGGAGTCCGCTGAATAGGTCTTCCTTCGAGGGGAAGAAGGTGTAGAGCTTGCCGACGGAGAACTCGGCCTTCTCCGCGATCTGATGCATGCTCGTGCCGCGAAAACCTTGCTGGACAAAGAGTTGCAGGGCGACAGAGAGGATCTCATCCACATCTTCCTGCCGCCGGCGTTCTCTGCGCGTCTCGGACATTTCGGTCCTCCCCAGGCCGCCTGAATATATATTCATAGAACGAATATATATTCAATTCATGAAGCCTGCAATCAGAAACTTCGGGGCACCGGGGAGCAAGGTGGGTTGCCCGTCGTCAGTCCGACGCCAGACGAATTTCTCTCCCAGGAGGAACAGGGCCCCCGCGGCTCACGCCGCGGGGGCCACAGAAAAGACCGGCTTCAGAGCTTTACGCCGGTCGTTCCATCACTTGACAAGACTCATGCGCACCGTCCGCAGCGTGCCCCCCGCCTGCAGCCGCGCGAAGTAGCTCCCCGAAGCCACGGACTGTCCCTGGTCATCTCTCCCGTCCCAGACCGCCCGCTGGCTGCCCCGCAGCAGTTCGGCGTCCACCAGGCCGCGCACCAGCTTGCCGCGCAGGTCGTAGATCGCCAGGCGCGCCCGACCGGCCTCCGGCAGATCGAAGCGGATCGTGGTCTGCGGATTGAACGGATTCGGCTGGTTGGGGTACAGACGCAGCTGGACGACCTGCGCCCCCGGCAGACCGGTCGTCTCGTCCGGCGCCAGCACGGCGCACCCGCTCTCGTTCCCGTTCACGTCGACCGCCGACAGCTTGTAATAGCTGCCGGACGGACCGTCGTCCGCGTAGGCCGGCGACTGGCTCGTGGCGATCAGGCTGCCCGCGTCAGGCGTGAAGTCTGCCGTCGTGCCGCGGTAGATCCGGTAATACCACAGGTCCGGCTCCAGGCTGGCGTCCCACTCCAGGGTGGTCACCCCGGCCAGGTAGGCGCCCACCAGCCCGACCGGGGGCGCCGGCGGCAGGTTGTCCACCGAGTAGCCCGAGTCGGGCGCCGAATCGTACATGACCCCCAACGTCGCCGTCGCCGCGCGCACGAAGTAGATCGCGCGGTGGATGCCGGTCGCGTTCGAGTCGGCCAGCGTCGGCACGACCGTCTCGTACGGACCGTCGGTCGTGGCCGGCACGGCGCTCACGTAGTCCCAGCCCAGCAGCAGCCTCTCGTCGGAGGTCGCGTCCGGTTCGCTGCCCGTCACCGGCGCCTCGGCGCCGCCCGGCGTTGCCAGCTTGGTCCCGGCACTCTTGCGGTAGATGTAATAATTGATGATCGGCGTGGCCGAGCCCGAGGTAGTCGAAGCCGCTCGCGGCGAACTTCAGCCGCACCTGCAGCCCCTGGTCCGCCTTGATGTCCAGGATGCTGGTGACGTCCGGCGCCGCGCTGGCCGCCACGTACTGGAACCGCGTGGCCGAGATGCTGCCGAACAGCTTCGCGTCGCCGCTGTAGACCGCCGACAGCGCCCGCACGCCCAGCCGGGGCGCGAACAGCGCCAGGCCGGCCACGCCGTTGTACACCGGCGACGTGCCGAGCAGCGTGGTGCCGTCGAAGAAGCTCACCGTGCCGGTCGGCGTGCCGGAGCCGGGCGCCGTCACCGACACGGTTGCCGTGAGCGTCACCGGCGCGCCGAGCACGGCAGGGTTGGGGCTGGCGGCGAGGACGGTGCGCGTGAGCTCGAACGCGAGCAGAACAGAGACCGTGTCGGAGTTGACGTTCGCCACGGCCAGGTCGGACCGGCCATCGCCGTTGACGTCCCCGATGGCGACTGAATACGGACTATCGCCCGTAGCGAAATCCGTCTTCGTCCCGAACCCGCCCGCGCCGTTGCCCAGCAATACCGACACCGTATTGGAGCCGCGGTTCGCCACCGCCAGGTCGGGGCGGCCATCGCCGCTCACGTCACCGATAGCGATCGAATTCGGGATGGACCCCGTCGCGAAATCGGTCTTCACCCCGAACCCGCCTGCGCCGTTTCCCAGCAGCACCGACACGGTATTGGCACCATAATTCGCCACCGCCAGGTCGGGGCGGCCATCGCCGCTCACGTCACCGATAGCGATCGAATACGGGGAATCTCCCGCCGTAAAGTCCGTTTTGGCCCCGAACCCTCCCGCGCCGTCGCCGAGCAGCACCGAGACCGTGCTGGAGTTATAGTTCGCCACCGCCAGGTCGGGCCGGCCATCGCCGTTCACGTCGCCGATGGCCACAGAAACCGGATAGGACCCCGTCGGGAAGTCGGTCCTGGTCCCGAACCCGCCCGCGCCGTCGCCGAGCAACACCGACACCGTTTGGGAAGAGGAGTTCGCCATCGCCAGGTCGGGCCGGCCATCACCGTTCACGTCACCGATGGCGACCGAATACGGAGAATACCCCGTTGCGAAGTCGGTCTTGGTGCCGAATCCGCCAGCGCCGTCGCCGAGCAGCACCGAGACCGTGCTGGAGTTATAGTTCGCCACCGCCAGGTCGGGCCGGCCATCGCCGTTCACGTCGCCGATGGCGATTGAATACGGGCTGGACCCCGTCGCGAAGTCGGTCCTGGTGCCGAATCCGCCCGCGCCGTTGCCCAGCAATACCGACACCGTATTGGAGCCGCGGTTCGCCACCGCTAGGTCGGGCCGGCCATCACCGTTCACGTCACCGATGGCGACCGATCTCGGAGAATCTCCCCGCCGTAAAGTCCGTCTTGGCCCCGAACCCGCCCGCGCCGTTGCCGAGCAGCACCGAAACCGTGTTGGAGCCAATGTTCGCCATCGCCAGGTCGGGGCGGCCATCGCCGTTCATGTCACCGATGGCGACCGAAACCGGACCAGATCCCGTCGCGAAATCGGTCTTGGCCGCGAACCCTCCCGTGCCGTTGCCCAGCAACACCGACACCGTGTTGGAGTTATAGTTCGCCACCGCCAGATCGGCCCGGCCATCGCCGCTCACGTCACCGATGGCGACCGAATACGGATCGCTCCCCGTCGCGAAGTCGGTCTTCGTCCCGAATCCGCCCGTGCCGTTGCCCAGCAGCACCGACACCGTGTTGGAGGAAAAGTTCGCCACCGCCAGGTCGGGCCGGCCATCGCCGCTCACGTCACCGATGGCGACCGAATACGGGCCCGTCCCCGTCGCGAAATCGGTCCTGGCCGCGAACCCGCCCGTGCCGTTGCCCAGCAGCACCGACACCCTGCTGGCTGAATAATCCGCCACCGCCAGGTCGGGCCGGCCATCGCCGCTCACGTCACCGATGGCGACCGAACTCGGATTCGCCCCGGTCGCGAAGTCGGTCTTCGCCCCGAACCCGCCCGCGTCGTTGCCCAGCAGCACCGACACCGTGTTGGAGGAAAAGTTGGCCACCGCCAGGTCGGGGCGGCCATCGCCGCTCACGTCACCGATAGCGATCGAATACGGGCTGGACCCCGTCGCGAAATCGGTCTTCACCCCGAATCCGCCTGCGCCGTTTCCCAGCAGCACCGACACGGTGTTGGCACCATAGTTCGCCACCGCCAGGTCGGGGCGGCCATCGCCGCTCACGTCACCGATAGCGATCGAATTCGGGCTGGACCCCGTCGCGAAATCGGTCTTCACCCCGAACCCGCCTGCGCCGTTTCCCAGCAGCACCGACACGGTATTGGTACCATAATTCGCCATCGCCAGGTCGGGCCGGCCATCACCGTTCACGTCACCGATGGCGACCGAAGTCGGACTGGACCCTGTCGCGAAGTCCACGCGGACGCCGAGGCTGAAGTCCTGTGCGGCCGCGGTCCCCGGGATCAGTCCCGCGAGAGACGTGAACGCAAGCAGGAGCGTGGTTACCGCAAGCAGACATTTCCCCGACCGAACGCGCAAACTCCAGGCACGTTCATGAGCATCGGACCGTAGTTGCATCGCCGTACCCCCTGACAAGTCAAGATCACCCGGGCGCAGAGCCCTCGGATTTCGTGACGAGGTAAGAGGTTACAATGATAGCAGAGTCAAAAACTCGACGAATAAATATTTTCAGTTGCGCGTGTGGCGGGATCGCGGCTTCGATCTAGTCCGCGAAGAACAGATAGCAGACGAGGATCGACGCCACGACGCCCGCCGCGTCGGCCGCGAGGCCGCAGCCGAGGGCGTGGCGGGTCTTCTTGATGCCGATCGAGCCGAAGTAGACGGCCAGGACGTAGAAGGTCGTCTCGGTGCTGCCCTGGATGACGCAGGCGAGGCGGCCGGCGAAGGAGTCGGCGCCGGCGGTCTTCATGGTCTCGATCATCAGGCCGCGCGCGCCGCTGCCGCTGAGCGGCTTGATGAGCGCGGTCGGCAGGCCGTCCACCCAGCGGGTGTCGAGGCCGAGCGCGGAGACGCCGGCGCGGATCGCGGCGAGCAGCCCCTCGAGCGCGCCGCTGGCGCGCAGCGCCCCGACCGCCACGAGGATCGCCACCAGGTACGGCACGATGCCGATCGCCACCTGGAAGCCCTCCTTCGCCCCCTCGATGAAGGTCTCGTAGAGCGGGACCCGCCGGCGCGCGCCGGCGACGAGGAACGCCACGATCACCGCCAGCAGCAGGCCGTTCGCCAGCAGCGCCGACTGCCGTCCCACCGCCTCGCCGTCGAGCCGCGCGAAGTACGCCACGAGCGCCGCCGATCGCCACGGTCATCGCGCCGAGTAGCCGACCACGACGCGGTTCCACAGGTTCAGCCGCTGCACCGCGGCCGTCACCAGCAGGCCGCGTCAGCGTGCTGCAGTAGGTGGCGATCAGGATCGGGATGAAGACGTCGGTGGGGTCGGCCGCGCCGAGCTGGGCGCGGAAGGTGAAGATGGTCATCGGCAGGATGGTCACCGACGACGCGTTGATGACCATGAACAGGATCTGGTCGTTGGTGGCGCGCTCCGGCTCGGGGTTGAGCGTCTGCAGCTCGCGCATCGCCTTGAGCCCGAGCGGCGTGGCCGCGTTGTCGAGCCCGAGCATGTTGGCCGACATGTTCATCACGATCGCGCCGCCGGCCGGGTGCCCGTCGGGGATGCCGGGGAACAGGCGCCGGAACAGCGGACGGAACGCGCGCGCGATCGCCTCGACCACGCCGCCCTTCTCGCCGATCCGCATCAGCCCGAGCCACAGGCTCATCACGCCGGTCAGCCCGAGCGCGATCTCGAAGCCGGTCTTCGCGGAATCGAACAGCGCGCCCACGACGTCGCGGAAGACGTCGGGGCGGCCGAGGAACACGCGCCTGCACCAGCGCGGCGCCGAACGGCGATCAGGAAGAAGGCGGCCCAGATCCAGTTGAGCATCGCGGGAGAATAGCGGCTAATGGCGGCGACGGGAAGCGCAAGGCGCGGTCCGAGGGATGCCCATCCCGGGGCGGCCTGAGGGAGCGGTCTGTCCGCGCCGCGCGGCGCGCCTTGATCTATTGTGTGCAGCCGGCTGCACACGAAAAATCAAACCGACGGCCGGACTACGGCTGGGCCGCGGCGGCGGCGGCCGGCTTGCGCCTGCGCGGCGGCTGTGGGACCATGGTGCGCCGATCCGGGTCGGATGCCGCCAACCGAAAGCGGGACACGACGCGTGGAGCTTCTCTGGTCCGGCACCCTGCGCAAGATGCGGGTCGAGGCGACGGCGCCGGTCACCTACCGGCTGGCCGACGGGTTCCACGATCCGGACCGGCGCGTGGCCGATCTCGTGCTGAATCCGCTGATCGGACGCGCGGTGGCGCTGCGGTTCACGGGGAGGATCGCCTGCGTGGCGTGCGGGCGCGCGGTGAAGAAGACCTTCGGCGAGGGGTGGTGCTTTCCCTGTTCGCAGTCGCTGGCCGAAGCCGATCTCTGCATCGTGCGGCCGGAGCTGTGCCACTTCGGCGATCCCGGTCATCCCTGCCGCGACGAGTCGTTCGCCCACGCGCACTGCTTCCAGCCGCACGTCCTGTACGTGTCGCTGACCTCCGGCTTCAAGGTGGGGATCACCCGGCGCGTCAACCTCCCGACGCGCTGGATCGACCAGGGGGCGGTGGCGGCCATCCCGCTCGCGGTGCTGCCGAACCGCCGCGAGGTGGGCCTGATCGAGGCGTCCCTGGCGCAGCGCTTCGCCGACAGGACCCACTGGATGCGCATGCTCCAGGAGGCGAGTCCGGCCGGCGATCTCGCGGCGCACGCGCGCGAGGTGCTGGCCGCCCTCGCCGCGCTCGGCGCCCCCGGCATCCTGCCGCCCGACCAGCGGGCGCCGCACGCCTTCGTCTACCCCGTGACGCGGCATCCCGGTCAAGGTGAAGAGCCTCAACCTCGACAAGGAGCCCGCGGCCGCCGGCGCGCTGCTCGGCATCAAGGGGCAGTACCTGATCCTCGACAGCGGCGTGATCAACCTGCGCAAGTACACGGGGTATCAGGTCGGAACTGCGGGGGGGGCCGGCGTGACGGACGATGTGCGCGACGAGGCTGACGGGGGGGCCGACCCGGAGGCGCCCGCCGATCTTCCCATCGACGGCGTGCTCGATCTGCATCAGTTCCGGCCGGACGAAGTATCCGACCTGGTGGGGGACTATCTTGACGCCTGCCTCGCGCGGAATGTTCTTACCGTGAGGATCATCCACGGCAAGGGGATCGGGAACCTGCGCCGGATCGTGCACGCGGCGCTGCGGCGGCACCCGGCGGTGGCGGACTTCGGGCTGGCCACGGACGGTTCGGGCTGGGGGGCGACGCTGGTCCGACTGACGGCGCCGGGCGTCGGAGAGGAACGGGGCATGGGCCGCAAGAACCACCCCGGGAAGGCTGACGACGACGCGCCCCGCCGCGGGCTGCGTCGCAGCATCCGGCTCGACGCGCACGTGGCGGAGGGCGACGGCGCCCGACCCCGGGAGCGCGCGGCCGACGCGCCGCCGACGATCCAGTTGCGCCGGCTCATTGCCGAGGTGGCGCTGGAGCGACTCGCCACGATGTTGCAGGCGTATCGCCACCTGGGCCGGCTCGAGGTGCTCGTGGTGCACGGCCGGGGGCTCAATTCGCCGGGCGGCCGGCCGGTGATCGGGCCGCTGGTGCGGCAGTGGTGCGCCGACCATCCGGCCATCGTGGCCGCCACGCGGGAGGCGCCGCCCGCGTGGGGCGGCGAGGGGGCGCTCGTGGTGACGCTGCGCTCCGAACGCTGAAGGAGAATCTCATGACCGGGAATGCCGCCGCCGGAACCGACCGGCCGCTGGCCGGGCGGGTCGCGCTCGTCACGGGGGCCGCCCGCCGGGTGGGGCGCGTGCTGGCCCTCGCTCTCGCGCGCGCCGGAGCCGATGTGGCGATCCACTTCCGCGGCTCGCAGACCGAGGCGCTCGCCGTCGCCACCGAGGTCGGACTGCTGGGCGTGCGCGCGGCGCTGCTGCGCGCCGAGCTCGAGTGACGCCGCGAAGGTCGACGGCCTCGTCGACGAGGCGGCGGCCGCGCTCGCGCCGGTCGACATCCTGGTGAACAACGCGTCGGTCTTCGCGAACATCCCGCTGGCCGCCACCGACGCGCGGATCTGGGACGAGAACGCGGCGATCAATCTGCGCGCGCCGTTCCTGCTGTCGCGGGCGTTCGCGCGCGCGCTGCCGGCCGATCGCACCGGCGACATCGTCAATCTCAACGACTGGCGCGCGCTGCGCCCCGGCGCCGACCACTTCGCCTACACCGTGAGCAAGGTCGGGCTGCACGGCCTGACCCGGAGCCTGGCCGTGGCGCTGGCGCCGCGCATCAAGGTGAACGAGATCGCGCTGGGCGCCGTGCTGCCGCCGGAGCGGGCGTCGGAAGACTACGTGCACGCGCTCAAGCGGAAGATCCCGCTCGACCGCTGGTCGACCCCGGAAGAGGTGGCCGACGCGCTGCATGTTCCTCGTGACCTGCCCCTCGGTGACCGGCCAGACGATCCTGGTCGACGGCGGCCGACATCTCGTCTAGGCTGGGGCGATGGACGCGGACAGGATCCTGATCCGGGACCTGCTGCTGCGCGGCATCGTCGGCATCAAGCCGGACGAGCGCGCGAATCGGCAGGACATCCTCATCAACCTCGTGCTCACCGCCGATCTGCGCCCCGCCGGCGCCAGCGACCGCATCGACGACGCCGTCAACTACCGCACGATCACCAAGGATGTCATCGCGCTGGTGGAGAGCGCGGAGTTCGCGACCGTGGAGAAGCTCGCCACGGAAATCGCGCGCCTCATCGTGACCGGGCACCCGGTCGCCGAAGCCGAGGTCACGGTCGAGAAGCCGGGGGCCCTGCGCTTCGCCCGCTCGGTCGGCGTCTGCGTGACCAGGCGGCGGGACGACTTCTGATGGCGCTGGTGGCGCTCTCGCTGGGATCGAACATCGAACCGGCCCGCAATCTGCTGCTCGCGGTCGCCATGTTGCGGGGGGCGGGGCGGATCGTCGGCGTGTCGCGGGTTTTCGAGACCGCTCCGGTGGGCGTGCCGGGCGGGCCGCTGTTCCTCAACGCGGCGGTCCTGTTCGAGACCGCCCTCGATCCCTCCACGCTCAAGCGCGACGTGATCGGCGGCATCGAGCGGGCGCTCGGCCGGGTGCGCGATCCGGGCGAACCGGAACGCGCCGCGCACGATCGACATCGACATCTCGCTGTGGGACGGGGAGGCCGGGCCGGACGGCGCGCCGTCGCCGATCCCGACGTCACCCGGCGGGCGCACGTGGCGGTGCCGCTGGCGGATCTCCTGCCGGAGCGGATCGTGCCGGGGGATGGCCGCGCCCTCGGGGAGATCGCGGCGGCGCTCGTCGCAGCGGGTCGCGGCGGCGGACGCGGCGCCGAAGGTGCGGGTCGACCTGTCGCTGCGTGGCGCGGCCGGGCTGGGCGCCTGACGGCCGACGGCTACGGGAAATGGAACGGCAGCGCCCACTGTCTCCACCATCCGTCCATTCACCCAGATGGTGTAATCGAACGGGTCGGGGTGAATGCCGCTGTCCATGAGCAGCTCGATCCGGCCGTGGCGGAAGTCGCGCGCGTAGTAAGTCTCCGCTGATCAGCGGCGGACCGAGCGCCGGCCCGAGGCTGATGTCCACGTTCGTCCAGCCGTAGCCCCAGATGCCGCCCGGATTCCACGCCGAGTACGTGCCGGCCAGCAGTCCGATGGCGCGGAACAGGTTGCCGAGGATGAGCGGCTCCATCGTGCCGGTGTAATAGTCGTAAAAGCTGTTCTGGGTCGTGCTGGCGAGGATGTTGTAGGGGCCGCCGTTGCCGCGCCGAGGCCAGTTAATCGTGCGGAAGACATTGTAGGGGAACGACAGGCTCATCGCGTTGCGCATCGTTTCCGGGCGCGGGAAGAAGATCTCCGGGAACATCTCGTAGAACATACCGTCGCCCAGGGCCGCGAAGGCGGAGTCGGCGTACGCCCGCTGTCCGTTGAAGATCTGGATGAAGTCGACGCCCAGCGAGTCGCGCACCGCGCTGATAAGCGAAACCTCTCCCGCCTTGAAGGCCTCGATCTCGTCGGGGTCGTACGCCATGGCGATGCCGTCGATATCGAAATCGGGTTCCCCGTCCACGATCGGATCGACCGCGGGGGCGATCCAGATCAGATTGTTGAAGTAGTCCCAGAAAATGCCGTCGAACTTGTTGTTCGAGTTGCGCTGGAACTCCGCGATCGTGCGTGCCATCGCCTCGCGGCAGGCCGGGTTGGTGATGTCGATCACCGGTTGCCCCGGCCAGTCCATCAGGGTGTCGCCGAGCGTGGTGAAAACCCAGAAGGGACGCGTGCGGTCGAACCAGGCCTGGCAGAACGGCAGGTTCGCACCGGAATTCTCCCAGCTCAGCATCGAGGTCTTGCCCAGGACGTAGCCGATCACCCGGCAGTCGGGATTGATGGCCTTGATCCGGTCGATGACGTGCAGCGACTCGTTCAGCGGGTTGCCCCACAGGTAGTTCGCCGTCAGGACGACCAGGTCGGCGCGCGCGTACTTCTCGAACTGCCCCGGCACGGTCCAGTCGATCGACATCCAGTCGTTGATCGCGTAGAGGCGGGGGGAGTGGGGCGTGAAGAGCGTGCCGAGATCGCTGGCCACCACCCGGACCCGGTAGTCGTTCCCCTCCCGATCGGGGTTGTCGAAGCCGAAATCCCAGACGATGTGCCGGTCAGGCCCCGGAGCGATGCCCGGTCCGGCATCGCCCGTGTACTGCGAACAGGGCATGATCCAGTCGGCGCCGCCGTCGTCCGACGCGAGCAGGGTGATGGCGCAGGTGTCACCGTCGGCGTCCGCCAGGTCGTAGGTGACATCCACGAGCCGGCTGCCATCGGTCCGCTGGGCGAATTGCACGTTGCTGACGACAGGGTCGGCCGCGTGCGCCGCCGGGGCGGACGCGGCGGCGAGACCGAGCAGCGCGATGGCGAGGACGGAGGCGCGGAGGCCGGGGGCGTGCGTCATGGCACCATCACCACCCTGGTTGTGCGTTCGGCCTGTCCGGAGGCGCCGCGCCAGGTCAGGCGCAGCAGGTACGTGCCGGCGGCGACACGCCGGCCGGAGTGGTCGGTGCCGTTCCAGATCGCCTCGTACTCGCCCGCCTCGCGCGGCCCCTCGGTCAGCGTGCGGACCGTGCGGCCGCGGGCATCGTAAAGCACGAGCCGCACCGCCCCGGGCGCCGTCAAGCGCCCACGCCAGGCGGGTGGCCGGATTGAAGGGGTTCGGGTGCGGGGCGCCGCAGCACGACCGGGTCGTCAGCGAGGGAGGGGGTGACGCCGGTCGTGGATGTGAGGATCGAGAACCGGGTGGTGGTGGCCGCGGTGCGGTTGCCGAAGGAGTCGGTCGCCGTGACCGTCAGGAAGCAGAGCGCCGAATTGAGCTCCGGCACCGGCCAGGCCCACTGAACCGGGCCGGACAGGGGGGGGGCGGCGAGACTGTCCAGCGCAGCGAGTGTCCACCATCACGCGCGCCAGGGGGGCCGCGGCACCGGAGCCGGGGTGCAATTCGTCGAACGTCCAGGCGAAAAGGGCCGTTTCGCCGCCGCGGTAGGTCTGGCCGATCGGCAGGACCGGCAGGACGAGATCAGGGTTACGGGCATCGAGGGAGCCCGGGTGCGCCGTCTCCCCGCCCGACGCCGGCCTGGACGCAAGCAGGCAGCCCAGCAGCAGAACATAAAAAGAACTAATAAGCCATATAAATACAAAAGTCCTCTCCCTGAATGCACTTCCACGCGACCTGCCCAAAAAGAGACTTTTGGGTTCCAGGTCGAGATTGGCACCTAGGGCGAGGATGTCGCATAATGATAACACAAGTGAGGATCGGCTGCCAAGGGGGTCGCCCGGGGGCGCCCCGAAAGGACGATAAACGTGGTTGGCCTGCGCAAGCGCCTGATCGTGGTGGGAGATCGCATCCTCGTGCGGCCCGAACGGGGGGAGGAACGGACCAATACCGGTCTTTACCTGCCTCAGACCGCCATCAGTTCGCGTCTGGCGCAGGGGGGGTGGGTGGCGGCGGTCGGGCCGGGCCTGGCGATTCCCGAGCCGGCCGACCTGTACGACGAGTCGGCCTCGCCGCGCGAGTCGGTGGCGCGGTACGTCCCCCTGCAGGCGCAGGAGGGGGATTACGTGCTCTTTCTGCGCAAGGCAGCCGTGGAAATCACCTTCGACAACCAGCAGTATCTGATCGTGCCGAACTCCGCGGTTCTGGTCCTGGTGCGCGAGGACTGGGACGGGGATCTGCACGGCTCCCTGCCGCTGAGCACCGACGAACCGCCGGAATGATGCCGCGCAGCCCCTGCATGGGCTAAACCCCGCCCCGGTCCGACCGATCCTTAAGGCAGAATTGCGCCGCTCGCCCGCTTCCGCCCGGCTGGCGCCACGCTGCGCAGGGAGGAGACGGCCCGTTGAAAACCCTCGTCGATGCCATCATGGGTCGCCGCGTCACCCTCGGCAGGGTGGTGACTCTGCGTCTGGCCGCGCGCAACGATATCCGCGTGGTGGAGCAGGTCGTGCGGGAAGTGATGCGCTTTCTGGACGACCAGGCCCGGCCGTCCGACGACTGGCAGCTCCGCTTCGCGCTCTGCCTGCGCGAGACGGTCTACAACGCCGTCATGCACGGCAACCAGAACCGGCGCGACGCCGCCGTCGACATCGAGGCGCAGTGGCACCCCGATGCGCGGCGCGCCGTGCTGATCGTGCGGGACGGCGGCCGCGGCTTCGACTGGAAGGCCGCGCTGGAGAGCGAACGCACCCAGGGCGCCGACCGCGTGCGTGGCCGCGGCCTGGTGATCCTGGCCGAGATGACGGAACAGGTGGATGTGGATCCGGGCGAGGTCCGCTTCACGCTGAGCCTGCCGCCGCCGGCAGACGGCCCGGCCTGAGCTCTGCGTCCGACAGGGGAAAGGAAGCGCAATGTTGCAGAGCGCGCGGAACGGGATCCTGACGCTGGCGCCGGAGCAGCCGCTGATCGCCATCAACGAGGGTGAACTGGGCGCCGACATGGCCGAGGCGCTCGCCGTGCACGCGGGCCAGTTCTCCGACGTCTGCTTCGATCTGTCGCGCGTGATCGAGATCGATTCCCGGGGCGTCGGCCTGGTGGTCGATCTGCATCGGCGCTGCCGCCAGCAGGGGGCGCATCTGCGCGTGACCGGCGTGACGCCGCACATCCGCCGGGTGTTCGACCTGTTCCAGCTCGCGGCGCTGTTCCCGGTCGAGGAGCTCGTCGAACCGGCGGATCGCGGCGAGGCCTGAGCGACGCGCATCCGCAAACGCGCGGGCCCGCCCAACGCTGGCGGACCCGCGGCGAGCCTCTCCTGGTGATCTTCCGCTACTGCGCGTAAAGCTCGTTCCACCACTCCGGCTCGTTATTCAGCCACTTCGCGAACCAGGCGAGGATCGTGTCGTTCCAGAGGATGCGCTGATCGCGATTGATGATGTGGTGGTTCTGCCCCTCGATCCGCACGTATTCCACTTCGCGGCCCAGCAGTTTCAGCGCGGTGTAGAGCTGATCGCTCTCGCCGGGGGGGACGTTCGTGTCGGCGCTGCCGTGCAGCAGCAGCAGCGGGGTGCGGATCCGGTCGGCGCTGAAGAGCGCGCTCTGATTCACGTACAGGTCGCGGTGGGACCAGGGGAAGGCGTCGGCCAGCGCGCGGGCGCCGTAGTCGTAGCCCCAGTAGCCCTCGCCCCAGTAGCCGGCGATCGACGAGATGCCGGCATGGCTGATGCCGCAGGCGAACATGTCGGTGCGGGTGAGGAGGTACTCGGTGAGGAAGCCGCCGTACGAGGCGCCGATGCAGGCGAGCCTCGCCTTGTCGACGAACGGGTGCGCGGCGAGAAAGGCCTGCGTGCCGTCGATGACCTCCTGCGCCGTGCGGGCGCCCCAGTCGTTGACGTGGCGCGCCGCGAATTCCTGCCCGTAGCCGGTGGCGCCGCTCGGTTGCGGCACGTAGACGAAGTAGCCCAGGCCGGCCCAGACGTTCTTCGGGTAGCGTCCGCCGAAGTCGCGCCCCACCGGCGTGGTGCCGCCGTAGTAGTAGACGATGCAGGGGTACTTCCGCGCCGGATCGAAGTCGAGCGGGTAGTAGACGCGGCCGTCGAGTCGTTCGCCGGACGGCAGCTTCGCCGGCCAGTCCTCGACCCGTCCGAGGCGGATGTCCCGGTAGTGTTCGGCCGCCGGCTCCACGATGACGCGCGACTGTCCCCGCCTGAGGTCCACCAGCGCGAGACGCTGCGGCAGCGTGGCGCCGCTGCCGAGCGCGACGCCGAGCGGGGCATCGGCGGCCAGATCGAAGGTCTCCATCACGTCCATGTCCACGTCGAGCCGGGTCCACTTCCGCGATGCGGGGTCGAGGGCGTGGAGATCCTGGCGCTGCCCCTCGACGACCAGCGCGTAGATGCGCCCGTCCTTGCGGTTCCACGTCATGCGGAGCAGATCCGGAGTGAAGTCGCGGCTGACCGCCGTCGGCGTGCCGGTGCGCAGGTCGTAGAGGTAGAGCTGGCCGCCGTAGTCGTTGGCCACTGTCCCCGCCGGCAGGTTCCGGCCCAGGCCGCCGAATGCCGAGGGGGCGCCCTGCAGCGCGAGCACCTGCGGATCGGGTCCGTACTCGGCCGCCTCGATCCAGGGGTCGGTGAGGATATTCCGCGCGGCCAGCGTGGCCAGGTCCAGCTCCCACAGTTCGCGGTGGGTGTAGGGGCGCGCGGCGTAGTCGGGCCACTCGCGGAAGAACAGGAGCCGGCTGCCGTCCGGCGAGATGCGCCAGTTGTCGGCGCTCCACTCGCCGGCGGTGAGGCGGCGCGTGGCGCCGTCCGGCACGGAGACCTGCACGAGACGGGTGCGGTCGCGCCAGTCGGGCTGTCGGTCGGCCAGATTCGCGAAACGCTTCACCTGGCGCTTGTCGGGCTCGGCCTTGACCACGTGCTGGCAGACCAGGAACGTCCCGTCGGGACTCCAGGCGTACTCGGCGAGGTCCGCGGCGTCGCGCAGCAGGGGCACGGTTTCGCCCGTCGCGAGGTCGAGCAGCCAGATGGTGGTCTGGTCGTCGGCGGTTGCTCGTGTAGGAGAGGCGCGAGCCGGTCGGCGCCCAGCGCACGTTGCCCATCTCGAGGGCGCCGCGCCAGGTGCGTTCGAGGCGGCCGTCGGACGCGCGGCGCAGTTCGACCCACGTCTCGCGCCGCCCGCCCGGACCGACTTCCGCGAGCGTGAGCGCGACGAGACGGCCGTCGGGCGAGATGACAGCGGCGGTGATCGCCGGCGCGTCGAGCACGTCGCGGACGGTCTGCGCGCGCAGCGGGATGGTCGAGACGCGGAGCGCGTCGGCGGGGACGCCTGCGCCCGGCGCGACCTCCGCGGCAACGCCCCACGCCCCCTTCACCGCGGGATCGGCCACCGTGTGGAGCAGCAGCAGGTGCTTGCCGGGCGCCAGTTTCAGCGGGACCGTCCGGCGCGTCTTCGTCGTGTCTCCGGGGGCCGGCGTGAGCGTCGAGCGGCTGCCCGTCGAGCCACGCGGCGATCGGGTGCGCGGTGACGAGCGTCAGGGTGCGCGGCCAGCCAGCGGCCCGCACTCGAGGCGGGTGGCGAGCCAGGCGACCGCCGGCTGGTCGTTCGCCGGGCGCGCCAGGGCCGCTTCGCGCGCCCGCGCTCGGCCGCCAGGCGTAGAGGCCCGCGCCGGGCAGCGTCACGGTGTCCGCGGCGTGCGGATCGAGACGCCGCGGGTCGAGCGCGCCGGCGCCGGCCAGGTCTCCCGCTGCGAACCCCCTCGTCTTGTCATCGTGGAACGCCGGCAGCGGCGCCGGCGCCGGCCCGAGCAGCAGCCACTGCCGTCAGCGGGAGAGGGGGCGGGGCCTGGGCGGTGTCGCTCCGGGCGGGCGCGGGGTCGGCCGCGGCCGCGGCGGACGGCGACGACAGGGCCAGAAAGGCGAGCAGGGCGAGGACAAAGTAGCGCTTGAGCGACATGCTGAGCCTCCACGGAGACGGGGCCGGTGCGGACGGCCCGGGAGAGTGTCGCCGTCCGGCGACGGAGGTTACGGCACGGGATCGGCTCCATCAACCGGGTTGACGACTCGACACGCGGCGTGGTCTGGTTCTTGCATAATCCCGATCTTTTAAGTTGGAATTCCCGGCCGCGACGGTCTCCGGGGGAGGTCGTCGCCTTGGGTGGACACGTATGACATCCCGGCGCGACATCGGTTTTCGTCTCATGCTGGCTGTGCTGTACGTCACGGCGGCCGCGGTCGTCGTGACCGCACTGATCGACGGCTACTCCTATTACATCACGCCGCTGGCAGAGCGCCCGCATCTGGAGGGCTACCGCCTGCTGCGTCCCGGCGGGATGCGCGGGCACGGCTACGGCGTGGTCGGCTCGGCGCTGGTCCTGCTGCTGCTGCTCTACTCGGTGCGCAAGCGCTCGCGATGGTTGCAGAAGTACGGCACGCCCGCGCAGTGGCTGCAGGTGCACATCTGCTTCGGCATCGTGGGGCCGCTGCTGATCATCCTCCATACCTCATTCAAGGTGCGGGGGCTGGTGGCCGTGAGCTTCTGGTCGATGATGGCTGTGGCGCTGAGCGGGGTCTTCGGGCGGTGGCTCTACCTGCAGATCCCGCGCAACCTCGCCGGACACGAACTCTCGCGCCAGGAGATCGCGGCGCTGGAGAAGGAGCTGTCGGAGCGCGTGGCGCAGGAATCACGACCGCGCCAACTGGTCCGTCTGGCCAGGCGACGGGCAGTCCTGGAGCGCAAGGTGCGGCGACTCGAAACGATCCGCGGCATTTTCCACTGGTGGCATGTCGTTCACAAGCCGTTCGCGGTCATCATGCTGGTCATCATGCTCGTGCACGTCGCCGTCGCCGCGAGTCTCGGCTACACGTGGGTGTTCTGATGCTGCATACGACACTTCGCCTGCGCACTCTTTGGCCGCGCGTCGCGGCGATTCTCCTGGCGCTGTCGGCCGCCGCGCCGGCGTTCGCGCAGCTGAGTCCCGGACCGCTGCACGGGTCGCACCAGAAACTCGAAGGGGTGGAGAACTGCACGCGCTGCCACGAAGTGGGGCGCAAACTCTCCGCCGACAGGTGCCTCGCCTGCCACACCGCCCTCGCGGCGCGGGTCCGCGCGAAGCAGGGATTGCACGCGCAGCCGGGCCACGAGACCTGCGAGAAGTGTCACGTGGAGCACCAGGGCCGCGACTATCAGCTCATCTGGTGGGGCAGGGCCGGCCAGGCCGAGTTCGACCACGCACAGACCGGCTGGAAGCTGGAGGGGAAGCACGCGGGCCCGGCCTGCGGGCGGTGTCACAAACCGGAAGCCGTCGCCGGCCGGGCGGCGCTCGTGGCCGGCGCCGCCAATCCCCAGCGCACGTTCCTGGGCCTGCGCACCGACTGTGTCGCCTGCCACCGCGATCCGCACTCCGGCCAGCTCGGGGCGGACTGCCGCTCGTGCCACGGCCTGGAGAGCTGGCGCGGGGCCACCGGTTTCGATCATGCCCGGACGCACTTCCCGCTGACCGGTCGGCACCGGGATGTCGTCTGCGCGAAGTGCCACCCGGCATTGCCGGCGGAGGCTGACGCCGTCGAGCCGGCAGCCGCGACGGCCGTCGTACCGGCGGGCGCGGGGCGACGGCAGTGGCGCGGCGTGGCTTTCGCGGGCTGCGACGACTGCCACCAGGATCCGCACGCCGGACGTCTCGGCGGCGCCTGCGCCTCCTGCCACACGACCGAGAGCTGGCGCGCCGTGAGCCAGGCGCGGTTCGATCACGAGCGCACGCGCTATCCGCTGCGCGGGAAGCACATCGCGGTGCCGTGCAAAGGCTGCCATCGTCCCGACCGCCCTGCCCGCGGACTGAAGTTCGCGGCCTGCACCGACTGTCACGCCGACCGGCACGCCGGGCAGTTCACGAAGCTCGAGGGGGGGGCGACTGCGCCCGCTGCCACTCCGTCGAGGGGTACGCTCCGTCCAGCTACACGGTCGAGCGTCACGCCGGCACGACCTATCCGCTCGCGGGGGCGCACCTGGCCGTGCCGTGCGTCGGCTGCCACGCCCGTCCGCGGGCCGGCGCGCCGGTCTCGGACATTCCGTTCCACTTCGTTTCCACCCGCTGCCAGGTCTGTCATCGCGATCCTCATCGCGACGAAGCCGGGCCGTGGGTCGACAAGGGCGGCTGCGAGTCGTGCCATCGTCTCGACGCGTGGTCGGTCGCCGTCTACGACCACGCCACGACCAGATTCCCGCTCGCGGACAAGCACGCCACGGCGCGCTGCTCCGCCTGCCACAAGCCGCTGGCGCCCGCTGCGCCGCCCGGGGCCATCCACCTGCGTGGCGTGGACCGCGCCTGCGAGTCGTGCCATCGCGACCCGCACGCCGGACAGTTCCGCGCCGCGACCGGGGGCGTCACCGCCTGCGAACGCTGCCACGAAACGGCGAACTGGCGCGCCGGGCGCTTCGATCACAACCGCGAGGCGGCCTTCAGGATCGACGGTGCGCACGCCCGCACCCGTTGCGCGCAGTGCCATCTCCGCGAGGGGGAGGGCGAGGCGGCCTTCACCCGCTACAAGCCGCTCGGACGGGAATGCGCGACGTGCCATCGGTCGAATCCGGTCCGGCCGGAGGCCGCCGTCGTCCCGTCGCAGGAAGGAACCCCATGAGACTCGCGAAGTGGGCCGTGGCGAGCGCGGCCGTTCTGCTGGCGATCGTGGCTGCTCCGGCCGGCGCGCAGACGCCGGCAGACAGTCCGCACGGCCCGCTGGCGCTCGACTGCGCGATCTGCCACAACACCGCGGACTGGAGCGTGGCGCCGCGGCCGCCCGCCTTCGATCACGGCCGCTCCGGCTTCCCGCTCGCGGGGCGACATGCGGCCGTGAAGTGCGGCGACTGCCACCGCGATCTCACCTTCGGGCATGTCGGCAGCGCCTGCGCCGACTGCCATGTCGACGCCCATCGTGGCCAGCTCGGACCGAACTGCGAACGATGCCACGCGCCGACCGGCTGGGAGAGTCGTGGCGTGCTGTTCGAGCAACACGCCGAGCGCGGTTTCCCGCTCGTGGGCGTGCACGCGGCCGCCGACTGCGAGGCGTGCCATGTCGGCCAGCAGCGGCAGGACTTCGCGGGTAATCCGGTCACCTGCTACGGCTGCCATGCGAACGACTATGCCGCCACGCGCGAGCCCAGCCATCTGCTGACCGGCTTCAGCACGGACTGCGCCCAGTGCCACGTGCCGACCGCCTCCTGGCGGCCGGTGTTCGTGCAGCACACCCCGGCCTTCCCGTTGCGCAATGCCCACGCCCGCACCGGCTGCCTCTCCTGCCATGCGAGCGGTTACGCCGGCACCTCGCCCCTCTGCTACTCATGCCACGCGGACGACTACAACGGCACGCAGGAGCCGCCGCATGTCGCCTCCGGCCTGGCGACCGCCTGCGAGCAGTGTCACACCGACGCCGGCTGGGGCGGCGGCACCTTCGATCACGCCGTGAGCACCGGCTTCGCGCTGACCGGCGCGCACGCGACCACGACCTGCACGACGTGCCATGTCGATGGGCAGTGGAGCGGCCTGCCGCAGGACTGCGACGGCTGCCACGCCGCGACCTACAATGCCACCACCGATCCCGCGCACGCCGCGGCGAATTTTCCGCGCACCTGCCAGACCTGCCATACGACGCTTGCCTGGCAGCCGTCGACATGGAACCACGAGACGCTGTTTCCGATCAACTCCGGGGCGCACCGGACGGTGTGGGCCTCCTGCGCGACCTGCCACGTGAATCCGGCCGACTACGGCGTGTTCGAGTGCATCGACTGCCACGAGCACAACCGGACCGACACGGACGGCCGCCACGTCGGCGTCAGGAACTACCAGTATCTCAGCACCGCCTGCTACAGCTGCCACCCGAACGGGAGGGCCGATTGATGCACCGCGCGCAACCAGCTGTCGCCCGCCTCTGGCTGGCCGCCGTGACCATGGCGCTCCTGCTGCCCGCGTCGGCCGCCGCGCGCGAATTCAAGGTGCGCTATCTTTCGGCCGACTTCGTCTATCTCGACGCCGGCACGGTCGACGGCCTTGCTTCTGGCGACACGCTGCTCGTGTCGCGCCGGGGCGAGGGCGTGGCCACCCTGGCCGTGGCGCATGCCGCCGAGCATTCGGCGTCGTGCCGCGTGCTCGCCGCGAACACGGCCGTGCAGCCCGGCGATGCCGTGAGGCCCCTCCGCGACGGGACCGTTCCCGTTGCCGCGGTGGTCGCGCCGCCACCCGCTCCCGCCCCGATCGCCGAACCGGCGCCGGTCGACGAGCCGTCCGATCCACCCTGGGCCCGGGCGAGCGGCTATGTCGCGCTGCAGTGGTACCGGTTCGCGGACCGCGGCGCCTCGGGGCTGGACTACGACCAGCCGACGCTGCGCATCAACTTCCGCGCCCGCAAACTGTGGGGGAAGGATCTCACGTTCCAGATGCGCGGCCGCGCCCGGCACGACGGGCGTTCGCGGCGCTACAACGCGACGGTCCCCGCCGATGAGTGGAGCAATCGCGTCTACGCGCTGTCGCTCGCCTTTGACAATCCGGACGCCACGGTCAACTGGCAGGCGGGGCGGATCGTCTCGAACGCGCTCGCCGCGACCGGCCCGGTGGACGGCGCGCTGGTGGAAGCCCGCCTCTCCCCGACGCTGCGCGCCGGCGCCTTTGGCGGGTTCCTGCCCGACTGGAGCAGCACGGCGCCGCGCGGCTCGCTCCGGAAGTACGGCCTGTTCCTGAACGCCGCCGGCGGGGAATACGGCGCGTCGCGGTGGTCGGCGGCGCTGGCCGGCACCGCCGAATACCACGGCTCCACGGTGAGCCGTCAGTATCTCTTCCTGCGGAACGACTGGCAGTCCGGACGCCGCTGGAGCCTGTTCCAGAGCTGGGAGATCGATCTCAACCACGGTTGGCGCCGGACGCCCGGCACCGCCGCGGTGGAACTGTCGAACGTATACCTCTCGGCCGGCTACCGTCCGGGCGGACGGACCGCGCTGTCGGTCAGCTATGACAATCGCCGCAGCTACCGCACCTGGGACAACCGCGCCCTGCCCGACAGTCTGTTCGACGCCGCCTTCCGCACCGGCCTGCGCGCGAACCTCCACGCCCGCCTGGGCGCCGGCTGGACCGGCTCGGCGGGCGGCGGCTGGCGCCACCGACAGGGCGAGGCGGACGACACCTGGTCGTGGCACGGCAGCCTGACCCGCGACGATTTCCTGGGCGAGCGCGTGCGTCTGACCGCGCAGGCCGCCGGCTTCTCGGGGCCGTGGGCCGACGGATTCAATCCTTCGCTGCAGCTGCAGAAGGCATTCCTGGCCGGTCACCTGATCGGCCTGTCGGGCGGCGAATACCTCTACACGCCGACCGCTGGCGGCGATCGTCGCCAGAACCGCTGGGCGCGGATCGACGGAACCCGCTACCTGACGACGCGGTTCTTCCTGTCCGGCCAGTACGAACGCGACTGGGGCGATGACGTGGAGGGGGACCGGTTCCTGGCCGAGGCCGGTCTCAACTTCTAGCGGACGGCGGGAGGACGGCGTGGAGAACCTGCTGATCTGGGGCGTCGTTGCGGTCCTCTGCGCGGCCATTCTCATTCCGTACGCGGTCGGCTTCCGACGGCGCAACCGGACCGACACGGCGCGCCGCGAGGAGGCGGTTCAGCTTGGCGCCGACCGCCCGGTCGCCCAGTACCCGCTCATCGACGAGGGGCAGTGCATCGGCTGCGGCGCCTGCGTGGCCGCCTGTCCCGAGGGGGACGTGCTCGGCATCGTCGACGGACGGGCCGTCATCGTGAACGGCATGCGCTGTATCGGACACGCGCGCTGCGCCGACGCCTGCCCGGTCGGCGCGCTCCAGGTCGGGCTCGGCGATGTCGGCGAGCGCGAGGACATTCCGCGCCTGACCGCCGACAGCGAGACCACCGTGCCCGGCGTCTACATCGCCGGCGAGCTGAGCGGCTTCGCCCTCATCCGCAACGCCATCAGCCAGGGGGAGCGGGTCGTGATGACGGTGGCGCGGCGGCTGCGCGCGGCCGGTCCCGCCGGCGTCGAGCCCCCCGCCCCGGGAGGCGCCGCCGACGGTGCGCGTCTGCGCGATCTCATCATCGTCGGGGCCGGACCGGCCGGGATGAGCGCCGCCCTGACGGCGCGACGCGAGGGACTGTCGTACCTCGTGCTGGAGCAGGAGCAGGCCGGCGGCACGATTCTGCAGTATCCGCGCAAGAAGGTGGTCCTCACCCAGCCGGTAGAGATCCCGCTCTACGGCCGTCTCGACCGCGAGGAGTACACCAAGGAGGAGCTGCTCGGCATCTGGCAGGAGGCGCGCGAGCAGTTCGAACTGCACGTGCGCACCGGCGAGAAGCTCGAGATGATCACGCGCCGCCCCGACGGTCTGCTGGCCGTCCGCACCCAGACCGGCGAATGGCTCGCGCGCGCCGTCATCCTGGCGCTCGGACGCCGCGGTACGCCGCGCCGGCTCGGCGCGCCCGGGGAGGAGCTGGAAAAGGTCGCCTACAAGCTGCTCGATGCCGAATCGTACCACGGCGAGAATCTGCTCGTGATCGGTGGCGGCGACAGCGCCGTGGAGGCCGCGCTCGGGCTGGCGCGCCAGCCGGGCAACACCGTCACCCTGGCGTACCGCAAGGAGAAGCTGTTCCGCATCAAGAAGCGCAACGCGGAGCGCTTTGCCGCCGCGCTGGTCGCGAACGAGGTGAAAACGCTGTTTTCCGCCGAGGTCACGGCGATCCTGCCCGACCGTGTGCGCCTGCGCCGGGGGGATGTCGAGATCGAACTGCCGAACGACTACGTTTTCATCTTCGCCGGAGGTGAGCCGCCCTATCCGCTGTTGCAGCGCATGGGCATCGCTTTCGGCGGTGAGGCGACCCGGCGCGCCGATGCGTTGCCCGCGTCGCCCACGCCCTCCACGTCGCCCGCCCGCGCCGTCGCCTCCGATCTGCCCACCGCCGCCCACAGGCATTGATTTCCGGCGGCGTTCGGCTCATGCTGGGTGGCATGCGTCGGTCCGGACATGCTGCGGCACCACCGTCACCCTGGCTCGTGCCGGTCCTGTTCATGGCCGTCGGCGCGGCGGTGCAGGCGGTCCATCACGGCCCGCTCCTCCAGACCGTGGAAAACGACTTCGTCGGTCACGCCGCCCGCGCCGCGAAGCTGGCGCGCGGTCTTCACCCTGCACGGCCTCTATCCGTTCGGCTATGCGTTCGTGTTGCGGCTCGGGGACCCTGCTGCTGGCTGATCCGTTCGTCGTGGCCAGGATCATCGCCGTTGTCTCGGCCGGTCTGTCCCTGCGCGTGGCGCACGCGCTGGCCCGCGATCTGTTCGGGCCGGGCCCGGCGCTGGCCGCACAGGTGTTTCTCGCCCTGAACTGGCACTTCCATGAGACGGCCCTGCTTGTCGGCACGGATCAGCTCGCCTCGCTGGTCGCCCTGCTGGCCGTGCGGGCGCTCGCCGCGTCGATGCGGGACACGACGGTGCCGCGCGCGATCGTCGGGGGGGCCTGGGCCGGCGCCGCCGCGCTCGTGCGCCAGACCGCGCTGGTCCTGCTGCCGGTCTTCGTGTTGGCGACGCTCTGGAGCGCGGTGCGCGGGCACGGCGGACGGCGGCGGTGGCTGCTCGCAGCCGTGACCGTGGGCGCCGGCCTGGCGGTCTACGCGCCGCAGATGGCGATCTCCTGGCGCGCGACCGGCACGCCGTTCCACCAGACCCAGGCCCGGAACGTCTGGTTCGGGCTGCACGGCGCCATGGACTGGAGCCGGTCGCCGGGGGAGCGCGAGCTGTCTCTGATCGGCATCGTGCGCGATGACCCGCGGCTCTTCTTCACGCATTGGGCGAGCGAAACGGTCCTTGGCGGCATCCGTCTCGCGGCGATGACCGTCGGACAGTTCCCGCCCTGGCTGGCGCGACGCGTGGGCGGGATCGTGCCGGTCGCCTGTGGCTGCCTGACCGGCCTTGCCGTGCTGGCGACGCTGGCCAGCCTGCGCCCGCGGCGGCTGCGCGGGCTGGCGCGACAGATCGCGTTGCCGGGCGGCGTCGCGCTGTTCCTGATCCTGCTCGTGGGCGGCTGGACGGCCGCGGTGGGTCTCGCCTTCTCCACTTCGCGGTTTCTGCTCACGCCCTGGATCGTCTGCGCGATCGTCGGCGTGGCGCTTTTCCGGAGCATCTGCCTGCCGGAGGACGGGAGACGGGACCGGCGCGCCGCGCTGGCGCAGGGTGCCTGGCTGCTTGACGCTGCTGGTCCACGCCGTCTGCGTGATCTGGTTCACGTTCCGGCTGGGCGCCTGACGCGCCGAATCCAGCCGCGGCTCTTCGAGGGGCGCCGCGTGCGACCGGGGTCGGGGCTCTTCCTTACAGCGACTGCTACGGGAGCAATAAGTGTGCGGGCCATGGCGGGCGCCGTGTGCGATCGGGGACTCCCTGCACGGGGCGCTCAGGTCGGGAAAAGCCGGACTGGAAGTATGATTTCATCTGCAATATACTCTTCCGGGATACTGGCCGCCGGGAGATTCGCGGGAAGGGCGGACCGCGAGGGCAGGGCGGCGGAATTCGATCACCCGCCAGGGACGACTGAGGGAGGTGGCCCGGGAAAGTGCAGGTTGGGCCTGCTGGTGTCAATCGCAGCGACATGACCATTCGGATCCTCGCCGGCAATCTTTCGCCATTGGAACCGAACGGGAGTCACTCATGAAGAAAACTGCGCTCATTTTGGTTGGCATGACCGCGCTTCTGTCCTTCGTCTGGGGATGCTCATCGGACAACGTGTCGAGCCCGACGACCCCCTCCGCCGCGGACAAAGAGCTGTCGATGGTCGATGTGTTCATCGGCTACCAGGGCGCGCATCCCGGCGCCGCGATCACCGCTGCGGGTGGCGCCATCCGGCGCGACTACAAGAACTTCCCGGTCGTGTTCGCCACGATCCCCGTTGCGGCCCGGCAGGGGCTCGGCCAGAACGCCAACATCCTGTATGTGGAGGACAACGTTTCCCGACACTTCTGCGTCGAGGAGGCGGCGGAGGTGCTGGACTGGGGCATCGACCGCATCGACGCGGAGGTGGTCCATGCCGCCGGCAACAAGGGGGTCGGAGTGAATGTGGCCATCCTCGATACCGGCGGCGACAAGGATCATCCGGATCTCAACTTCGCCGGCGGCTTCTCGACCGTGACCGATGATCCGACCGACTGGGACGACATCAACGGCCACGGCAGCCACTGCTCCGGCATCGTCTCCGCCAACGACAATGAGATCGGCGTGATCGGCGTGGCCCCGGACTGCAACCTGTATATGGTCAGGATCAGCAAATCCGGCCCGTTCGGCGATGACACCATCCTCCCCGGCCTCGACTGGGTCATCAACACCCATCTCGACGCCGATCCCGACAACGACATCCAGATCGTCTCCATGAGTTGGGGTGGAACCTATGCCTCGGCCGCGGAAGAGGCGGCCCTGCAGGCCTGCTACGACCACGGCATGCTCCTGGTGGCTGCCGCCGGCAACGAGGAGGGCGCAATCATCTATCCCGCCAGGCTGCCGACCGTCATGGCCATCACCGCCTCGGCCCCGGGCGATATCGCCGCCTGGTTCACCAATTTCGGCCCCGAGGCCGAGCTCATGGCGCCCGGCCGCCTGATCTACTCGACCTACAAGAACGGCCAGTATCGCTCGCTGAGCGGCACCTCCATGTCCTGCCCGATGGTGGCGGGCGCGGCGGCGGTCGCCTGGGCGGCGCACCCCACCTACACCCGCGATGAGATCCGGCAGTTGATGCGGGACAGCGCCGAGGACATCGGCCTGCCGTTCGAATACCAGGGCTACGGCCTGGCCGACGCCGAGAAGGCCGCGCTGGGGACGACCACCGGCGACAACTAGCACGGGGGCATCCGCTCCCGGATTCGGGGAAAGCCGCCCGCGGGGGTGGCTTTCCCTTGGCTCAGATCGGAGAGCGGGTTGACGAATCGCCCGCGTCGACCGGTCGCGGTTGATTTCTCCGGCCGTCCGGCCCATGCTGGGGCGCGATGCGACCAAACGAGGAGATCAGGCGGTTCGGCCTCTTTCTGCGGCGCCTCCAGCGCGAGATGGGGTACGACGACTGCATGGGGATGGCGGCGCAGATCGCCTTCTACATGCTGTTGTCCATCTTTCCTTTCCTTGTCTTCCTGCTGAGCCTCATCAGCTTCCTGCCCATCCCCGACCTGGATCGCCACGTCATGGGGGTGTTGAGCGAATCGCTTCCCGTGGAGTCCTTCCAGCTGGTCGCCGACACCGTGCAGTCGCTGCTGACGACCCGCCGCGAAGAACTGCTCGGCGTGGGTCTGCTGGTGGCGCTCTGGTCGGGATCGATGGGGATCGGCTCCATCATCACCACGATCAATCGTGCCTACAACATCCGCCCGCGCCGTTCGCTCGTGGAGCAGAAGCTCCTGGCCATCGTGCTCACGATCGCGCTGAGCGGCATCATGCTGCTGTCGACGGTGATCGTGCTGGTCGGCCCCCACGCCACGCACGTCATCTTCCGGTTCCTGGGCCTGGCCGGCGACAGCTACAACGCCTGGACGCATCTGCGCCTGGCCGTCGTGTTCGGGCTGAACCTGTTCACCCTCGCCCTGCTCTACTACTTCGGGCCGGAAGCGCGGCAGGCATTCCGCTGGATCCTGCCCGGAGCGGTCACCTCGACCGTGCTGTGGCTCGGCGCCTCCTCGCTGTTCCGCCTGTTCGTGCGCAATTTCGGCTCGTACAACGCCACCTACGGCTCGCTGGCCGCGTTCGTCATCCTCATGGTGTGGCTCTGGATGAGCGGCCTGATCTTCCTGCTCGGCGCGGAGATCAACGCGCTGATGAAACGCATGGACCTGCACGAAGAGCGATCCTGAACGCATCCCTCCCGGGTCGCGCGGTTCACGGCTTCGCCTCTGCCGACCGATTCGCAGGTGGGGAGGAATTCAAGCTGGTGGCGATGATGTCACGACGAAGCGGGCGGTGAACCAGAAAGTCGAGCCTCCCGCAGGCGAAGTGAGCACGCCGATTTCGCCACCCAACATCCCCGCGAGTCGGCGGGAGATCGCCAGGCCCAGCCCGACGCCGCCGAAGCGGCGCGTGCTGCTGCCATCGATCTGAGAGAACGGCTCAAACAGCCCGTCCAGCCGATCGGCGGGGATGCCGACGCCGGTATCGACGACCTCGAAGCGCAACAGGACGCTGTCGACTGCCGCGGAAACGGAGTGAACGCGGACCAGGATCTCCCCGTCGGGCGTGAACTTGACCGCGTTGCTGAGCAGGTTGCCCAACAGGCGACCCAGGCGGGCGCGGTCTCCGTACAGGATGCAGGGTGCTCCGGCGCCCAGCGTCGCGGTCAGGCGCAGCTTCTTCTGGCGTGCGGCAGGGCCGAACCGCGCGGCAAGTTCGTCCAGCAGGGCGCGCAGGTCGAAGGTCTGCTCCTCCATCTGCAGCCCGGCGATGTCCCCCTCCGAGTAATCGAGGAGATCATCGATCAGCGACAACAGGATTCGGCCGCTCTCCTCGATGGTTGCCGCGTACTCGCGTTGCTCCTCGTCCAGGTCGGTGTCGAGCAGCAGCCCGGCCATGCCCAGAACGCCATTGAGCGGTGTCCTGGTTTCGTGGTTGATGTTGGCCAGAAACTCACACTTGGCCCGATTCGCCTGCGCGGCCAGCGTCGCCAGACGACGCTGGTCGGCCTCGCTGCGACGCAGTGCCTCCTCCGCCTCACGGTCTTTTGTCCGGTCCAGGATCAGCCCCTCCAGCCTAAGGGGGGCGCCTGTCTCGTCGTAGATGGCGACGCCGCGCTCCAGGACCCAGCGCAGGGCTCCGTCCGCGTGGCGAATGCGGTACTCCAGGGCATAGGGCTCGCGCGCCATGATGGCGAGCTCGACCTGCCGAGCCATCTCCGGCAGATCCGTCGGCTCGACCAGCCAGGTCCAGCCGCGGTTGTCCTCGGCATTGAACAGCGCCGGCGGGTAGCCGGTGATTGCCTGGATGCCGTCCGACATCATCCTGAAGCGCCAGGGCGGGAGCAGTTCGCAACTGTAGACGGCGCCGGGAATGTTGGCTATCAGCGCGTGGTACCGGACTTCGCCCTCGTCGCGCGCTCGCTCCGCGAGCCGGCGGCTGGTGATGTCCGTGATCATGGCGAAGCAGCCCCGAAACGTCCCATTCTCATCAAGGATCGGTGTTCCGGAGAGCAAACAGTAGATCGCCGAGCCGTCACTGTGGCGAAAGCGGAATTCGTATTGCCCGGCAACGCCACAGCGTCGATCGAGCATGGCGGCTGCGTATCGGGCCAGTTCCTCGGGAAACATGAATTCTGTTGCCTGGCGGCCGGCAAGAGACTCCTGGGTGCGACCGAGGATCTCCGCCATGCGCCGATTGACGAAGGTGGTGCGGCCCGCCGCGTCGATCTCCCAGATGCCCTCGTTCGCGGTCTCCACGATGCGGCGGAACTTCTCGGCCTTGCCGCAAAGCACCCGGTCGGAACAGCGCTTGGTCTCCAGGTTTGCGAGGGGCGGGTTCATATTCGGCTCCGACTGGTCGCTCGGGTCGTCGTCGGACGCAGCGGACAGACGATTCTGATATTCGTCCGGCATCGGCGGTTCATTAGCGATAATCGCCGGCATTGCCGAATTCGGCCGGCTGCCGCATGATGCAGCGCCCCCTGACAGGAGGAAGAAATGCCGGGCCCCGACTGGATCCGCGAGTTTCCCGCCGCTGTCACCGTTTGCGACGCGGCGGGCATCATCCTCGACCTGAATGAGCGCGCGGCGGAGACGTTCGCGCGGGACGGTGGCGCCGCCCTGATCGGGCGCAACGTGCTCGACTGCCATCCCGAGCCGTCGCGTTCGCAGCTCGCGCGGATGCTGGCCGAACGGACGCGCCACGTGTACACGATCGAGAAGAACGGGGTGCGCAAGCTGATCTACCAGGCCCCGTGGTTCGAGGCGGGCGAGTATCGCGGCTTCGTGGAACTCGCCCTGCCGTTGCCCGATCCGTTGCCCCGATTTCGTGCGGGAGACGCAACCATGACCACTGCCAGAGCCACCTGGGCCGGCGGCCTGCGCTTCGTCGGCGAGGCCGATTCGGGACACCTCGTCATGATGGACGCTCCCGGTCCGGACGGCGACGACCCGCAGGCGCCCACGCCGGTGGAACACTGTCTGATCGCGATGTGCGCCTGCAGCGGCATCGACGTGGCGAGCATCCTGCGCAAGATGAAGACGCCGTTCCGTTCGCTCGAGGTCTCCGCCGAGGCGGAGCGCGCGCCGGGCCACCCGCGAGTGTTCACGAGGATCCGCCTGAAGTACCGCGTCGGCGGCGACGTGCCGGAGGAGAAGGTGCGCCGGGCCGTGGACCTGTCCGAGGAGACCTACTGTTCGGTCGGCGCGATGCTGCGCGCGACGGCGGAGGTCACGCACGAGATCGAGATCGTGCCGTAACGACCGGCGTCGGACCGTTTGCGTCGACGCGACCCTCGGTGGTATATTTACCCGATACTGTAACGATTTTAAGATCGAAACAGCGGATCGGCCGGCCTGCTCTCCCCGCCAGCGCGCCTGCGCCTTTTGTCCATCGCAAGCTGCTTTACCCGTGGCCAGGGAGACACTCATGTTCCGTCGTCGCGCGCTGCTTTCCTGCCTGATTCCGGCCCTGGCGGCGCTGGCCGCCGGGGCCGGTTCCGTGGGCGCCGCCACGATCGATCCCGGCCTGCGGGCCGAACTGGGGGCCAAGGGCGCCGGCGCCGCGGTCGACGTGCTGATGCTGTTCGACGATACGTTCGACTACCCTGCGCTCGACCATGGTCTCGAAGGAACCGCGCCGGAGGTGCGGCGCGCGGCGGTGGTCGCGGCGCTGAAGGGACGCGCGGAGACGGACCAGGCGGAGGCGCGCCGCGCGCTCGCGGCCGCCGTGCGCGCCGGCCGCGCCACGAACGTGCGCGAGCTCTGGCTCGCCGACGCGCTGGCCTTCCGCGGCGATGCGGCGGTCGTGCAGGCCCTCGCCGCCACGCAGGGTGCCGCCACGCTGATCCACGACAAGCCGTACGCCATGGCGGGCGGCGTGACCGCGGCGCCGCACGCCGCCGCCCCGCTCCGATCCGCCGCGACCGGGTTGATGACCGTCCCGACCGACACGGCGTGGGGCGTGAAGTGGGTGAAGGCGAACCGCGTCTGGCTCGACACCGGCTGCAATGGCAACGGGATCGTGGTGGCGCACTTCGACACCGGCGTGTGGCTCACGCATCCCGACCTCGCCGGCCGGCTCTGGGTGAATCCGGGCGAGATCGCCGGCAACGGCCGCGACGACGACGGCAACGGCTACGTGGACGACGTCAACGGCTACGATTTCGCCGACTTCGACGGTGATCCGAACGATGACGTGACCGGCGTCGCCGCCGACCACGGCACGCACACCGCCGGCACCGTGGCCGGCGACGGCACGAACGGTACGATCACCGGCGTCGCCCCGGGCGCGCAGGTGATGGTCTGCAAGGTTTTCTAGTTCGGATGGCACGCGGCGCGCCGTTCAGCGTCATCTACGAGGGCCAGCAGTACGCCATCCTGAAGGGGGCGCGGGTCTTCACCATGTCGCTCGGCATCGGCGGCAATCTGCCGGTGTCGCTCCTCAAGACCGAGCGGCAGAACGCCGAGGGCATCCGCACGGCCGGCGTGGCGTTCTTCAACGCGTCCGGCAACGACCACGGCTTCTTCAGCCCTCCCGAAGAACTCGGCGTGACGGCCCGCGTGCCGGCCCCGTGGCACGCCGCCGGCACCGCCTGGAGCTCGCGCGGCGGCGTGATCTCCGTCGGCGGCACCGGCTACCTGAACGACACGAGCTACGCCATTTCTTCGTGGGGTCCGGCTTTCTGGGGCGACGTGTCGCCATGGAACGACTGGCCCTCCCCGACCGGCATCATCAAGCCGGACATCTGCGCGCCGGCCGTCAATGTCAATTCGCTGCTGAAGCCGGAGGGCTATTCCGGCGACACCTGGAGCGGAACCTCGATGGCCACCCCGCACGCCGCGGGTGTGGCGGCGCTCATGCTGTCCAGGAACCCGTCGCTGTCGCCCGCCGGCATCGACTCGATCATCGAGCAGACCGCCAGGCCGCTCGGCGCGGCCGGCAAGGACAATACCTACGGCGCGGGCGGCATCGACGCGCTGGCGGCGGTCAATGCGGTGCCGGCGGCGCTGCATCCGCACCTGGTGCGGATCCGCGCTCACGATCGATGATGCCGACGCTGACGGCGCGATCGATCCGGGCGAGAGCTTCAACCTGCTCATCACTCTGCGGAACAACAGTTCGCTGGTGAACGCCACCGGCGTCACGGCGGGACTGGTCGTGGCGGCGAACCCGTACGTCACCGTCAGCGACGGTTCCGCGATCTACCCGGATCTCGCCTCGGGCACGGAATCGGCCGCGAACGCGGGCGATCTGTTCGCCCTCACGGTCGACGCCGCCACCCCGCAGGGCTACGTCTTCACCTGCCGGCTGACCATGTTCGCGGCGGACGGCTATCAGGTGACCGAGGATTTCAGGCTGCCGGTCGGTCTGCCCGAGTACCGCGACCACGATGCCGGCCAGGTCTACCTGACCGTCACCGACCAGGGCACGCTCGGCTTCATGAACGATACCCTCAGCCTCGGCAACGGGTTCGGTCGCGTCAATGCACGGCAGCGTGCTGTACCTCGGCTCGTTCTGGGGCGGCACCGGCGAGACCTACATCTGCAACCGCGATTACAGCGGGACCGCCGTCGGCACGACGGTCGAGACCTATGAGTGGGTTGTCTCCACCACGCCCCTCGGGCGGGTGGCCGCGGTCGACACCGGCGTGGCGCCGCAGGAATATCGGGCCATTTTCAACGATTCCGGCCATGCCGCGCCGCGGGATCTCCAGGTAACCCAGAACAGCTACGCCTGGGCGGATGCGGTCAGCGAGGACTTCGTCGTTCTCAGGTACACGATTCGCAACAACGGCGCTTCCGCGGTGACCGATTACCACGCCGGCGTGTTCTGCGACTGGGACCTTGGCAATTCCGGCCAGAACTTCGGCGATTCCGATGCCGCACGCCACCTCACCTGCATGTATGAGAACGCGGCCGGGCCCTGCGTCGGCATCGCGCTGCTTTATCCCGATGCACACCGCAACCTGACGCTCATCGACAATACCACCTACGTCTATCCGGAGGGATCGATCGACGACGGCGTGAAGGCGCGCCACCTCAAGGGCACCATGTCGCTGCCGACCGCCACTGACGCAGCGGACTACTCCGCTCTCACCTCCGCCGGACCGTTCACGATCGATCCGGGCGCGGAAATCACCGTGGTCTTCGCACTGATCTACGGGGACAACCTCGCCGACCTGCGGGTCAACACGGACGTCGCGCAGCTCATGTATGGCGACCAGGTGGAGGAGGAAACGCCGGTTCGGGGCCTCGACCAGAACCGCCCGAATCCCTTCAACCCGTTTACGCTGATCAGCTACTCGATCGAGCGCGAGGGCCCGGTCACGTTGACCGTGTTCGATCCCGGCGGCCGCAAACTGCGCACGTTCGAGCAGGGCGTGCAGGCGCCTGGTCGCCACGCGGTGGTTTGGGATGGTACGGACGAGCGCGGCGCCCGTCAGTCCTCCGGCATGTACCTGTACCGGTTGCAGGCCGATGGCCACTCGCTCACGCGCAAGATGATGCTCGTGAAATGAGTATTTCAGGGGCGGAGGAGCAGGCCGGCGCCCTGCCCGCTTTTCCGGATGGTGGGGCCCTTTTCCCGGAGCGTTCACACATGAAACGCACTTCTCCATCGTTCGCCGCCGCCACCCGCGCCGTCGCCCGGAGCGTCGGCCTGCTGTTGGCGCTGACCGCCGTCGCCGTGTCTGCCGTCCCCGCGGAAAGGCCCGGCGGGCCGGACTTCATGCCGGCCCATCCAGAGTTGCTCGCGCGCGTCGGCAAGGCCGGCCTGGTCCGCCTGACCGGCGAGCAGACGCCGGTGGAGATGTACACCGAGTCGCGCGACGCTCGCGCCAAGGCGGGCGCCGACAAGATCTCCGGCAGCGGCACCTGCCTGGTCATCCTGTGGCAGTTCACGGATCATCCCGCCGATGTGACGGCGCACCCGGCGTCCGCTTACCAGAACCTGCTGTTCTCGACCGGGACCTGGCCGACGGGGAGCATGAACGACTACTTCCGCGAGGTCAGCTACGGCGCGTTCGGCGTGTCGGGCGCGTCGATCGGCTGGACGACCTCCAGCACCACCTACGCGAGCTACACGCCCCACGATTTCCTGACGACGCGCACCATGATCCAGAACGCGATCGCCCAGCTCGACCCCGGCGTGAATTTCGCCCTCTACGACAACGACGGTCCCGACGGCGTGCCGCATTCGGCCGACGACGACGGCTACGTGGACGCGCTCTTCTTCGTCCACGCCGGCCCCGGTCAGGAGGAGACCGGCAACCCTGACGACATCTGGTCGCACGCCTGGTCGTTCCCGGGTGGCCTGGCCACCGGCGACGGGGTGCGCATCGGGCGCTACTCGGTCGAGCCGGAGGAGACCGCCAGCGGCGGCCTTGTGGCGATCGGCGTCTTCTGTCACGAGTACGGGCACGTGCTCGGCCTGCCCGACCTTTACGACACCGACTACAGTTCGTCGGGCGTGGGGGAGTGGTGCCTGATGAGCGGCGGCTCCTGGAACGCGCGTTCCGGCGGACAGTGGGGCTCCTGTCCCGCCCACCCGTCTGGCGTGGTGCAAGCAGCAGCTCGGCTGGCTCTCGCCGACGGTCGTCACCACGACGACCGTCGGTGTAACGCTTCCGCCGTCGGAAACGAGTCCGTCGGCGCGCCGCATCTTCCGCGGCGGCGTCACCACCGGCGACGAGTATTTCCTGGTCGAGAACCGGCGCCAGCTCGGCTTCGATGCCGGCCTGACCCGACGCCAGATCCGGTTCGGCCTGCCCGCGCCCGAGGGGCTGCTCGTTCTGCACGTCGACGAATCGAGCACCAGCAACGCCTTCGACGCGCACCGACTCGTCGACGTCGTGGAGGCCACCCCCTGGTTCACGCTCGCGGGTGCCCCGTTCGAGCATCTCGACGGCGTGGCCGGCTGGGACGCGGCGCGCTGGCTCGACAACGCCAACCGCGGCGACAACGGCGATCTCTGGCCCGGCTTCGCGTCCGCGAGCGCCGACACGACCGACTGGCTCGCGCCGCGCAGCCGCAACCGCTTCGCCGACGACACCGTGCCGTCCGCCATCGACTACTTCTGCGAGCCGACCGGCATCGCGCTCACCAACATCACGCTCGCCGCCCCCAACGTGCAGGTCGACTTCGAGATCGGGACCGCGCTCGCCGCCGTGGCCCCGCCGACGGTGGCCGACCTGACCTGGAACTTCGAGAACGGCCCCGAGGACTGGCAGTTCTGCAACAGCTTCGTCCACGTCGATGAGACGCAGGCGGTCGGCTGCGACGGCGCCGCCGGCCTGTGGTTCGGCGTCGACGATCCCAGCTTCGTCTGCCCGCCCGGCTACGGGAACGGCTGGAACGATTTCACCTGGCACACGATCGTCGTGCAGGCCGGCGCCTCCGTGACGCTGCGCCACAAGTACGACCTCGAGTGCGGCCTACGACTACGGCTGGATCGAGGTGCGCTGCGCCGGCGATTCGGGCGCCCCCTGGCATGCGGTGGCCAACTTCACCGGCGACAGCGGCGGCTGCGTCCTGCGAGTCGTTCACGATCCCGGCCACCGCCATCACCGAATGCGCCGACCCGGAAACCGGCTACGCCAAACTGGACCTGCGCCTGCGCCTCACCAGCGACGGTGGCTGGTCGGCCGAGGACGGGGATTTCTGCGGCTTCGGCTGGTGGATCGACGAACTGACGGTCGGCAACGCCATCACCGCCGCCGGCGACATCCCCGCCGCCGCGGCCCTGCCGGCCGTGCTCCTGCCCGCCAGCCCGAACCCGTTCAACCCGCTCACCACGGTCCGTTTCCACATCCCGTCCGGCGCCCGCGAGGTCCGGCTGGCCGTCCACGACCAGCGCGGCCGCCTGGTGCGCACTCTCGCCACCGGCCCCCTCGCCCCCGGCTGGCTCGAACGCACCTGGGACGGCCGCGACGCCTCCGGCCAGTCCATGGCCAGCGGCGTGTACTTCGCGCGCCTGACCGTGGACGGCGAGGTGAAGATCCAGAAGCTGGCGCTGGTGAAATGAGCGGGGAACGATTGCGGCAGGGACGGTGTTGGTCTTTGCGGCGGCCCTCGGGGCGCAAGTCCCGGGGGCCTGCCCTTGGGGGCTCAATCTCCTACAAAATTCGTTGGACTTTGACGGCCGCTCTTCACTTATTTGGCAGCGGCCACCCGTGGCGCTACTATGCAGCGTGCCGCGGCCCGCCCCGGGCGGTCGGCCCTCCCTTCACTTCACTTCGGCAGGTGACATCTTGCCCAAGTCCCGGATCCGACGCCACGCCCCGCGCCGTCCGCCGGTCCCCCTGGACGCCGGCCCGGCTGTGGGGTCGGCTCTCGAACATGCGCTTCGCGATCTGGCTGCTGCTGGTCATGGCGATCGGCAGCATCGTCGGCGTGATCGTCAGCGACCAGTATCCGACCGACCGGATGAACTGGGAGCAGCTCGCCGAGAAGAAGGCCGGTCCGGCGCTGTTCCCGATCCTGAAGTTCTTCGGCATGTTCGACCCGTTCCGGTCGTGGTGGTTCCGCGGCCTGGTGGCGCTGCTGACGCTGTCGCTGCTGGCCTGCGCGATCAAGCGCGCCCGCGGCGTCTGGCGGCGCGCGCTGTTCGCGAGCTGGATCGATCATCCGCGCTTCTTCGAGCGCTACGACAATCGCGCCACGTACGACTGCAAGGGCGACGATCCGTTCGCCATGATCACCGGCCCGCTGCGGCGCGACCCTGTACCGGGTGGAGCGCCGGTCCGGCCCGGGGGACGCGCTCCTGCTGGCGGCGAATCGCGGCGGTCCGGCCCGCTTCGGCCCGTTCCTGAGCCACGCCGGCCTGCTGTTCCTGCTGGTGGGCGGCCTCGTCTCCACGGTGTTCGGCCTCAAGACGATGCTCTGGCTGGCGCCGGGCGAGAGTTCCGACACGCTTGCCGTCGGTGATCTGGGCGAGCAGGAGCACGCGCTGCCGTTCACGCTCACCGTCGATGACTTCAACGTCGAGCTGAACGAGCAGGGGATGGTCAAACAGTACCGCTCCGACCTCTCGGTCACGCCGCGCGTCGGCGCGGCCTTCAAGCAGCAGATCGCGGTGAACCACCCGTTGCGCTACGGCGGCTACAACTTCTACCAGGCCAGCTACCAGCCGGCCCACGACCGGGTGAAGAGCCTGGTCGCGGCGGTGCGCGACACGTCCGGCAACGAGCTGTCGCCGGCGCGCGAGGTGCGCTTCGGCGAACGCCTGCCGCTCGGCGGCGGGTTCGAGGCGGAGGCGACGCGCTATCTGCCGGACGCGCGCGTCGGTCCCAACGGCCTGCAGAATGTCTCGCCCGACCCGAACAATCCCGCCTTCCTCTTCCGCATCCTGCAGGACGGGCGGCAGGTCGGCACCCAGTGGGTGTTCGCGCGCTTCCCGGACATGGCGATGGGGGACTGGACGGAGCGGCGGGTGGCCGTGCAGAACTTCGAGCCGGCCTACGCGACCGGCCTCGAGGTCACGCGGGCGCCGTTCGTCGGCCTGATCTGGACCGGCCTGCTGCTGAGCACGATCGGTCTCGTGCTGTCGTTCAACGTGGCGCACCGGCAGCTCTGGGCCCACGCCGAACCGGACGGCAGGGGAGGCTGGCAGGTCCACGTGGCGGTGTTCACCAACCGGGCCAGCCTGCTGTTCGGCCAGGACTTCCGTCGCTGGGCCGAGAAGTGGGGCACCGACCCCGGCGTCAGGAACCTGCGCGTGACGACGCGCGCGGATGCAAAGGAGAAGGCGGCTTGACGACGCAACTCGTTCACGGCGGGGCATGGTTCCTCGGGGCGGCCTTCACCGGCGCCCCCGACAGCGCCCTGTTCACGGTCACCTTCGCGCTCTACCTGCTGTCGTTCCTGGCCTTCGTCGTCTTCGGGGCGACGAAGCGGGCGCCGCTGGCGCGCGCGGCCACCGCGCTGATCGCGCTGGGCGTGGTGGCGCACACGGCGGCCATCATCGTGCGCTGGCGGGCGTCCGGCCACGTGCCGTTCGCCAACATGTACGAGTACGCGAACATCATGGCGTGGATGGCCGTGGTCTCGTTCCTCATCATCATGTGGCGCTACAACAAGCCGATCATCGGCGTGGTCGTGTCGCCGCTCGTGGTGATCCTGATCGTCAGCGCCTCGATGCTGCCGAACGACGTCACGCAGCAGCTCGTGCCGGCGCTGCAGAGCTACTGGCTGCCGATCCACGTGGTGCTCGCCGCGCTGGGCGAGGGGGCGTTCCTGGTCGCCACGGCGGTCAGCGTGATGTACCTGGTCGTGTCGCGCCGCCGCGCGCGGGCCGCGGCCGCGGCCGACGCCACGCCGGGCGGGGTCTCCCTCGACATGCTCGAGGAGATCAACTACAAGGCGCTGAGCATCGGCTACCCGCTGTTCACGGTCGGCGCGCTGTTCGCCGGCGCCGTCTGGGCCTACGAGGCGTGGGGCTCGTTCTGGAGCTGGGACCCGAAGGAGGTCGGCGCCCTCGTGGTGTGGCTCTTCTACACCCTGTTCCTGCACGGTCGCTACAACCGCGGCTGGCGCGGGCGCAAGGCCGCCTGGATGTCGGTGCTCGGCTTCATCATGATCCTGGCCAGCTTCTTCGGGAATCTCGTCCTGGGCGGGCAGCACGCCTACGGATGATCGCGGCGGCCGACCGGCCGCCGCGCCACGGATCGCGTGCAGACGGAACGGTCGGCGCCACGCGGCGCCGACCGTTCGCGTCGGGGGAGCAGAGGGTCAGAAGTTCTCCCGCCACTGCAGGCGCGCGAAGCTGGCGCCGGCGTTCATCTCGTCCACGATCTCGGCCGCGGTGAGGGCGCGCTTCCAGATCTTGACCTCGTCGAGCGCGCCGGGGAAGGCGTTTTCCCACTCCCCGACCGCCTTGGCCAGCGCCCCCACGCCCAGCGGCAGGCTGGTGTTGCTGCTGACGTTCACGGTCCCGGTGCAGGCCGAGTTGCCGAGTTCGCACGCCGTCCAGGTAGACCCGCAGCCGGCTGCCGTCGTAGGTGCCGGCCACGTGGTACCAGGTTCCGGCCGACAGGCCGGCGCCGGGGATCGTCGCCGTCAGCGTGCGGCGCGACGAGCCGATGACCACGCTGAACGGGATGCGCTTGTCGTTGGCGTGCAGCTCGAGCTGCCAGTCGGTGGCCTCCGCGCGGCCGACGAGCGTCTGCTCGTCGTTGTCCGTGCCGGTCAGCTTCAACCACGCCATGACCGTCAGACCGGTCGTCACCCGCAGGCTCGTGTGCCACGGCACCTGGATGTAGCGCGCGCCGGTCGAGGTCAGCCCTTCGAACAGGAGCGCCCCGCCGCGATGACCGGTGACCCAGTCGGGTCCGCTCGCCCCCGCCACGACCGTGCCGTTGTTGGCCGAGGCCGGAGGAATCGACCGCGGCCGTGCCGCTGGTCGCGTCGAGCTTCAGGTACAGGATCAGGTCGGGATCGGCCGCGCGCGCCGGCGCGGCGAGCCACACCACGGTCGCCAGCATGAACGTCAGGAACGAATTGCGGCGCAACGACATGACAGCAACCTCCGCCGGACGCGACCGTGCGCCGGCCCCTCCTTATCGGCGGCGGCGGGCGGGAGGCTGTAGGGGCAGAGGGCGTCGGCGCGACAGGTCCGCGGCCCGCTCAGCGGCGCCGGGGGAGCGGTGGGGCTGTACGTGATGGTGGCGGTGCGGACGGCGCTGAACCAGTCGTTGCGGAACTGACCGTAGACGACCTTGTCCCGGGCAGGATGCGCCGGCGTCGGGGTCAGCGGATGAACTCGGTCGTGGCGGTCCAGGCGCGCCACGGCACGGCCGGCGAAAGCCGGGTCCTCGCTGAAGCGCATTTCGGTGGCGACGGCGACGCTGGCGAGCGCGACCGTCGGCGTCAGGCGGTGACGGTGGCGCCGCCCGCGAGCTGGAAGCTGGCGGTGGAGAGGTCGTCGGGCACGCAGCGCAGGCTGTCCACGAAGGTGAAGCCGAAGTCGCTCTCGAACTCCCCGTACAGCCACTGCGGCGCCGCCGCGGCGCCGAGAAGCTCGCCGGTGAACCAGGCGTGGCCGGCCACGAGCGAGTCGGGCGCGGTCCAGGCCGCCGCCGGCAGTTCCGCGCGCGTCGGCGCGAAACGCAGACGGGTCAGGCCGGCGCCGCCGGGGATGTCCAGGGTGAGGCGTCGCGTGGCCAGGGTCGCCGGTCGTGCGAGAATCTGGAGGTCGGGTCGGAACGACGTCTCCACGGAGTCGCGCGTGACGAGCGAGAACACCGCGCCCGTCTTCACGCGCAGCCAGACCCGCTTGCGCTGGCCGTTGGCGGTCGGCCGCGCCGAGATCCCAGGCCACGCGGTTGGTGTCGGTTGTGCTCGCGACGAGGCGCAGCGCGTCGGCGAACGTGGCGTTGTCCGCGATTTCCAGCGAATCGCCCGCGCGCGGTCACGATCGAGAGGGTGACGTGGCGGGTCGGCGTGGTCTGGGCGCCGCCGGCGATGTCGAGACGGGGATACGTCAGGTCGGACGCCGCCACCTGGCGCGACGTGCCCGACACCTCTCCCGCCGTGTTGCGCGCGCGCACCTTGTAGTAGTTGACCCGGTTGGGGATAAACGAGATGTCGAAATAGCTGTTCACGCCGGCAGTCGTTTCGTCAACGGAGTCGAAGTTCCGGTTGTCGAGAGAACGCAGCACTTCGTAGGCCGCGATGTCGGCGAATGCGGGCGCGTCCCAGAGCAGGACGACCGAGCTTTCCGTGGCGTGCGCGGTCAGATGGAACGGATCGGCGGCGGCCGGATCGAACGGATTGGTCCAGGCGGGGGCGTCGGGCTTGCGCGCGCAGCCCGGGGCGAAGATCGCAGCCAGCAACCCCAGCAGCCCGAGCATACCCAGGAACGCCGCGGGTGCGAGGCGAGCGAGGGTGCGGGCGGTGAAGCGGCGGTGGCGCATCGCGGACATCCTCCTTGAGCGACCGGTCAGAAGCGGGCGGTCCAGCCGACATGCAGCGCGGCGCCGGCCGTGGGCGGCGCCGCCGCGGCCACGGTCTCCGCGGCGGACGCTGACGCCGCCGCCCCCGCAGGCAGGAGCCCCGCGCCCGCCTCGAATGACGGGAAACGCAACCAGGCGTCGAGCACGCTGACGGCGATCGCGCCGGCAGCCACGAGCAGGCCGGTCCGGCGCAGCGACTCCGCATCCTCCACCCGGCTCCACGCCGCCGCGGTCTCGATGCGCCGCGCGGCGATCTCCCCGTCGGTGATGGCGTTGAGGTAGGCGTCGTAGATCACCGCGTAGTCGTCGCGCCGGTTGCGCAACGACAATTCGCCGACCAGCCCGGTCACCAGACCGCCGGCCTCGAGGCCGGTCAGGGCCCAGCCGAGCGCCGGACGGTCGATATGCTGCTGCCCCAGCCCGGCGAACACGAGGCTGAAGAGCACGCTGTCGCGACGGCGCAGCGGGATCAGGCGGGCGTAAAGGCGATGTGCGTCGGCGTTTCGTGCGCGATCAGGACGTCTGCATTGAACGGCTCGTAGCCGCGCAGTGCGCAGGTCACGACGTGCAGGCCCGGCGTCAGCGAAACGGGAGAAACCAGCGGCAGCCGGCCGAACGGCGCGCCGTCCACGGTGACGGCGGCGCCGACCGGCCCGTCGATCTCGAGGGTCGTGGCGGCGGCGGCGGTGCGCGGGCATGAGCGCCAGGATCGCGGCGCCAGGGATCAGCAGGCGATGAACCGCAACGAGCAGCGACGCGAAGCGCATGGGCGGCAGCCTTCCCGGAGCGGCGTGTCCGTGGTGCTGGTGAGAGTGGCAACAGTATAGGTCACGCCCCGGCCGGCGCAAAGCCCGACCTCCGGCGCGCGCCGGGCCGCGGACGCGGACATCGGCGCGGTGGAAGAGGAGAAGGGCGAGGGGCGAGGGGTGTCTGACGGTGACCCTTGCTGGAGACTACTACGGTAGCAATGGTTTTGCAGGCTCACTGGCCGCTTATGTCCCCGCGCACTTTTTGCTACTGTAGCAGTCTCCAGAAGACGCCCGCCCGACAGCCGCACCGCACTCCCGCCGCGCACACGCTGCCACGGCAGCAACTCAATCCCGGTGATACGCGTGCCCCTTCAGGATCGTCAGGCCGCGGTAGATCTGCTCCACGAGGACGAGGCGGGCCAGTTCGTGCGGAAGGGTCATGGCGGACAGGCGCACGGTGCGCGCGGCGCGGGCGCGGGCGGCGGCGCCGAGGCCGTCGGGGCCGCCGATCAGGAAATCGATCGCGCCGTGGCGCCCGAGCAGATCGGCCAGGCCGCGAGACGTGAGCTCCTCGCCGCGTTCGTCGAGCGCCACCACCAGGGAGTGTCCGGCGGCGGAGCCGAGGCGGCGCAACATGGTCTCAGCCTCGCGGTCGGGTCCCTCGTCGCGCAACTCAACGGTTTCGAAGGGGGCCAGGGGGCGGATGCGCTGCGCGTATTCTTCCACTAAAGCGGCGATTCGGCGCTCTTTGAGTCGCCCCACGGCGATAATGCGGATCATTCATATCTCCTTCAGAATAAAGGAGCTTAACAAGTTCTTGATTCTATGGACAGCCCCCCGTTACTTTGTCGCGGCAACCGATCCGTCCGGCGCCGCCGTGAGGCTTGCCAGCCCGGCGGTCCGGAAATGCCGTGGTGGCCATCTCGCCGGCCGTGTCGATCCCGGAACACCCAGTCAGGGGCAGTGGTATTGATGAATCCATCCACGCCTCCCACCGCGGTCAGCAGCGGCGTACAGGCTGATTTTGCGACCGTCCTCATCTTCATCCTGTTCGGGATCTTCTTCGGTCTCCTCGCGCTGGGCATCGCCCGGCTGCTGCGGCCGAGCCATCCCACCCCGGAGAAGCTGACCACCTACGAGTGCGGCGAGCTGCCGCGCGGTTCGTCGTGGGTGCGCTTCAACGTCCGGTTCTATCTGGTGGCGCTGTTCTTCATCGTCTTCGACGTCGAGGTGATCTTCCTCTTCCCGTGGGCGGTCGTGTTCCGCCAGTTCCTGGAGGTGGCCGGCCTCGGGCGCGCTCGTCTTCTGGGAGATGGTCCTGTTCCTGGCGATTCTCGCGGTGGGACTGGCGTATGTCTGGGGCAAGGGGGACCTCGACTGGGTCCGGAGCCTGACCGCCCGTCCGTCGGGCGAGGAGGTGGCGGCCGAATGACCGCCCGCGATTACATCCCCGAGAGCACCACGCCGCCGCCCGGCTACGATCCCGCCCGCGAGCAGATGCTCGATTTCGGCGTCGACGCCGACCTGGCGAAGGTGGTCGACAGCGATCGCAAGAACTTCATCCTGACGACGCTCGACGAGGTGTTCAACTGGGCCCGGCTGTCGAGCATCTGGCCGGTCACCTTCGGCCTCGCCTGCTGCGCGATCGAGATGATGGCCGCGAGCGCGACGCGCTACGACATCGACCGCTTCGGCGCCGGCGCGTTCCGGCCCACGCCGCGGCAGGCCGACCTGATGATCGTCTCGGGCACCGTCACCGCGAAGATGGCCTCGCGCCTCAAGCGCATCTACGACCAGATGCCCGAGCCGAAGTGGGTCGTGGCGATGGGCTCGTGCGCCATCGGCGGCGGCCCGTACTTCAAGTACGGCTACCACGTCGTCAAGGGCGTGGACCTGCTGGTGCCGGTCGACGTCTACATTCCCGGCTGCCCGCCGCGGCCGGAGGTGCTGCTCGACGGGCTGATGCGGCTGCAGGACAAGATCCGCGGGCGCAAGGGCAAGTTCCGGCCGCCGGTCTGGGTGTCGGAATACGCGAAGAAGATCCCGTACCAGAACACGGGCAAGTAAGGGGGGCGCATGGAGCAGGCGGATATCCACGCGCTGCTGGTCGGGAAATTCGGCGCAGCCGTAACCGGCTGGCGGGCCGACGGTCCGGAACCGTGCGCGGAGATCGCGCCGGCGCGGATCGCCGACGTGGCGCTCTTCCTGCGCGACGACCCGCGGCTCGCCTGCGAGCTCGCTGATGTGCCTGTCCGGCATCGACTGGGACGGCTACGACGCGGCGGGCAAGGGCAAGAGCGTGGCGATCCTCGGCTACGACGCCGACGGCAGGGCGCAGCGCAGCGAGCGCGTCGGCGCCGGCGACTTCGGCGTGGTCTACCACCTCTACTCGCACACGCACCGCCACAAGTTCACGCTGCAGACGCGCGTGCCACGGGCGGAGCCGCGGCTGCCGACCGTGAGCGGGGTCTGGGTGACCGCCGCCTGGCACGAGCGCGAGGCGTTCGACCTGCTTCGGCATCGTCTTCGAGGGCCACCCCGATCTGCGGCGCATCCTGCTCGAGGACGGCTGGGTCGGCCATCCGCTGCGCAAGGACTACCAGATGCCCGACCAGTGGGACGGCGTGCCGCTCGAGGGACGATCATACAGCGTCAGCCACGCACAGCCGGTGCTGCCGCCGCCCACGGCGCCAGCACCGCCCGCGTTGCCGCCCCCGCCCGGCCCCGCGGCCCCCAGCGAAGGATGAACGGCATGTCCACCACGCATGACGGCGTCCCCCTGCGGGACGACACCGGCTCGCTGCCGCGGATGAAGTCGGATCTGCTGGAGCTCAACATGGGGCCGCAGCATCCGTCCACGCACGGCGTGCTGCGCCTGCTCATCCACACCGACGGCGAGATCGTGCACTCGGTGCGGCCGTACATCGGCTACCTGCACCGCTGCGCCGAGAAGATCGCCGAGGGCTGCGACTACCGGCAGTGGATCGTCTACACCGACCGCTTCGACTATCTCGCCCCGATGAACTGCAACTTCGGCTACGTGGTGGCGGTGGAGAAGCTGCTGGGGGTCACGATTCCCGAGCGCGCCGACTACATCCGGGTCATCTGCGCCGAACTGCAGCGCATCGCCAGCCACCTCATCGCCTTCGGCACCTTCGGGCTCGACATGGGGGCCTGGACGCCCCTGCTGTACGCCTTCCGCGAGCGCGAGGTGATCCTGAACATCTTCGAGCGGCTGTGCGGCGGGCGGATGCTCTACAACTACTACGACATCGGCGGCGTCCGCTTCGACCTGCCGGATCGCCTCATCGAGGAGATCACCGAGTTCCTCGACATCTTCGAGCCGAAGCTCGACGAGTACAACACGCTGCTCTCGTACAACAAGATCTTCATCGAGCGCACCGCCGACGTGGGCGTGCTGAGCGTGGCCGACGCCCACGCGTTCGGCTGCACGGGGCCGGTGCTGCGCGGATCCGGCGTAGCGTGGGACTGCCGCCGCGACGACCCGTACTCGGTCTACGACCGGTTCGAGTTCGACATCCCGGTCGGCCAGGGCGAGGTGGGCACGGTCGGCGACTGCTGGGACCGGTACATGGTGCGCGTCCGCGAGATGGCGGAGTCGTGCCGTATCGTGCGCCAGGCCGTGCAGGGACTGCCGGACGGTCCGGTGAAGTCGGACCAGGTGAAGAAGGTCGTGAAGGTGCCCGCGGGCGCGGCCTATACGCGCACGGAGAGCAGCAAGGGCGAACTCGGCTTCTACGTCGTCGCCGACGGCGGCGCCACGCCGTTCCGCATGAAGGTGCGGTCGCCCTCGTTCTCCAATCTGCACGTGATCGAGAAGCTCGGGCCGGGGCAGATGATCTCGGATCTGGTGGCGGCCGTGGGCTCGCTGGACCTCGTTCTCGGGGAGATCGACAGGTAGCCATGGATCAGCTGACCCGGTTGTTCACGGCCCTGGGCGGCGGCGCACTCGCGCCGCAGGTCCTGTTCGCGCTCGTCGGGCTGACGATGGCGCTGATCATGGCGCTGGTGATGGCGTCGTGCGCGATCGTCTTCACCTGGACCGAACGCAAGGTGGCGGGCTACATCCAGAGCCGCTACGGACCGATGCGCGTCGGCCGCTGGCACGGCGTCGGCCAGCCGATCGCCGACATGCTGAAGATCCTCCAGAAGGAGGACATCATTCCGGCCGAGGCCGACAAGCGGTTCTTCATGCTCGCGCCGTTCGTGCTCTTTCTCGGTTCGCTGCTGTCCTGGGCGGCGATCCCGTTCGCACCCGGCTTCCTGGCCGCCGACCTCGACACGGGCCTGCTCTACATCTTCGCGGCCAGCAGTCTGGTCACGATCGGCATCCTGATGGCGGGCTGGGCCTCGAACAACAAGTGGTCGCTTTACGGGGCGGCGCGCGGCGCGGCGCAGATCGTCAGCTACGAGATCCCGCTCGCGCTGGCGGTCGTGCCGGTCGTGATGTACGCCGGCTCGCTCAACATGACCGACATCATCGACGCCCAGCAGGGCGGCATCTGGCGCTGGTTCGTGTTCCGCAATCCGTTCCTGTTCGTGTCGTTCTTCATCTACTTCATCTGCTCGATCGCCGAGGTGAACCGCACCCCGTTCGACCTGCCCGAGACCGAATCGGAGCTGGTGGCCGGCTACCACACCGAGTACTCCGGGCATGCGCTTCGCCTTCTTCTTCCTGGCCGAGTACGCGAACCTGTTCCTGGTCTCCTGCATCGCCACGGTCGTCTTCCTGGGCGGCTGGCAGCACGCGATCCCCGGCTTGCATGTCGCGCCGGCCGTCGTGTTCCTGATCAAGGCGGTGCTGCTGGTCCTGGTGCAGATGTGGATCCGCTGGACGCTGCCGCGCCTGCGCGTCGACCAGCTCATGCACGTCTGCTGGAAAGTCATGATCCCGCTCGCGCTCCTCTGCCTGGTGGGCGCGGGCTTCTGGCTGATGGCGTTCAGCCGGCCGGCCTGACGGTCCGGCGCGGACGCCCCGGGAGAGGCCCCCATGCGGCAGTATTTCGCCAATATCCGGCACGCGCTGCTCTCGACGCTGCAGGGAATGGGCATCACCATCAAGCATGTGGTGAAGAAGCCGGTCACCCTGCAGTATCCGGACGAGCGCTGGGTGCTGCCCGAGCGGTTCCGCGGTTTCGTCCATCTCGACACCAACCGCTGCAACGCCTGCCTGCAGTGCGCCAGGGCCTGCCCCGTCTCCTGCATCTACATCGAGACGGCGGGCAAGGGCGTCGACCGGTACATGACCCGCTACGCCGTGGACTTCAACAAGTGCATCTGGTGCGGGCTCTGCACCGAGCCGTGCCCGACCGACGCCGTCACCATGAGCCACGACTACGACCACGCGCTCTACTTCCGGCAGAAGCTGGTGTACGAGTTCGTCTCGCCCGAGCGCCCGATCCCGACGCACAAGCAGAAGCGCGCGGAGCTCGGGATGTTCGTGGAAGAAGAGGAGGGACACGAGTGACCGGCGACCTCATCTTCTACGCGTTCGCCCTGCTGACGGTGCTGTCGGGCTGCTTCGTCGTGTTCAGCCGCAACATCGTGCACGCCGGCTTCAGCCTGCTGTTCACGCTGTTCGGGGTGGCCGGACTGTACGCCCTCCTCGGCGCCGATTTCCTGGCCGTGACGCAGGTGATCGTCTACATCGGCGGCATCCTGGTGCTCGTGCTGTTCACCGTGATGATGACGCGCATCCCGCGCGCCGGCGCCGGCAGCCGCGGCCTCGACCGCTTCGTGCCGGCCGGCATCTTCGCGCTGATGCTCTTCGCGCTGATCTACAAGGTGATCACCGGCACGACGTGGGCCGTGCGCGCGCCGGAGGCGGCCCAGGGCACCACGGCGCGCCTGGGCGCCGCATTCCTGACCCGCTTCGTATTTCCGTTCGAATTCGTGTCGATCGTGCTGCTCGTCGCCATGATCGGCGCCGCGATCCTGATCCGCGAACCGCGGCGCCAGGACCCGGGCGCCGCCGCCGGCGACGCGGGCGGCGCCGCCGCCGCCGGGGAGGTGCAGTCGTGAACGTCGGCCTGGAGCACTTCCTCACCGTTGGCGCGCTGCTGTTCGGCCTGGGCATCTTCGCCGTGATGACGCGGCGGAACGCGGTCGGACTGTTGATGGGCGTGGAGCTGATTCTCAACGCCGCGAACGTGAATTTCGTGGCCTTCGCGCGCTACGTCGAGCACGGGCTGGACGGGCAGGTCGTGGCGGCCTTCGTGATCGTGCTGGCGGCCGCGGAGGCCGCGGTGGCGCTGGCCATCGTGCTCGCGATGTTCCGCAACTTCGGCACCGTGCACGTGGACGCCGTCAGCCGGCTGCAGCGATAGCGCCGGACGCGTCGCGGCGGGCCCGCGGCCCGAAGGGAGAGCGCAGAAACGATGACCGACAACGCCGTCCTGCAGACCGCCCTGACGATCCTGCTGCTGCCGATCGTCTCCTATGTCATCCTGTTCTTCCTGGGCCGGCGGCTGCCGCGACAGGGGGACTGGCTCGGCGTGGGACTGCTGGGCATCGCCTGGCTGCTGGCGCTGCGCATTTTCTTCCACTTCTGGGGCGTGAACGATCCCGGCTACCGCGTCGAGGGGGTCTGGCGCTGGCTCGACCTCGGCACGTTCCGCATCGACGCCGGCATTCTGGTCGACGGCATGACCGCCGTGATGCTGGTCGTGGTCACGACCGTCAGCTTCCTGGTCCACCTGTTCTCCACCGGCTACATGCACGGCGAGAAGCGGTACGAGCGGTACTTCGCCTTCCTGGGCTTCTTTACGTTCTCGATGCTGGGCATCGTGCTGTCGAACAGCCTCTTCTTCCTGTACGTGTTCTGGGAACTGGTCGGACTGGCCAGCTACCTGCTGATCGGCTTCTTCTTCTTCAAGCCGTCGGCCGCGGCCGCTAACAAGAAGGCGTTCCTGACCAACCGGGTCGGCGACTTCGGCTTCTTCTTCGGCATCCTGACCCTGTTCACGGCGTGCGGGACGTTCAACTACCTCGAACTGTTCACGAAGGTCGGCCAGGGCGCGCTGACCGGCAGCGTGCTGACCTGGGCCGGCATCGGCCTGTTCATGGGCTGTGTCGGCAAGTCCGCGCAGGCGCCGCTGCACATCTGGCTGCCCGACGCCATGGAGGGCCCGACCCCGGTCAGCGCCCTCATCCACGCCGCCACGATGGTCGCCGCGGGCGTCTACATGGTGGCGCGCCTGCTGCCGCTGTTCGACCCGAACGCCCTGCTCGTCGTGGCCTACGTCGGCGCGATCACGGCCTTCCTTGCCGCGACCATCGCCCTGGTGAAGACCGACATCAAGAAGTCGCTCGCCTACTCCACCATCAGCCAGCTCGGCTACATGGTGATGGCGATCGGGGTCGGCGGCGCGGCCGCCGGCATGTTCCACCTGACGACGCACGCCTTCTTCAAGGCGCTGCTCTTCCTCGGCGCCGGCTCGGTCATCCACGCCGTGCACACACAGGAGATGCCCGAGATGGGCGGCCTGCGGCACAAGATGCCGATCACGTTCTGGACCTTCCTGATCGCCACGCTGGCGATCTCCGGCGTGCCGCTGTTCTCGGGCTTCTACAGCAAGGACGCCATCCTCGGCTCTGCGCTCGCCTTCGCCATGCTCAACCCGGGGCACTTCGTGCCGTTCGCCCTGGCGCTCGCCGCGGCGGGGCTGACCGCGTTCTACATGTTCCGCATGGTGTTCCTCACTTTCACGGGCAAGCCGCGCGATCACCACCGGTACGAGCACGCGCACGAGTCCCCCTGGGTGATCACGGCGCCGCTGGTGCTGCTGGCGTTCCTCTCCGTGGTGAGCGCCGGCTGGCACGGTCCGGCCGATGGCTGGTTCGCCCGCTTTGTCGGTCCGTACGACTTGGCCCGGATCGCGGCGGCGCAGGCCGGTCACCCCGCGACGGGGATGGCCGTGGCGCCGGAGCACGCGCCGGAGCATGCGGCGGCGGTGGAGGAGTCAGCGGCCGGCGAGGGTCATGGCACGGCGACGCCTGAGCCGGCGGCCGGGGGGCACGCGGTTGCGGCGGGCGGTCATGGCGCCGCGGCCGGGCACGACGCGCACGTCGAGCACGTGCATCACCAGGCCCACCTGATCGCCATGTTCCTGTCGGTCCTGGTGGCCGGCACCGGTATCCTGCTGTCGTGGCTGACGTACCAGAAGGGGCGCATCAGCGCCCCGGCGATCCAGGCGAGGCTGCCGCGCCTGCACCACGTCCTGCAGAACATGTACTTCTTCGACCAGTTCTACGCCGCCACGGTCTACCGCGGCACGCACGGCTGGGCCAGGCTGTGCGGGTGGTTCGACCGGACGGTGGTGGACGGTATCGTGAACGGTTGCGGCTATCTGACGCGCTTCACGAGCTGGGTCGTGGGCCTGTTCGACCTGCGCGGGGTGGACGGCTTCGTGAACGGCATCGCCTGGGTCCTGCAGGGGACGGGCGAGGGCTTCCGGCGCGTACAGACCGGCCGGGTGCAGACCTATCTGGTGTTCGTCTGCTTCTCGGTCGTGCTTTTGATTTTCGTCTTCCGGGCCCTGTAAGAGGGCGGCAACTCGAGAGGAGCGGCACGCATGGGTGAGCACGTGTTGTCCTGGATGACCTTCTTCCCCCTCCTCGGGGCGGCGGTGATCGCCTTCCTGCCCCGCGAGCGGAAGACGCTCATCAAGTACGTGGCGGCCGCGGCCACGGCCGTGCCGCTGCTGCTGGCCGTCCAGGTCTTCATCGGCTTCGATCGCGGCACGGCGGCGATGCAGCTGGTGGAGAAAGCGGCCTGGATCCCGCCGTTCAACATCGAGTACTTCATGGGCATCGACGGCCTGAGCGTGCCGATGGTGCTGCTGACGGCGCTGCTCTCGTTCATCTGCGTGATCGCCTCGTGGAGCATCGACAAGGCGCCCAAGGGCTACTTCTCGCTGTTCCTGCTGCTCGAGACCGGCATGATGGGCGTCTTCTGCGCGCTCGACTTCTTCCTCTTCTACGTGTTCTGGGAAGTCATGCTGCTGCCGATGTACTTCCTGATCGGCATCTGGGGCGGCCCGCGCAAGGAATACGCCGCGATCAAGTTCTTCCTCTACACGCTCGCCGGCTCGGTGCTGATGCTGCTGGCGATGCTGGCGCTCTACTTCAACGTGAAGGACCCCGCCACCGGCGGCCACACCTTCAACATGCTGCACATGATGAGCCAGGCCAACCACTCGCCCTGGCTGCTCGGCGGCCACGTGCGGCACCTGGTCTGGATGGCCCTGTTCATCGGCTTCGCCATCAAGGTGCCGATCTTCCCGTTCCACACCTGGCTGCCCGACGCCCACGTCGAGGCGCCGACCGCCGTCTCCGTCATCCTGGCCGGCGTGCTGCTGAAGATGGGCACCTACGGCATTCTGCGGATCAGCTATCCGATGCTGCCCGACGCCGCGCGCTGGTTCGCGCTGCCGCTGGCGGTCCTGGGCGTGATCAACATCATCTACGGCGCCTTCTGCGCCATGGCGCAGACCGACTTCAAGAAGCTGGTCGCCTACTCGTCGATCAGCCACATGGGCTACGTGCTGCTCGGCATGGCGGCCTTCACGACGCAGGGCATCAACGGCGCCGTCTTCCAGATGTTCAACCACGGCACGATCACCGCCATGCTGTTCCTCATCGTCGGCGTGATCTACGACCGGGCGCACCATCGCCGGATCGACGGCTTCGGCGGCCTGATGCAGCAGATGCCGGTCTACGGCAGCGTCTTCTCGTTCGCCCTGTTCGCGGCGCTCGGCCTGCCGGGCCTGTCGGGCTTCATCAGCGAGGCGCTGGTCTTCATGGGCGCGTTCCAGGCCTATCCGCACGATCACGATCATCAGCGGGCTCGGCATCGTCATCGGCGCGGCCTACGTGCTGTGGCTGCTGCAGCGCGTCTTCCTGGGCGAGAAGAATCCGCAGTACGACAACCTGCCCGACATCAGCGCGCGCGAGCTGGCGACGCTGGTGCCGATCGGCCTGATCGTCCTGCTGCTGGGCGTGTTCCCGATGCCGGTGTTGAATCTGATGAAGGTGACGTTGAACAACCTGATCACCGTCGTGGCCAACTGACCGGCCCCGCGCCAAGGAGGCGCCGCCCTTGACGCCGATTGCCCTGACCGCACCGAGCTGGGGGGACCTGAGGCATTTTCTGCCCGAGACCGTCCTCGCGGCCACGTTCCTGCTGGCGCTGCTCGCCGACCTGGTCGTGCGGGGACGGCGTCCGGCCGTGCCGTTCGCCGTGTCTCTGGGCGGCTGCCTGCTGGCGCTCGCGCTCGGCGTGGCCGGCCTGCCGGATCGCGCCCATCCCATTCTCGGCTCATCAATCGTCGTGGACGGGCTGGCCGGGTTCTTCCGCATCCTGTTCGCCGGCGTGGCCGTCGTGACGATCCTGTTCTCCTGGGCCAGCGAGGAGATCATGGGCCGGCGCCGCGAGAACAAGGGCGAGTTCTACGCCCTGGTCACGCTGATGACCTTCGGCATGTGCGTGATGGCCGAGGCGCGCGATCTGGTCATGCTCTACCTGTCCCTTGAGCTGACCAGCCTCACCAGCTACGTGATGGCCGGCTACATGCGCACCAGCCTCCGCTCGACCGAGGCGTCGCTGAAGTACGTCATCTTCGGCGCGGTCTCGTCGGGCATCATGCTCTACGGACTGTCTCTGCTCTACGGTCTGACCGGCGCGGTCACGTTCGAGGGCATTCGCGCGGCGCTGGTGGCCGGGCGCGCGGACAACTTCGCGCTGCTCGTGGTCCTGGTGCTGGTCATGGTCGGGCATGGGCTACAAGATCGCCGCGGTGCCGTTCCACTTCTGGTGCCCCGACGTCTACGAAGGGGCGCCCACGCCGGTGGCGGCCCTCTTCTCCGTGGGCCCGAAGGCGGCCGGCTTCGCGCTGATGATCCGCTTCTTCTACTCGACGCTGCTCGCCCCGGACGCTGGCGCGGCGCCCGGCGCGCTGGTCGGTCCGGCCGACTGGCCGCTGCTCATCGCGGTGCTCTCGGTGGCGACGATGACCTACGGCAACCTGGTGGCGCTGCGCCAGACCAACGTCAAGCGTCTGCTCGCCTACTCCAGCATCGCCCACGTGGGCTATCTGCTGATGGGCTTTTTGATGCTCACGCGGGGCGGCCTGCAGGCGATCCTGTTCTACCTGCTGGTCTACGCGATCATGAATCTCGGCGCCTTCCTTTTCGTGATCGCGCTCAACAACCGCCTGCGCAGCGAGGAGATCGACGACTACGCCGGCCTCGGCTCGCGCGCCCCCGCGGCCGCGATCATGATGACGATCTTCCTCTTCTCGCTGACCGGCCTGCCGCCCACCGCCGGCTTCATCGGGAAGTTCTACCTCTTCGCCGAAGTGGTGAACCGCCACTACTTCTGGCTCGCGGTGATCGGGGCCCTCAACAGCGTGGTCAGCCTTTTCTACTACCTGAAGATCGTCCGGGCGATGTACTTCACGCCCGGGTCGGGGGAGCCGATCCATCTCGCGCCGCTGCACCTGGCGGTGCTCGGACTGCTCGCGGCGCCGACCCTGTTGCTTGGCGTCTACTGGACACCCCTGAAGGCACTGGCCGACCGGGCCATCGCGGCTTTCTCCCTGGGCTAGGCGGCGTCCGGGCGCGTTCCTGCGGTCAGGGTCCGGCGGGATGGCACAACGTGCGATCCCGCCGCGCCATGTCCGGCAGACGGCGCCGAGGAAGCGGCGGATCCGGCCGGTCGGCATCATATTGCTGAATGGTATCCGGGTGAGTCGTCCAGTCCGGGGAGGATCCCATGCGTTTCCGCGTATTGTTCTCACTGCTGTCGGTGTGCCTGTTCGCTTCATCCTGCGCCACGGTGCCGATCACCGGCCGCCGCCAGCTCAGCCTGGTGCCCGAGTCGCAGATGATGGCCACGAGCTACCAGCAGTACGGCGAGTTTATCAAGAGCAACAAGCTCAGCCCCGACACCCGCCAGACCGCCCTCGTGCGCGATGTGGGGCGGCGCGTCCAGGGGGCCGTGGAGCGGTACTTCACTGAGCGGGGCGAGGCGGGTCGCCTGGCTGACTACCGCTGGGAGTTCAACCTCGTGGAGAGCCCGGAGGTGAACGCGTGGTGCATGCCGGGCGGTAAGGTGGTCGTCTATTCGGGGTTGCTGCCGGTGGCGAAGGGCGAGGCGGGCCTCGCGGTGGTCGTGGGGCATGAGATCGCGCACGCCATCGCCGACCACGGGGGCGAGCGCCTGAGCCAGCAGCTTCTGGCGCAGTTCGGGGGCCTGGCGCTCGACACGGCGCTGCAGAGCCGCCCCGACCAGACCCGTCAGCTCTGGATGGGCGTCTACGGCGCCGGAGCGCAGTACGGCGTGCTGATGCCGTTCAGCCGTCAACAGGAGAGCGAGGCGGATCGGCTCGGCCTCGTCTTCATGGCCATGGCCGGCTATGACCCGCAGGAGGCGGTCACGTTCTGGACCCGCATGGCAGCGGCATCCGGCGGCCAGAAGCCGCCCGAATTCATGAGCACGCATCCGTCGGACGCGACGCGGATAGCCAACCTGAACAAGCTGCTGCCGGAGGCGACCGGGTACTATCAGCGGACACCGGGAGGGAAGAGCGAATAATCCAGGTCCTTGCGCCGGGGCAAGTCCACGGCGGCTGTTGCGGTCACCCTGGCTGCCGATCTGAGCGAGATACCTGTTCTGGATTGCACTGATCACCGCTGCGTTGTTGGCGTCCAGAACGGGCGCACCCCAACAGAAGCGGCCCCCCCGCGCGGGGGGGCCGCTCCCTTCAGACTCGGCCGTGAAGCAACCGGGTTACTTCACCAGCGTCATCTTCTCCATCTTCTCGTAGCTGCCGGCCTTCAGGCTGTAGAAGTACACGCCCGAGGAGACCGACTGACCGGTGGAGTTGCGGCCGTCCCAGATCACGGAGTGCGTCGCCGCAGCCATGTTCTCGTTCAGCAGCGTCTTCACCAGTTCGCCGCGCACGTTGTAGATCTTCAGTTCAACCTGGCTCCTGGCCGGCAGGGTGAACTCGATCTTCGTGCTCGGGTTGAACGGGTTCGGGAAGTTCCTGGCCGTGAACACTGCCTCCGGCGTCACGCCGACTGCGGCTCCGCCAGGCAGATTGCCGAAGAAGGACAGAACGTCCATCAGGATCTGGGTACGGACCGGGATCCCGCCGGTCGGGGCGCCGTCCCAGATGTAGCTCAGGTCGTAGGGCAGGAAAACGACGCGAGCCGTGTTCACTGTGACGTTGTTGTAAACCCCCGCAGCGTACGGGTAGACCCCGAGGGCGCCGGTCGGGCTGGTGAACTGGGCAATCCGGACCGCCGGAGCAACCACGGTGATGGCGTCAAAGTCGTTGATGCCGCCCTCACAGCCACCCTGCACCATGTAGGGCTTGGTCAGCACCGGCGCACCCTCCACGGTCATCGGGCTCACGCGAGGCGTCAGCTGGCCACCAATGAGCGGCCCGAGGTTGAAAGCGTTGTACGCGACCCCGAACCACTTGTCTCGGAACAAGACCGCGTTGACGCCGGAGGCCGACAGGTCCTGGATGAGGTTGTCGCCGGTGGCAAAAAAGTTCTTGCCGCCCTGCGTCAGCCAGGAATCCACCACGTAGATATCGTTGCCGGGATCCCCTTTCTTGTAATCACCGTTGCCGAGCGTAAAGGAGCCCAGATTTCCGCGGAGTGTAAAGCAGCGTGTTGTAACCGGACATTTGCAGCGCGTTCGTCCGGCCGCCCAGGCCGTTGCCCAGGCCGGAAGACGGGCCGGCATTGCAGTAAATGTCATAGTCGATGCCCTGACGGAAGCCGAGATTGTCCAGGGACGATAACCATTCATCCTGGTTGGCGCGGTCCTGGGAATCGTCCCAGAACAGCAGGTGAGGCTGGCCAACGTCCTTCACCGCCGTGATCATCGTCGGCAGAGCGTCAATCTTGTAGAGTTCATAATAGCGGTACGAGTCGTAGTGCGAGTTGCCCGGGAAATAGGAGAAGCCGGTGGTATCCCTGGGCATATGCGTGAGACCAATAACGCCGCCCACGGTGTCCTCGGCTCTGAAGTAGTAGTGGAAACTGTCGCCGGGGAAGAAGAACCCGGTGTCGGGCAGGTCGAACTGATAGAGGTTCGGCAGGCGGACCGGCGGAACGGAGGTGTTCCAGACGGTGTCGCCGACCACGGTACCGGAGATAAAGTTGCCGACCTGGGTAAAGCCGGCCGGAATGGCCGTGCGGCAGGTGGCGTCGAACAGAGGATTGATCTTCATCAGGACGTGCATTGTGGGCCGACCGGCAAGCACGGCGCCGTTGCGGACCGCCTTGACGGTCACGACGACAGAGTCGCCTATGTCAGTCTCGAGAGTGTCGATGTTCTGCGCGATGTCCACGCGCACCGAGTTTTGGGTCAGATCCGTGTAGTTGATTTCAGGATTTTCCGGCCAGCCGTCGTTGAACAGGTCCCAGGCACCCAACACCGTTATCGTGGGCCCATAGAAGGGGAAGGCGCACAGCGTCACGTTGTCGAAGTACGGTGCCGGCGTGTTATCGTTGCCGAGATAATCCTCGGGCCAGGCCTCAGTCACGCCCAGCGCAACCTGGACCGCGTTGCGCCCGGCGTTCAGCAGGGAAGTCACGGGAGCTGCCCAGGTCGCACGACCGTACTGGGCCAGACCGCCGCCGTAGTACACGGTATTGAGATCCTTCCAGCCGCCGGGCCAGGTGAGGCCGCCGTCCAGGGAGGTGCGGATGTTCCAAAAGTAGAAGAGCCCGTTGGAGATCGGCAGGTGTGTGTACACGTCCCATAAGTAATTGGCGCCGTCGTAGCCCCCGGTCGCGCCACCGGGCCAGGCCATTACGGGGGACCAGACGTTGTTGTTGATCGCGTAGAGATCGCCGGCGAGACCGCCGGTTGTCGTCACGCCCCAGCCGCCGGGACCGTAGTTCCAGGTCGTGCATATGGTGCCGCCCGTCCCGGGGACCACAATGCCATCGTCGATGAACGCCATCTGCGGCGTGCTGTTGGTGGCGCACGCGTCGGCGTCCCCCAGCAAAGGCCACACCTTGTGGAATTCGCCGACATACGGCGGCTTGACGTTGACCCAGTGCACCGGATCGCCGGGCTGGAACGTATCCAGGGTCTGCCGCACTTCCTGGTGGAGTTTGCCGAAGAGGACCTCGATGTTGTCGAGCTGCGCGAGGCCATTGCTGGGCCAAAAGCAGTCGCCGTCGGAATAGCCGCCGTCGGCATAAGCGAGCCAGCGCAGGTGCACCTGGTCGAGGTTTTCCCCGACGTAGCTGTCCGGATCGACGGGGAAGGCCACTTCAACTTCCTTGGCGACATTCACGCCGTCCCAGGCGCTCGTCTTGCCCGCCTGTTCCATGACGCCGAGCAGCTCGACCTGGAGAATCAGATAGTCGTAGCGAGACTCGGAGTTGGAGTTGAAAATCGCCCTCACGGTGACATTCGTGGCCAGTGTGTTGTCCGCGACCTGGCCGTACCAATCGAGCCAAAGGTTGTAGTTGTTATCGTAGCCTTCGACCGGATCCTCCGCACTGCAGGATCCGGAGAAAACCTCACCGGCCCACATGGCGAGGTTATCGGTGACGGGATCCAGGTTCGCGCAATTGTAGTCGGAGATGTGCCAGGTGGCCGTCATGTCCGTGTAGGTCCTTGCCGGTCCATCCCTGATCGTCGGGCACCAATACCGTGGCTGAAGTCTGGAACTTGCCGTCCAGCCGGGCCGGGCCGCCCATAATATATACCGTATCGGCCGCGGCTTTGCCGCTGCTCACGGGCCCGCCAGAAAGCAGGCTGGTGTTGGCGCCGTTGACGTCAAACACATGACGCCGGGCCTGTTGGCTGTCATCCCTGGAAGAATCGTCAGCGATCGCGAGGCTGGCGAAGAGCGCCAGAGACAGACATACGGTAATTGTGAGTCTCTTCATGTTTTCCCCCTCACGTTGATCGAATCAATGCAGTCAAGGTTGCGCTCACGTCACCGGCTGCCACTCACTCACTCAGCCGGACGCAATTCAAGGGAGACCAAAGTTCATTCCCGCACAACTTCGCGGCGCAAGGCCGGGCGAGAAATGAAGCCTGCCTCCTTCAATTTGAAACGTGCGCGAATAAAACTTGGCGACAGTACCGAATGTCAAGTGATCGGACGACTGAGAGAGTGGAACCCAGGGACAGCGCGCGTTGCACGAACTTTTGCCCATGAGTCACTACATGAGTCACCAGGCGAGATTGACCTCCTCTTCGTTTGGTGTGCGATGATGCAATTCGAAGCAGCAACAGCAGGGAGGTCTTGGGCTGGGGAGAATCGGCCCGAACCATTGACCACGGCTCACCGGCCCCAGGGCCACGTCGAACCGCTCGGCAGGGAACGCATCCATCTCCAGGCCCTCCCCAACCTCAGTGCCGGGCCGCGACCGTCATGGTCAAAACCGCGGCGCAGCACTGACGAAAGGCTCGGCAGAAGGTCGGCGAGGATGGTATTGCAGAGTCGTCCCGTCGGACTTTACCCACAGAAATCGGCGAGGAGCCTGAGATTACCAGATTGTCTCCCCCTCTGTCAATCGCCCTCTGCATGAAAATGGCGAAAAGGCTTGGCATCAGTTCACCTTATTTGCCATTTCGGGACCATATTGTTTCGGAGGAAATCGATCGGGCCCAACAGAAGCGGCCCCCCCGCGCGCGGGGGGGCCGCTCCCTTCAGACTCGGCCGTGAAGCAACCGGGTTACTTCACCAGCGTCATCTTCTCCATCTTCTCGTAGCTGCCGGCCTTCAGGCTGTAGAAGTACACGCCCGAGGAGACCGACTGACCGGTGGAGTTGCGGCCGTCCCAGATCACGGAGTGCGTCGTCGCAGCCATGTTCTCGTTCAGCAGCGTCTTCACCAGTTCGCCGCGCACGTTGTAGATCTTCAGTTCAACCTGGCTCTTGACCGGCAGGGTGAACTCGATCTTCGTGCTCGGGTTGAACGGGTTCGGGAAGTTTCTGGCCGTGAACACGGCCTCCGGCGTCACGCCGACCGCAGACCCGCCAGGCAGATTGCCGAAGAAGGACATCACGTCCATCAGGATCTGGGTACGGACCGGGATCCCGCCGGTCGGGGTGCCGTTCCAGATAGCGCTCAGGTCGTAGGGCATGAAAACGACGCGAGCGGTGTTCTCCGTGACGTTGTTGTAGATCGCCGCAGCGTACGGGTAGACCCCGATGGCGCCGGTCGGGCTGGTGAACTGGGCAATCCGCTGTGCCGGAGCAATCGCGGTGACGGCGTCAAAGTCGCTGATGCCGACCACACAGCCACCTTGCACCATGTAGGGCTTGGTCAACACCGGCGCGCCCGGAACGGTGATCGGGCTAACGTTCGGCGTCAGTTGGCCACCAATGAGCGGCCCGAGGTTGAAGCCGTTGTAGGCGATCCCGAACCACTTGTCTCGGAACAAGACCGCGTTGACGCCGGAGCGTGAGATGTCCTGGATGAGGTTATCACCGGTGGCAAACCAGTTCTTGCCGCCCTGCGTCAGCCAGGAATCCACCACGAAGATATCGTTGCCGGCATCGCCTTTTGTGCCGCTGGATATCGTATACGCGTCCAGACTTGATGAAGTGTAAAGCATCGTGTTGTAACCGGACATTTTCAGCGCGTTCGTCCGGCCGCCCAGGCCGTTGCCCAGGCCGGAGGACGGGCCGGCATTGCTGTAAATGTCATAGTCGATGCCCTGACGGAAGCCGAGATTGTCCAGGGCGGCGAACCACTCATTCTGGTTGCTGCGGTCCTGGGAATCGTCCCAGAACAGCACGTGAGGCTGACCAACGTCCTTCACCGCCGTGATCATCGTCGGCAGAGCGTCAATCTTCCAGAGTTCATGATAACGGGCCGAGTCGTAGTGCAGGTCGCCCGGGAAATAGGAGAAGCCGGTGGTATCCCTGGGCATTATCGTTACACCGACAACGCCGCCCACGGTGTCTTCGGCTCTGAAATAGTAATGGAAACTGTCGCCGGGGAAGAAGAACCCGGTGTCGGGCAGGTCGAACTGAAAGAGGTTCGGCAGGCGGACCGGCGGAATGGACGTATTCCAGACCGTGTCGCCCAGCACGGTACCGTAGAGATAATTACCGTCCTGGGTAAAGCCGGCCGGAATGGCCGTGCGGCAGGAGGCATCGAACAGGGGATTGATCTTCATCTTGACGTGCATGGTGGGCCGACCGGTGAGCACGGCACCGTTGCGGACCGCCTTGACTGTCACGACGACAGAGTCCCCCGGATCGTTGAGCACGTCGTCGGTGTTCCCCGCGATGTCCACGCGCACCCAGTTTTGGGCCAGATCCGTGTAGTTGATTTCGGAATTTTCCGGCCAGCCGTCGTTGAACATGTTCCAATCGCCATTATAATCAATCGCGGGCCCGCCGAAGGGGAAGGCGATCAGCGTCACGTTGTCGAAGTACGGTGATGGCGTGTTGTCGTTGCTGAGATAATCCTCGAGCCACGGCTCAGTCACCCCCAGCAGGACCTGCACCTTGTCGCGGCCGGCGTTCAGCAAAGAGGTCACTGACTCGCCGTGCACGTAGTACTCGGCCAGACCGCCGCCGTACCAGACGGTATTGAAATCCTTCCAGCCGCTGGGCCAGGTGAGGCCGCCGTCCCTGGAGGTGCGGATGCCCCAGAAGTAGAAGAGCCCGTTGTCGATCGGAAGGTGAGCGTAAGTGTCCCACAGGAAATAGCAGCCGTCGAGGCCCCCGTCTGCGCCCCCGGGCCAATCCATTACAGGGGACCAGACGCAGTTGTTGATCCCGTAGAGATCGCCGGCGAGACCACCGGTTGTCGTCGTGCCCCAGCCGCCGGGACCGTAGTTCCAGGTCGTGCACTGGGTGCCACCCGTCCCGGGGACCACAATGCCATCGTCGATGAACGCCATCTGCGGTGTGCTGTTGCTGGCGCACACGTCGGCGTCCCCCAGCAACGGCCACACCTTGTGGAAATCACCGACGTACGGCGGCCTGACATTGACCCAGTGCACCGGATCGCCGGGCTGGAAAGTATCCAGGGTCTGCCGCACTTCCTGGTGAAGTCTGCCGAAGAGAACCTCGATGTTGTCGAGCTGCGCGAGGCCATCGCTGGGCCAATAGCAGTCTTCGTCGGACCAGGCGCCGTCGGAATAACCGAGCCAGCGCAGATGCACCTGGTCGAAGTTGTCCCCGACGTAGCTGGCCGGATCGACGGAGAAGGCCACCTCCACATCCTTGGCGACATTCACGCCGTCCCAGGCGCTCGTCTTGCCCGCCTGTTCCATAACGCCGAGCAATTCGACCTGGAGAATCAGATAGTCGTAGCGAGACTCGGAGTTGGAGTTGAAAATCGCCCTCACGGTGACATCCGTGGCCAGTGTGTTGTTCGCGACAGGATCGCTGTACCAATCAAGCCAAAGGTTGTAGCCGTTAGCGTAGCCTTCGAGCGGATCCTCTTCAGCGCATCCCGAGGCGAAGGTCTCGCCACACCACATGGCGAGGTTGCCGGTGATGGGATCCAGGTTCGCGCAATTGAAGTCGGAGATGTGCCAGAAGGCCGTCATGTTCGTGGTGTCCCGGCCAATCCACCCCTGATCGTCCGGCACCAATACCGTGGCTGAAGTCTGGAACTTGCCGTCCAGCCGGGCCGGGCCGCCCATAATATAAACCGTATCGGCCGCGGCCTTGCCGCCGCTCACAGGTCCACCAGAAAGCAGGCTGGTGTTGGCGCCCCTGGCGTCAAATGGGTAAAGCCGGGCTTGTCCGCTGTCATCCCTGGAAGAATCGTCGGCGATCGCGAGGCTGGCGAAGAGCGCCAGAGACAGACATACGGTAAATGTGAGTCTCTTCATGTTTTCCCCCTAACGTTGATCCAATCAACGCAATCAAGGTTGCGCACACGTCACCGGCTGCCACTCACTAACTCAGCCGGGCGTTCAAACGTGGGCGAATGGAACTTGGCGACAGTACCGAATGTCAAGTGCTCGGACGACTGAGAGAGTGGAACCCAGGGACAGCGCGCGTTGCACGAACTTTTGCCCATGAGCCACCAACTACATGAGTCACAAAGGTGAGGTTGGCCTCCTCTGTATATTAGTGGGGATTAATGCAATTCTGAGCAGCGGCAGTGGCAGAAAGGGCTTGGGCTGGGGAAAATCGACCCGAACCATCGACCACGGCTTCGCCGGTCCCAAAGCCACGTCGAACCGCTCGGTTGCAAACGCACCCATCTCCAGACCCTCACTAACCTCAGGGCCAAGCCACGACCATCATGGTCAAGACCGCAACTCGGCACTGACGAAAGGCTCGGCAGCAGGTCGGCGAGGATGGTATTGCAGGGTCATCCTGTCGGACTTTACCCACAGGAATCAGCGAGGAACATGAGGTTACCAAATTGCCGCACCTCTGTCAACAGTCCCCTGCATGGAATTGGAGAAAAGGCCCGGCGCCCGTCATTTTATTTGCCATTTCATCACATATGCGAGGCCCCCGTTCGGACATTATTTCAAAACAGGAGTAATCCGTGACAAAACATCAATGAACGGGCCCGCCTGGTAACCGGATAATCTGCTGCTCCCACAGCATCGACGAGGGTCCAAGAGTCCTTCCGAACAGAGACTGCTACGCGTGCAATTAGTGCGCAGCCTGCGCAGGCCCGGCCCAACGGTCTTCGCTCCCGCAAACTGGTTGCACGCGTAGCAGTCTCTGTTCGGAAGGAACACCAACCACATCGTTAAGACGAGGTCGGAGCCGCCAGGCAGGGGCCGCGGTCGAGGGGCGGCAGCCTCGATTCGCTGTTTTACCTCAGATGTCCAGCTCGGCCAGCCGTTCCGCCGCCGCGCGGCCGGTCAGCATCGCCACGGCGAGCGCGCCAAGATTGACCACGACCGGCACCGCCCAGACCATGTCCGGCGGCAGATCCAGCGAAACGCAGCCCACCAGCACCACGGCGTTCATCGCCAGCAGCGCGATTCCCGCCAGCAGGCCCAGGAACACGTTCAGATTCTGCTTTACCGCCTCGATGGTCTCTTTCCAGGCCAGCTTGGGGCGCGAGGCGTCGATGGCCAGACCGAACGCGCCGGCCGCCGCCAGGGCCAGCTCGCCCGTGAACCAGGCGTAGAACCACAGTCCGGGCGGCAGGCGCAGCAACAGGCCGGCCGCCGTCATCGCGGCCAGATGCGCCACCGAGGCGATCGTCAGGGCTCCCAGCCATTTGCCCAGGAACAGCACGAACGGTTCCACCGGCAGCGACCGCTCGATCCAGAGCCGGCGACCGTCCTTCGACCAGCTCGCCGAGAACAACGATGACAGCGTGCCGAGGGCGGCCACGGCGAGCCCGAGACCGGCCGCCGCGACCGGGCGCAGCGCCGACCCCTCCGGGGCAGCGAACGCCCCCGCCAGTTCCCGCAGGCCGCCGCCGCCGTCGGCGCCGCCGTGCCGGGTCAGCAGCGACATCGCCACCCCGATCGGCACCGCCACGTAGCCGCCCAGCGCGTTCATTGCCACCGCGGGGTCGCGCAGGACGCAGGCGATCTCCTTGCGCGCGCAGGAGAGCAGGAACGCGCGCGGCCGCGATGCCTCGGCGCGCCCCCTGCCGCGCGCGCCGGCGCCCGCCCCCTCGAGCACGGGGCGCAGGTAGAGACGGTCCGCCGCCAGCAGCACGACGCCGACCGCGACCGCCGGGGCGGCCAGCGCGAGCAGGAAGTTCACGGCCGCCGTCGGCCCCGGCGCGGTCAGCGCGCGGATCGCGAACAGGGAACCGGGCAGTTGCCGCCCGATCGTCTCGAACTGGCGCAGCTTCACCTGCACGAGATCCATGGCGTCGGTCACCGGCAGGTCCGGGTCGATGACCCGTCGCAGGACCAGCCAGGCGGCCAGCGTGGCGGAGGTCAGCATCAGGTGCCAGAACCAGCGGTTGCGCCCCAGCCCCGGGATGTTTCCGACCAGCAGCACCAGCAGCGTGGCGGCGCAGAGCGGGATCACCGGCATGGCCAGCGTCAGTGGCGCGGCCGCCAGCCAGCGCAGCGGTCCGGCCCCGGTGTGCGCGAGGTGCTGGACGAGCGGCGGCAGGAAGAACGCCCCCCCGATGGCGAGCTCGATCAGCCAGACCACCGCCAGCTTGGCCGCCACGATCTGCGCCGGGCGGTACGGCAGTGGCAGCAGAATCGACAAATCGCGCGCGCGCAGCAGCGTGGCATGGGCCACGGTCACCGAAGTGAACAGGACCGTGATCTGGGCGAGCGCGTAGATCCCCGCCAGCAGCAGATCCTGCAACGGCAGTCCCTGCTGCTCCATCGCGGCGTAGGCGCCGCCGATCCCGACCGCGTAGGCGACCGCCAGCGGCGCCACGCCGAGCGCGATTACGCCGACCGTGGCCAGCATCCGCCAGCGACGGCGCGGCGACCGCAGCGCGTTGAGATCGAAGTTGGCGATCAGCATGGTGCGCATCAGCGCGAGCATGGGGATCTCCTCACCGCTCGGTCCGCTCGAGGAAGAGGCTTTCCAGCGACTCGCCGGGGCGCGAGCGCAGCTCGTCCAGCGTTCCGCACGCGATCAGTCGCCCGTTCACGATGATGCCCACCCGGTCGCACAGCTTTTCGGCCACCTCGAGGATGTGCGTGGAGAAGAAGACGGTGTTCCCGGCGTCGGCGTGCGCCCGCATCATGCTCTTGAGCGTGAACGCCGAGCGCGGGTCGAGCCCCACCAGCGGTTCGTCGAGGATCCAGGTGCGCGGCGCGTGCACCAGCGCCGCCAGCAGCACGATCTTCTGCCGCATGCCGTGCGAGTACGACTCGATCAGGTCGCCCAGCGCTTCGGTCAGCTCGAACGCCGCCGCCAGCTCGGTCGTCCGCCGCGTTCGCTCCTCGCGCGGCACGCGGTAGGCGTCGGCCACGAAGTTCACGAACTGGGCGCCCGTCAGTTTCTCGTAGACGTCAGGGCTGTCGGGCACGTACGCCAGCTGCCGCTTCGCGCGGATCGGCTCCCGCCGCACGTCCACCCGGTCGACCAGCACCGCCCCCGCGTCGGGCCGCAGCAGCCCCGCGATCATCCGGATGGTGGTCGTCTTCCCGGCTCCGTTCGGACCGAGGAACCCGAAGATCTCCCCGTCCCGCACGGTGAGGTCGAGCCCCTCGACCGCCACCTTGTCCCCGAAGCTCTTGCGCGCGTTCTGGATTTCGATCATCGGTCCACCTCTTGCGGCAGGGGAAAGAGGCCCATCCTAGGGCTCCGGCCGCCTGCTCGTCGCCAGGGAATACGAGGGGGCAGGCGCGCGCGCTCGAGAGCCGGATCGAATCGCTGCCCATGAGACGGGCTCACAGGACCAGGGGGTCGCAGGGGCCTGCGACAAATTGTGAATTCAACTGACAAGATGCGGAAAACCATTCTATCTTCTTGTCACGATGATCGATAGAAGCATTTCATCCAGTGTTCTCGGGGCCGCGCGCCACGCCCCGGGCGGTTCGTGCTGACCGGCAATCAGTTGCGGGACTGACTCCCCGCGCGAGGAGGGCGTATGGCCGCGCTCGAGAGATTCCTGCAGGCCGTGAGCAATGTCGTCTGGGGGCCGCCGTTGCTGGTGCTCCTGTTCGGCACGCACCTCTATCTGACGGTCCGTCTGCGTTTCATGCAGCGCTACATCTTCCGGGCGATCCGGCTCTCGTTCTCGCGGACGCGCGAGGGGGAGGGAGACATTTCGCAGTTCGGCGCGCTCACCACGGCGCTTGCCGCGACCATCGGCACCGGGAACATCGTCGGCGTGGCGACCGCCATCGGCGCGGGCGGACCGGGCGCGGTGCTCTGGATGTGGCTGACCGGGGTGTTCGGCATCGCCACGAAGTACGGCGAGGCCGTGCTGGCGGTGAAGTACCGCGTCCGCACGCCGCAGGGGACGATGGCCGGCGGACCGATGTACGCGCTGGAACGGGGCCTCGGTATGCGCTGGCTGGCCGTGCTGTTCGCCGTGTTCACCGCGGTCGCCGCGTTCGGGATCGGCTGCATGGTGCAGGCGAACTCGATCTCGTCGCTGGCCCGGGAGACGTTCCGGGTCTCGCCCTGGCTCACCGGCGCGATCATGACCGCCTGCACGGCGGTGGTGATTCTGGGCGGCATCAGGAGCATCGCCGCGGTCTGCGAGCGGCTGGTGCCGTTCATGGCGGTGTTCTACGTGCTCGGCTGCGTCGTGCTGCTCGCCATGCGCGCCGACACGCTGCCCGACACGCTGGCGCTGATCGTGCGCGGCGCCTTCAACGGGCAGGCCGCGGTGGGCGGTTTCCTCGGCGCCGGCATGAAGGAGGCCATGCGCTACGGGATCGCGCGCGGGCTCTTCTCGAACGAGTCGGGACTCGGCAGCGCGCCGATCGTCGCCGCGGCCGCGCAGACGCGCAATCCGGTGCGCCAGGCGCTCGTGTCGTCGACCGGCACGTTCTGGGACACCGTGGTCGTCTGCGCCATGACCGGCCTGGTGCTCGTCAACATGGGGGACTGGCGGCAGGGGCTGCAGGGGGCCGCCCTGACCAGCGCCGCCTTCGGCGAGATCCGCGGCCATCGGCCCGGTCGTACTGACGGTCGGGCTGCTGACGTTCGTCTTCTCGACGATCCTCGGCTGGTCGTACTACGGGGAGCGCGCCGCCGAGTACCTGTGCGGACCGCGCGCGATCCGTCCCTACCGGCTGGCCTGGGTGGCGGCCGTGATGGTCGGTTCGGTGGTGTCGCTGCCGGCCGTCTGGGCGTTCGCCGACATTGCCAACGGCCTGATGGCGGTGCCGAACCTCGTCTCGCTGCTGCTGTTGTCGGGCGTCATCGTGGCCGAGACGCGGGAGCATCTGTGGGAAGCGCGGGAGGATGCCGTGGCGCCCGGTTCGTGAGCCGCGGGCGCCGGGGCGTGCCGCGCCGCTGTCGCAGGGGGATTGAAAAGCGGGCGGCCCGGCCGAATGGCCGGGCCGCCCTGCTGTCGATTCGCGACGTCACGCGCCCGCCGCGACAGGTCCCTCTGTCAGTCGGTCACGAACAGATCCAGGTACGTGTACGCGGACGTGGGATCGTCCGTCGGCATGACGACCACCGGATGGAAGTCGCAGGTGTCGTCGAGGTCGCCCAGGTCCAGCGCCTTGATGGCGGCGTTGCGGGTCGTGATGTCCCAGCTCGGATCCAGGTTGAAGGTCAGACGCCACCAGCCGACCTTGGTCACGCCGGTAACCCAGGAGAAGCCCGGGGTGTCCTTCTTCGGCGCTGTTGGCGGCCTGAAGTGCGCCAGATCCCAGTTGTAGCCGTAGATGACCTTGCCCGGCACGTTCAGCTCGGCCGAGTAGGCCCCGGTCGGTCCGTCCACGCCGTAGCGTTCGTAGACGCTGCTGTTGTAGAAGGTCGACGCGATGTAGGCGTCATAGCCCGGCGCAAAGGTATCCGGGATGATGCCGGTCGGCACGTTCGTGATGTCGGCCGGCCAGGCCAGCTTCTCGATCCTGAAGCGGGCGCAGCTCGAATACACGGTCGCCGCGTCGGCCGGGATGACCGTGCCGATGGCGGGGTTGGCCGGATCGGCGGGCGTGCCCCAGACCTCTTCGAGGCCGTCGCCGTACAGGTAGTTCATGGCATACCCGGTCAGCGGGGTGGCCAGGGCGGCCTGATACGCCGCGAAGTCGGACTTGAACAGCACCACTTCGGTACGGATGATCGAATGCTCGTCCCAGATCTGGTGGGTCAGGGCGTCGGCCCAGTCGCTGACGACCTCAACCGGCGGGGTGACGGCGCCGTTCACCCAGTCGGCCTGCCAGATGCTGCCGCTCTGCTGCAGGTAATAGGTGACGTCGAGATAAGTGAGGGTCTCGCCCCAGACATCGCCGGTATCGCCCGGCATGCCGGTGCGATCGGTCACGTTCAGTCCGGTGAGGCCAATGCCTTCCGCGAAGAAGACCGGCGTGGACAGATTGTTAGCCCCGGCGGTGTTTCCGCCGGCCTTGGCCAGCGGTGATCCGTTGTCGATGGGCGCCAGCGGATCGCTTTGTTCGCAGCCGGCCAGCAGCGCCATGCCCATGAACGCAGCCATGGTCAGAGCCACCCAGCGCACTCGGTGGGAAGTGCTAGTCATCCTGGTCCCCCCTTGAAGCAATGTTGTAGGATCGCGCAGAATCATGGCCTGGCCGTACGAATCATCACCTCCTCCTCCGCGAGGCACAGATACAACGACTTCAGCGGGCAGACGAGGATGCCGCGACACCAGTAGAGAACTATTGGAAGGTCGCCAAAGCGAGGTGCGACCGGATCAACCGCGAACTCCCTCAACCCCCTGAGGGAGCTATTTGATTGTGCGGCAGAACGCGGCCAGAAATCAATAGGAATGTAACGAGATGTTCGCAATTCCTGGCCTGGTGCGTCGGGGCGGGGTCGTCGCGTTCCGCGCGGAGCCGCGGCGACCGGGGCGGCAACGAGCGCCGCCCGGAGCGGGGCTCCGGGCGGCGCGATTTTCCGGGGATTCGGGTCCCGGTCAGGTGCGCACGATCACGCCGGTGCGCAGATTGAGCTGATAGGTCCAGCCCCCCTCCACTTCGAGCTCGGCCGTGTCGCCGCCGGTGAAGCGCACGGTCACGGTGGCCCGCAACTGGGCCGCGAGCTGGGTGCGCGCCGCGTCCATGTAGCGGGAGGCGGTCATCTCCCAGGTCATCACGCCGGAGCACGGCAGCTCGCCGCTTTCGACCGGCTTCAGGTAGGCCAGATTCTGCACCTGGACCTGGCTCTCCAGGCGGAAGTGACGCTGGTACTGGATCATGAGCGCCGTGAAGGAGCTCTGGCAGGAGTCGCTGCAGGTGCCGTTGAATTTCAGCGAGTCGGCCAGCGCGTTCACGCCCTGCAGTTCGAACTGCGAACGGTGCTGCACCTGGGCCTGGTAGCGGACCGTCGTGATCTCGCCCGCGGCGCGCAACTGCGTCTGCAGCCGCACGGTCAGCAGGGGATCGTAGCTGGCCATGGTGTCGCCCGCGGCATTGATGAAGCGGGTCTGATAGTGGTAGGTGAAACCGCCGATCGTGGTCTCTCCCTCGGTCGGAGGGGGGGCGGTCTTCGCGACCGTGGCTTCCACATCCAGCGTCGGCAACACGGCCAGGGTGCCGCCGTTGTCGAGGGCCAGCGTGGAGGCGACCTGGGTCGCCAGATCGTCGGCTTCATCCTGCGTCAGGGTAGCCGGAGAGGTGGCGTCGTCGCTGCAGCCGGCGGCCAGGCTCAGAACAGCCAGCGCGGCGAGCGACAATAGTGATCTCAAAACCCGGGAACTCATAGCGTCCTCCTTGGACTTTCGGGCTCCTGCCTGGCGAGGAACTGGTGCCGTGGAATGCAAGGGGCGTTCCAGATAGAGAATAGTCTGCAGGATAGCCTGCCGTTGCCGGATGTGGCGTATCGCGGTCGGACGCCGGCAGTTTGCTTCGGCAGACTGAACCCAGGGGTGCGCCCGGCGACCCGTTCCGACCGGAGTACCCGCGGCGGATTCATATGGAAAAGCGGCCCGGCCGAGTGGCCGGGCCGCTGTCTGTCGATTCGCGACGTTACGCGTCCGTCGCGACAGGTCCCTGTCAGTCGGTCACATACAGGTCCAGGTACGTGTACGCGGCCGTGGGATCGTCCGTCGGCACGACAACCACCGGATGGAAGTCGCAGGTGTCGTCGAGGTCGCCGAGATCCAGCGCCTTGATGGCGGCGTTGCGGGTCGTGATGTCCCAGCTCGGATCCAGGTTGAAGGTCAGACGCCACCAGCCGACCTTGGTCACGCCGGTGACCCAGTCGAAGCCCGCGGTGATCTTCGGCGCAACCGGCGGCTTGAAGTGCGCCAGATCCCAGTTGTAGCCGTAGATGACCTTGCCCGGCACGTTCAGCTCGGCCGAGTAGGCTGCGGTCGGTCCGTCCACGCCGTAGCGCTCGTAGACGCTGCTGTTGTAGAAGGTCGACGCGATGTAGGCGTCATAGCCCGGCGCAAAGGTGTCCGGGATGATGCCGGTCGGCACGTTCGTGATGTCGGCCGGCCAGGCCAGCTTCTCGATCCGGAAGCGGGCGCAGCTCGAGTACGCGGTCGCCGCGTCGGCCGGGATGACCGTGCCCATGGCGGGGTTGGCCGGATCGGCGGGCGTGCCCCAGATCTCTGCGAGGCCGTCGCCGTACAGGTAGCTCATGGCATACCCGGTCAGCGGGGTGGCCTGGGCGGCCTGATACGCCGCGAAGTCGGACTTGAACAGCACCACTTCGGTGCGGACGAGCGAGTGCTCGTCCCAGACCTGGTGGGTCAGGGCGTCGGCCCAGTCGCTGACGACCTCGACCGGCGGCGAGCCGGCGCCGTTCACCCAGTCGGCCTGCCAGACGTTGACGGTCTGCTGCAGGTAATAGGTAACGTCGAGATAAGTGAAGGTCCCGGCCCAGATATCGCCGGCATCGCCCGGCAGGCCGGTGGCGATGGTCACGTTCGATCCGGTGATGCCAATGCCTTCCGTGAAGAAGACCGGCGTGGACAGGTTGTTGCCGACCGTGGTGGTGGGCACGGGCTTGGTCAGCGAAGCGCCGTCGGCGCCGGGCGACAGAGGATCGCTGCGTTCGCAACCGGCCAACAGCGCCATGCCCATGCACGCGGCCACGGCCAGAGTGATCCAGCGCACTCGGTGGGAAGTGCTAGTCATTGTCGACTCCCTTGTGAAGCAATGATGTAAATCGCGAAGCAATCATGGCCTGACCGTAAGAATCATCACCTCCGCATCCGCGAGGCAAGAACACTACGACTTCAGCGGGCAGGCGAGAATACCGCGACACCAGAGATGGCTATTGGCGAATCGTCAAGGCGAAGTGCGACCGGATCAACCGCGAATTCCCTCAACCCCTTGAGGGGAACTTTTTGATCATGCGGCAGAACGGGGTCAGAAGTCAATAGGAAAGTAATGAAACGTTCACAATTTCGGACCTGGTGCGTCGGGGCGGGGTCGTCGCGGCATTGAAGAAGTGGGACCGGAGAGCTCGCGGCGTTGCCGCCCTCCCTCTTTGACACAGCCGGTTTCGCCTGATAGCCTTGTCCTGGCGGAGAGGGCCAATCTCCGCATACCGGGGAGATCTGGTCTTGAAGTGGTTGCGCCTCGCCCTGCAATCCGCTGTCATGGCTGCCGCCGTCTTCGCAGGCGTGCGGTTCGCGATGGGCCGCTCCGTGGTCTCCGTGGAGACCTGGTGCCCCTTTGGCGGCCTGGAAACAGCCTGGTCGTTCGTCACGCACAGGCGCTTCTCCTGCGCTGCGGGTGAACTGAACCTGGCGCTTTTCCTGGCGTTGCTGATCCTCACCCTGCTGGCGCGCAAGGCCTTCTGCGGCTGGGTCTGCCCGGTCGGGGCGCTTTTCGAATGGGAGGGACGGCTGGCGCAGCGGCTGTTCCACCGCCCCGGATTCACGGGACTTGTGCGGGTGCCGCCCCGCGTGGACAGGTGGCTGAAGATCGTTTTGCGTCTGGCGGTCCTGGCCGTCGTGCTGGCCGCCACCTGGACGACCGGAGAGTTGGTCTTCCGCGGCTACGATCCCTATTACATCCTCTTCAGCGCCCACGGGCACGACGTGCAGGTCTGGAGCTACGCCATCCTGGGCGGACTGCTGCTGTCGGCTCTCGTGCTGCCGATGGCGTGGTGCAGGTACCTCTGCCCGCTCGGGGCGGCGATCTGGCCGTTCGCCGTGGCGGGTCGGCTGCGGCTGGCGCGGGTCGCTTCCGAATGCACCGGCTGTGGCGCCTGCGACCGGGCCTGCCCGCAGACGCTGGACGTTGCGGGCGTGGACGAGGTGCGGTCGGGGGAATGCACCCTGTGCTTCGAGTGCACGGCCGTCTGCCCGTCCGAGGGGGCGCTCGAACTGCGGTGGACGGGGGTGAAGCGGTGAGGGCGCCGTTGTGGATCGTGCCGGCGCTGATCGTGGTGTGCACCGCGGCCGCCGCGGGGGGGGCGCGGCTGTTCGCGGCACCGAGCGTCACCCGGGAATTCGCCGCGGCGGCGCAGGGAACCGTGTCGCGACGCGTTGTGTTCGTGGTCAGCGGCGTCAGGTGCGTCGATACGGCGGAGGGGGCCGCGCGGCAGTTCGCAGAGGTGCCGGGCGTGCTCTCCTTCACGGCGTACGCATCGCGCGGGCGGGTGGAAGTGGCCTACGACGCCGCGGTCGTCGGTGTGCCGGCGCTGATCGAGGCGATCGAGGGGCCGGTCTACGACGAGTCCACGCAGGAGTTCCGGTTCGGCGTCTACGTCGTGCGCGAAGTGGATGGCGCGAAGGTCGATGAGCGTTCCCGTTGACGGATGGCAGATCATTTTGACGGACTGCAGATCGTTTTGATGGATAGTGGATCATCATCAGAGGAGGCGGATTCGATGCGTATCAAAAACCTCGCCCCGGTTCTCGGTGTTTTCCTGCTCCTGGTCGCGACCGCGGTGCTGGCTGACGAAGCACCCGCCAAAGACGCCGCGCCGGCCGCCGAAACCGCGGTCTTCGCGGTGCCGGGCCTGACCGACGCCGCGCTGGTCAGGGATCTGACCAGGGCGCTCGCGAAGCACAAGGGGGTTGTCGCCGCGAAGGCGGACGCCGAGGCCGGCAAGTTCCTCGTCACCTTCGAGCCGGGCAGGACCAGCCCCGAGGCGTTGACGAAGATCGTGGCGAAGGTGGCGCCGAAGGCGCAGTTCGAAACGGTCCAGGCGGCGGACGCGAAGGCGGCCGGCGGCGATCCCTGCGGCAAGTGTCCGAGCAAGGCGAGCTGCGCCGGGAAGAAGTAGGCGCCGGGCGGGAGGCCGTCAGGGGAACAGGGGTCGGGGAGGGCGGCGCAAGGCCAGGCGTCGCCCGGCCCCTATTTTTTCATATCGGCCCGACGGGAAAACGGAGAATATGCGTCTGGACGGCTCTTCCCCTGTCGCCCGACACTGTTTGAGCGCGTGTTCCGGAGGGCCTGGCGAGCATGGTAACGGAGGCTTCCGGTGGTGAAGGTTTTCGTCCACAAGGAAGCGTACTTCGATTCCGTGGTGCTGATGCTGCTCAGCCGGGAACTCAAGGGGCGGCCCGGGGTCACGGACGCCGCGGTGGCCATGGGCACCCCGCTGAATCTCGCCCTGCTGACGTCCCTCGGCTGCGCCGCCGGTGACCTCGCGGGGGTCGGGACGAACGATCTCGTGATCGCGGTGGATTGCGCGGATCCCGCGCTGCTGGAGGCGGCTCTGGCCGCCGCCGAGACGGCGCTGACTCGCCGGAAAGGCTCGTCCGCGCCTGCGGGACGGGCCGTGCGCGAGCCCTCGACGCTGGCCGGCGCGCTCGAGATGCTGCCCGGCGCCAACGTGGTGATGATCTCCGTCCCCGGCGCCTACGCCGCGCGCGAGGCGCGCAGGGCGCTCGATCGCGGGCTGCACGTGATGCTCTTCTCCGACAACGTCACGCTCGAAGACGAGATCGCGCTCAAGACGCACGCGCGCGCCAAGGGTCTGCTCATGATGGGCCCCGACTGCGGCTCGGCGATCCTGAACGGCAGGCCGCTCTGTTTCGCGAACGTCGTGCGTCGCGGACCCATTGGTGTCGTCGCCGCGTCGGGCACGGGCCTGCAGGAGCTGTCCGTGCTGGTCGACCGCGCGGGCTCGGGTATCAGCCAGGCGATCGGCACCGGCGGGCGCGACCTCGGGAACGAGAGGGTCGGCGGCATCACCATGCTCATGGGCATCGAGGCGCTTGCGCGCGACGCGGCGACCAGGGTCATCGTCGTGATCTCGAAGCCGCCGGCGCCCGCGGTGGCCGCGAAGGTCGTCGCCGCGCTCGAGGCGACGGGCAAGAGTGCGGTGGTGCACTTCATCGGCCACGCGCGCGCGAGCGGCGCGGCGCGGCCGAACGTGCGCCTGCGCCACGCGACGAACCTCGAGGAGGCCGCGGGCATGGCGGTCGCCATGCGCCGGGGGGCAGAGCTACACGCCGCGCCTGTTCGCGCGGCCGGACGCCGAGATCGACGCGATCGTCGCGCGCGAAACCGCCGGCATGGCGAAGGCGCAGCGCTGGATCCGCGGCTACTTCACGGGCGGCACGCTGGCCGACGAGGCGTGGATCCTGCTGCACGCGCTCACCGGCGCGGTGTACTCGAACAACCAGACGGACCCGGCGTTCGTGCTCGCGGACCCGCGCACCTCGGTCGGTCACACGGTGGTGGACCTGGGCGACGACGTGTTCACCGTCGGCCGCCCGCACCCGATGATCGACCCGGGCACGCGCACGGAGCGGATCGACGCCGAGGCCGGCGACGATTCGATCGCCGTCATGCTGGTGGACGTCGTGCTCGGCTACGGCTCGCACGCCGATCCGGCGGGCGCGCTCGCGCCGTCGCTGGTCGCGGCGAAGCAGGCGGCCGCGCAGCGCGGGGGGCGCCTCGCGGTGGTCGCCTCGATCACCGGCACGCACGGCGACCCCCAGGGCTACGCGCGGCAGAGGGCGACGCTCGAGGCGGCCGGCGTCGTGGTGATGCCGTCCAACTTCCAGGCGTCGATGCTGGCGGTGCGCATCCTGGAGAAGGTTCTGGCGAACGCGGACGGTGCGCGATGAGCAAGCCCGGCGTCCAGGCTGTCACGGATCTGTTCTCGTCCGAACTGGCGGTCATCAACCTCGGGCTGGAGGCCTTCGCGGAGAACCTGCGGGCCTGCGGCACGCCCGTGGTGCAGGTGCGCTGGAAGCCGCCGGCGGGCGGTGACGCGCGCCTGATCGAGGCGCTCGACCGCATCGCGCGCAACCCGCGCGTGGACGTCGAGGCCGCCAACGCGCTCGCCGCGGAGCGCATCCTGAACAGCCGGCCGATGCTCATGGGTGTCGGCGTCGCGGGCGAGGTCGTGCCCGGGATGAAGCCGAACATGGTGCTTCACTCCGGTCCGCCGGTGACGTGGGCGAGGATGTGCGGCCCCCTGCAGGGGCGCGGTCATCGGCGGTCTGCTCTACGAGGGCCTCGCGAAAACGCGCGCGGAGGCCGAGGAGCTCGCCGCCTCGGGCGCCATCGGGTTCGAGCCCTGTCATCACCACGACGCGGTGGGCCCCATGGCGGGGGTGATGACGTCGCGCATGCCGGTGTGGATCCTCGGGAACGCCACGTACGGCAACCGCGCCTACTGCACGTTCAACGAGGGGCTCGGCAAGGTGCTGCGGTACGGCGCGTTTTCCGACGAAGTGCTCGAGCGGTTGCGCTGGATGGAGACCGATCTTGCGCCCGTGCTGCGCAAGGCGCTGGAACTCCACGGGCCGATCGACATGCGCAGCCTCATCGCGCAGGCGCTGCAGATGGGGGATGAAGGTCATAACCGCAATCGCGCCGGCACATCGCTGCTGATCCGCGAGCTCGCGCCCTTCCTGGTGCAGTTGGACGAACCGAAGGAGCGCCTTGCGAAGGTCCTTTCGTTCATGCACGCGAACGACCACTTCTTCCTCAACCTCACCATGCCCTCCGCCAAGTGCGCGGTGGACGCGGCGCGGGGCATCGAAGGCAGCTCCGTCATCACGACCATGGCGCGCAACGGCACCGACTTCGGCATCCGCGTCTCGGGCCTGGGGGAGCGCTGGTTCACCGGTCCCGCGGGGATGGTCGAAGGGCTCTACCTGCCGGGCTTCGGTCCGCAGGACGCCGCGCCGGACATCGGCGATTCGGTGATCACCGAGACCGCGGGCATTGGCGGATTCGCGATGGCCGCTGCGCCCGCGATCGTGAAGTTCATCGGCGGCAGGCCGGCGGATGCGATCGACTTCACGCTGAGCATGTACGAGATCACGGTCGCGGAAAACAGCGCCTATCAGATTCCGATTCTCGATTTCCGGGGCACGCCCACGGGCATCGACATCCGCAAGGTCGTCGAGTCGGGGATCCTCCCGGTTATCAATACGGGAATCGCCCATCGGGAGCCGGGGATCGGCATGGTGGGCGCGGGGCTCGTCAGGCCCCCCGAAAACTGTTTCAAGGACGCGTTGCTGGCGTTCGCGGCGGCAATCGCCGGAACGGGAAACACGGCCCAGGAGACGCACCCATGAAGATGATCGATTTGACCATTCCGCTCGGCATCGCCACCCCGCCGTGGCCGACCTACACGCCGCTGCAGGTCCAGTACTTCAAGCGCCTCGCCCCCCATGGCGCCAACGGGCAGGTGGTGACGCACTCGAACCATGTCGGCACCCACCTCGACGGGGAGATCCACTTCTACTCGCCGGGCAAGGACATCGCAAGCCTCGACATGGACTTCCTGGTCCACGAAGGCGCGATCGTCGATCTCTCGGATGTCTGCGGCGACTATGACATCTACACTTCGAAGATGGTCGAGGAGCGCGTCGAGGTCAGGCCGGGCGACATCCTCCTGATCCACACCGGCTTTCATCACTACGGCTGGGACCAGCCGACCGCTGACGAAGTCCGCTACATGGTCAGGCACCCGGGTCCGGATCGGGAGTTCGCCGTCTGGGCCAAGAAGAAGAAGCTGCGCTGGATCGGGGTGGACTGCGGCAGCGCCGACCACCCGATGAACACCAAGATCCGCGAATGGATGCCGGTCCAGGCCAGGGAGTGCGACGAGCACTTCCGCGCCAAATACAAGCGGGGCCTGGAAGAGGTGTTCACTCCGGACAAGTACCAGTTGATGCACCTCGAGATGTTCCACAAGGGCCTGATCCACGCCGAGTGCATCGGCGGCGACATCGACCTGCTGCTGAACCAGCGGGCCCTGATCGGCTGCTTCCCGTGGCGCTTCGTCGACGGCGAATCGAGCATCGCCCGCATCGTCGCCATGGTTGAAGACGCGCGCTACGCCAGGCTCATGGTAAAAAAGAAGAAGGCCAGACTCACGAAGTTCGGCGACGTCGCGGGGGCGCGGAATCCATGGCTCCACGACGCAGCGAAGAAGAAGCGGAAGTAACTCAAACCCGCGAATGCCAGGAAACCAGCCGGCCGCAGCGCGCCGGCGTCACTGATCGGAATGGAGAAGCACGATGGCGATCGACCAGCTGGAAATGAAGCTCCGGCCCCCGGCAGCGGAGCTGGCGCCGTACCCCGCGAAGCTGATCACTCTCGCCTCAGGGGAGAAGATGGTCGTGCGTGAAGCGCGCCGCGAGGACACCGGCGCCCTGTTGGGCACCGTGTACCCGTTGCTCGCGGTCGCGAAGGACTACTACGACATCGTCGCCGCACGCATGTACAGCGAGATTCTTGGCTGGTTTCGCTATCGTGTCGCGAACGAGTTCATCATCGTCGGCGCCATCGACGGCATCATCGCGGGCATCGTCACGAGCCGCCACGTCAAAGACGGACTCGGCATGAGCCTGCACACGCTCACCATCAAGCGCGGCCTGCGCGTCGGCGCCCAGCTTTTCGCCGCCAAGATGGAGCATCACCTCGACTATCTGAACGAGAACGAGGTGCACATCGTCGCGGAGAGTCCGATCGGCTTCAAGCGCTGGATGATCGAGTACGAGCTCGAGGACCGTTCGGCCCAGTACCCGGAACTGCGGCACGAGCTCGGCGGCGTCCCCACGTTCACGCTCACGCGCAACTTGTGGGAAGCGGTCAGGCCGGCGAAGTGCACGGGCACGCGACCCGTGCCGGACGATCTCCTGAAGTCGGCCGCGAAACTCATCATGCCGGATGAGTACGTGCAGCTTCCCGGCTGGAAGCGGGGCGACTGATGGCGCCTCGTATCGGAATCGTCGGCATCGGACACTGCCGGTTCGGCAATTCGAGCGAATACGATCTCGTGGACGTGATCGCGTATTCGGCGAACGACGCCTTCCGCGACGCGGGGGGCCTGCACCTGCGCAGGCAGGTCGACCAGGTCCTCGTCGGCAACATGGCGGCGGGCCTGTTCAACCACCAGACCTCCGTAGCTTCCGCGCTGGTCAGCCGGATGGATATGGAGCCGTGTCCGGCCGAACTCGTCGAGAACGGTCCGGCCTCGGGTGCGAGCGCGATACGTCTGGGGTACATGGCGATCGCGTCGGGCATGGCCGACGTCGTCCTGGTGGCGGCGGGAGAGGTCATGCGGACCGTATCGGGCTGGGAGGCCACGAACATCGTGGCCACCATGGCGCACACCGAGGCCGAGTACAACATGGGTCTTACGCTGCCTGGTTTCGCCGGGATGTTCACGCGTTTGTACATGCAGAAGTACGGCATGACGGAGCGCGATCTCGCGCTGGTGGCGGTGAAGGACCATGCGAACGGCGCGAAGAACATCTATGCGCATGTCCAGATCCCCGTCACGATCGAGGCGATCGCCGACGGCGAGAACGCAAACGTGGTGAACAACTACGTCGCCGAGCCGCTGCGCATGTATTCGACCTGCCCGATCAGCGACGGTTCCGCGGCGGTGATCCTGGTCAACATGGACTCGCCCAAGGCGGATCTCTTCAAAAACAAGCCCATCCGGATCGCGGGCATCGCTTCAGCGACCGATACGCACTGCGTACACAACCGCAAGGATCCGCTCGTACTCGACGCCGTCCGGTTGTCGGCGGAAAAGGCGTATGCCATGGCGGGCGTGACGCCGCAGGACATCTCGCTGGCCGAACTGCACGATGCGTTCGTGATCTTCGAGCTGCTCAACAGCGAGGAAGTCGGCTTCTTCGAGCGCGGCAAGTCGTTCCTCGGCGTGCGCAACGGCGAGACCGAGATCGGCGGCCGGATCCCGATCAACACCTCGGGCGGCCTCAAGGCCAAAGGGCACCCCGTGGGCGCCACCGGCGTGTCGCAGGTCGTGGAGCTCGTCCGGCAACTGCGCGGCGAGGCCGAGGAAGGGCGCCAGGTGAAGGATCCGAAATACGGTCTGGCGGTCAACTTCGGCGGGTTTGGCAACAATGTCGTCACCACGATCCTGGCGAAGGACTAGGGAGCCACTGATGATCGATTTCAGCATTTACGGCGAGCAGACGCCCCACATCAGCGGCTACCGGTGCCTGAAGTGCGGCGCGATCTATTACCCCGCGCCCATGGTGTGCAGGCAGTGCGACGCCCCACGCGATCCCTCCACCGGGCGTCATTGGGAGCCTTTCGATCTCGAGGGACCGTGCACCCTGCTGACCTGGACACGGGTGTGGAATCTGCCCGAGGGCTTCAACGTGAAGTTCCTGATGTTCGCCATGGTGGAGTTCCCGAACGGTCTGCGCGCTTCCGGGCGTCTCGAATGCGACGGAGACCCGGTGATCGGGGCGAAGCTGGACGCGAGGGTGATCGAGGCTGACGAGCGCCCCGGCCCGGCGGTGAAGGTGTTCGTGTTCAGTTGAGACGGGATCCCCGTGAAGGAGGCCCTGATCCGTGCTTCACGCATCCCGCATTACAACGCGGTGGACCGCGCTCGCGGTCGGTTCCGAAGTCCCGGTCGGGGACTTTGACTTTCGCGTTCACAGCCTGTTCGGCCCGGCGATGAATCTCGCGGTGACGGGACGCCGCGGGCTCGTCACGCTCGTGGGCGCCGACGCCGACGACTACCCGCAGGGCATCCGGCTCGCGACGCGCGAACGCTTCGATGCGTGGCCCGTGTCCGTCGGAACGCACGGCCATCGCGAGGGTGGCACGCTGGTGTTCGAAGACCCCGGCCGTCGATGATGTCCTCGTCGTCGACCTCTCGATCGCCGTCAGGGCGACGCGCCGGGCGCCGCCGCGCATCGACCCGGCCGCCGCGGCGTCGCGCGAAACCTGGGCGGCCTGCGCCCGCCTTCTCGACGCGCTGCAGGAGGAGAAGCAGACGGACCTGCGGCTGGCCGCGCTCTGCGGCGGATTCCCGCCGCCCACGCGCCTGGGTGAGTGGCTGGCCAGGGAGGCGCGTGAACTGGCGGGCGGCGTGCGCGCGGGGAACGTGGACAGGGCGGGCTGCGCCGCGGCCCGCATGGTGGGCCTTGGCGCGGGGCTGACTCCCGCGGGAGACGATTTCCTGTGCGGGTTCCTCGCTGCGCTCTGGTGCGCCAGCGGAGAGGGCAGCCAGGAGCGGAATTTCGCGGTCGAGTGGGGCGAGACTCTCACGGCCCGGCTGGAGGCCACGACCGCGGTCAGCGCGACCTGCCTGGAGTGCGCGATCGCGGGGTGTTTCCCGGGAGCGGTATTTGCGCTCGCCGACGCTTTCGCCGGCAGACACCCCGGCCTCGCGCACGCGGGTGCGCGCGCGGCGCTGGACCGCCTGTGCGCGCGGGGTCACAGTTCGGGGATGGACACCGCGACCGGATTCCTGTTCGGACTCCGGCTCCGGGCCGACGAGGAGATGAAGCGATATGCTCCACAGCTTTGAATACCGGGCGCCCCGGCAGCGCGCCGAGCTCCTCGGGCTGCTCGCCGACCACGGCGAGGCAGGCCCGGCTGCTGGCCGGAGGCACCGATCTGCTCGTCAACGTCCGCGCCGGCTCCGTCTCGCCGGCGCTGGTGCTCGACGTCAAGCGGGTGGCGGGCTATGGCGAGATGTCGTGGAGCGATGCGGAAGGTCTCGTCATCCGGCCCGCGACGACGATCAACGACATCCTGCGCGATCCGCGAATCCACGAGCGACTATCCGCTGCTCGTCGCGTGCGCCCACGATCTCGCCTCCTACCAGATCCGCAATCGCGCGACGGTGATCGGCAACGTCGTCAACGCGTCGCCCTGCTCCGACATGGCGCCGGCCCTGCTGTGCCTGGGCGCGCACGCGGTGATCGCCTCGCAGAAGCGGCGAGCGCGAGGTGCCGCTTCGCGAGTTCTTCACCGGCGTCAAGACGCACCGTGCTCGCGCCCGACGAGATCCTCGAGCGCATCGTGGTGCCCGCCGCGTCCGCCGGCGCGCGCGGCGCCTACCGCAAGCTCAAGCGCATCAACGGCCACGACCTCGGCATCGTCGGCGTGGCCGTCCACAAGCAGGACGGCGCGCTGCGGCTCGGCATCAGCTCGGCGGCGCCGACGCCCGTGCTCGTGGACGGGCTCGCGGAGTCCGCGCCCGCCGACGACGGTCGTCGCGGCCGTCCGCGGCGGCGATCAGCCCCATCAGCGACGTGCGCTGCACGAAGGAATACCGCGAGCACATGGTCGAGGTCTTCATCCGGCGGCTCCTGCAGGAGGTGAAGTGATGAAGATCACGGTCACCGTCAACGGCCAGGCCTACGAACGCGAGGTCGCGGGACACCGGACCCTGCTGCGCTTCCTGCGCGAGGATCTCGGGCTGACCGGCACCAAGGAAGGCTGCGGCGCCGGCGAGTGCGGCGCCTGCACCGTCCTCCTCGACGGGCACGCCGTCAACGCCTGCATGGTGCTCGCCGTCGAGGCCGACGGGCGCAGCGGTCGAGACCATCGAGGGCGAGGCGAAGGACGGGCAAGCTCTCGGCGATCCAGGAGGCCTTCGACCGCCACCACGCCGTGCAGTGCGGCTTCTGCACCGGCGGCATGATCATGTCGGTGCGCGAGCTGCTGCGCGCGCAATCCGAAGCCCACCGTCGACGAGATCAAGGAAGGCATCGAGGGCAACTTCTGCCGCTGCACCGGCTACCAGCAGATCATCGAGGCGGTGCTCGACGCGTCCGGCCAGCTCGACGGAGAAGGGGGAGCTGAAGCATGCTTGAGAACGCCGACCCCGACGACCCTGCAAGTACGTCGGCAGCGAGCCGCGATCGCGTCGGAGGTCAGCGGAGAAGCTGACCGGCGCAGGCCGTCTACGCCAGCGACATGTCGCTGCCCGGCATGCTCCACGCCCAGGTCAAGAAGAGCCCCCACGCCCGCGCGCAGCATCCTGCAGCATCGACACCTCGCAAGGCCGAGGCGCCTGCCCGGCGTCCGCGCCGTCCTCACCGGCGACGAGCTCGACTACCGGCTCGGCCTCTACATCGTCGACAAGGACATCCTCGCCAAGGGCGAGGTGCGCCACTACGGCGAGGCCGTCGCCGCGGTCGCCGCCGACACGCTCGCGATCGCCCGGCGCGGCCGTCGACCTCATCGAGGTGGACTACGAGGTCCTGCCCGCCGTCCTCAACCACATGGACGCCCTCAAGGCGGACGCGCCGCTGGTCCATCCCGATCTCGGCAGCTACGACTACGTCGCCGCGGTCTTCACGCCGGCCCCGGGCACCAACATCGCCAACCTCACCAAGCTGCGCAAGGGCGACGTCGAGAAGGGCTTCGCCGAGTCCGAGTGGATCGTCGAGCGCGAGTACACGAACCCCTCGGTGCAGCACGTGCCGATGGAGACCCACGTCGCGATCGTCGAGTGGAAGGCGGGCGACAAGATCACCATCTGGACCAGCGCCCAGTCGCCCTTCACCGTGCGCAACCTGTTCTGCTACACCTTCAAGCTGCCGCTCAACAAGGTGCGGGTCGATCGTGCCCCACGTCGGCGGCGGCTTCGGCGGCAAGGCCGGCATCCACCTCGAGCCGCTCGTGGCCTGCCTCTCGCGCAAGGCCGGCGGCACGGCCGGTCAAGTTCCAGGCCACGCGCGAGGAGGAGTTCAGCCTCCTGCCCTGCCGCAGCGCGCTGACCTACCGGATCAAGACCGGCGTCGCGCGCCGACGGCAAGATCATCGCCCAGAAGATGACGATGTACTGGGACGCCGGCGCCTACGCCGACTACGCGGTCAACGTCACGCGCGCCTCGGGCTACTCCGGCGGCCGGCCCCTACGAGATCCCCAACGCCTGGGTCGACGCCTACACGATCTACACGAACAAGCCCTACGGCACGGCCTACCGCGGCTTCGGCCACGTCGAGTTCTTCTGGGGCCTCGAGCGCCACATGGAGCTCGTCGCCGCAGGCCATCGGCATGGACCCGCTCGAGTTCCGCCGCAAGAACGCGCTCATGCCCGGCTCGATCACGCTGACCGGCGAGACGATCACCGAGCACTACCGGCAACGTGCTCGAAGTGCATCGACGCGGCGGCCAAGGCCATCGGCTACGGCAGGCTCGACGCCGGAGGAGAAGGCGCGCGAGAAGCGCACCGGCCGGAAGATCGGCAAGGGCATCGCCGCCCTGCACAAGGCGCCGGCCATGCCGCCGTTCACCGCCACGGCCGTCATCGTCAAGATGAACTCCGACGGCTCGGTGATCGTCAACCTCGGCCTGACCGAGATCGGCCAGGGCTCCACCACGGCGATCGCGCAGATCGTCGCCGAGCGGCTGCGCTTCCCCATCGAGCAAGGTCAAGGTCAGCGATCGAGAAGGACACCGACCGCGATCCCTACGACTGGCAGACCGTCGCCTCGAAGGGGCTGATCCTCACGCGGCAACGCGGCGATCCTCGCCTGCGACGACCTGCTCAAGAAGGCCTACGACGTCGCCGCGCCAGGTCCTGCGGGCCAGGCCGTGCGACCTCGACCACGACGCCGCGAAGGTCTTCGTCAAGCACCACCCCGACCACGTCGGTGACCTTCGCCGCAGCTCTCGGTCGGCTACGCCTATCCCAACGGCAACGCGATCGGCGGCCCGCTCATCGGCGTCGGGCGCTACATCGCGCAGGGCCTCTCGAACCTCGACAAGGAGACCGGCCAGGGCAACCCCGCCCTCGACTGGACCTACGGCGCCCACGGCGTCGATCGTCGAGGTGGACCCCGAGACCGGCGAGTACCACGTGCTCAAGGTCGCCTCGGTCTTCGACGTCGGCAAGGCGATCAACCCGGAGATCGTGCGCGGCCAGTGCATCGGCGGCATGATGCAGGGCCTCGGCACCGCGATCTGCGAGGGCTACATCTACGACGAGCAGGGCCACCTCCTCAATCCGTCCTTCACCGACAACAAGATCCCGACCGCACGCGACCTGCCCGACGAGATCGAGAGCATCGCCGTCGAGACGCCGCAGCTCGACGGCCCCTACGGCGCCCGCGGCGTCGGCGAGCACCCGATGATCTCGGTGGCCCCCGCGCTCGGCAACGCCATCCAGGCACGCCGCCGGCGCCGAGCTGACGCACATGCCGATCCGCTTCGAGGACGTCTGGCGCGCGATGCGGAACAAGGAGCCGATCGACAACTGGATCACGAAGACGCCGAACGGGCTCCTGCAAGCCGTGAGGTGCGCGGAGTGCGTGGGGGGGGCGTGACGGCGCGTACGTGCAGCGGTTGCTACGGGAGCAAAAAGTGCGCGGGTGGAGGGGTGGGTGCGCGCGGCGCTTCGCTGACCCGCGGAGATTTGCGCCGGCGCAAGTTTCGCCGCAAGTGCCGACGCCAGAGCCTCGCCGCTTTCATGCACGAACCCATGACGCCGGCCGCACAACGTGATCAGGTTATCCGCACGGTTCGATCCTCCCTGGTCGCGCGGTTCGGCCTGCCCGGCCTCTGCCCGCGCGCGTCGCAGGCCAGCGCCTCCAGTTGCGCCGGCGCAAGGCGCTGCTCGCCGCGGCTGGTCGTGACCGCGGCGCGCTCACAATCGGGATACTGCCGGACGGCGATCCGGGCGGCCTGCCCGGTTGCCTGCGGGCGCCCGCCGCCCGCGGCCGAAACCAGGGATTCCATCGTGGCCAGCACCAGCCCGAGCCTGTCGGCACCGGGCGGCACCAGGCCGAGCTTGAGCGCCATCACGACCAGCGCCTCGAATCGCGCCAGCCGGACGCCGTCGGGCCGCTGGCTGATGGCGGTCGGCGGGCCGGCGACGGATCGCGCGAGGGTGCCGAAGGCCGGTTGAGCGGCAGTGTCTTCAACCGCAGCGAATCATTGGGCGCGGTCCTGTGGGGAGGGATCGAGGGCCGCGATTTCGCAGTCGTGCGGGCTTGAACCGGCGCCTTTGGCGACGTTCGAGGCGGCCCCGGATGGTGGGGCGATGGATTCGCGCAGGGGGCGACGGAGAACGGGATCTGGGCCGAGGTGCCTGCCCCGGACTTATCCCATACCTCACGCATGTTCTTCGCCGGGACTTGGCGCATGAGGACAATCCATCAAATTACCAAGCCCTGGCATAAGTCAAATTTCCCCCCCGGCACGCCTCTATCATTATTTCCTGTCGTCGTTTAAGTGACTTATCTTCCGGCCGCAATACCCCAATAATGAAAATCCCTTGACAGCCGGCGGGCGGGCTACAAATTTGCTCCGTGCATGGCGTCACAGCGTGAATATGTTCACAGTGCGATGTGGCTGCCGATAGCATAACGATAACGAGCGGGCGCTCTCTTTCCACGGTCGTTGATGAGTTTGGCACAGAGGGGAGTCGGGAGCATGAGCAGTCAGGTTGAAGCCGTCCTGGCGCGTCACCCCGGGGCGGGGCGGGACAAGCTGATCCCGATCCTGCAGGAGGTGCAGGAGGCCGAGGGCTACCTGTCGGAGCCGTCGATCGTGGCGATCGGGCGGCACCTGAAGCTGCCGGCCAGCAAGATCTACGGGGTGGCCACCTTCTACAACCAGTTCCGCTTCGCAGCCCAAGGGGCGCTTCCACGTCATGATCTGCCGCGGCACCGCCTGCCACGTGAAGGGGTCGGCCAAGGTGCTCGACACGGTGACCCGGACGCTGCGCCTCGAGCCGGGGCAGACCACGCGCGACGGGCTGTTCAGCCTCGAGGTGGTGGCCTGCATGGGCGCCTGCGCCCTGTCGCCGGCGATCGCCATCAACGGGGAGTTCTTCCCGAAGGTGTCGCCCACGAAGATCGTCAAGCTGCTGGACCAGTGCCGGCAGGAAGCGGCGGCGGCGACCCCGGAAGCGGTGACCAACGCGTGACGAAGTAACCCCCCGCGCCGGCGGCCGGGCCGCGGGCGGCGGGGCCGAGGAGAGTACGTCATGATGCGATTCGCCAATGAGCGGCAGCTGGAAACCTACCGCGAGTCCCTCAAGGCCGCGCACGACCCGACCAGAGACGCGCATCTGCGTCTGCGGCGGCACGGGCTGCAACGCGCAGGGGTCGATCGACCTGGTGCGCGAGCTGCGGGCGGCGGTCGGGAAGTACGGGCTGACCGACAGGGTCGAGGTCAAGGCCACCGGCTGCCACGGCTTCTGCGAGAAGGGGCCGGTGGTGGTGGTGCGGCCCGAGAACATCTTCTACGTGCTCGTGAAGGCCGGCCGACGCCGACGAACTGGTGCGGGTGACCTGCGTCGAGAACGGGCGTGGTCGAGCGCCTGCAGTACGTCGACCCGACCACCGGGCAGCGCATCGTGCGCGAGCAGGACGTGCCGTTCTACAAGAAGCAGATGCGCGTCATCCTGGGCGACAACGGGCACCTCGACCCCACCTCCATCGACGACTACCTGCTCAACGGCGGCTACGCGGCGCTGGGGAAGGCCCTCTCGAACCTGACGCCCGAAGAGGTCATCGACGAGGTGAAGCGCGCGGGGCTGCGCGGGCGCGGCGGCGCCGGCTTCCCCACCGGCCGCAAGTGGGAGCTGTGCCGCCAGCAGCCGGGCGACGAGAAGTACATCATCTGCAACGCCGACGAGGGCGATCCGGGCGCCTACATGAACCGCTCGGAGCTCGAGGGCAATCCGCACCTCATGATCGAGGGCATGATCATCGGCGCCTACGCCATCGGCGCGAGCAAGGCCTACATCTACTGCCGCGCGGAGTACCCGCTGGCGATCGAGCAGCTGGAACAAGGCGATCGCGCAGGCCCGGGAGTGCGGGCTGCTCGGGCGAGAACATCCTCGACAGCGGCTTCAGCCTCGACATGGTCATCAAGATGGGCGCCGGCGCCTTCGTGTGCGGCGAGGAGACCGCCCTCATGGCCAGCATCGAGGGCAAGCGCGGCATGCCGCGGCCGCGGCCGCCGTTCCCGGCGCAGTCGGGCGTCTTCGGCAAGCCGTCGAACATCAACAACGTCGAGACCTGGTGCAACGTGCCGCTCATCCTGGCGCGCGGCGCCGACTGGTTCGCCGGCATCGGCAGCGAGAAGTCGAAGGGCACGAAGGTGTTCTCGCTGGTCGGCTGCGTGAACAACACCGGCCTGGTGGAGGTGCCGTTCGGCACCTCGCTGCGCGAGATCGTCAACGAGATCGGCGGCGGCGTGCCGCGGGGCCGGAAGTTCAAGGCCGCGCAGATGGGCGGGCCGTCGGGCGGCTGCATCCCGGCCAGCCAGATGGACGTGAAGATCGACTACGAGTCGCTGCAGTCGCTCGGCGCGATCGTCGGCTCGGGCGGCCTGGTGGTGATGGACGAGAGCACCTGCATGGTGGATCTCGCCAAGTACTTCATGGAGTTCATCCAGTCGGAGTCGTGCGGCAAGTGCATCCCGTGCCGCGAGGGGACGCGGCGCATGCACGAGATCCTGGTCGCGCTGACGCGGCCGCGGGGCAAGGACGAGGAGCTCGACGCGCTGCTCCGTTTCCAGGGCGTGATGGAGCTGGAGCGGCTGGCCGAGGTGATCCGGCGCACGTCGCTGTGCGGGCTCGGGCAGACCGCGCCGAACCCGGTGCTCAGCACGCTGCGGTGGTTCCGCGAGGAGTACGAGCAGCACGTGTTCGAGCGGCGCTGCGCCGCCGGTTCGTGCAAGGAGCTCGTCGGCGCGCCGTGCCAGAACGGCTGCCCGGTCGGCACGGAGGTGTGGCGCTACGTGGCGCACATCGGCCGCGGCGAGGTGCAGGAGGCGTACCAGGCGATCCGCAACGCGAACCCGTTCCCGTCGGCCTGCGCGCGCGTGTGCAACCACCCCTGCGAGATGATCTGCCGCGCCGGCGCCAGCGACGGCGACCCGGTCGCCATCCGCACGCTGAAGCGCTACGTGGTGGACCACGTCGATCCGGCCAGCTACCGGACGACCATCCTGCCCGCGGCGCCCGACGCGAAGCGGGTGGCGGTGGTCGGCGCCGGTCCGGCGGGGCTCACGGCGGCGCACGAGCTGTCGAAACGGGGCTACCGGGTGACGCTGATCGAGCGCGAGGCGAAGGCCGGCGGCATGCTGGTGGCCGGCATCCCCGCGTACCGGCTGCCGCGCGACATCCTCGAGCGCGAGATCGCGGCCCTGCTCGATCCCAACATCACGCTGCGCCTGAACACGGCGCTCGGACGGGACGTCACGCTCGACGAGCTGCGGCGCGACCACGCGGCCGTGTACGTGACCCTGGGCTCGCACCGTTCGAAGACGCTCGGGCTGCCGGGCGAGGAGGTGGCGGGGGTCGTGCCGGGCATCCGCTTCCTGAAGGCGTGGAACCTGGGCGGCGAGTGCCTGGCCCGCGGGCGCGTGGGGGTCATCGGCGGCGGCAACTCGGCGCTCGACGCGGCGCGGGTGGCGCTGCGCCAGCCGGGCGTGACGTCGGTCACCATCCTCTACCGACGCTCCCGCGAGGAGATGCCGGCGTACGCGGAGGAGATCCACGCGGCGCTCGAGGAGGGCATCGAGCTCGAGACGATGGTGGCGCCGACCGGCCTGGTCCGAAGCGGGCGGCCACCTGACCGGCGTGCAGCTCCAGCGCAACACGCTGGGCGAGCCCGATGCCGGCGGCCGCCGCCGGCCGGTGCCGATCCCCGGCAGCGAATTCATGCTGCCGCTCGACACGCTCGTGGTGGCGATCAGCGAGGAGCCGGAGCTCGAAGCCGCTGGCCGCGCTCAAGAAGACGCGCGGCGGCGGCCTGAGCGTGGACACCGAGGCCTTCACGACCAGCCTGCCGGGCGTCTTCGCCGGCGGCGACGTGGCGACGGGGCCCAACACGGTGATCGCGGCGATCGCGGCCGGCAAGGACGCGGCGCTGATGATCGACCGCTACGTGCATGGACGTCAGCTGAAGCGGCTGCCGCGGGTGCTGCTGCCGACGGTCTTCGTGGCGCCGCCGGTCGACGGCGAGGAGAGCGACGCGGCGCCGGCGCAGCGGGTGCACCAGCCGTGCCTGGCGGCCGCGCTGCGGCAGGGCTTCGCCGAGGTCGAGCTGTGCATCTCCGACGAGGACGCGATCCGCGAGGCGCGGCGCTGCATGCGCTGCGACCTGGAGTTCACGCACCCGGCGTAACGGGCGGCACGTCAGGTGGGACGCTGAAAGAGGAGACTCCTCATGCTGAACATGCAGATCAACGGCCGCGCGGCCGAGGCCAGGCCGGGCGAAACCATCCTGCAGGCGCTCAACCGCGCGGGCGTGAAGGTGCCGACGCTGTGCCACGTGGAAGGCCTCACCCCCACCGGCGCCTGCCGGCTGTGCATGGTCGAACTGGAGGCCAACCACCAGCTCGTTCCGGCCTGCTCCTACCCGGTGGCCGAGGGGATGGCGGTGAACACCCGCACGCCCACGGTGCTCGAGGCGCGCCGCACCATCCTGGAACTGCTGCTGTCGAACCACCCCGACGACTGTCTCTACTGCCTGCGCAACGGCAATTGCGATCTGCAGCGTCTGGCGCAGGAGCACGGCATCGACCAGCGCCTCTACCGCGGCAAGAAGACGAAGACGCCGCTCGACGTGTCGGGCCCGGCGCTGATCCGCGATCCGGAGAAGTGCATCCTGTGCGGACGCTGCGTGCGGGTGTGCGAGGAGATCCAGACGGTCTCGGCCATCGACTTCATCGGCCGCGGGTGCAACGCCTACGTGGGCACCGCGTTCGACCGCGGGCTGAACGTGTCGAGCTGCATCAACTGCGGCCAGTGCGTGCGCGTGTGCCCGACCGGCGCGCTGGTCGAGCGCAACCAGGTGCGCGAGGTGCTGCGGGCGCTGGCCGACCCCGAGGCGTTCTGCGTGGTGCAGCACGCGCCGGCGGTGTCGGTGACCGTGGCCGAGGAGTTCGGGCTGAAGCCGGGCGGCGACGTGGACGGCAAGATGGTGGCGGCGCTGCGCAGCATCGGCTTCAAGCGCGTGTTCGACACCTCGTTCACCGCCGACCTGACCATCATGGAGGAGGGCTCCGAGCTGGTCCAGCGCATCAGAACCGGCGGCGTGCTGCCGATGATGACCTCCTGCTCGCCGGGCTGGATCAAGTTCGTGGAGGAGTTCTACCCGGAGTTCATCCCCAACCTCTCGACCTGCAAGAGCCCGCAGCAGATGATGGGCGCGCTGATCAAGAGCTTCTTGGCCGAGCGCGAGGGCATCCCGCCGCGGAGCATCGTGAGCGTGTCGATCATGCCGTGCACCGCCAAGAAGTTCGAATGCGCCGCGTCCGGAGATGGGGCAGGACAACGTGCCCGACGTCGACATCGTGCTCACCACGCGCGAACTGGCGCAGCTGCTGCGGCTGTGCGGCGTCGACCTGAACGGCTTCGAGCCGGAGGGCACGGACACCCCGTTCGGCGAGCGTTCGAGCGCGGGCAAGCTGTTCGGCGCCACCGGCGGCGTCATGGAGGCGGCGGTGCGCTCGGCGCACTGGCTGCTGACCGGGAGGAATCTGCCCGACCTGAAGGTGGAGCCGCTGCGCGGGCTGGACGGCTGCAAGGAGCTCACGGCGAACCTCGGCGGCATCGAGGTGAAGGCGGCCGTGGTGAGCGGGCTGGGCAACGCCCGCAAGCTGCTCGAGGAGGTGCGCGCAGGGCGCAAGCAGTTCCACTTCATCGAGGTCATGACCTGCCCGGGCGGCTGCATCAACGGCGGCGGCCAGCCGCTGTCGACCACGACCGGACGCGGTCAAGGCGCGCATGAAGCGCCTCTACCAGATCGATCGCGACGAGACGCTGCGCCTCAGCCACGAGAACCCGTGGGTGAAGCGGCTGTATGACGAGTTCCTGGGCCAGCCGCTCGGCGAGAAGAGCCACCACCTGCTGCACACGCACTACGCGCAGCGCGACGTCGTGCTGTAACGGGAGGAAGAGGGAACATGGAGACCGGGAAGAGGGTCCTGCTGGTCGACGACGACGACGATATCCTGGCGCAGTTGAGCCTGCTGTTCCGGGCCGACGGCTTCGAGGTGACAACCGCCGGCAGCCGCGCCGAGGGGGAGGAGGCGCTGCTGGGGCTCCACCCGGACCTGTGCGTGTTCGACCTGATGATGGAGGAGATGGACGCCGGGTTCGTGCTGTCGAACACCGCCAAGCGGCTATATCCCGACGTGCCGGTGATCCTCCTGACCGCCGTCGCCTCCGCCACGGGGATGGATTTCCGGCCCAGATCGGCCACGGCCCGCGCGTGGGTGAAGGCCGATGCCATCCTCGACAAGCCGGTGCGGCCCGAGCAGTTGCGCGCCGAGGTGAAGAAACTTCTGTCGGCCTGAAGGACCGGGGTCAACGATGGACCGAGCGGACGAATCGAGCGAAAGCGGCGCGGCGACGACCTGTTACGTGCGCACGGTGAAGAACCGCTGCCGGCTCTGCTTCACCTGCGTGCGCCGGTGCCCGGCCAAGGCCATCCGCATCAAGCAGCGGCAGGCCGAGGTGATTCCCGAGCGCTGCATCGGCTGCGGCAACTGCGTGCGGGTCTGCAGCCAGGGGGCCAAGGAGGTCGTCCCCACCACCGACGTCGTGGAGTCGCTGCTCAAGAGCGGCGCGCCCGTGGCCGCCATGATCGCGCCCAGCTTCCCGGCCGAGTTCCAGGCCGAGGTCGATTTCCGCCAGCTCGTGGGGATGGTCCGCGCCCTCGGCTTCAGCTACGTGGCCGAGGTGGCGTTCGGCGCCGACCTGGTGGCCGAGCGCTACCGCCGCCTGCTGGTGCGAGGACAAGGGGTCGCGCCACATCGCCACGACCTGCCCGGCGGTGGTGGGCTTCGTCGAGCGCTACCACCCCGACCTGGTGAACAACCTGGCGCCGATCGTGTCGCCCATGATCGCCGAGGCGCGGGCGCTGCGACAGATCTACGGCGACGACCTGCGCATGGTTTTCGTCGGTCCGTGCGTGGGCAAGAAGATGGAGGCGGCCGACGAGGACGTGGCCGGCGAGGTCGACGCGGTCATCACCTTCCCCGAGCTGCGCGCGCTGTTCAAGGCCCGCCGGATCCGCGCCGAACGCGTGGAGCCATCCGACTTCGATCCGCCGCATCCGGCGCTCGGCGCCCTGTTCGCCATCAGCCGCGGGATCCTGCAGGCCGCCGGCGTGCACGAGGATCTGCTGCGGCGGCGAAGTGGTCGCGGCCGAGGGGGTGCGCAGCCTGACCAGCGCCATCGCGGCGTTCGCCGACGGCGACGCTCGAGGCGGGGCTGCTGGAGATCCTCTCCTGCGACGGCTGCATCTCCGGGCGCCGGCGTGACCTCGGGCGAGTCGCGCTTCAAGCGCCGGGCGCGCGTCAGCCACTACGTCAACTACCGCATGGGGGCCCACGACGCGCTGCAGTGGCACAAGAGCATCGACCGCCTGGCCGGCCTCGACCTGACCCGCGTCGTTCCGCCCGCGCGACCAGCGCCTGACCGAGGTCGCGCCGCGCGAGATCCGGCGCATCCTCAAGCGGATGGGCAAGCTGGAGAAGAGCGACGAGCTCAACTGCGGCGCCTGCGGCTACCACACCTGCCGCGAGCACGCCATCGCCATCAACAAGGGGCTGGCCGAGAGCGAGATGTGCCTGCCGTTCGTGATCGAGCGAGTTCCAGCGCACCATCCACGAGCTGCAGCCGTCGCGACGAGAAGCTGGCCAGCACGCAGGAGCAGCTGATGCACTCGGAGCGCCTGGCCAGCATGGGGCAGCTCGCGGCGGCGTCGCCCACGAGCTCAACAATCCGCTCGGCGTGGTGCTGATGTACGCCCACCTGCTGCTGGACGAACTGGCGGCCGACGCCGACGGTGCGCGACGACCTGCAGATGATCGTGCGAGCAGGCCGACCGCTGCAAGCGCATCGTGGCCGGCCTGCTCGACTTCGCCCGCCAGAACAAGGCGCCTGTTGCAGGCCGTCGACGTGGGCGAGCTGATCGACCAGAGCGTGCAGAGCGTGCCGGCGCCGCGGTCGGTGCGCGGTGCGCGTCGAGCCGGGCCACGCGACGAAGCTCTGGGACCTCGATCCCGACCAGCTCGTCCAGGTGCTGACCAACCTGATCAGCAACGCCTTCGCGGCCATGCCGGAGGGGGGCGAGCTGGACATTCGCACGTCGGAGACGCCCGAGCACCTGGTCATCGAGGTGGCCGACACCGGCTGCGGCATCCCGCGCGGACAACCTGACGAAGATCTTCGAGCCGTTCTTCACCACCAAGAAGCTCGGCAAGGGCACCGGCCTCGGCCTGGCCGTCACCTACGGCATCGTCAAGATGCACCGCGGCGACATCACCGTGCATTCGAACGCCGATCCGGCAAGCGGGCCCCACCGGGACCACCTTCACGGTGGTCATCCCGGTCCGCGCGCCGCAGGAGCGCGTGGCTGCGGGCGCGGATCGCGACGCGGAGGAGATCGCATGAAAGAGACGCTGCGCGTGCTCGTCGTGGACGACGAGGAGGGGATGCGGCTCGGCGTCGAGCGCGCGCTGCGCCGCTTCACGGCGCTGTTGCCCGACCTGGACCGGGAGCTGGACTTCGCGACCGAAGCGGCCGGAGAGCGCCGAGGAGGCGCTCGACCATGCATCGAGACAGCGCCCGCCCGACCTGATGCTCCTGGACTACAAGCTGCCCGGCATGACCGGCCTGGACGTGCTCGACCGGCTGGAGCCGCAGGGGCTCGACACCGTGATCGATCATGATCACGGCCTACGCCTCGCTCGAGACGGCGATCGTCGGCCACCAAGCGCGGCGCCTACGACTTCCTGCGCCAAGCCGTTCACCCCCGAGGAGCTGCAAGGCGGCCGTCCGCAAGGGCTGCCGCCACCTGGTGCTGCAGCGCGAGGCGCGCCGGCTGGCCGCCGAGCGCCGGCAGATCCGCTTCCAGTTCCTCTCGGTGCTGGCCCACGAGCTCAAGGCGCCGCTGGCCGCCATCGAGGGCTACCTGAACATCCTGCAGGACCACGCCCTCGGCGACGAGGTGAGCGCCTACGACAGAGCCGATCCAGCGCTCGCTGCGTGCGCCTCGACGGCATGCGCAAGCTGATCTTCGACCTGCTCGACCTGACGCGCATCGAGTCGGGGCAGAAGAGGCGCGACCTGGCCGACGTCGACCTGGTCGAGGTGGCGCGCACGGCCATCGAGACGGTGCAGCCGCTGGCGGATCGGCGCGGCATCGACGTGACGCTCCTGGCCCCGCCCGCCCTGCGCCTGACGGCCGACCGCGGCGAGATCGAGATCATCCTCAACAACCTGGTCTCGCAACGCCGTGAAGTACAACCGCGACCAGGGGTCGGTGTCGGTGCGGCTGGAGGAGCGGGCCGACGGCACGCTCTCCATCGCGGTGCAGGACACCGGCATCGGCATGACGGCCGGAGGAGTCGGCCCGCCTGTTCGGCGAGTTCGTGCGCATCAAGAACGCCAAGACGCGCAACATCCCGGGCAGCGGCCTGGGCCTGTCGATCCTGAAGCGTCTCGCCGAGCTGTATGGCGGGAGCGTCAGTGTCACGACCACGCCCGATGTCGGCTCCACGTTCACGGTCAGTCTGTGCCGCTGCTCCGCCGCCGGGTAGCGATCACCACGGCGAGGAGCCGGGCGCGGGAGAGTCCGACGTAGAGCAGCGCCCGTTCCCGCCCGGCGCAGGGGCCCGCATCGTCTGCCGTCAGGGCGGTCTCATCCGCGCCGATGAGCAGCACCACATCCGCCTCGAGCCCCTTGAACCGGTAGATCGTCGCGTAGCGGATCTGGTGCGGAGCGCCCGGTTCGAGGTTGTCGATGATCTGGTAGTTGCCCAGGCGCGGCCGTCCGGCGAACGAGGAATGCTCGAAGCGGTGCCGCCCCAGGATCACGATCCGCTCGGCGCGGATCCCCTGCTCGTGGATGAACCGGTGCAGGACCTTGCGGACCGCCGCGTGCTCCTCTTCCTCGTCCGACACCACCACGATCTCCACCGGCTGGCCTTCCGGGGCGCGCGGCGATGGCCGCCCCGGAATCATGGCGAAGCGGTTCACCATTGCGGCGATCCGCGCCGTGTTGCGGCAGTTGGTCGCCAGACGAAAGACCGGCTCCGTGAACGGCGGCTGCCCCGCGCGCCCGAACAGGTCCTGGCCGGGGTCCGTGAAGACGGCAAACGTGCTTTCGCGCGGGTCCGCGAGCAGCGCCTCGAGCGGCGGCCACCACTCGTCGGAGAAGTCCTGGGCCTCGTCCACGATCAGGGCGTCCCAGCGCGTCGCGAAGCGCGGCACGGCCTCGTAGAACAGCTCCACGGCCGTCCGGTCGTAGAACTCCTGCCGGTTTTCCAACGGCAGGGCATACTCGAGGCCGGCGCCCTCGATGACATGGCGCACCAGCTCGTGGAAACAGAAGACGTCCGCCGCGGCGCCACGCTCGGCCACGAGTGCGCGCAGCCGATCAGCCAGCGGGATGTTGAAGCAGACCAGCAGGACCCGCCTCCCCGCGGCCGCGAGACGCAGGGTCTTCTCGAGCGCGAGGATCGTCTTGCCCGAGCCGGCCCCCCCTTCGACCAGGAGCCGGCGGTTGCCGTCGAGCCCCTCGAGCAGGCGCGTCTGTTCGTCGGTGAGGCGGACGAGCTGCGTCTCCTGTGACTCGAGCCTGGCCGCCAGCGGGGCCACGACGTCGAACACCGGCAGCAGCGCGCCGAGCGCGTCATCGACCGTCTCCGGCAGCAGGCACGACAACGCCTCGTGGTAGCGGGAGAGAACCGACTCCACCCGGGCCTGCAGGTGTTCCAGGTCGGGGCGCAGGATCAGGATGTCGGGCACGGCGTGCGGCGGGAGGTTGCCGGGCACATTGTCGGCCTCGGGAAAGGCCACGGCGTGTCCGAACGGCGGCTGCAGCTTTTTCCACTGCGTCACGCGCCGCCCGATCAACTCGTTCAGGTAGTGCACGCTGGTCGCCGCCTGCCGGAACGGATCCTTGATCACGACCCCGGTTCCGCTGCGCATCCAGGTGCGCGTGGGGCCGTCGTACCGGATCTCGCCCGACTTCGCTTCGATCGCCAGCAGGCCCCGTTCGGGATGCAGCAGCAGGAAGTCGCACTCCCCTTCGCGCAGGGTCCGCCCGGAGTCGTCCAGCCAGGGGAAGGAGTGAAGGACCGTCCAGCGTCGGTCCAGGCCGTCGCGCAGCGCCTCGAAGAGTCGCCACTCCGCCGAACTGGTCACGTCGACGGGGAGCGTGCGGGGAATCATGCGGGCCATGGCCCGATTCTAGCACGCCGGGCCCCTTCTGCGCACCCGGCGAGCGCCCGGGGGGGCGCTGTGCCTCCGAACGGGGGGCGCAGCGGGTGTACCGGCCCGGTTCGCGGAAGCGCGGGGGGTGTTACCTGGTGATGACGGAGGGGAGGGGGGTGTCCATGGCGGGTGACAACGGCGACCTCCGAACCCGCGGCCTGCCGCCCCTGCGCCTTCTGGCCGCCGCTGTGGCCGAATCAAAGGGGGCATTCCTCTCCCACGGCGCGGCTCTGGCCTGGCACGGACTCGCCCCGGCGCCGCCCGGATTCGTCACGGCGACCACGGCCCGGTATGGACGCAACCGGCAGATCGGACGAGCCGCGCTGCGGTTCGTGCGGTGTGGGGCAGGGGTCCCCTTCGGGGTGACGATGCAGGTCGTTCCCGGCGGTCCGGGGATGCTCGTCAGCGATCCGGAGCGCACCGTGGTGGACGCGCTCCGCCGGCCGGATCTCTGTGGCGGCCTCGCCGCGGTCGTGGGGGCGCTGTGGCGGGGGCGCTTCCGGCTCGCTCCCGACCGTCTGGCGGACTACGCCCTGCGGTTGCCGGTCGCGTCGGCCGGCCGCCGGCTCGGCTTCCTGCTGGAACTCCTCGCCATCGACGGTCCGGACGCCGTCTCCCGGCTGCTGCCGGGCCGCACGACCACCTGGACCCTGCTCGACCCGATCCAGAACCCGTCCGGCCCGCGCCTGCGGCGCTGGGGATTGCGCCTCAACGCGGATCCACTCGAACTGGCGCTGGCGGCGGGGGTGGATGGGGTTGCCGAAAATGCCGGGCTCGGCGCGGGCCGGACAGCCCTGCCGCCGCCGATATCGGTCCTGTTTCCGCGGACTGATGAGGTCACGGTTCCGCAGCTTGCTCAGGCCGCGTGCGTCTGGCCGGTCCAGGTTGTCCGGCCGCGCCGGCTGGCCGGGCTTTGCCGCCGCTACGACCTGTTGCGACTGGTCGTGCTCGAGGGGGCCTGGGCCGAGATCGCGGGCGCGGCGGTCCGGGACCGGCAGGGCCGTTTGCCGGCCTTCGACCCCGTGCGCATCCGAACGGAGAGGGCGCGGTACGACGAGCGTGGAGACCCGGCCCTGCTGCCGATTCTCACCGAGATGCTCGCCGACCGGATCCTCGGCCCCGCCGAACTGCTGGCGATCGAGCGCGAACTGGCGCAGATCCTGGGCCGTCCTGTCGCGTTGCGCACCATGTGCGAATTTCTGCACCGGGTGGCGCGCCTGGTGCGTCATGCGGGTACGGTCGTATATCACAGGCACGATCTGGGGCAGTAAGCCGGGGGGGCGGGCCGAGGAGTGTCGGCAGGGACTTTGCGGTGCATCCGGACAGAGACTGCTACGGGAGCAAAAAGTGCGCGGGCCGAGGGTGTTTGCAGGGACTTTGCGGTGTATCCGGACAGAGACTGCTACGGAAGCAAAAAGTGCGCGGAGGCAGACCCGTACCTCCCGGAACGCAAACTTTTTGCACGCGTAGTAGTCTCTATCAAGAAGGACTTCCGCACCTCCTGCACCTCCTGCACCCCCCGCGCCTTCCGCACCTCCTGCACCCCCCGCCCTCCCCGCACCCCCTGCTGGCCTCGCACCACGGCATCGGTTAACTTGAGCCATCCTATGCTTTACCTGCGTGCATGGCCATCCGCCCGAGTCTCCCTCTGTGCCGCCCTGCTGGCCGTCGTGGCTGTCTGTGCCGGACCGCGCGCGATGGCGGCGTGGAGTGCCCGCTCCGAGGCGGCTGCTTCGGTGGCAACGACGTCGGTGTCGCCTGCCGCTGCGGCGCCTGCGATTTTCCCGCCGGCGGCCACGGCCGACAGTACGATTGCCGCGGTCGGCCCCTGGCGCGCGCTGGATGTCGGGCTCGACTGGGCGGAGCTGCCCTTGTCGCCCGCCTCTGCGGCCGGTGACGGGGTGGTACGCGTCCTGCGCGTCGATCCGGGGCGCTACGAATTGAAGCTGCTCATGGCGTCGGCGCCGGGGCAGGGGAAGGCGTTTACACCGCGCGAATGGTGCCGGCATGGTCGTCTCGTCGCCGCGATCAATGCCGGCATGTTCGCCGAGGACTATCTGACGGCGATCTCCCTGCTGCGCTCACGCCACCACGTCAACAACCTGCGCCTGACCCGTCATATGGCGGTGCTGGCGTTCGATCGCCGGGACGTCGGCGTGCCGCCGGTGCAGATCCTCGACCGCGAGCTGCAGGATGTGACGGCGTTGTCGTCGCGGTACGGCAGCCTGGTGCAGAGCATCCGGATGGTGGCGCTCGACGGGCGCAACGTCTGGCAGCCGCAGGTGCGTCGATGGAGCGCCGCCGCCGCCGGCATAGATACTTCGGGACGGGTCCTGCTGCTGCATGTGCGGTCGCCGTACCCGATGCACGATCTGGTGGACATGCTGCTGGATCTGCCGCTGGGGCTGCGGAACCTGATGTACCTCGAGGGGGGGGCACAGGCGCAACTCTACGTCGAGGCGGGCGGCGAGGAGCACGAACTGGCCGGTTGTTATGATCCGGAGGGTCCGGCCGCCGGTCGCGAGGCGGGGCCGAGCCCCATTCCGAACGTGATCGGCGTGGCGCGTCTCGTGCCGTGGGCGCCCACCGACGCCCTGCACGGCGACGGTCCGCGGGATCCCTGATGGGAGGACACATCATGGACATCGGCGAAAGCGTGAGCCTCGTCCTCGCCTCGCAGGACATCTTCGGCAAGGCCTTCTACACCGAGTTCTTCCGCCGCAGCCCCGAGGCCACGGCCCACTTCACCGGCCTCGACATGGAGCGCCAGGCGCTCTCTCTGACGATGGCGCTCCCTCTGATCGAACAACTCCACCGCCACGCCTACCCCGCCATCGAGAACTACCTGGGCATCCTCGGCCACCGTCATGGCCACCGCGGCATCCCCCCGGAGCTCTACCCGGTGTGGAGCGAGGCGATGCTCGCCTCGCTGGCGCAGTTCCATGGTGAGGCGTGGGACGCGCGGCTGGCGGAGCAGTGGCGCGAGGCCCTTGCCGGGGCCTCGCGCGTCATGCTGGCCGGGTACGGGCGGCATGGGGGGGTATAGGCTCAGGTTGCCGCCGATGATCGGCGTCGTGCCGGCGCGCGCCCGGGCGCCCGGCGCTACGGATGCATGTTCAGACCGGGTGAACGCTGCTGGTGGAGGGGCTTCGAGTCAGTAGTCATAGCGGTTGCTACGGGAGCAAAAAGTGCGCAGGCCTCTTGTCCGTCGTCGAACCGCCCGCCGCGCCCCGCAAACTCATTGCACGCGTAGCAACGGCGGTCAGGAAGGGCCGCCAGCCGCCCCATGCAGGCAGGGCCTTTGCCGTCTGTGCCGCGTGCGCCCCATCGCCCCGGTCACTTCAGATGCACGTTCAACCCCGGCAGCCACTTCGTGCCGCGTCGGTTGTTCCCGGCGTAGTTGAGCAGTCCGATCTGCACGCCGTGCAGTTCGCGCGTCCAGTTGAAAATGGCGATGGCGAGGCCGTCGCAGCGCTCGCTGGCACGGGCGTACCCCGCCACGCTCAGACCGGCGAAGCGGTCACATCTCAGATAGCCGCCGGTCACCGCCAGCCCTCGCCAGTCGGTCGCCTTGAGGCCCGCTCCGCCGACGCCAACGCCGGTGAACCGCCTGCCCGCGCCGGCGGCCAGCCCGCCGATCGCGAGCCCGACGAGATTGTCTCCCGCGCCCGCCGCCAGCCCGCCGACCATCACGCCCGTGGCGCGATTCCCGGCACCCGCGCCCAGGCCGCCCAGCACAACGCCTGTGGCGTCGTCCCCGGCGCCCGCCCCGAGGCCGCCCACGATGATTCCTTTGGCGTTCGTTCCGGCGCCCGCCCCGAGGCCGCCCACGATGATTCCGGTCGCGTTTTCGCCGGCCCCCGCGCCCAGGCCTCCCAGGATCACGCCCGTGGAATTGTCTCCGGCGCCGGCGCCCAGCCCGCCCACGATGATTCCGGTCGAGTTCGCGCCGGTACCCGCGCCCAGCCCCCCGATCAGGATGCCGCGCGCCCGCTGCGTTGCGCCGACCCCGACCAGATTGATCGACAGGCCGTCGATGCACTCCGCGCCGGTCCCGACCACCCCGAGCGAGAGGCCGCGCACCTGGCCCCGGGGGTCGTCGCGCGGGATCCAGAACGTGGTGCTCACGCCGGTGATGGTGCCGGTGTCACGGTCGCGCAGGTTGAAGCGCAATCCGTTGAAATCGCGGGAGTTGCCGAAGCTCAGCCCCCAGCGGTGTGTCGGGAGGTCGAGCGAGCCGGCTCGTGACGAGGCGACCGGCGCCACCGCGAGAACGAGTGCGCACGCAGCGAGAAGACGACGCGGCGAAACCTGCATGGCACGACCTCCGGCAAAGAAGACGCAATGTGCGGTTAAACGGACGTGGGGCGAGGAAGGTTGCCTTGCGCCGCGCGATTTCGTTGACGGCGGCGTCCGGGATCCGCAACCTTCGCCCGCGCGCGGCGTATGGCAGCGTCGGCATTATCCCAGGGGAGGCTGTCATGGCATTGCTCACCCGACGTGATTTTCTCAGGAACGCCGCGGTGGCGGCGGCGGGGACCGCGATGCTTCCCGCCCTCTCGAAAAGCTGGTTCGCCCTGGCCGCGGCCGAGGCGCCCGGCTACTTCGAGCGCGAGTTCGGCATCACCGATGCGCTCTGCCACAAGGTGCTGGCGGAAGCGCTGGCGAAGGGCGGGGACTTCGCCGATCTCTTCTTCGAGCACACCGTCCAGAACTGGCTCGGCCTGGAGGACGGCAAGGTGAACCGGGCCTACTGCCAGGTCACCCTCGGCGTCGGCATCCGCACGGTCATGGGAGACCAGGTCGGCTACGGGTTCACCCAGCAGCTGGCGGAGAAGCCGATGCTGATGGCCGCGGCCACCGCCGCCACGATCGCCGGCGGCGGCCGGGCTTCGGCGGCGAAGACGTTCGCCAGCCTCAAGACCGGCGACGTCTATCCGCTCGACCACCTCCTGAGTTCCGTGCCACTGGAAACCAAGCTGCCGCTCGTGCAGTCGCTGGGCGACAAGTGTTTCGCCCGCTCCCCGCTGGTGAACAAGGTCGTCGTCCAGTTCCACGACGAGCAGAAACGCATCATGGTCGTGACGAGCGACGGCGCCAGGGCCGAAGACCTGCAGCCGCGCACGTACCTGGCGGCGACCGTGCTGGCCGAGAAGGACGGCAAACGCGAGCGGTCCGGCTGGAACCAGGGCGGGCGGCGCGGCTTCGCCTTCTACACGCCCGAGCTCGTCGATGAGATCGCCGAGGCGGCCGTGAACCGCGTTCTGGTCCTCTTCGACGCCGTGCGGCCGCCGGCCGGCGAGATGCCGGTCGTGCTGGGGCCCGGCATCACCGGCATCCTGCTGCACGAGGCCATCGGGCACGGCATGGAGGCCGACTTCAACCGCAAGAAGACCTCGACCTATGCGACGATGCTCGGCCGCAAGGTCGCCGAGCCGTCGGTCACGATCGTCGACGACGGCACGATCCCGAACCTCCTGGGCTCGATCAATTTCGACGACGAGGGCACGCCGTCGCAGCGCACGGTGCTGGTGGACCGGGGGATCCTGACCAGCTACATGCACGACCGCATCTCGGCCCGGCACTACGGCGTGACGCCGACCGGCAACGGCCGGCGCGAGAGCTACCAGCACTATGTGCAGCCGCGCATGCGCAACACCTTCATGCTGGCCGGGCGAGGCGACGCCCGATGACATCATCCGCCAGGCCGGCACCGGCATCTACGTGCAGGACGTCAGCCAACGGGCAGGTGAAGATCGGCGAGGGCGACTTCGCGTTCTACGTCTCGCAGGGGCGGCTGATCGAGAACGGCCGTCTGGGCGCTCCGATCAAGGACGTCAACATCATGGGCAACGGGCCCAAGATGCTGGCGAACATCGTCGGGGTGGCGAACGACATGGCGATGGCGCACAACGGCACGGGCGGTTGCGGCAAGGGCGGCCAGACTGTTCCGGTCGGATTCGGCCAGCCAACCGTCCTGGTCAAGTCGCTGACCGTCGGCGGCTCGAAGTCCTGAGGCAAGGAGTGGCGTCATGAACAAGGAAATGCTCGACCTGGCTTCCCTGGCCATCGACACCGCCAAGCGCGCCGGCGCCAACGCCTGCAGGGCGGCCATCAGCAGCCAGCGCAACGTGGAGATCAGCTATCGCGAGCGCAAGCCGGAGACGATCAAGGAAGCCTCCACGCGCGACCTGCAGATCACCCTCTACGTCGACGGGCGCTACTCCGCCCAGGGCACGTCGGACCTGCGTCCGCAGGCCCTGTCGCGCTTCATCGCCGACGCCGTGGCGATGACCCGGCTGCTGGCCGAGGACCCGTACCGCTCGCTTCCCGATCCCAAGTACTACGCCGGGCTCGTCGAGCGCGATCTCGGCCTTTGCGATCCGGCCTACGCCCGATGGAGCGCCGCCGCACCGCCACGACATGGCGCAGGCGATCGAGGCCGCCGCCTTCGCGAAGGGCGGCGCGAAGCTGGTCTCGGTCACGTCGCAGGTCCAGGACGGCCGCGGCGAGGACCTGCTGTTGGCCAGCAACGGTTTCCAGGGCTTCAGCGAGTCCACCTACTATCGTCGCCGGCGCGATGGTGACGGCGCAGGACGAGGGCGATCGCCGGCCGGCGGGCGCCCACTTCGCGGTGTGCGTCAACCGGGGCGACCTTCCCCGGCCGGAGGCGATCGGCGCCGAGGCGGTGTCGCGCACCCTGGCCATGTTCGGCGGGCGCAAGATCGCGACCGCGACCCTGCCGATCATCGTCGAGAACCGCATCGCCCCCCGCCTCCTGGGCGGCCTGCTCGGCGCCATGAGCGGCCGGGCCGTGCAGCAGAAGCAGTCGTTCCTGGCCGACAAGAAGGGCCAGAAGATCGGCAGCGACAGCCTCACCCTGGTGGACGATCCGTTCGCTCGAGCGGGGTCTCGGCAGCCGTCTCTACGACGGCGACGGGATCACCGCCGCGCGCCGCACGATGATCGAGGCGGGCGTGCTGCAGGAGTTCTACGTCGACTGGTACTACAGCCGCAAGCTCGACTGCGAGCCGACGACCGGCGGGTCGTCCAATCTGATCATCCCGCCGGGCCGCCGCTCGGTGGCCGAGATCATGAAGGACCTCGGTCGCGGCATTTTCATCACCGAGTTCATCGGCGGCAACAACAACACGACCACGGGCGACGCCTCGGTGGGCATCGCCGGGCAGCTGTTCGAGAACGGCGCGCCCGTGCACCCGGTCGCCGAGATGAACATCGCCGGCAACGCCCTCGAGTTCTGGTCGAAGCTGATCGAAGCGGCCAACGACCCCTACCTGTACTCGCCGCAGCGCCTGCCGAGCCTGGTGTTCCGGGACGTCGTCGTGTCGGGCGTCTGAGCGCCCCCGACAGCGATTCGCCGGTCATCAATCAGGCTGTCAGACGGCAATTCTCCGCGATTTCCCTCAACCAGGGCCAGGCTCGGGCGATATCCCATGGACAGTTGAGCGTCCGTGTTTCACCTGATCGCGGCGCTCAAAATCATGGAGGCCTGAGCCCTTGCTGCTGCGCGCCAGGATATCTCTCCTCTTTGGCGGTGGAGTCGCGACCTGCGTTCTGCTCGTGGTCGCGGTCGGCAGCCTGCTGGTCGTCCCCGGATTGGACCGCATGGAGCGCCGGGACGCCGCGCGCGACTTGCGGCGCTGCGAAGAAACGATCGCCCGCGAGAGCACGATGCTGGAGGCCATGGCGCGGGACTACGCGAATTGGGATGAGACCTACGCCTTCATGCACGAGCGCGGCTACAGCTACAGCGACGCCAATATGAATCCCGAGATGGCTCGCAACCTCTCGATTTGCCTGCTGGTGCTCGCCGACACGACGGGAGCGTTCGTGGACGGGTGCGTATACGGTGAGCAGGTGGACACCATCGTGGCGCGGACCGAAATGCTCGCGGCCGTGCTCGCCCCGGATCTCGAGCTGCCGTGCCACGCCGCCGCCGGCGACCCGGTGACGGGTCTGCTGCGGAGCGCGCTGGGCCCGCTGATGATCGTCTCGCTGCCGGTCCTGACCAGCGAAGCCAGGGGGCCGAGTCGCGGTTTCCTGGTCATGGCGCGCCGGCTCGACAAGGCCACGGTATCCGCTCTCGGTCGTCAGTTGCAGACGACACTCGACGCCTCGATCCTGGCGCCCGGCGAAAAGATCGCGGTCTCCGGAGACTACGCGGTCACCCCGCTCGACGACCGCCGGATCGAGATCAGTTCCGTGCTCCGCGACATTCGCGGGCAGCCGCTGCTGCGGCTCACGGCCCGTCTGGACCGCGAACTGCGCAACGAGGGGCTGCGCATGGCCCGCTACGCCGCCGCAGCCATCATCGGCGCGCTGCTCGCGCTGGGGCTGGTCCTGTCGGCGTTGTTGAACCGGATCGTGCTGGCGCGGGTCAGACGGCTGGAAGCGACCATCAGCACGGTCGCCGAATCGCGCGACCTGACGGTGCGCGTGCATGACGACACGGCAGACGAGCTCGGGTGTCTCGCGCGCACTTTCAACGGTCTGCTCGCAGTCGTCGAGAACGGCGACCAGATGCTGCGCGAGAGCGAGAAAATGCACCGCCGTCTGGTTGAGAACAGCTATGACATCATCTACACGTTCACCGCGGATGGGGTATTCACCTTCCTTTCTCCGGCCTGGACCGAACTCACGGGTCACCCGGTTGCCAATGCGATTGGCCAACCATTTCAGCCATACATCCATCCGGATGACCTTGCGGGGTGTCTGGAATTCCTGCAGCGAGTGAGGGCGACCGGACAACGGCAGGAGGGCGTCGAGTACCGACTGCGGCACGCCGACGGGTCATGGCGTGTGCAGACATCAAGCGCCGTTCCTTTGGTGGATGAGGCCGGAAGGTTCGTTGGTTTCGAAGGCATCTCTTGCGACATCACGGAGCGCAAGCGGGCGGAGGAGACCCTCCTGGAAACCAACCGCCACCTCGCCGCGACCACGGCGCGCGCCAACTCCCTGGCCGCGCAGGCCGAGGCGGCCAACGCCGCCAAGAGCGAGTTCCTCGCCAACATGAGCCACGAGATCCGCACGCCCATGAACGGCGTGATCGGCATGACCGGCCTGCTGCTGGACACGGACCTCTCCCCCGTGCAACAGGAGTACGCCAGGGTCGTGCGCACGAGCGGCGAGGCGCTGTTGTCGCTCATCAACGACATCCTCGATTTCTCGAAGATCGAGGCCCGCAAGCTCGAGCTGGAAACGCTCGACTTCGATCTGCGCGCGACGCTCGAGGATCTCACCGAATTGCTCGCTATCAGGGCAGGAGAGAAGGGGCTGAGCCTGGTCTGCCTGGTCGAGCCGGAGGTTCCGGTGCTCCTGCGGGGAGACCCGGGCCGGCTGCGCCAGATCTGCCTCAACCTGGTCGGCAACTCGATCAAGTTCACCCGGACAGGCGGGATCACGCTCCGCGCGAGCCTCGTGGCCGAGGACGAGCGGCAGGCCACCGTGCGTTTCGTCATCACCGACACGGGCATGGGCATCCCCCGCGACAAGCAGGCGGATCTCTTCTCCCCCTTCACGCAGGCCGACGGCTCCACCACGCGCAAGTACGGCGGCACCGGCCTGGGTCTGGCCATCTCCAGGCAGCTGGTCGAGCTCATGGGCGGGGCCATCGGCCTCGAGAGCGAGGCGGGCCGGGGCGCCAGCTTCTGGTTCACCATCGCCCTCGATAAACAGCACCCCGGGCAGCTGCCCGCGCCCGAGCCTCTGGCCGATCTGGACGGAATCCGGGTGCTGGTGGTCGACGAGCATGACGTGAGCCGGTCGCCGATGACGACCCTGGTCAGGGGCTGGGGCTGCCGCTCCGCGGAAGCTCAGCATGGCGAGGCGGCGCTGGCCCTGCTGCGGGAGGCGGTCCGCGCGGGGGATCCGTATGACGTGGCCCTGCTGGACCTGCGCCTGCCGGGTCGGGACGGCGAGGATCTGGGCCTGCGGATCAAGGAAAGCCCGGAGATCGGCACGACCCGGCTGATCGCGATCACCCCCCTGGGCGTGCAGGGTGACGCGGCGCGGCTCGCGGCGCTCGGCTTCGACGGGTACCTGACCGCGCCGCTGCGGCCGTCGCAGTTGCGCGGGTGCCTGGCGCTGGTGCTGGGGCGCAAAGAGGCCCCGCCGGCAGGACCGGTCCCCGGTCTGGTCACCCGGCACACGGTGTCCGAGGCGCGCCGGCGCCGGGTACGTCTGCTTCTGGCCGAAGACAACGCCATCAATCAGCTGGTGGCGGTGAAGATGCTCGAGAAGATGGGCTACCGGGTCGATGTCGTGGCCAACGGGCAGGAGGCCCTTGCCGCCGTGCGGGACCTGCCCTACGACCTCGTGCTGATGGACTGCCAGATGCCGGAGATGGACGGCTTCGAAGCCACCCGCCACATCCGCGATCCGCAGTCCGCGGTGCTCAATCACCAGGTGCCGATCATCGCCATGACGGCGCACGCCATGAAGGGCGACCAAAGAAAGTGCCTGGAAGCGGGGATGGACGACTACCTGAGCAAGCCGGTGCAGGCCGCGGAGCTGGCCGCGGTCCTGGAGCGCTGGCTGGGCCGGGTGGCCGAGGAGCCCGCACAGGACAACACCGTCCCCGATGACGACCGGAATCCGCTGCTGGTCACTCGCCTCAGTTAGACCGCCTGGCCGCCCCACCCCGCCGCCGCGGCCCGTGCTACTCCAGCGCGGGCTGCACCGGCTCCCGGCTCGCCGCCGTGCGCGACAGCGCGAGGATCAGCGCGGCCAGCGCGAGGTAGGCCATGGCGAACTGGTACGGCACCTGCCGCGCCAGACCCGACAGCGTCCACGGCAGGTACATCAGCCCGTCGGGCGACGACGAGTGGACGATGCCGAAGAACGCGAGCGCCGCCAGCACGGCGAGGTAGGTCGATGCCTGGCGCAGCCGCCGGTCGATCAGTTCCGCCAGGAACGCGCCCCACAGCATCGCCGTCACGATGAACCCGTTGCCCAGCGCCACGATCACCAGCAGTTCAGGCAGCGGCGGCCCCGCCGCGTTCATCAGCTTGTGGAAGACCTCGGTCGGCACGAACTCGGGATTGCCCAGCTTGATCGCCAGCAGTCGCGCCACGGTCGGGAAGAACGCGAACGCCACGGCCCAGGCGTGGCGTCGGGGACAGGCGTGGAACGACTGCACGATGATGTCCATCGCCACGAAGATCAGGATCGGCGCCAGGACCGCCCGCGGGATCAGCTCCACGATGAACGACACGTAACCGAAGATGCCGCCCAGGCCGATGAACACACCGGTGAGCAGGGTGTAGCCGGCGCGCGCGCCCATCCGCTTGTACGCCGGCTGGCCGATGTACGGGGTGGACTGCGCCACGCCGCCGCACAGCCCGGCCACCAGCGTGGCGGCCGCCTCGACCAGCAGGATGTCGCGTGTGTTGTAGTCGTCGCCCGCCACGCGCGCGCTCTCGGTGACGTTGATGCCGCCGACCACCGTCAGGATCGCGAACGGGATGGCGATCGGCAGGTACTTCAGCGCCGGTCCGAGCCCCGCCACGAAGCCCAGCGTCGGCAGCGGCAGCCCGAAGTGCAGTTGCGCCGGCGGCAGCCCCGCGTACGTGCCGCCGATGAGGCCGGTCGGCCCGAGCAGGTAGTAGAGCACCGTTCCGAGGGCCACCGACGCGAACACCCCCGGAATCCGCCCCGGCAGCCCGATCCCCGCGACCAGGGTGTAGAGGATCAGCCCGAGCGCGAGCATCCCCACGAGCGGCATTCCGAAGATGTCCACCAGCGGAATGAACCCGATCAGCGCCAGCCCGATCCCCGCCAGCGACCCCAGCAGCCCCGCCTGCGGGATGATCTTCTGCGCCCACCGCCCGAAGAACGAAAGCACGAGCTTGACCACGCCCATCATGACCATCGTCGCCATGCCCAGGCGCCAGGTCATCAGCGCCGCCTCGCGCTCCGGCATCCCCGCGGCCTTGAATCCGAGGAACGCCGGCCCCAGCACGACGAGCGCCATGCCGATCGTGGACGGCGTGTCGAGCCCGAGCGGCATTGCCGTCACGTCGCGCCCGGTCCGCCGCGCCAGCCGCCGCGCCATCGCCGTGTAGACGAGGTCGCCGAACAGCACGCCGAATGCCGTGCCCGGAAACATCCGCCCGTAGACGATGTCCGCCGGAAACTTGAAGACGAAGATGAGGATGCCCGCCAGGAACGACAGCACCGTGAGGTTGTCGAACATCAGCCCGAAGAACCCGTTGATGTCGCCCAGGACGAACCAGCGGTAGGGTTTGCCGTGCACGGTCATGGGGCGATTCCTCCCGCATTTTCCATTTGAGTGCCAGATCCGGCCAAAATCAGAACCTCACGGTCGGGTCGGCGCAGCATCGACGGTGGTCTGTGCGGACCCCTGAACAGCCACTGCTACGGCTGCAAAAAGTGCGCAGCCCGCGATCGGCCGGCCGATCACCTCCGCGCCCCGCAAACTCGTTGCCGTCGTAGCAATGGCTGTCCGGAAGCACCCCGGAACCACTCGCGGCACCTCGCAAACTCGTTGCCGCCGTAGCAACCGCTGTCAGGGCGCGTCGCCACCCCCCCATGCAACCCAGGCCGCCACCCCCCCATGCAACCCAGGCCGCCACCGCCCGCCTCAGCCCCCGGCGCGCCCCGGCTCCCGCCGCCGCAGGCTCACCGCCAGCCCGCCACCCCCGAGCGCCAGCATGATGCACGCCTGCACCACGGTCTTGTACGCCACCGGCTGCCCCCGCAGCCCCAGCGCCATGAACCAGACGCCCAGCCCGATGATCAGCAGGTAGACGACCGTCATCACGACCCGCGCCAGCGCGTTGGTGCGCGGCGTGTCGGCGGCGAAGATGCGGTTGTAGAGGATCATGCCGCCCGAGGCCACGACGCCGAGCCCCGCGAAGATCAGCCAGAAGTTGCGCAGGTTGCCGGCGATGACCGCCTGCCCCGCCTGCGGCGCCAGCGGCTTGAGCAGCGACGCGTACATCGCCCCGCCCACGCTCGAGCCGACGAGGCTGCCGATCACGCCGTACAGGAACGCGTAGCCCATGTAGACCGCCTTGCGGTCGGCCGGGGCCACGAGGCCGATGTAGCTGTAGTACTTCGGATGCGCGGTCATCTCGCCGACCGAGAACACCGCGATGCCGAGAATGAACCCCCAGACGCTCGACGTCAGCGCGAGGACGAGGAAGCCGGCCGCGCCGATCGTGATCCCGGCCACCATCGTCGGCAGCGGCTTGATGTCGCGCACGATCCGGCTGACGAGGATCTGCAGCAGGATGATCGTGCCGGCGTTGATCACGGTGACGTGCTCCGCGTCGAACTTGAGCGGGATGCCCAGGCCGGCGAAGAAGCGGTCCACCGGCGACGGCGTCGATGAAGTCGCGCAGGTACCACAGCACCGACCCGAAGTTCTGGAAGTAGAGGATCCAGAAGCACGAGTAGACGAGGATCATCAGCATGAAGCGGGCGTCGCCCAGCACCATGGCCGCGCCGCCGAGCACCTCGCGCAGCGTCTTGGTGCTGGCCGGTCGCGGCGGATCGCGGTAGAAGAACAGCGTCGGGATGAACATCAGCGCGCAGTAGAGCGACGACGCCGTGAACACGTACGACCACGAGAACCCCTTCAGCACGCTGACCACCAGCGGCGCCAGGAACGCCCCGAGGTTGATCATCCAGTAGTAGATGCCGAACCCCAGCCCCGAGTTCTTCTCGTTCGTCGAGCGCGCGATCGTCCCCGAGATGATCGGCTTGAACAGCCCCGAGCCGGCCGCCATCAGCGCCAGGCTCGCGAACACGAACCCGTACGCGCTGACGTGCCCCGCCGCGAAGTAGCCGGCCGCCAGCAGCGAGAACGCCACCAGCAGCATGCGGCGGTAGCCGTAGCGGTCGGCCAGCGCCCCGCCCAGGATCGGCACCACGTAGGTGAGCGCGTACACGATGCTCTGCAGGAACCCCACCGACTGCTCGGTGAACCCGAGCCCCCCCTTCGCCACCTCGTTGCTCAGGTAGACCGCCAGCACGGAGTTCATCCCGTAGTAGGCGGCCCGCTCGAACAGCTCCATGACGTTGGCGGTCCAGAACACGCGCGGGAAGGAGCGCAACAGGCCGGTCGGCTTGGCGTCGGTCATGCGGAGGTCCTGCCTTGCGGTTGAGGGGACGGGGGAGGGCGCGGGCGAGGGGGGATTGTAGGGCAGGGGGGCGCCCGGGGCCAGCCAGGGACGTTCCGGCGGGACGGGACGCGCGGGCGACAAAGGTACTGGGCATATGGATCATAAGGGGCCATTGTGCCGGCAGGCGGCGGTAATGGACCTTCAGGCCCCAGGCAGCTGGAAGCGATCGGCATTAGCGACGACCGCCTCCAGGGCCTGGTGGAGGCCGGATCCGTCGAGCGCGTGGGGTGGAGGCTCTACCACCTCACCGACGAGGAGCCCACCGAGCAGCACAGCCTGGCGGCAACCTGCGCCAGGGTGCCGCATTCGATCGTCTGCCTGCTGTCGGCGCTGCAGGTGCACGGCATCGGCACGCAACTCCCGCGCGAGATCTGGCTGGCGATCCCGCACAAGTCCAGGCCGCCGCGCGAGCAAGGCGTGAAGCTCAGGCTGTTGCGCTTCAGCGGACCCGCCTGGACCTACGGCGTTGTGCAGACCGCGTTCGAAGGGAGTTCCGGCGCGCATCACGAATCCGGCGCGAACGGTCGTGGATTGCTTCCGCTTCGAACGGCTCATCGGACGCGAAGCCGCGATGGAGGCGCTGCGGGATACCCTGCGCCAGAAGCTCGCGACGACCGACGCGCTCTACCGCACGCTCGACGTGGTCCCCTCGCGCCGCCTCCGCGCCGTGCTGGAGGCGACGGCGCCATGAGTGTAGCCAATCAGAAGAATCACACAGCCTTCTGAGCAATCGTCAGCCGCCCCCAAGTCATTCGAGCAAAACTTCTCAGTACCCGAGTAATATCCGTCCAGCCGCCCCCAAGCCGATTCCGAGCAACAACTTTCATCCCCCCGCCGTAATATCAATTCTCCCCCCACCTCCCCGGAGGTCCTCCCATGCGCCACCCCGTCGCCCTCGCGCTGCTCGCTGCGCCCTGACGCCGGCGCCCTTCGCCCGCGCCGCCGCCATCCACGAAGCCGCCCAGTCCGGCGACCTCGCCGCCGTCACCGCCCAGCTCGCCGCCGACCCCTCCGCGCGCGACGCCCGCGACGACGCCGGCCGCACCCCGCTCCACCACGCCGCCCGCGCCGGCCAGCTCGAGGTGATCCGCCTCCTGCTCGCCCGCGGCGCCGACCCCAACCCGGTCGACACCAACGGCGCCACCCCCCTGCACAGCCTCGCCTCGCGCGGCCACGCGGAGGCGGCCCGCACCCTGCTCGACCACGGCGCCGCCATCGAGCTGACGATGCCCGACGGCCTCACCCCCCTCGGCCTGGCCGCCCAGGCGGGCCAGCTGGAGGTGGTGCGCCTCCTGCTGGCGCGCGGCGCCGCCCTGGAGCACCGCAACAGCTACGAGCGCACCCCGCTGGTGCTGGCCGCCCGGGAACAGGGGGGAGTGGAGGTGGTGCGCGCCCTGCTCGACGCCGGCGCCGCCATCGATGTGCGCGACCGCTCCGGCGACACCGCCCTCACCCTGGCCGCCTGGCGCGGCTACGCCGACGTGGTGAACCTCCTGCTCGACCGCAACGCCAGCCCTCCCCGACGCACCCGCCGAAGCGGCCAAGCTGATCGGCCGCGCCGCCGACAAGGGCCTGCCCCGCCTCTTCACCCGCATGCTCGACACCGGTTTCGACCCCCGCCCCGCCCCCGACGCCCGCGCGACCCTGCTGCACCGCGCCGCCGCCGGCGGCTCCGTCCCGATCATGGCGGAGCTGATGGCCCGCGGCCTCGACCCCGCCGCCCCCGACCCCAACGGCTGGACCCCCCTGCACTACGCCGCCGACATGGGCCGCCCCGAAGCCGTCGACCACCTGCTGACCCACGCCGTCCCCCTGAACGCCAGAACCGCCATGGGCCAGACCCCCCTGAACCTGGCCCAGGAACGCGACGACCCGGAAATGGTCGCCCACCTGACCGCCGCCGGCGCCGACCCCTCGCCCCCCCGCTTCCCCGACCTGAAGGGCCCCTGGCTCGGCCAGGGCGACCCACCACCCTGCGCCACCCCCTTCGCCCCCGGCATCGTGAGCGCCAGGTGGGGCCTGCACAGCGTCCCCACCTTCTCCCCCGACGGCACCGAAGCCCTCTGGAACTGCATGATCGTGCCCCGCGACACCGGCTACAGCACCGGCCGCACCCTCCGCACCAGACTGGTGGACGGCAGATGGACCTACCCGATCCCCGCCGTCTTCGACGGCGTGCGCGTGGAGGACGTCCCCCTGATCTCCCCCGACGGCACCAGGCTGTACGACGTCGCCCGCCGCCCCGACCCCGACGGCACCCCGCACGACGGCGAACGCATCTGGCAATGGGACAGGAAAGGCCGACACCTGGACCAACCCCACCCCCCTCGCCGACCCCATCAACACCAAACCCCTCCACTGGCAGTTCGGCCTGGACAGCAACCACAACGTCTACCTGACCCTGAACATCCCCGGCACCCACGGCGGCTCCGACATCTACATCTCCCGCCCCACCCACGGCGCCCACACCGAACCCGAAAACCTCGGCCCCGCCATCAACACGACCGCCGACGAAGCCTTCCCCTACATCACCCCCGACGGAACTTGCCTCCTGTTCGGCCGCGACTCCGACATCTGGATGTCCCGCCGGACCCGGCAGGCGAACTGGCTCCCCGCCACCCCCCTGAGCCCCGAGGTCAACACGGAAGAAGCAGAACTGCTGCCGACCCTCTCACCCGGACGGCCGGGCCTTGTTCTTCCTCCGCAACTGGGGCGTCTACTGGATCGACGCGGAAGCCGCCGGCATTCCCTCGGCAACGGATAGGGGAGGCCCCCCCTCACCCGATGGATGACCCTTCGCCCGAATCGTGGCAAAATGGCCCGGCCCCCAACTTGCCGGCCCCGCCCGCCGGCTTCGGAAGGCGCGCCATGCCGACTTCACCCGCAGACCGCTGGCGCCATCTCCAGTCGTAGGGAGACGTTTGATTATGCCTCAGCGACCCACGCTCATGCATCCGGCTGCCTGGTATCACGGAACGCGTGAGGCCTTTCTCGCAACACCGAGAGACGAGATTGCCAATCAACTCGCAGGGCGAGCCGCCGAAGCCAATCTCGAAATCGAGCAAAATCAGAATCAGGAATGGCGCCAAAGCGTGGAGGTGCTCCAGCAGAACATTGCTGATCGGCTGCCAATTCTGCGGCGCGCGCTCCAGCAGCCCGGCAATGAGGCGATTCGAGACGTCATCCTCGAATTCGATTTTCGTCGACGAGGACTTCGCATGGACTGTCTTCTTCTCGCGGACGGCGTGCTCTTTGTTGTCGAGTTCAAACGCTCTCGATTTGGGCGGTCCGATCGCGATCAAGTAATGAACTATGCCATCAATTTGATTGAGTTTCATGGGTCGACACAGCAATGGTGCAGTAACGGCGGGGCAATTGTTGTTCCCGTGCTTGTTCTGACGAATGGTCGTGCAGACGATGCTGTCGTTTGGCCAGGCTTTGCTGATTGCAGTTGGTCGGCAATGGCCAGCGCGCCACTCCAATGTGACGGCGCGACTCTAAGCGAAGCGCTGACTCTGGGGCTGCAGAATCGAAACTGTGCGGCGCAAGCACCCTGCCGCGAATGGCTCGACTCACCTTTTATGCCGTCGTCATCGATTCTTGACGCGACGCTATCCCTTTATGGAAATCACGATGTCGTGGCCATCCAGGAGCACGCAGCGCCGAAACAGGCAATCGACGCCGCTACCGCGGAAATTCGAGAGCACATCGCGCGAGCGCTGAAGGCGGAGGCATACCACATCGTATTTCTTTCTGGAGCTCCTGGCGCGGGCAAGACCTTGGTTGGTTTGGATCTCGTCATGCGCGGTCCATTCGCAGATCAAGCCGTGTTTGTCACGGGAAACGCGCCCCTTGTTGAGGTTCTAAACAAGGCTCTCGGCATGTCATACCGGGCCCAAGGAGCACGCGCTGAAACATGGGCTCCCACAGGATATCGGCATGGCGATGCTCAATTTGTGGCTGCGGCAGCAAGCTACAAGATAGTCAAAGCCCACAACTTCCTTGGAAGACGCGGTCGGCCACATGGGCAGGCAGACGGTCGTGTGCTTGTGTTCGACGAGGCACAGCGGACCTATGAAAAGGGACGCGTCGTGGGGGCCGAACGACTTGCAGATCACGAGGCCGATCTAATTCTAGGCGCCCAAATGGATTCGTATCCAGTCGGCGGGGCGATTGTTGTCGCCCTTGTCGGACACAACCAGGCCATCAACCGGGGCGAGCGGGGAATGGTCGCGTGGCTGGATGCCGCGGAGCGTCGAGGGTGGTCATTCTCGATAGCCGACGAAACACTTCAACTGGAGGACATTGACAACCGCGATCGATGGCGTGGGTGCGCCGGTCGCTGGGCGCTGCAGAATGGGCACTTACGACAGTCAATGCGCTACTACCGCAACGCCGCAGTTGAGGGGTGGGTTGCAGCGGTTCTTGATGACGATGCGGAGGCCGCCCAAACTCTGGCGCGCAATCTCGATAAGAACGGGAGCACGATCTGGATGACGAGAAACTTGGGCGAGGCGCGCGAGTGGGCTCGCTCCGGTGCCATCGGGGGTCAGAGGGTCGGTCTCATTGCGTCAGGACAAGCTAGGCGCTTGGCCGCTGAGGGCCTTTTCGTCGATTACAAACCAGACATCGCGACATGGATGCTGGCGCCGACCAGCGACGTGCGATCGTCAAACGCACTAGAAACGGTTCAAAATCAGTATCAGATCCAGGGACTTGAGCTCGACTATTGCATTGTATGCTGGGATGCGGACTTGCGGCGGCAAGACCACGGATGGGCGGCCTACAAACTCAGCGGCACACAGTGGCAAAGTGACAAATTCTTGGAAGTTGCGAAGAACAGCTATCGTGTGCTGCTCACCCGCGCCCGCAAGGGCATTGTCATTTTCGTTCCCAAAGGGGATCTCCTGGGGCGTGACGCCACCCGCAACGTCGCGTTCTATGATGACGTTGCCGAGTTCCTAGTAGCGTGCGGTGCTCGTGAGCTACTGCAGGAGGCGTCGTCGATTGCGTCGGGGAAGGGGAGGACGAGCAGCAGGTCGCCGTCCCAGGGGGCGGGGCCGTAGACGACGCGGGGGGCGGGCTGGCGCTTCGGGCGGCGGGTCTTCTTCTGCGATGACATCTGCGGACCTCCTGCGTGCGAGTTCCGCCGGGTCGCTGCGGCCGGCGGGGGAGTCCCGCCGGCGGGCAGCTGCCCGGCCTTTTAGCTCCTTGTTTAACGTGGCGGCAAGCCGACCGGCTCAAATCACCACGGATGGGGTCTGTTCCTGCCTGTCGGGCGCTGGCGTCCTCGTGCGTCACGCCTTGCTGCGCGAGGCGCGGCGCGGACGGGGCGGGGCGTAGGCTGCGCGCAGGTCGCGGTCGCGGAGCAGGGTCTTCATGGAGGAGACGTGGAGTTCCTTGGCGTCGGCTTGGGAGTGGCAGGCGTGGATGGTGTCGTCGTGCTGGGCGAAGTCGTGCACGAGGTCGGACTCGTTCGGGAGGCCGGCGCAGTAGGCGCGGAACTGCTGGGTCCTGTCCTTCAGGGTGCGGTGGGCCTGGTCGCGGTCGCCCCGTTCCAGGTGGCCGGCGGCGTGGAGGACCAGGTGGGTGAGCCAGAGGCGGGCGATCTGGTCGGCCACGTCGCGGTCGCGCCACTCGGTGCGAGAGGGCGCGTCGGGCGTCGGACTCGAACTCCAGGTCGATCGGGGGGGTGGACAGGCGCTCGGTTTCGCCGGGCGGGGTCCAGGTGGCGGTGACGGTGATCGGGAGACGGCAGCCCGGCTCGGTGGCGGGGAGGTCGAGGCGGACGGCGAGGGAGCGCTCCTGGGCTGACGTCAGGGTGCCGCACAGGAGGGTCGTGCGGGTGGCGCCGTCCGTGGGGGTGCGGTCGATCTCGAGCGGCCAGGGGCCGAGGGGGATGACGGTCGTGCCGGCGGGCGCGGTGATCGTGACGCGGACATCATCTGCGGCGGTGAGGAGGATCTGGCCGAGTTCGCCCACCACGACCTCGATGATCTCTTCGGGGCGGGCGGCGTGGTGCATGCGGCCGCCGCCGCGGCTGGCGAGGGCGCGCAGCTGCATCGGCGCTGTAGCCTTCGCCGATGCCGACGGTCGAGGTGTAGACGCCGCGCTCGCGCCACATGTCGGCCATCTCTTCGAGGGCGGCGGGGTCGGTGATGCCCCGGTTGGCGTGGCCGTCGGACAGCAGGATGACGCGGCTGCTCGCGCCCTCCAGGGTGGTGGCCAGTTCGGCGGCCAGTTCGCAGCCGCGCTGCCAGCCGCCGCACAGGTCGGTGCAGCCGCGGGTGCTCAGGGCGCGGACGGCGGCGATGGCGGCGCGCCGGCCGGCGGTGTCGGCGGGCGGCCGGCGGCGTGGGTGATGATGTCGTCGGCGAACGACACCACCGTGATGCGGTCGCGCGCGGACAGCGCCTCGATGATGCCGATCGCGGCGCGCTTCGCCGCCTCGAGCGGATCGCCCTGCATGCTGCCGGAGGCGTCGATCACGAGCGACACGTTCAGCGGCGGACGCGTGGCGTCGTCGGGGCGCTCCACGGCGGGCGCCTCGAGGTCGATCAGGAGGTGGCGCGCGCCGCCGGCGGGGTGCACGAAGCGGTGGTCGGCGAGGGCGCGGCACTTCAGGGCGTTCATTCTGGCGATCATCTCTGGTCCTCCCTCGATACGGGACTGCGGGCGATCTCGTGAAACGGTCCCGGGTCGATCCGGGAGCGCGGCCGGGCCTGGCCGCGCGGACGGCGCCGGCGGTGATCAGTCGCCGGCGCCTGGATACGGACCCAGCAGGGCCCGCAGCGCGGCCGCGTGGCGGCCCAGGCTCGCGCTCTCGTCGAGGTCGGCCGGCTCGCGGACCTGGATCTCCAGGTCTGCGCTGGCGATCCGGCGCCAGGTCTTCGCGTCGCTCCGCTCGCGGATGGCGAGGGAGGCGGTCAGCTCGTCCAGCGTGTCGAGCAGGCGGTGCAGGAGGGGGCCGAGCTCGCCGAGGTCGGGCGGGGGGGGCGCGTAGTCTGCGCCTTCGTCCCAGACGGTGTTGCAGACCTTGGGCTGTGGCACTCCATCGGCTTCGCGTTGTCGAGCCGCTGCGGCAGCAGCTCGTCGGTGTCGATGATCTGCAGCTGCGCCATGTCCGAGGTGAGGCGCATGGCGCCTTCGTTGCCGAGGGCGTCCATCGTCTGGCGCATCTCGTCGAGCGTGAGGGCGCGGTTGGCCGGCTTCACGCGGATCTCCTTCAGGTGCCGGATCAGCAGCAGGCGGTCGAGGGTGGCCTGGCCGTAGACCGCGGCGGCGCCGCGGCTTTCGGCGCCGGGCGCCAGCTTCTGGGCGAGGTAGAAGCGGATCTGGCGCTCCGGGAAACCGGTCTGCTCGACCAGCTCCGACATCCTGTATTTCCCGTCCCCGGACAGCAGCATGGGTCCTCCCGAATTCCGGCCCGTGAGCGATGACGACAGTTAATCTACACTCGACGGTGTCTAGTGTCAATATAAATGTTCGGCTGGGATCGCATTTGCTTAAGCTATTTTATGACAGGCTATTGCGTAGAAAGATGGCCGCCTCGGCCAGCATTTGCTGCACGAGCGTCCAGCCCGCACGGCGGCGGTCGGCCCGGAAGCCCCGCGCCTCGTCCAGGTAGAGGCTCTTCTCCACCTCGATCATGACCGACTGCAGCCGGGGGTCGTGCGCGGCCCAGAAACTCGAGGGGACGTAGCTGCCGGCGAAGGGGGCGTTGGGGAGCCAGGCGATGTCGCGCAGGGGGCCGGCGCGCCAGGCTTCGATGAGGGCGTCGGGGGCGTGGGGGGGCTCGAAGCCGAGGCAGATGGGGGGCGAGGGGGCGCCGGCCAGGTAGCGGACGGTGGGGGAGTAGGAGTGGGCGTCGATGATGAGGCAGCGGCCGAAGCGGTCGACGAGGGCGTGGGCGAGGTCGTCGAGGGCGCGGGCGTAGGGGTCGTAGTACTTCGCCATCAGCGCTGCGCGGGCGGCGGGGGGGAAGTCGGGGGCGCGCAGGTCGTCGCCGTCGACGGTGCGCAGGCGGACGGCGCCCATGCCGGTGGCAGCCATCGACTCGTCGGCGTCGTTGCGGAAGCGCTCGGGGTCGATCACCAGGCGGCTCAGGCGGTTCACGAACAGGGTGGCGCCGAGGGCGCGGGCGGGGTCGAAGAGGCGGTCGGTGAGGTGGTCGGTGATCGTGGCGAGCTCGCGGTCGACCTGCTCGGGCGTCGCCGTGAACGCGCGGCGGACGGCGGCCGGGATGGCGCGCGAGGCGTGCGGGATGTGCACGATCAGCGGCAGGGCGGAGCCGCCGGTGGGGGGGAGGATCTCGAAGCCTCGGGTGTTCACGACGCGGACCTCCTGGATGGGGGCTGCGCCGGGGGGCGGTCCGCCGATGAAAAGACCCGAACGCGGCACAGCGTTCGGGCTCGCGTCGGCGAACCGCTGTCCCGGCCGTTTTAGCTCGTTGTTTAGCGTGGCGGCAAGCTGGCCGGCTCAAATCGCCACGAGGCATTCAGGTTAGTGGGGGTGGGGGGGGAACGTCAAGGCGGGGGGCCGGAAACTGGCGGGCGGGCTGGCCCGACTTGGTCGATCACCAGGCGGCTCAGGCGGTTCACGAACAGGGTGGCGCCGAGGGAGCGGGCGGGGTCGAACAGGCGGTCGGTGAGGTGGTCGGTGATCGTGGCGAGCTCGCGGTCGACCTGTGCGGGCGTCGCCGTGAACGCGCGGCGGACGGCGGCCGGGATGGCGCGCGAGGAGTGCGGGATGTGCACGATCAGCGGCAGCGCGGAGCCGCCGGTGGGGGGCAGGATCTCGAAGCCTCGGGTGTTCACGACGCGGACCTCCTGGATGGGGGCTGCGCCGGGGGGCGGTCCGCCGATGAAAAGACCCGAACGCGGCACAGCGTTCGGGCTCGCGTCGGCGAACCGCTGTCCCGGCCGTTTTAGCTCGTTGTTTAGCGTGGCGGCAAGCTGGCCGGCTCAAATCGCCACGAGGCATTCAGGTTAAGGGGGGTGGGGGGGAACGTCAAGGTGGGGGGGCGGCAAACTGGCGGGCGGGATGGCCCGACTTGCGCCGGGGCAAGTCCGTGGCGCGGGGCGCGGCGTCGCCCCGTGTCCGGCACACCGCTTGCCCGAACTCCTTCTCGACCAGCCGTCCTCCCCTTGCATCGGTCGCCCGCCGGACCGGTGTTCGCCATTCCGTATCTGTACGCTTGGCGTACACTATGCTATACTGGGAGAGCGGATGACCAGGGAGGACGCGGAGGCGCTGATCGGGCGCGTCTGTCGGAGTGGGGTCGGCCTGGG
>CAVYVY010000035.1:0-51855 GCA_963772145.1 uncultured bacterium
TGGATTGCTACAACCGCGCTGGCCAAGATCGCCCGGCACACCCTCGACGACGACACTCCAGTGCACAGCTTTTCTACCTTGATGGCTGAACTGGCCACCCTTGTGCGCAATACCTGCCGGACGCCGAAGGCCGCAGAAAGCGCTCCGACCTTCGAGGTCCTCACGATCCCCAACTCAAAGCAAGAACGGGCGATGAAACTCCTGCAGCAGATCAAAGTGTAGACAGAAAACAGAAGGCGCCTTTCAAGCCAAGTGCTTGAAGGCGAAGGGAAACCCGCACTTTGCTTACAGGAACTTCAGCTTAGAGGCTAACAGCAGCTTGCAGCCGACGAAGCCGCTCGTCACGCCCCGTGCGAAGCACGGGTCGCGCCGAACGTCTTCGCGGCTGAAGCGGGCGTTAGCCGTTCTTGGGGGAATTCGCTTGACGCATAACGCTACGCGTTATAGACTGGGCTCATGATCAGGTCGTTTCGATCGAAAGAGACAGAGCGGGTCTTCAATCGGACTCGCTCGCCGAAGCTGCCCGGGGACATCCAGCAGGTTGCGCTGCGGAAGCTGCGCATGCTCAATCGCTCCCGCTCGTTGGCGGACCTGAGGGTGCCGCCGGCGAACCGACTTGAACGGCTGAAGGGAGATCGGAGGGTCAATACAGCATTCGCATCAACGATCAGTGGCGAATCTGTTTCCGCTGGGCGGATGGGGATGCCTTCGATGTTGAGATCGTCGATTACCACTGAGGAGCCGTCATGGGGTCGAAGAAGCTGAAGCCAGTCCACCCGGGTGAGGTTCTTCTGCATGAGTTCCTCGGCTCGATGGGCCTGAGCCAGAATCAGCTGGCGCGGGATCTTGGGGTGCCGCCGCGCCGCATCAATGAAATAGTCTTGCAGAAGCGAAGGGTCACGGCCGACACCGCGCTGCGCCTGGCGCGCTACTTCAAGATGTCGCCCGACTTCTGGCTGGGATTGCAGATGGACTATGACCTTGATGTAGAAAGCGACAATCTCGGGGAGCGCCTAAGCCGCGAGGTTGGTCGCTATTCGGGTGGGAGCTGGCAAGGCCACGGCTAACAGCGGCGTGCAGCTGACCGGCCGGGCCGTCACGTCCCGTGCGGGGCACGGGCCGCGCCAGCCGTCCGGCAGCTGACGCGAGCGTTAGGCAGACTGGTTTAGGTAGGCTAGTAGTAGTCTCAGTTATGGAGGAATGAATGAAGAAGTCTACAATGATAGGTCTCAAATATTCGGCATTGGGATTCGTCTCATTCGAGTATTGACTGCGTTCCTTTTGGTCAGGGTACTGGATGAGAAAGATATGAGCAGGTTTCGGTGCCGGGATTTGGGTATGGATGATCATGTGCAGTTCGGAAGAAGCGTACAAGCAAGGCAATTGGACCAGAAGCATTCAACCTAGGGCGGTAAGTGCCAGGCGTATTTGAGGTCAGTTGTCATGGCAGCCTAGCAAGGACTTTCATCTGTCAAAGCCGTTTGTCACGCGCCGTGCTGGCGCACGGCCCGCGCCAAACGCCTTTGCAGCTGGAGCCAATGTTAGACAAGCAAGGGATAGGGATAGCGAAGGGGGAGAGAGGCGATGAATCCTGGCACGATCGGTTTACTGATCACCGCTGTCGTTTTCGGCCTGCTCGGCTGGGTGGTCGCACGTCTGCTTTCACGATCATTGGGCGCGCGGGTCCTGGTCGTTCTCTCGATTCTGTTGGTCATCGCCGCGATTGCGGCCAGCTTCATCGAAGGCGGCATTTGGCTCGTTGGCGTGGACCAGTACGGCGGGCCACTCAATTTGGCGATTATTGCCTGCTGCCTCGGTGGATGCGTTGGCTTGTTGATCCGTGTTCGCGAGCGCCACCGGCTGGCGAAGGCATAGCCAGTGGGGTTTGCTGCGGTCGAAGGCGCAGGACCGCGAGCACTACGGTCGGTCGAGCCAAAAGGTCGCGGATAAGCAGAATGCTGCAAGGCGGGCAGGCGTGTCTAACCACGGCTTGCAGCAGATGGTCACGGTCGTCACGGCCCGTGCAGGGCACGGCCCGCGCCAACCGCGCCCACTGCTGAAGCCAGAGCGTTCGGCAAAGAAAGGCCCCCGTATGCAATGGTATTGGACTTGGTCAGGACACTGCTTCGGTTATCGAAGCGGAAACAGTCTTCGCACACACGACGGATATGATATCGGTCGTTTCCACGGAGATGAGGTCTATGGCGAAGAGGGGAGCTATCTGGGTGAGGTGCGGAACGACAAGTTTCTCATCACCTGTTCATCGAAGAAGCACTGGCGGAAGGCCGGATTCACTCCTTACGCCCCGAACGCCGGTTATGTGCCGTATGTCGATTACGTTGGCTATGTAATGTATGCGGGCTACGAGGATTTTCCATCACCTGATTCGTTTCGCCGATGAAGAAAGGCCGAACCAGTCACTAGAGCAAGCGGCCGTGCTTGGCGCGTCTCGAGTGAAAGCACTAGGCGTGACAAGCACAGCCGTAGCTCATCTGTGACGTTCACCAGATAAGGAGAAATAATGAAAAAACGAATGGTCTTCAGTTTTGTCCTTATGTGTACGTTACTTGCCGCGTCAGTCACCTTCGGGGCTTTTTATGACGGAAATTGGCTTATTAAAGGGTGGCGCGAACATCAAAAAATTATGGACTCACGAGCGGGCGAGAGAGATTATATAGCAGCAGCATCTTTCTCCGGTTATGTGACTGGCGTTACTGATGTGATTAACGACGTATTTATTACCATTCCGGTCGGTTCAACGCGGGACCAAATATGCCAGATAGTCGGCAATTATCTGGAAAAACATCCTGAAAAGTGGACCGTTGCGGCAGACATTCTTATAGCGGATGCACTAAAAGAAGCATTTAAGATAAAACGGTGATAGCACGAGTGCCGAACAAGGCGCTGCACTGGACGGGGATTACGCTGCGCTCCATCCCCGCCAGTTAGCTTGGTCGTTAGGCGGATCAAGGAAGAACTGCGTTATCGGTACTGAGAGGGAACGTGCACTTGCGCGATGAAGCACTCGCATCTTCAAGGTGCGTCGTGAGCGTCATGGGCGACCATGCCGGTGAAGGCCCTGCCGCGATCTTCCAACGGAAAGCCGCTGACATCGAGCGTGCCGGCCGGACGTTGTGGCTCGTGCGGTCCCCCAAAGCACGACCGCCGCGGGTGCAGGAGCTTTGTCGGAACGGACCTGCCTTTGCTTTGTTCGTCGAGCCTGCACGCCATGGTGGTGCCCGACCCACCATGGCATCAGCCGCGGCGACTCAGTTCAGCGCTGACAAAGAGCGCTGGCAGCCGCTTCCGAGCGGCATCGGTCCCGTCACCGGGAAGCTGGACGCCACGGCCTCTGGCCTGGTCCTGGACCGATTAGAGACGGTGAACGGCGGCACGTTGGACCTATGGAACTACGGGCAGTTCCCTGCGGGCAACGAGCCCGTCAAGTTCATCCTCGGCTGCTCGACCATCTGTGCGGTACGAATGGACACGAGCCTTCATGATGAAAGGACGAAGTCCCGCTACAGGCTCATCGTTGCTGTCGCGCGGCTCGCGGAACCCTATGGTGTATGGCTTCGGTAGACCGATAACAAGCGCCTGCAGCGGCTGGCCTCCAGCCTACGGCTTCCGGCCACCGCTGAGGCGCGGCGTTATCGGTACTGAGAGGGAACGTGCACTTGCGCGATGAAGCACTCGCATCTTCAAGGTGCGTCGTGAGCGTCATGGGCGACCATGCCGGTGAAGGCCCTGCCGCGATCTTCCAACGGAAAGCCGCTGACATCGAGCGTGCCGGCCGGACGTTGTGGCTCGTGCGGTCCCCCAAAGCACGACCGCCGCGGGTGCAGGAGCTTTGTCGGAACGGACCTGCCTTTGCTTTGTTCGTCGAGCCTGCACGCCATGGTGGTGCCCGACCCACCATGGCATCAGCCGCGGCGACTCAGTTCAGCGCTGACAAAGAGCGCTGGCAGCCGCTTCCGAGCGGCATCGGTCCCGTCACCGGGAAGCTGGACGCCACGGCCTCTGGCCTGGTCCTGGACCGATTAGAGACGGTGAACGGCGGCACGTTGGACCTATGGAACTACGGGCAGTTCCCTGCGGGCAACGAGCCCGTCAAGTTCATCCTCGGCTGCTCGACCATCTGTGCGGTACGAATGGACACGAGCCTTCATGATGAAAGGACGAAGTCCCGCTACAGGCTCATCGTTGCTGTCGCGCGGCTCGCGGAACCCTATGGTGTATGGCTTCGGTAGACCGATAACAAGCGCCTGCAGCGGCTGGCCTCCAGCCTACGGCTTCCGGCCACCGCTGAGGCGCGGCGTTAGCCGTTCTTGGGGGAATTCGCTTGACGCATAACGCTACGCGTTATAGACTGGGCTCATGATCAGGTCGTTTCGATCGAAAGAGACAGAGCGGGTCTTCAATCGGACTCGCTCGCCGAAGCTGCCCGGGGACATCCAGCAGGTTGCGCTGCGGAAGCTGCGCATGCTCAATCGCTCCCGCTCGTTGGCGGACCTGAGGGTGCCGCCGGCGAACCGACTTGAACGGCTGAAGGGAGATCGGGAGGGTCAATACAGCATTCGCATCAACGATCAGTGGCGAATCTGTTTCCGCTGGGCGGATGGGGATGCCTTCGATGTTGAGATCGTCGATTACCACTGAGGAGCCGTCATGGGGTCGAAGAAGCTGAAGCCAGTCCACCCGGGTGAGGTTCTTCTGCATGAGTTCCTCGAGCCGATGGGCCTGAGCCAGAATCAGCTGGCGCGGGATCTTGGGGTGCCGCCGCGCCGCATCAATGAAATAGTTTTGCAGAAGCGAAGGGTCACGGCCGACACCGCGCTGCGCCTGGCGCGCTACTTCAAGATGTCGCCCGACTTCTGGCTCGGATTGCAGATGGACTATGACCTTGATGTAGAAAGCGACAATCTCGGGGAGCGCCTAAGCCGCGAGGTTGGTCGCTATTCGGGTGGGAGCTGGCAAGGCCACGGCTAACAGCGGCGTGCAGCTGACCGGCCCGGTCGTCACGGCCCGTGCGGGGCACGGCCCGCGCCAACCGCGCCCACTGCTGAAGCCAGAGCGTTATACGGGTTTGCAACGCTTACCGGAGTAATCAATGCCCAGCGCGACAATAAAGATTTTCCTCGTCCAAGGCGACCCGAAGCGACTTCGTACGGCAGAGCTTTCCAATTGGAACGGTAAAGCGGTGGCGGGACCGCGAAGCGAATTCGACGGCGTGCTGGCGCGCGACGAAGCCGGCAGTTCCGGGATCTACCTTCTCACGGGTATTGACACGGATTCCGGGAGGCCGGCTATCTATGTCGGCGAAGCTGAGTGCATCCGCGACCGCATCAAGTCGCACCTAACCAGAGACTTCTGGAACCACATCGTGTTCTTCACCAGCAAGGACGACAACCTCACGAAAGCCCACGTTCGGTACTTGGAAGGCAAGCTAATTGAAGGCGCGCAGACGGCGGAACGGGCCGTTGTCGTCAACGGCCAAAGCAGCGGCGCCCGTTTGCCCGAATCTGATCGCGAGGATATGGACATCTTCCTCGATAAAATCAAGCAACTGCTCCCCGTTCTTGGAATCGAACTAATGGTTCCCGCGACATCTGATGCAGTCGGCGATCACGAAACGCGAATGCTCCACTGTGACATTAAGAGCGTACGCGCAATCGGTCACCTAACCCCCAACGGCCTCGTGGTCCTCAAGGGCTCACAGGCGGTCTTGGTGGAACGGGCGTCATCGCAGAAATATCCGTGGGCCCACAACATGCGCGAGCGACTTAAGGCCGACGGGTCACTGGAGGTCCAGGCGGACTGTCTTTCGTTTTTGCGCAACGTTGAATTCTCAAGTCCGAGTGCCGCGGCTGCAGTAGTTCATGGCGGCCACGCAAATGGCCTGACAGCCTGGAAAGACGAGCAGGGGAATACGCTTAAGGACATTGAGTCCGTATAACAGCAGCTTCCGCCTGACAATCGCGCCTGTCACGGCCCTGGCAGGGCCAGGGCCGCGCCAGCCACGCTTGCAGGTGAAGCGAGCGTTAGGCAGCGGCGGAAAACGCAGGATCAGCGGAGGGAGGGGATAATGAGAAAGTTCTTTGAGTCTGGCCTTGCCTTCATGCTAGTTGCCCTGGTTTGGATCGCGGTTGGCGTGCTTTCTGGCAGACCGGGTTTGGGAGCTCTGGGAGTGTTCTGGCTAGTACTGGCGATAGCCGTGAGAGCGAGGAGCACCAAGAAGCAGCGACCCACACCTGAGTCCCAGAGGAAGGACGACGCTACCTAACGTTAGGCAGCGCATCTAATGCCACTGCAGGAGGTCAGCGATGGACAACCCCTCATTGCCATCGACGCGAGAAGCTCACATTCTCCGCTGGACGGCCAGAATCGCCGGTCTACTCTTCATCGGCATCTTCCTCGCCTTCTTCATCCCTGACTGGCTGACGAAAGGCGGGTTTCCCGTCGAGCGTGATCGCATCCCGATGACGATTGCTCTATTCATGAGCTTCGTTGGGCTGCTAATTGCTTGGAAGTGGGAGGGGATCGGAGGCATCCTGGCGGCGGTGAGCGTCGCCGCATTTGCGATTTTGGGACTGCAGACGCCCACAGGGCCCGGTGGAATCATCCTGCTTGGTGTTATGTACTTGTTGCCGGCTGTCTTGTTCATCTTCTGTTGGCGGAGAAAAAGAGCACAGGACCGGGCACCACGCCAGACTGGGCAACCCTAGCGTTGTATGTGCTGCCTAACTTCGGCCTGCAGCCGGCGGCCGTTGGTGCGGCCGCGGCTGATGCCGGACGTTAGCTTCTATCGAGACGAAGGGGCTTCTTGACGGCCGGTCGATTCCGGCGTAGTCTTACCAGTAAGACAACGCTGATCGAGGAGGTCATGATGTCCAATCCAGCGACAACCCGAATGTCGTCCAAGGGGCAGGTTGTTATCCCCGAGGAGATTCGCGATAGGCTCGGTCTCACCGCGGGTACTCAGTTCGTGGTCATCGGGGACAACGGCGTCGTCATTCTCAAGACCCTGGCTCCCCCGAAAATGAGCGATTTCGACGAACTGGTGGGCCAGGCGCGACGTCAGGCGCGAAAGGCCGGCCTCAAGCGGTCGGATATAGCGAAAGCAGTGAAGGCTGAGAAGAAGGCGAAATGAGGGTCGTTCTCGACACGAACGTCTTCGTTTCCGGGGTCTTCTTCTCTGGGCCTCCATTCGAGATTCTGAGTGCGTGGCGAGACGGTCGCATACAACTGGTCGTGTCGGCGGAGATACTGGAGGAGTACCGACGGGTCGGGGAACGTCTCGAGGCAGGCCATTCGGGGACCGCGTTCTCGCAAATTCTCCTGCTCGTAGCGCTCCATAGTGAGGTTGTGTTGGCCGCGGGTCTCGCCGGACCCGTGTGCGAAGATCCGACGGACGATAAGTTTTTCGCGTGTGCGGTTGCTGCGGGTTGCTCAGCCATCGTCAGTGGCGACAGGCACCTTCATCGGGCGAACGGATATGGCGGGGTGAAGGTCTATCGTCCCCGCGATTTCTTGGAGAGGTTTCTCGCGTCGTGATCGTGCGGGGAAGCTAACAGACCGTTGAAGCTGACGGATCGTCCCTGTCACGGTCCGTGCAGAGCACGGCCCGCGCCAACCGCGCCCACTGCTGAAGCCAGAGCGTTGAGCAACCACCCCAGGGGTCGGTTCGTTGACGAACGCCAGAGAAGGCAGAACCATGCTGAGTAGCACCCGCCAGCCTATCAGCCTCTTGGTCCTGATTGTCATCACGGGCGCAGCGGCGCAGGCGCATGCGACGCCCGGCAAACCTGAGCTGACCCCGATCGACCAGGTGCCGAGGCTCGTGATGTTCGAGAGGAGTGTTGACTACAAAGACACCCTTGTGCGTGGTGTTCTCGCTCCTGAGCGTATCGAGCTCGACAGTGCATCCGTGAGCGTCCGCCAAGCGGAACCGGCGCTCCTGGGAGCCTTGGGCCAGCAGTTCGTTGTCAGCGAGGACGAGCAGCACCGGAGTCGGGAAGAGCAGTGGGCCTACCTCCGCGCACTGGCCGCCAAGAACAACGACTCCATGCACTACTACATCATCGAGCATATCTATTACTCATTGCAGTTGTCGGGGTGGTTCACGGTGTATGAGTGGACGCTCTACGATCTGAAGATCAGAGCCTTCCTGGTTCGGACAACCGAAGCGGAGACTCCGCGCGTTTGGCTTCTTCACATCACTCCCGAGCCGGTTCCAGAACAAGGAGTCTCGTACTCCAAATCGAACGGCCTGGCTCTCGTCAGGGCAGGCAAGTGCAAGGTCCGATGGAACGTAAACAAGAACACGGTTGCTATCGAACACCTGGCGGCAGCAGACTCGACAGCACACTGAGGCAATGTCGTTTCCCAACAACGCGCTGCAGCAGTCGGTCCGCTTCGCGGCCCGCTGCTGAGCGCTGGCGTTAGAACGACGAGGCGTGTTTGATGGGCCGACGGAAACAGGGTGGGCGGAAGGCATGTGTCCAGGTGGTGGTGACCGCGCGGGAGCGAGATCTTCTTCGCGACGGCATCTTCCCGGGTCCCGAGTATGGCGACCGTTTTCGCGAGGTAGGCGGGGAGTGGGCGGCCGAGTTCACGGCGTTGGATCTCGATGATATTCTGGGTCACCTGGCGGCGGCCGCGAATCACGCTCGGCGTGCCAAGCTACGTGTCGAGCTGGATGCGCTGTACGAGAACTTTGAGTCATTTGAGGTTCTTGCGCGGCGATTGGGCGAAGCGCTCTAATGAGCGTCGGGCCATTAGCGCACCGACTGGGAGACGGTCGCCATAGCATGAAAGCCGTGCTATAGTGATATTATGATCAAGTCGTTCAGGGATGAGGCAGCTGAGGACATTTTCAACGGGCGCGCGACCAAGCGGGCCCGGCGAGCCTGCCCTTCAACGCTTTGGCGGGTGGCGGGGCGAAAGCTGGATCAGTTGGATTCCGCGGAGAAGTTGGAGGACTTGAGGATTCCGGCGGGAAATCGATTTGAGGCGTTAACTGGCAACAGGAAAGGCCAGTACAGCATCCGGATCAACGAACAATTCCGCATCTGTTTCGTGTGGGCCGCAGGCGGCCCTGATGATGTGGAAATCGTTGATTACCACTAAATGCGAGGCGGTTTCGTCATGGTTCGCGTCCCGACACATCGAGAGCCGACCCATCCGGGAGAAATGCTCCTTGAGGAGTTCCTCAAGCCGTTGGGCATCTCGCAGCGGGATTTGGCCGATAACATCCACGTCCCGTATCAGCGGGTCAACGAGCTGGTAAACCAGCGCCGCGGCATTACGCCGAGCACAGCGCTCCGCTTGTCGCGTTATTTCGGCAACAGCGCTGGATTTTGGATGTCACTGCAGTACCGTTGGGATCTGTACTGGGCCATGCAGAGCGAGGCGCCGGAGCTGAAGAGAATTCACCCGGTGCAGGTAGGGCACGAGAAAGCCTAACCACAGATTGCAGCAGATGGTCACGGCCGTAATGGACCGTGCAAGGCGCGGCCCGCGCCAACCGCGCCCGCTGTTGAAGCTGAGTGTTATGCAAACCGGAGAATGGTGCTGAGTCGTATTCCATCCTGGCGACGAGTTCTCGAAGGAGAAGCCATGTTGTTAAGGACACTTGCGGTGCGAATTCTACCGGTTCTCGTCGCCTCCGTTTGGATATCGGCAGGTCCAGGCGAGGCGTCTGAATTGGTTCTTGGCGAAATGGCACCTCCGATAGTCGCGGCGAAGTGGATTCGCGGCACTCCGGTCGAGCAATACGATACGGGGCGAGTTTATGTTGTAGATTTATGGTCTACTTGGTGTGCGCCGTGCATAAACGCGATGCCCGCAATTCGTGAGATCCAGACCCGGTATGCAGATGGCGTCACCGTGATAGCAATGAGCGTGTGGGAATTCGACCGTCAGCGCATTGCAAAGTTTATGGAAACGCACGGGGGCACCATGCCAGCCGTTGTCGCGTTGGATAGCGTTCCTGATGGCAAGGAACCAGACGAGGGTCTAACGGCAGCGAAATTCCTTGGGACCTCCGGAAGCGCATCCATTCCGAAACTTGTCATCATCGATCAAACGGGTCGGGTCGCGTGGATTGGAAGACCCGACGACATAGAAAAGCCGCTTTCTCAGGTGGTTGCCGGCACGTGGGATCTTGCTGCATTCATCAAAAGCGCGTCATCTGAAGAGGTTGTTTCGGAGGATAAGTCCGGACATAATTAGCTTTATAATCGGTCCCAGTGACTGTCGGCAGACCTCAGGGACGCGCAACCCGAAGTCAACTGGGCCGCCCTTGCCGCATTTAGAAATGTTGTGGTCACAACCGTCACGTCGCCTGCTGACGCAAGCGCGTCGCGCCCACGGCTTGAGCTCGGCGTTGGGCGGACATCGCGGGATCGTAGGCAACGCGACCAGGCCTCCCGTCTTGTGGGTACGCGGCCGAGACGAAGGTAGGGTGATGGAAAGAGCTGATAGAAACGTGACCCCCAGCGCATTTCGACGGGGCGCCGCTGCAGCCGTCGTCCTCGGAGTTGCCGCCATCCACGTCTTCAGGGTTGGCGCCTATCTGAGGGGGACACAGCATCGGCTGTATTACGGCTATGCCTCGGATCTCCTTCTGCCGATGGCGATGTACTTTGTCCTTAGCATGAGCGAGCGAAACGTCAGCATTTTGAGCGACTGGAGGGCCAGGGCGGCCGGCGTCTTCGTTGCGGCGTCCGCTGCCGAGGTGCTGCATGGGCTCGGGGTGCCGATGCTCGGGCGCACCTTCGACCCGCTGGACTTCGTGATGTATGCCATCGGGGTGATCGCGGCCGTACTGTTGGACCGAGTAGCGCTGCCCGCGCTGTGCGGGAGCAGATTCGCACGATCAGGAGCAACGCGTTAGCGGCGCAGATCTGGATGGGAGCTGAGTTGCCGCTTAACATCCAAATGGAGCCGCAGCGTCTCTGGCGCTCTGGCGCGCGGCCCAATTGGGGCGGTAGAAGTTGCAGGGAGTTGCACTGCGCACGTTCACGATAGCAGCCGCCCTTGTATTGGCGCTTGCACCGGCTGCTGTGCGTGGCCAGGCCATCGGCATCGAATATGACATGAATACGCCCGCGTATGTCGGTGCACAAGATTCAGACCACGACCAGTTCGCGACTGACCGAGGCATGGCGCTCAGGGCTGGGTGGCTTTCAAGAAGGTACGTTGCCGGCGCAGGTGGCGACCGCTGGAGCATATTTATTGGCTATCAGTCATATCATACGATTTGGCAAACTATTAATCCGTACACCGCAACGAGGTCGGCGACCACGATCGAGGTCGGACATGATTGGTGTCTCTTCAGTCACGCGAGGATGCTGGTATCTGCGGGCGTATCTGCGGGCGCGATTTTTGTCTTCAGCGAGAACAGCTCCTACTCGAACTCTTGTGACTCGCCATTTTGCAGCCTTCCCGATGGCGGCTGCCAGATGTCCGGGTACGGCAGGCTCGAGTTGCCGCTCTCGGCGAGAATTGGATTGATGCTCGGCATTCGCGGTCGATTGCTGGGTCCAGATCGCACGGAAGTGTTTCCGTTTGCGCCAGGCCCAATTTTTTCGATTGGTGTACAGTTGAATTGAGGCAGCGCGATGCGCGCGGAACTTCTAACCACAACCGGCCCGCAGTGCCTGCGGGAGATCGGGGGTTACGAATGTGTAAGGCTGCCTTGACTCTGCTGGCCCTCGCGGTGCTGGCTCTGGCCGGCCCCGCCACGGCGCAGGAATACTGGCCCACCGCCGATGGTCTGGTTTACCACTACGAGACAGCTATCGGCAACAGGCTTGATGTCACGTTCAGGCCTGGCGAGCGAGAGCTTCGCTATTGCTCACGAGACACCGTCTGGATCTGGGAGGAATTTCAGATCGACGACGAGGGCGACATTCTGATTTCGTCCAAAATGCGCTACGTCGAAGGCGCCATGGATCCGGGCTTCTCCTGGCGGCATAGCCCCGCTCGCCGCCGAGAGTAGGCGGATACACGAAAACAGAAAAGGGGGCGCCGTTGTCGGTGCCCCCCCCCATATCCAGCCCTGGTAGCGCGGCCTACGGCCTCACCACCCGCCCCTCCACATCCACGGCCACCGGCTCCGCGACCCCGGCCGCCTTCAACTGCGGCAGCACCGTGGCGCGGTCGCCCACCAGCACCAGCATCAGTCGTCCCACTTGAACAGGCCGCTGGCCGCGAGGGCGTTGACCTGCTGCGGCGTGACGGCCGCCAGCGCGTCGATGTCGCGGCCCAGCGAATCGACCGGGCGGCCGTTGGCCGGCGAAGTCGACCACCGCGGCCGTGAGGCCGCCCACGGTTTCGGCGCTCTCGACGAAGTTGCGGCGGGTGGTGCGGACCGCCTTGCCCACCTCGGGGGCCTCCACGCCGCCGGCGGCGAGCTTCTGGAACTCGTTGCGGAACTCGGTCAGGGCCGCGCCGGTGACGGCGGTCTGGACCGAGGACGAGGCGACGAACATGGTGCGGGCGCCGTCGTAGGCGAAGGCGCTGCGGGCACCGTAGGTGTAGCCGTTCTTCTCGCGCAGGTTCTGCATCAGGCGGCTGGTGAAGCTGCCGCCGAAGAGGGTGTTGACGCAGGCGCGGGTGGCGCGGTCGGGGCCCTCGGCGGGCGGCACGGCGCGCAGCAGGTAGATCACGGTCTGGGGGGCGCCGGGGCGGTCGACCATCGCCACGCGGGTGGTGGCGGGGGCGACCGGCGCGAGCGGGCGGCAGGGGCGGTGTCGTCGCCGGCGCCCTTCCACTTGCCGAACCGCTTGGCCAGGGCCGCCTCGAGCTGCGCGCGGGTGCAGTCGCCGGCGAAGATGAACCGCGCGCGCGACGGATCGAGCAGGCGCGGGGCGGCGCTCTTCACGTCGGCAGGGGTGATCGCCTCGACGGTGGCCTCGTAGCCTTCGACCGGGCGACCGCGGGGGTCGTCGCGACCGTACAGCAGGGCGCCGCCGGCGAGGCGGGCCACGGCGACCGGCTCGTCGGCGCGGGCGGCGATGCGGGCCTTGAGCATCCCCTTCTCGCGGGTGAAGTCGGCGTCGGACAGGTTGGGGCGCAGGATGGCGTCGGCGAACAGGTCGAGGGTCGGCTCGAGGCTGCGAGGCGAGGCCGCTGCACCGTGACGGTGACGCTTCTCGCGGCCCGGCTGGGCGGTGACGCGGGCGCCGAGCGCTTCGACGGCCGCGGCGTAGCCGGTGGCGTCCCTGCCGGCGGCGCCGCAGGTGAGCAGGGTGGCGGTGAGGGCGCCGAGGCCCGCCTTGTCGGCCGGCAGGAGGCGCTCGCCGCCGGCGACGAGCAGGGTGCCGGCGAACAGGCCGGAGCCGGGGCGGGGCAGGAAGTCGACGGCGATGCCGTTGGGAAGCTTGAAGCTCTCCACCGACGGGCGCGGCGAACGGGCGCGGCGCGAACAGCTCCGGCTTCTGGTCGAGGTTCGCGCCGGCGACGGCGGCGTCGACCGGCAGGACGCGCAGGTCGGCGCGGCCGGGGCCGAAGACGGCGCGGGCGGCGTCGCGCACGGCGGCAGGGGTGAGCGCGGTGTAGCGCGCGAGGTCCTGGGCGAAGCCGTCGGCGCGGCCGAAGTAGTGGTAGTAGTCGGTCATGGCGAGGGCGCGGCCGAGCACGCTCTCGGCGCGCTGGCGGAAGCCGGCCTCGTACTGCGCCTGCAGGCGGGACAGCTCCTCGGCGGTGGGGCCGTCGCGGGCGAGGTCGTCGAGCACGGCCAGCGTCTCGCGCTTGATCTCCTCGAGGTCGGCGCCGGGGGCGGCGGTGATCTCGATCTGGAAGAGGGAGCCGAGCTCGCGGTCGTCGAGGTAGGCGGCCACCTCCTGCGCGAGCTGGCGGTCGATCTTGAGCCGGCGGTCGAGGCGGGCCGACGGGCTGCCGGCCAGGATGCGCGCGGCGAAGTCCATGGCGGCGCTGCCGTCGGCGTAGGCGGCCGGGGCGTGCCACACCAGGTACAGCTTCGGGAACTCGACCTTGTCGGTGATGAGGCGGCGCACCTCGGCGCTGCATCGTGTACGGCTCGACGACCGCGTGCTGCGGCACCTGGCGCGCCGGCACGGCGCCGAACGTCGACTCGATCGCCGCGCGCGCCTGCGCCGGATCGAAGTCGCCGGCCACGATGATGACCGCGTTGCCCGGCACGTACCAGGTGTCGAAGAAGTCCTTCACGTCCTGCAGCGTGGCGGCCTGCAGGTCCTCGTGCTTCCCGATGACCGCGTGGTAATAGGGATGCCCGGCGGGCCAGAGCATCTCCGGCAGGACCAGCTCGGCCGCGCCGTACGGCGCGTTCTCGTACGACTGGCGGCGCTCGTTGCGCACGACGCTGCGCTGCAGGTCGACCTTCTCCTGCGTCATGTTCTCGCCGAGCGCCTGGAGGCGGTCGGCGTCGAGCCAGAGCAGCGTGGGCAGCGTCTCGGCCGGGCCGAAGCTGTAATATCCGGTGCGATCGTTCGAGGTGAAGGCGTTGTTCTCCGCCCCCTCCGACTCCATGATCATGTCGAACTGGTTGCCCGGCACGCGCGCCGTGCCCATGAACATCAGGTGCTCGAACAGGTGCGCGAAGCCGGTGCGTCCCGGCGCCTCGTCCTTCGCTCCCACGCCGAAGCGGGTGGCGATCACCGCGACCGGCAGCCGGTGGTCCTCCTGCAGGATGACCGTCAGGCCGTTGGGCAGGGTGAAGGTCGTGGTGGGGAAGGGGGTCGCGCCGGCGGGCGGAGCGGTCGGCGTGGCGGGGGCGGCGAGGGCGGCGCCGGCGATCAGGATCATCGCCAGGGCGACCGGGATTCGGGCGGTGCGGGACAAGTCGGGCCTCCTCGGGTGCGGTGGGGCGGTGGCAGGCGGCCCGCGGGCACGCCGGGAACAAGATAGACCCGATCGTACGGGAAAGTCAGCCTCGACGTTGCGTTGCCCAGGTTTCCCGGTCCACTGGTCGAGCCCCGCCAAAACGGAGACGGCCGACCTCTCGCCGGGGCCGGCCGCCTGGGTGCGCCCACCGTTGGGGGCTGGGGCGCCGGGAGTGAGTGGAACCAAACCGTCAGGAGGCATCCATGAGATTCAAGCGCCCGGCCTTCTACTATGGACCGGTCAGTCGAGTTCCCGGTTTTTCTCGAGGCGCAGGGGGGTGACAGTCAAAAATCGCCACGGTTCCTGTAACCCACCTCGCAGCAAAGAGTAAGCAGCCAATCCCAGGGCCGGGGCGAGCGCGGTCCTGCCGCCATTCCGTTCCTCCTCGTCCTGATCGCCGCCCAGCAGCGACTCCAGCAGCTCCTTTTTCACCGGGAAATGCGCCACCGTGACTCGCCGCCGGGGCTGTCCACCCGGAAGACGATCGCGGCGACTTTCCTGTCGGCGCGCGCGCGGCGCAACTCGCGTCTGAGGCCTCCGGGGGAAGGCGTGGCGCCGGCCCGCGGACAGGGCGGGGTGGCGGGGGCGTTCAGGAGAGATCATAACGCACATTCACTCTGCGGGGTTGCCCAGGGATTGCCGGTTCGCTATTCTGGCACTCCATGAAGAGCATTATTGTCGGCGACATCCACGGCTGCTACGCGGAACTCCTTGCCCTGCTCGACGCCGCCGGCATCGGGTCGGACGATCGCGTCATCGCCATCGGCGACGTATCGGACCGCGGCCCCGAGTCCCCCGAGGTGCTCGAGTTCTTCCTGATCGCGCCCCGGCACCTGCTCGATCATGGGCAACCACGAGTGGAAGCACGGGCGCGGCGTGAACGGACTGTCGCAGCGCATCACCCGCGCGCAGTGCGGCGAGGCGCTCTACGCGCGCGCGCTCGCCTGGATGCGCGAGCGTCCGCTCTGGCTCGATCTGCCCGAGGTCCTGCTCATCCACTGGGGGCTGATGCCGGGCGTGCCGCTGGTCGACCAGCACCCGGCCGTCCTGATCGGCGAGCCGGCCGGCGAGATGTCGCTGCGCGAGATGCTCGGCAATGAGGCGTGGTACGACGGCTACGCAGGCCCCAAGCCGGTCGTCTACGGGCATCACTCGTGGGCCGCCGGCGCCCGTCGCGATCTCACCTACGGCATCGACACCGGCTGCGTCTACGGAATCTCCCTGACCGGGCTCGTGCTGCCGGAATTCCGGCTGGTGAGCGTGCCGGCGCGCGAGAACCACTGGGCAAAGGTGCGGGGCGAGTGGGAAAAGTCGCTCATGGAGGAGGTGCGGCTGGCGGAGCTGGCCGGAGAGAACGACGAAGAGACGTGAGGCCCCGCCGCGAATGGCGAGCCGACTTTTGTGCCGCCAGGATTGTTGCCGTGATCGACCCGGGCCGCCGGTTTGACTCCCTCCGTCCCGTCCGATATCTTCGCCGCCGCGGAACCACCCAGAATTGCGGAGGAATTTCCTCATGCCTCAGTTCGAGCATGGCGTCATCAAGGTCGAAATCGACGAAAACGGGTTCCTGACGGAGCCGGACTGCTGGACGGAGCAGGTGGCGATCGCGTTCGCGGACGTCGAGGGGATCGGCTCGCTCACCGGGGACCACTGGAAGATCATGAATTACCTGCGGACCTACCACGCCCAGTTCGGCGTGGCGCCGATGATCCGCAAGTTGTGCAAGGAGACCGGTTTCTCGCTCGCGCAGATCTACGAGCTGTTCCCGGCCGGCCCCGCCAAGGGGGCCTGCAGGGTGGCCGGACTCCCCAAGCCGACCGGCTGCGTCTGACGTGTCGCGAGGCGAAACTCCGGCAGACACAGAATCGCCGGGATCCTTGCGGACCCCGGCGACTCCTGGCGGCGACGGGTCGCCCTCCCGTCACCGACTCCAAAACTTACTTGGCCACCATGGCGCGCGCAAGGGCCGCCCGCCCGGAAGCATCGCACAAACGTAAGATATACAATCCGGTAGCCAGCGGTTGTCCGTCCGGGCCGACCGCGCGCCACGTCACCGGACCCATGCCCGGCTCCGCCCACCCCTCCCAGACCAGGCCGGCGCTGCGCCCACGCAGATCGAACGCCTCCACGCGCGCGGGGCCGGACACGCTGACGGCGGCCGACACGAGCGTGCACGGGTTGAAAGGATTGGGGGCCAGCCCGAGAGACGGCCCGCCCGGCGCCTGGGGCGAATCGGGCACCGGCGTAACCGCGGGGTCCTTCACGCGCACGGTCGTGGGGGGCAGGGTCACGTCGGCGATGAGGATGGCGCGCGGGTCGAAGAGGCGCACCTCGACGGTGGTAATGGCCGCGAGGCCGCGCGCGTCGCCCCGGAAATTCCAACGAAACAGTTCACCCGATCCGGTCACCCAGCAGGTGGAGCCGATGGCCACGGCAAAGCCGTGCCACGTATCGGGCGCCGTCAACTCGAACCCTTCCCAGATGAAACAGGGCGCGCTGCCATAGAGCGACCCCTTGCCGCCGCCGAGGCTGGCGAGGATGGTGGGATCGAAGCGCACCCACACCTCGATCGTGCGCACCTCGAGCGGCTCGTCCAGCCAGATCGACAGGTGCGACGTGGCGCCGAGCGCGACGGTCGTGTCGGCGGGGGTGAACCGCAGCGTGACGGCCGCCCCGGCCGGCTGGGCGATGAGCACGAGCAGGGCGAACAGAACAGCCGAGCTGGTCCTGCGCATGATGTTCTCCACTCCGGAAATCCCCCGTATGCATGACGGGCGAAAGGACCTTGCCGCGGCAGGGCAGGCCCCGGACGCCAGCGTCCGGGGCCCGGTTCCCGCGAGGCGACTACTTCATGAGACTCATCTTCCTGGTCTGGACATCCTCTCCGGCCTCGATCCGGCAGAAGTAGGTTCCCGAGGCGACCTGCCGTCCGGTGTCATTACGACCGTCCCAGATCGCGTCGTGGTTGCCTGCCGCCATCAGGTCGTCGATCAAAGTGCGCACCAGGCGCCCGTCCACGCCGAACACCCGCAGCCGCACTGCCGTATCCACCGGCAGCGCAAAGCTGATCTTCGTCATGGGGTTGAAGGGATTGGGCACATTCTGCGCGAGCGCGAACACCCGCGGCAGCGAAGTAACATTCGGCTGCGTCACGGTCGTGCCAAGATCCTCATTGGCGACGCCGCGGGCGGTGATGGTGAGTTGGGAAGGGTGACCGCCGGCCGGCAGCGTAACGCGCAGCAGTTCGCCCGTCCCGGCGAACGCCGAATGTTCGTGCCGAGCAGGGCAAGACCCGCGTCGAGGCCGTTGGCGCCGATATTCTTCACGAACGTCGGGTCGCTCTGACCGGCGATCAGGGCGCCGGGCTCGACCCGGGCCGTCACGCCCTGCGGCAATGTCGCCGACACGTTCACGCCGCGCAGGCCGCCGCAGGGGCCGTCAAGGCACAGCGACCAGGTCAAATCGTCGAGGCGCGCCCAGGTCAGGACGACGGATCCGCCCAGCGTCGGATCGAGAGCCTTCGCCGGCGGCCCGGACGAACCGAAGTTCATGGCGAACACCATCAGATCCTCGAAGTTGATCTTGCTGTCGGTCGTGGGAATGCCCTTGCGGCTCATGTCGTCCGTCGGGCCGACATCGACTTTCGCCGCAACCGCGACCGGCTCCAGCAGCGGCACAGTGGTGCCATAGTATGCGCCGAGCGAGGAAATGTCAGCGATGTACACGATGCCGTCATAGTCGCCCGTGCCCTCATGGCGCACGTCGCCGAGCCAGTAGTTGGTGGCACGATCGATCGCGACGGCCGGCAGGCTGTAGTTGCCCGCAAGGTCCTTCGCGAAGACCTCGTAGTAGTACACGCCGCGATTCGTATCGCCGGTGTCGGTGCAGGTCAGCGTGCCGGCCGGCACCGTGGCCGCCAGCACCCACTCGCCGCCGTTCCAGCTGCCGTAGGCAGCCGGGGGCGTCGGCGTGACGTTGTCGGCATAGTCGTTGTACTCGGGGTACGCGGAGACGGCGACCGAGGTCCGGTGCCACTTCGCGCGCCACACTTCATAGCCCGCAAGATCCGTCGAGGCCGAGGCGGTCCAGTCGACCTGCACCAGGCGGTGCCCCGGGCTGGCGGTGACAGTTGCCACGGCTCCGGGCGCCGTGCAGTCGACCGTGACAGTGGCGTCATTCATGGCGCCGACAGGGATCGGCACGTTGTCGACGTCGCGGAACGCAAGGTCACTCATATGCACGGTGCCGGTTCCCTCGCCCGCTGCGTGGAAGTTGATGGTGAACAGTGTTGCCGGCCCGGTGAAACCGGTGTTCGCCGGGAACAGCACCGCGTAGTCGATAATGTACTTGTGGCCCGGGGTCACCTCAGTAACAACCGGATTGACCATCGTCGCATCGGAAGGCAGCGTGGTGAAGTGCACGTCGCCGTCATCGAAGGTGAGGGCGGCGCTGGTCTCGACCGTGACTGAGTAGCCCTTCACGGCCGGGCTCAGCGGGTCGGGCGTGTAGTCGAACGCCAGCAACTGCGAGCCGGCGCAGGTGAGCGGACCGCTTGTCGCCGGCGCGATCGCCAGCAAGGCCTGGCCCGTCCACGGCTCGAACAGAACGTTGTCGCTGACCTCGTTGCCGAGACCGCCGGGGTTGAGCGCCGCGTTCAGCGGGCCGGTGATGGAGCCCCACCAGCAGTTGCGGGCGTCGGCGGGCAGCAGGGAGGTGGATTTGAATCCGAACATGCTGTTGCCGAACAGTCGGTTGTTCTGGCAGTACGCTGCAACGTGGCCGTCGTAGTCATCATAGGAGCCCACGCCGTAGTCCCAGCCCGTTACGGTGTTGCTGCCCATCGTCAGGCCGACATTGGCGCCGCCGCCGGCCCACACGCCCCAGGTGTCAAGCTCCTGGTCGACTCCGCCGCCGTCGAAGACGCAATCGCTGATGCTGACCGCCACAGCCGACTTGCCGGCCCCGGCCACCGTAGTCTCCGAGGGAGAAGCGATCGCGCGAGGCCCGGCACTGGCTTTGCCGGGGCCATCCGTCCAGATGTCAAACCCATCGTAGCCATCAGGGGTTGTGGTGTCGCCGTTGATCGTGCAGTGGCTGGCGCTGCCGCTGGTATTGATAAAGAAGAAGCCGGTCTGGCAGCCCGTGGCCGTCGTGTTCGACACCGCAACCGTGCCGGCGTCGATCAGCAGCAGGCCGGTTGCCGTCCACCGCGTGCCCAAGCCCGGGTAGACCCAGTGAATGCCGGACACGGCGCAGCCGACAATCGTTCCGGACGCACCGTCCGCGATCTCAATACCATTCTGGGCGGTGATCGTGGTCGGTCCCGCGCCCGTGGCGACGACATTGCTCAGGGCTACGGTCAGCCCGTTGCCGAGCAGCGCCGTTGCGTTCTTCTGGAACCCGGAGACGTTGACATTTGTCAGCGCAAGCGAGTAAGGACCGCTCGTGCTGTTATTTGCGTAGATTCCGATGCCGTGTTGGGCGCCGCTGAACGGCGTGTCCGACACGTTGAGCACGTCGCAGTCAATCAGCGCGCCGCCTGCGTTCCAGAACCCCACGCCCTGGAAGCTGTAGTTGAGGTTGCCGCGACCCGCGCCGTCCACGGTGAGGCTGCGCAGGACGGCGGTGTCCGTGTCGTGGACGTACACAATCGGCTTTTTGGTGCTGGTGCCCACCACGTAGGACGCCGCCAGCGTGAGCGGCGATTGGATCACCGTCGTCGGCCCGGCGCCGACCAGGGTGATGTTCTTGTCAATCTCGACCTGCTCCTCGTAGGTGCCGGCCTTTACGTGCACGGTGTTGCCGGCGAGGGCGGTGTTGATTTCGCCCTGGATGGTACGGCCGACGCGGCGGCAGTGATTGAATTCATACGGGTCGCTCGTGTACGAGTACTCGGTGACGGTGCCCGGAGGGCTGGAGCCGGCGATTGCCGCGCCGTCAAATGAGTTGTCCGCCCAGTACGACGCCCAGTCGAACTGGCTGTTGTCGTAGGTGCCGCGCGCGCGGATGTACTGGGTCGTGCCGCCGACGAAAGTGTTGCCCTGGATTACGGCGCCGCCCACGGAGTAGACGAACCAGGGCACGCCGGTGTCGGAGCCGCTGAAGCTGATGGCGTTCCAGTAACCGCCGCCCAACTCGAACCGGTTGTTCAGGATCAAGCGTCCGCTCGCCGGGCCGGAAACGCCCGCACCGTTGTTTGGATCGAGACTCGTGCCGAAGGCGAAGAGATTGCCATCGACGGTGTAGCTCTTGATCCACGACTCGTCGGGTGCGAGGACGCCGTAGCGCCAGTCGCCGAAATACAGCGAACAGCCGTCTGTCAGCTTGCAGTGCCTGATGGTGAAGTCGTCACCGATCACCTCGACGGTCTTGTTGTAGGCGGGGCCGGGCAGGAAAAGGTTCAGGCCCGTGACCGTGACGCTGTTTCCTTCGACCCAGACGCCGCTGGGGCCGAAGCTATTGGTGGCGTTGCACTGTACGTTCGCGACCACGTCACCGTACGACGCGATCGGGATGCCGGACGCATCAACGCCCTGCACCGTGACGCCGCCCATGGCGTTGCCGAAGAACAGGCCGAACTGGTAGGGGCCGGTTCCGTCGAACAATAAACGATTGGCCGCCGTCTCGCTGTACTCGCCAGGGAATACGTTCACGATTCCGTCCGGCGCCATCACGGCATCAATGCCGGCCTGGATCGAGGCGAAGTGGTCGATGCCCCAGCCAAGGGTAATTTCGGAGTAGTTGTCATCCACCCAGACCGCGGACAATCCAGCCTTCTTGTCAACGGTTAGCGCGGGCGCGGAAACCGCGCCCACGGTCGGCCGGGAAAAGATCTGCTTATCCTGCGAAGCGGAAGGCGCCGGAGCGGCGATCGCTGCGGTGAAGACCGGCGCCATCGCCAGCAACAGCGCGATGCCAAGGATTCGTCTCATGCTCGTTCTCCCTGATCGAAGACGGAAATCCCCCCGCTGTCCGGACTCCGGACGGGGCGAAACAGTCTCGTTGTCGGCGGCGGAGTCCGACTCATGGCTGCAAATTGGTCAGCGACGCATCCCCCCCCAGATGCTCGGGCGGCGCTGGTACATGTCAGGACTGGCCGGCGCGCCAGGGGGCGACGAGCATGGCGCGGCCTGCGCGGAAATGACGACGACGGCTCGTTGACGGGGTACCATGGAGGCACGCGCGCCAGCGGGGCCAAGTGTCCCCAGGCGAGGAGAGTCGGACGAAATAGAGGGCGAGTAACAGAACCCCGGAGGGCGAATGAGGGGGTCTGGGGCGACTCATCAAGTCATACCATACATGAGGTGGCGATTCAAGCGTAATAACACAACACAAACAGGAGTGTTGTGCGCGCGATTTGTGCGGTGGGACGGCGACTCAGGAAATTCCACGCGGTGGGGGTTTCGCCGCTGGACTTTGCGTCGGTGACGGCGCGCGACTCCGACAATGTTGCGGTGCCGTTCGAACACTCGGTCGGCGATCGCATCGTCAGACCGGGCGACCGCTGCCTGGCGCGCCAGGATCGGCGGCGTCAAAGGGCCTTGCCGCTGGCCTGCGTCGTCCGCTTCCCGCCGGTCGCCCCGCCGTACGGTTGCCGCCCCGTGCAGCGCGGGTTACACTCCGTTCCGGACCGGGAGGTCTGCATGAAGGCCGTGCTGATGCTGGGCCTGGCGGGCGCTCGATCCCGATTGTGCCACGCGCCACGGCGGCCTGCACTTCGGGCAGACGCGGGTCTTCCACGACAAATTGCTATCCTTCGGCGCTCCGGCGCCGAGATACTTGCCGGAATTGATGGGGATGGGACCTTTAGGGCCGTGGCGGCCGGGAAGGTGGCGGACATGAAAGGCGACAGGAAGGTGATGGCCACGCTCAACAAGCTGCTGGCCGACGAACTGACGGCGATCAACCAGTACATGGTGCACTCCGAGATGTGCGCGAACTGGGGCTACGACCGGCTGCACCAGCGCCTCGAGAAGCGCGCCATCGACGAGATGAAACACGCCGAGAAGCTGATCGCGCGCATCCTCTTCCTCGAAGGGGTGCCGGTGGTGAGCAAGCTCAACCCGATCCACATCGGCGCCGACGTGCACCGGCAGTTCATGGCGGACGCGAAGTCGGAGCAGGGGGCCATCGGGATGTACAACGCGGCCATCGCCGAGGCGGGCGCCGCGGGGGACAACGGCACACGCGAGATGCTCGAGGACATTCTCAAGGACGAAGAGGATCACATCGACTGGCTCGAGGCCCAGCTCGACCAGATCGGTCAGATGAAGATCGAGAACTACCTGGCGGAGCAGGTTCGGGGAGCCTGAGCTCAGGACCTGCCGCGGGGTGTACGGAGGCGCGTTGTCGTCGGACGGCGCGCCTTTCGTCCGCCTGGCGCCGGCTGGCACCGGGGGCAGAAGTGGCTCGAGCGGCCCGCCACCACAAGGCGCGCCAGAATTGCGCGGCAGTCGCGGCACGGCTCGCCGTCGCGCTGGTACACCCGCAGCTTGCGCCGGAAGTTGCCCGGCTGTCCGCGGAAGTCGACGAAGTTGAGGTAGGTCGTGCCGCCGTGGCGGATGGCGAGCCGCATGACGGCGCGCGCCGCGTTGAAGATCCGCCGCAGGTCGGGGTCCGCCAGCGCGGCGGCCGGCGTGAGCGGGTGCACGCGCGCACGGAACAGCGCCTCATCGGCATAGATGTTGCCGATGCCCGCCGCCACTCCCTGGTCGAGCAGCACCGCCTTGATCGGCGCGCGCCGCGCCGCCACGCGCCCGCGCCAGGCGGCGAAGCCGATTTCCAGCATGTCCGGTCCGACGTGCGGCGGCGCGACGGCGAACGCTCCGTCCGCGTCCGCCGCCACGAGCGCGAATCGCCCGAACTTGCGGATGTCGCGGTAGTAGACCGGCAGGCCGTCGAAGTCGAGGACGAGGTGGGTGTGACGGTCGGGGACGAAGGCCGGATCCACGAAGATCTGTCCGGTCATGCGCAGGTGCAGGCCCACCGCGCGGCGACAGCCGCGCTCAATTCCTGCCGAGTGCGCCAATACGTCCTTCCCCCCGCCCCCCGTGTACCCCGCGCTCTCCTCCCCGCACCTGTTCCCCTCCCCAAACTCCAGCAACAAATACTTCCCCTGCCTCCGCACCTTCACCAGCACCCACCCCACCACCGCCTCTTCAACCGCCTCCGCGCTCGGCTCCAACACCCCCGGGAATCGCACCTCCATCCCCGTCAGCCGCCGCCCCACCAGGCACTCCCGCAGCGCCAGCGCGACATTCTCCACCTCCGGCAGTTCCGGCATCAGAACCCACGTTCCTTGCGCACCTGCGCGTACGCGTCGTTGATCGCCTGCATCTTCTGGCCCGCGAACTTCGCGAAGTCCTCGGACAGCCCGCGCGAGGCGAGCGTGTCGGGGTGGTACTCCTTGGCGAGTCGGCGATAGCTGCGCTTGATCTCGTCTTCGGTTGCGCCGCGGTCCACTTCGAGCAGCGCATAGGCGGCGCCGACGTCGTAGCGGGCGAACAGCGCGCGCGCCTGTTCGTAGTCGCGCGCCGAGAGGCCGAGTTGTCCGGCGATCTCGCGCAGCAGCGCCTCCTCCGACGGGTCGCAGTGTCCGTCGGCCCAGGCGATGCGCATGAGCAGGGCGAGCAGGTCGCGCAGGCGGTCGGGGCGGTGTCCGAACAGGGTGCGGATCTGCGCCGTGTAGGCGGACGTGGGGGTGGCCGCGTCGCGCGCGTTGTTGAAGACGCCCGCCGCCGTGCGGCGCTCCTCGGCGGTCATGCCAAGGTCGCGCGCGAGGAAGTCATCGAAGACGCGGATCTCCGGCTCGGACACGTGGCCGTCCGCTTTGGCCACGCGCGCCGCGAGACTGATGAGTGCGAGCATGAACGCCGTTTGCGCCATGCCTTGTTCGAGCGGATCGCCGGTGCGCGCGCGCAGGTCGGCCCCGCAACGGCCGCACGCGAGGGGGCGCCCCTCCTCGATGGCCACCGGCGCTCCGCACCGCGGACAGCGCCCGTACAGCCGTCCGCGCGGCGGCACGCCGAGCTGCTGCGGCGTCGGATCCTCCACCCGCGACCCGATGGCGCCGCCGAGCAGCGCCCCGAGCGGTCCGCCGAGGACGAAGCCGATCGTCCCCCCGATCATCGTGCCCAGAACTCCCACGCGCCCACTCCCGGCTCGCGACCGCCCCGGCCGCGCAAGACGCTGAAAGATAGCCGCGGGCCGTCGTCCGGGCCAATCGCGACCGGCCCGCTACACCGGGCGGGGTCCCGCTATTGCCTGTCGCCGGCAATCGCCTACAATGACCGGACTTTCGCGCGAGTCGCCCGCGCCGCGCACCTTCCGGGAAAGGGCTGGACCGCATGGACGTCGAAACCGCGATCCGCACCCGTCGTTCGATCAAGGTGTTCGACCCGTCGCACCGCATCGACGAGGGCGAAACGGCGAAACTGATCGAACTGGCCACGCTCTCCCCGACCGCCTTCAACCTCCAGCACTGGCGATTCGTCGTCGTGCGGGACCCGCTGGTGCGCTTCCAACTGCGCCAGGCCGCCTACGGTCAGCCACAGGTGACCGACGCGTCGCTGCTGATCGCCCTCTGCGCCGACGTGAAGGCGTGGGACCGTGACCCGGAGCGCTGCTGGCGCCAGGTCGATCCCGCCGAGCGCGACCGGATGGCGGGCACGATCCGGCGCTTCTACGCGCCGGACGCCCAGCTCCAGCGCGACGAGGCGATGCGCTCCTGCGGCCTGGCCGCCCAGACCCTCATGCTCGCCGCGACCGCGCTCGGCTACGGCTCCTGCCCGATGGACGGTTTCGACTTCGCGGCGGTGGCGCGCATTCTCAACCTGCCCGCCCGACCACCTCGTGAGCATGTTCGTGGCGATCGGACGCGCGCTCGAGCCGGCCGGCCCGCGGCCCGGCACGATTCCGATGGCGGAGCTCATGTCGGTGGATCGCTTCGTAACCGGCGACTGAATCTCCCCGTCCGCGCGTATCGTTGATCATCAATGTCATGCCGGGCGGCCAGCGTCGGCGAGACCGGCCACGACGTTCGGCGAATTCGGCGCGTGGCGGTCAGTCAGGCCGGCGGAGGGTTCGCGCGAAGCAGTGTCCAGAAACCGCGGGGATCAACGATGCGCAAGGGCGCCTCACTCCCGAGTACCAGGAGATCCTGGTCTCCGGTTACGAGGATGTCGGCATTTCCCTCGATGGCACTTGCCAGCACCCAGCGGTCATCCGGATCTCTTACGACGATATCTGATGGCGTCGAGGGCCTGGGGATGACTTCGTATTCCCTAAGGAACTGTTCAATCGCATCGATTGTCGCCGTTGGGAGTTTGAGTTTCACTCGTAGTGCTCTACGCAGTTCCCGCAACACCACCTCGCCGACAAGCAGCGCGTGCTCGGCGAGGACGTAACGCAGAACATCGGCGCACAGGCCTCGAGTTGCGAAAGCACTCACCAGGACATTTGTGTCGAGAAACACTCTCACGAAATGTCGCGGGCGATGTCTTCGTCCGTCAGGTACCCTCTGGCCTCCGCGAATGGCAGAGCCCGGCGCCGTAATTGCTCGAACCGGAGGAGGCCTAGCTGCCGATGCAGAGCTTCGCGGACGATCTCGCTGCGCGTGCGGCCAGTCTGCTCAGCGAGGCGGTCCAGGAGTTGGCCCAGGCCGGGGTCCAGGCGAATTGTGATCGAATTGCTCATGTCATACATTGTAAGACAAGGGGGCGGCCGCGTCAAGGGGTCGCAGATCAGCAGTTATGAACCAGCGGTATCGCAAGCGTCTGTCACCATCGCCCGCGTCTCCATGCTATAGCGCACCCTTTGGGGTACATTATTGATAGACGGCGATCGCGTTCACACCCATATATTGGCGCGCAGGGCCGAAGTGTACCCGATCGGGGCTTTTGATATGGACCTCGCTGCCGAGATCAAGAGGCTTCGCAAGGCGGCTGGCCTGACACAGGTTGATCTGGCCGATCGCGCCGGCGTGGGCCTGCGGTTCGTCCGCGAACTGGAACGAGGCAAGCCAACCGTCCGCCTCGACAAGGTGAAGCAGGTGCTTGACCTGCTCGGCTACGAGCTTCACCTGAGGCCCGGTTCGTGAAGAGCCGGCGCGTCGAGAAGCTCGCCTGCGAGGACATGCAGCAGATCCTCGGCGGCCCTGACAAATATGCCGGCAGCCACGAGCAGATCGCCCGCGCCATCGTCGCCGCGCGGCTGGAGCGTCTGGGTATGTGAACAGGAAACGAGTCGTGTGCCTCCCCTCATGTCCAGGCCGTCCCTGCCTCCGCCCGCCGACCGCGCCGCCGAACGCCGCGCCATGGTCGAGGAGATCGCCCGCTACGACCGCTCCACTTCCGCCGGACCGGGCTGCCCCGCGCTCTCCTTCGCCGTGCTCGAAGCCCTGGCCCGCACTCCCCGCCACCTTTTCGTCCCCGCCGACCAGCAGTCCGCGGCCTACGCCAACCGCCCCCTGCCCATCGGCCACGGCCAGACGATCAGCCAGCCCTACATCGTGGCCCTGATGACCGAACTGCTGGAGACGTCGCCTGGCGATACGGTGCTGGAGGTGGGAACGGGCTCGGGCTACCAGGCCGCGGTGCTGGCTGAGATGGGCGTAACGGTGCACAGCATCGAGATCGTGGCGCCCCTGGCCCGTCGCGCCCGACGCGACCTGGCCGCCGCCGGCTACGCCGACCGCGTCATCGTGTACGAAGGCGACGGCTACGCCGGCCTGCCCGATCTGGCGCCCTTCGCTGGCGTGATCGTTACCGCGGCGCCCGATCACGTGCCCGAGCCCCTGATCGAACAGCTGAAGCGGGGCGGCCGCCTGGTGATCCCGGTGGGGTCGGCCGGGCAGAACCAGGAATTGATGGTGGTGGTGAAGGGGGAGGACGGCGTGGTGCGCAGCGAGCGGGTGGTGGGGGTGCGGTTCGTGCCGTTGACGCGGACGAGAAGCGGTGATCGACCCGGGGGCTGACTGACAAATGTCCTCAGGAACGCCGCGACCTGCGCCGACGCAACGGCGCCGGACGCGTCGCGGGCCGGTACCCCGCGCCGACCAGGTAGAGCGCGCCGACCAGGGCGGAGAAGGCCGAGAAGGCGAATGCGCGCGCCGGCACGGCGTCGCCGCGCAGCACGACGGCCAGATCAACCAGCAACTGCAGCCCGCGCAGCGCGTAGATCGCGCCGATGACCAGCAGCACGGGCCGTGCCCGCGACAGGCGGCGCAGCACGCCCGCGCCCGACAGCGCGTAAAGCGCCCACGCAGTGAACACCAGCGCCAGGGCCAACGTGAGAGCCGTCGGCAGGACGACCTCACCCCGCTCCATCCGCGCCGCGAGCGTCGGCGCCCCGAAGAAGCGGTACCAGGCTGCGCCGCCGAATGCCGTCCCTGCATGCACGGCGGCGACGAGGCCGCTGCAGGCCGCCGCGAAAAGGAGAGTCGTCCGCGTCCGTGCCATTCCTTGCCCCCTTCTCCCGCCCGGGCCCGGGCCGGAGCCGGCCGAGCGCGGGGATCCGTCCGATGTCCCCCCGATCGCGCGGATCATAGCGCACGCTTTCGCGGTCGGCGAACGGTTCCGCGTGCCAGGGTCGAAAATCCAGGAAGTTCAGGTTTCAGACGATTTCGCGTACTGCGGTGCTCACTCGCCCGCGTCCGTCAGCCTGGTGCGGTAAAGGTAGCAATCCTCCTCGCCGACGATGCCGCCCGTGAAGCGGGCGATTTCCGTCAGGGTGAGTCCCGGTGGCCAGGTGTCCGGCGGCCGGTTGAGCAGCAGCAGCGCCGGCCTGTCCGGAGAGTTTGCGAGCTGCGTATGCAGGCGCGCGAGCAGCCCCGCCGGTCGGTACCGCCGCGCGGTCGTGGTCGGACGCCAGATGGCGAAGCTGCCCCAGCGCTCGTCGTCGAGGTGGAAGACGGGCCGATCCAGATGAGCGCAGAGGGGCGGGCCGAGCCATCCGCCGTCGACGTAGATGGGCAGATGGCTCAGCTCGCCCGCCGACAGAAAGGCCGCAGCCGCCTTCGTCTGCGAGAACGGCCGTCGCCAGTCGGACACGTAGGCGTAGCACCCGGCGACCGCCTGCGCACTGAGCAGGCCCCACAGCAGGGGAGAGCGAATCGCGTCGGACCAGCGCCGCCACCGGCGCACGCGCGCGGACCAGGAAGGCGCGTCCGGCTCGCCGGCAAACAGCCACAGTCCCGCCAGCAGCGCCAGGTAGAGATGGCCCTGATGTCGCAGCCCGCCGGCGAACTTGAACACGCCGAATGCGAGCAGGGCGGTCGTCCCCATGGCGTAAAAGAGAAACGCGCGCGCGCGCGGCAGCAGCGCCAGCGTGCCGAGTCCGAGCACGAGCAGTGCCGACGCGAGCATGACGTCGCCGGAGGCGAAGTCCTGCAGGAGATTCGTGTCCCAGAACCGGGGCGCGGCGAGGGAGGGGAGCGGGACGTAGCCGCGCCACGCGCCGCGCAAAACGTTCCTGACCTGTGCCGCGCCAGGAGCGTGATTCCACCCGGCGTGCACGGCATCGGACGCGGGGTGCATCTGGACGATGGCGAGCGCGCAGCCGACGGCGAACACGAGAAGCGGCCAGCGCCGCCGCGCGGTCGTCCGCTCCGTGAACAGGAGTGCGGCGAGCGCCAGGGCGAAAAGCAGGCCGTAGATGCTGGTATTCGCCAACAGGGCGAGAACGCTGCCCAGCGCGAGCAGCCGCTCCCGTCGCCGCGGGTGGAGCGCGCAGAACGTCCAGAGCAGCCCGACGCCCAGCACGTAGCCGCGCGCGATCAGCCCGTACTCGAACAGCGTGAAGTAGCCGGCGGCGAACAGGATCTTCTGGCCCCGCCCCAGCGGCGCGTGGCGCGCCATGACGTAGACCCCCACCGCGGCCAGCCCTGAGTGAAGGGCCTGCATGGCGAAGACCTGATGCGTGATCCGCGTGAGCAGCCAAAGGATCAGGTGCCACAGGGCGGGATGCCCCTCGTACCGCATGTTGGCCAGCAGTGCCCACGGTGTGGCGCTGTCGCGGGCCAGCAGCCACGCCTGCGCCTCGTCCCGCCAGATCTCGTGCCGCGCGGCGCCGGCCAGCGCCGCGGCGCAGAAAAGCGCGGTGAGGAGGGCGGCGAAGCGGCTCGTGTCGCGTGGCGCGGGTACAGGGCGGGATGTCTGGGAGCTGACCTGGTCCATGGGCGCTCCTGGTGCGGACGCGGCTCGTGGCGCAGGGCGTGCCCCGGCGAGTTCTGTGGCGCCGGTGCGAGCTTAGAGAGGCCAGGAAGGGGCGTCAATGATGGTTCGCCCGACGGCTCCGGCCGCGTCCCTTGCCGGTTTACGCCGCCCGTCGGACATCATATCCTTACCGCCGCTGAACGCCGCGCGCCGGGCGCTCAATGCCCTGGCACCATTCACCGTGACGGCGGTCGCCCATGTATGAATCGAAGACGCAGACGCCGCTTCCCCGCGCCGGCTTTGCCTGGCGGTTGTTGCTTCATGTGTTTCTCGCGTTCGGCCTGCTCGTCGCGTCGCTTGGGGTCGGCATGCTTGGCTACTGCCGCCTGGAGCGCCTCTCCCTGCTCGACTCCTTCCTCAACTCCGCAATGCTCCTGGGTGGAATGGGCCCGGTCGATCCTCCGGCTACGCCCGGAGGCAAGCTGTTTGCGGGCCTGTATGCTCTATACGCGGGGCTTGTCTTCATTGTCACGGCAGCCCTGATCTTCACACCCATCGCGCACCGCGTACTCCACAAGTTCCACTGGGGCGATGAGCCGGGCAAAGAGGCAGGCGCGCCCGAAACGCCGGCTTGAGCGTGAGGTGGAGATGTCGACGACAGGAAGCGAATTCCAAAGGAGCATTTGGGTCTATCTGGTTCTGCTCTGCCTGTGGTCGTGGCCGATCTGGTTCCTTTCAGGGGTGCTTCCCCGGGCGGGGAAGGGCGCGTATGACTCCCGCTGGCTCGTCGCCCAGATCGGGGTCTTCGGCCCGTCGCTGACGGCGCTGATCGTCTCCGCCATCTTCCGCCCCGAATCGCGCCGGCGCAACCTGCGGACGATTCCCATCCTGCTCGCCCCACTCGTCGTGCCGGGAGTGCTGGTGGCGCGAGTCGCGCCGGCGCAGATCGCCGCGCTTCCGCTCCTGCCGTCGATGGCCACGGTGATCGTCAGCGCCCTGATCGCCCTGTACTTCTCGCTGCCTGGACGGCGCCGGCTGGTCCCGGTGAACGGAGAGGCGCGGTCGGGCGGGCAGGGCAGATGGGTCGTGCTCTCCGCCATCGCGCTGCCCGGCCTCTTTCTTGTGTCCTGGGCGCTCTCGGGTTCCCGGGGAGGAGCGCTGGAAAGCTCGGTTCTGCGGGGCGGTGCGCTCGCGTCGGTCTGGACGATCATCGTCTGCTTCGCCCACAATCTGCTCCTGGGCGGTTCCCTGGGCGAAGAGCTCGGCTGGCGAGGCTTCATGATGCCCGAGCTGCTCCGCAGGATGAACCCCCTGGCCGCCTCCATCGTGCTCGGCGTGGCGTGGGCGGTGTGGCATCTGCCGATCGACATCCATGCCGGTTTCGGGGTCAAGGGTCCTGGCGCGATCCTGATGCGGGTCATCTATGCCATACCGTTGACCGTCCTGTTCACCTGGTTCTACCTGCGATCCAACGGCAGCCTGCTTGTCGCGCTGTTCCTGCATGCCTCTCTGGACGTCGTTGGCGATCTGGGGCTCTCGGGGATCGAGCGCGCCTGGATGATCTTTTTCGTGTTCGTGGTCATCGCGGCCCTGATCGTTGCGGTCGCCAGCCCGGTGATGCAGAGAAGATCGCGACCCGAGACGGGCTGACCCGCGACCGCTCGGAGTCGAAGGCACCGGGTGACGCCCCCGAAACGGAGAGTCGGGGAGGCATCAAGCACAAGGCACTCAATCGCAAGAGGTTGCGCCATGCCCGATTTCCAGCGACATCTTGACATCGGCTCGCGGCTGGTCATTCTCGTCACGTTCGTCCTGTTCGTAGTCGCCCTCTTCATCAAGGGGCTCGGCCACGACCTTCTGCTCGAGGGCGGCGTCTTCCTTGTTTCCGTGAAGCTGATCATGATGGCCTACAAGAACAGTGTCGCCACGAGGCAGCTGAACGATCGGCTCGACCAACTGCAGGCGACACTGACGCGGATGGAGGGCACGCCCGGACCAGGACGTTCATCCTGACCCGCGACCGCGCCCTCGCGAGCGCAAATCCGGCTTCCTCCCGGGGCGATGCGCGGACTCGACCTGCGCGCCCCGCCGGCTCCGGTGTCAGAAAGGACCGTCTTGGCTCAGCATGCAGCCCGGTGCCGCGGGAGCGGCGTGATGATGTCGGCTGCGGCGCTGGTCGTCATGCTGTCTCTCGACGGCTGCGCGACGTCGCCGCGCGGGCCCCGGCCGACCGACTACATCGACGCCGTGGCGCTGCGGTTGATGGCGGCCGAAAATGTCCAGGGTCTGGCGTTGGCGGTCATCGAAGAGGGGAAGGTTGCGTACGTGGCCGCCTACGGCCGCCGGAGCGTGGAGCGTAACCTGCCCCTGACCGTCGACACCATCATGTACGGGGCCTCGCTGACGAAGACGGCGTTCGCCTACCTGGTTCTGCAATTCGTGGACGAAGGACGGCTCGGTCTCGACACCCCGGTGGGCGAGCTGCTGCCCCGCCCCCTCCCGGAATATGCCGAATTCGCAGATCTTGCGGATGACGAGCGCTGGCGGCTGCTGACGCCGCGCATTCTCCTGACGCACACCTCCGGGTTCGCCAATTTCCGCTGGCTCGAGGCGGACGGGCGGTTGCGGTTCCATCACGATCCGGGCAGTCGCTACGGCTATTCCGGCGAGGGCTTCTACATCCTGCAGCTCATCCTCGAGGAGGGGCTCGGCCTGGACGTGGGCAGGGAGATGCAGGCGCGCGTCTTCGACCGCTTCGGCATGACGGACACGAGCATGTCGTGGCGACCCGACTTCGCTGCGAACCTGGCGGATGGCTACGGACTCGACGGCGCGATGGAGCCGCACGACGAGCGCAGCAGCGTCAGCGCCGCCGGCTCCATGGACACGAGCATCGCCGACCAGGCCCGCCTCTGGGCCGGCATCGTGCGCGGCGACGGCCTCAGCGCCGCTTCGCGCGCCGAGCTGGTGCGCCCTCAGGTTCCGATCACGTCGCGCGCACCAGTTCCCGACCCTGCCGACCGAGACGGAACCGCGCAACGCCGGGATCGGCCTGGCGTCCGGACTGGCCGTGGTGACCTTCCGGGACAGGACAGGGCCGGCCTGGTTCAAGGGCGGTCACAACGACCGGACCGGCAACATGGTCGTCTGTCTTGAGAGCGGGAAGCGATGTGTGGTCATGCTGGCCAATGATGTCCGGGCCGAGCGCCTGTACCCGGAACTGACCCGGGCCATTCTCGGCGATACCGCGCTGCCGTGGGCCTGGGAGTATGACTGGCTGGACGTGTCGCGAAGGCCCTAGTAGTCGCTCCCCATCGGCAGCGCCTCGAGCTCCCGCGCCGTTGAAGACCGGCCCCTCCTTGCAGACGTAGGTGCCGCCGATGTTGCAGCGGCCGCACTTGCCCACGCCGCACTTCATGCGGTTCTCGAGGGTCGTGTAGATCTGCTCGGGGGCGAAGCCGAGCTTCTCGAGCACCGGCATCGAGAACTTGATCATGATCGGGGGGCCGCAGACGAAGGCCAGACCGTTCTTCGACGGCGGGGCGTACTGTTCGAGCGCGGTCGGCACGAAGCCGATCTTGCCCTTCCAGTCGGGCGTCTCGCCGCCGGGATCGACCGTGGTCACCAGTTCCACGTCGGAGCGGGCTTCCCACTCGGCCAGCTCGTCCTTGTAGACGAGGTCGGACACGCTGCGCGCGCCGTAGACGATGCGCACGGCGCCGAACTCGTCGCGGCGGTCGAGGATGTTCCAGATCAGGCAGCGCAGCGGCGGCAGGGCGATGCCGCCGACGACGAACAGCAGATCCTTGCCGCGGAATTCGTCGAGCGGGAAGTGGTTGCCGTACGGGCCGCGGAAGCCGATGACGTCGCCCACCTCCTTGCTGGCGCAGCGACCTCGGTCACCTTGCCCACGGCGCGGAAGGTGCACTCGATGTGGTCCTTCCAGGTGGGCGGCGAGGCGATGCAGAAGGTCGACTCGCCCTCGCCGAACGCCGAGTAGAGGCCGAACTGCCCGGCCAGGAACGTGAACGTCTCGCGCATCTCCGGGTCGACGAAGCGCAGCTTGAGCGTCCTGACGTCGGGCGTCTCCTGACGGGTCTCGATGACCTCCATCAGGTGCGGCGTGTAGAGCCTCATCGCGCATCCCCCTGGCTCGCGGCGGCCGGCGCGCCGAACTGCTGCAGCACCTCGACGAGGTCCATGCCGGCGGGGCAGGCGTCCACGCAGCGCCCGCAGCCGGTGCAGAGCAGGCGGCCGAACTTGTCGGGGTAGTAGACGAACTTGTGGTAGATGCGCTGCCGGTAGCGCAGCGACTGGCGCGGGCGCGGGTTGTGGCCCGAGGCGTGCGCCGTGAAGTGGCCGAAGGCGCAGGCGTCCCAGTTGCGGACCCGCTCGCCGCGGCGCCAGTCGCCCTCGTCGACGACGTCGAAGCAGTGGCACGACGGGCAGACGTAGGCGCAGGTGCCGCACCCCACGCAGGCGTCCGCCAGCGACTCCCACGCCGGGTCGTCGAAGCGGTCGCGCAGCGCGGCGGCGGCGGCCGCGACGTCGACGCGGGAGCGTGCCGGCCTTGCCGGGCGGGCGGCTTCGCGGCGACGGCGGGTGCTGCGGCGCAGCGGCTTCGGCGCGCCGGCGAGGGCCGCCTTGCCGGCCTCGGTCAGGGCGCAGACGGCGAAGCCGCCGTCGGCCGGGGCTGATCATGACGTCGGCCTGCGGGGCCCACTCCGGATCGACCCCCGCGGCGGCGCAGAAGCAGCTCTCCGGCGACGGCGCCGTGGCGCAGCCGAGCGCCACCAGCAGCGTGGCGGCCCGGCGCGCCTCGAACGGCTCGTCGACGTAGTCCCAGCGCATGACCGAGTCGAGCGCGCGCAGACCCGCCACGTCGCACGGTCGCGCGAGCAGCAGCGCGGTCGGCGGCGCGTCGAGCGGCGCCTCGGCGAGCCGCGGCGGGTTCGTCGCCAGGTCGTAGGCGAACAGTGTCTCGTGGCGCGGCAGCAGCCACTCGCGCGGCGAGATCGCCGTGCGGCCGTAGTCCCAGGCGACCTCGTCGGCGTCCGGAACTCGGCGCCCAGACCGGTCCCGCGGGCGTGGCGACCGGCGCCACGACCCGGCGCTCGCGCAGCAGGGCGCGCGTCCAGGTCCTTGAGATCTTCGAGCAGTCCAGAGCTGGTCCACGTCCAGCCTCCTCTACAGGATGAACGGCGCCTCGTCGTCGGGGCGACCGAACAGAAGCGGCGAGCGCAGCTCGTCCGCGGACGGCGGGCCGAAGGCGCGCAACGCGACGCGGTTGAGGTGCGCGCTCAGCGCGGCCAGCGGGATACCCACGGGGCAGGCGTCGCTGCAGCCGCCGCACTCGACGCAGCGGCCCGCCTGGTGGAAGGCGCGCGTCACGTTCCAGACCCAGTTGCCGGCCGGGCGTGGGGGATGAGTCGATCCAGCGCGGGCGCGTCTTGTCGGCGACGCAGCGCACGCAGGAGCAGGTGGGGCAGCCCTCGCGGCAGGCGTAGCAGCGCAGGCAGCGCGAGAACGCGGCGGTCCAGAAGGCCCAGCGCTCGGCGGCCGGGACGTCGGGTCCGGGCACGCCGTGGATCTCCCAGGCGGGCGTGTCGGCGGATGCCGGCGCCGCGCCGTCGCGCGCGTACACACGCACGCGCGCCGGGTCGATCTGCTGCTCGGCCTGCAGCCGCGCGATCGCCTCGCGGCGGCCCGGCCCGGCCACGATGCCGTAGACACGCCCTCGGGATCCTCGCGCAGCCGGCGCACCAGCAGCGGGACCAGCGGCGCGGCGCTCTCGGCGGCGGTGAAGCTGGCCGATCTCCTCCGGGCCGCGCGCCCACATCGCGCGGGGGCGAATGGCGCGGCGGCCGGCGCGCAGGCCGAGCACGGCCCTGACCGCGCCCGAGGCGAGGTCGGCGCGCATGACGTCGAGGCCTGGCAATTCCGTCGGCAGTCGGGCCCACCGCCGAGGCGCGATCGTGGCGTGGCCCAGCCGCGCGCGAGCGCGCCGTCGTCCGGCGCGAAGCCGGGGAACGGGCCGAGGGCGCGCACCGTGTCGGTCACGTTGCGCACGATGTCCACGAACTTGCCCCCCTCGGCGGCCGAAACCCACGAGAAGTGCACGCGGCCCTGCTCCAGGCCGACGAAGTCGAGCAGCTCGCGGAACAGCACCCAGCGCCGCCGGGCGGCGTAGTTGCCGCTCGTGTAGTGGCAGTCGCCGGGATGGCAGCCCGACACGAGCACGCCGTCCGTGCCCATGGCGAACGCCCGCAGCAGGAACAGCGGGTCGATGCGCCCGGTGCACGGCAGCTTGATCAGGCGGATCTGCGGCGGGTACTTCAGGCGGCTCGTGCCGGCGAGGTCGGCCCCGGCGTACGTGCACCAGCGGCAGACGAAGGCGGTGATCCGCGGCTGCCAGGTCGCGGTGCCGGCGCCCTCGACGGTCCGCGGCGGCGCCTTTCGTTTCACTCTCCGCGCTCATCTCACATCTCCTTCACGCGACCCGGCGGCGCCGGGCCTACGGGATCAGCGCGCCGATCTGGGCGAAGATCTGCTCGTCGGTGTACCCGGCCAGCTCCAGCGACTTCGACGGACAGGTGGCCACGCAGGTGCCGCAGCCGTTGCACACGCCGGCGTTCACCCGGGCCGTGCGCCGCAGCAGCCGTCCCTGACGGTCGCGCACCTCGTTCACCTCGACGGCGCCGTAGGGGCAGACCTGCTGGCAGGCGAAGCAGCCGGCGCAGGTGGTCTCGTTCACGCGCGCCACGATCGGCTCGCGCTCGAGCATCTCGCGCGAGAACAGGACGGCCACCTTGGCCGCCGCCGCGCTCGCCTGCGCCACCGCCTCGGGAATGTCCTTCGGCCCCTGGCAGGCGCCCGCCAGCATGACGCCGGCGGCCGCCGACTCGACCGGACGCAGCTTCGGGTGCGCCTCGGAGTAGAAGCGCGTGGCCGTCGTAGCCGACGCCGAACTTCTGCGCCAGCCGCGCCGCGCCGTCCTGCGCGCGGATCGCCGTGGCGAGCACGACCAGGTCGGCCCGGATCTCCATCGGCGTGCCGGCGAGCGTGTCGACGCCCGACACGACGATCTGGCCGTTGTCCTCGTACAGCCGCGACACCTTGCCGCGCAGGTAGAGGACCTCGTCCTCCTCGACGGCGCGCCGCACGAACTCGTCGTAGCCCTTGCCCGGCGCGCGCACGTCCATGTAGAAGACGACGGCCTTGCCCGTCGTGCACCTTGTGCTTGTAGAGCAGGGCGTGCTTGGCGGTGTACATGCAGCAGATCTTCGAGCAGTAGGCGATCCCCTTGGCGGGATCGCGGCTGCCGACGCACTGCAGGAAGACCACCGTCTGCGGGATCTTGCCGTCCGACGGGCGGCGGATCTCGCCGCCGGTCGGGCCGGAGGCCGAGGCGAGCCGCTCGAACTGCAGGCCGTCGATGACGTCCTTGATCTGCCCGCCGCCGTACTCGGGGTAGCCGCGCAGGCCGGCGTCGGGATTGCCGATGTCGTACAGCTCGTAGCCGGTCGCCAGCACGACGGCGCCGACGTTCTCGACCACGAGCTCGTCCTGCTGCTCGAAATCGACCGCGCCCGGCCCGCAGACCTTCGCGCAGACGCCGCACTTGCCGGTCTTGAAGTGCGTGCAGCGCTCGCGGTCGATGACCGGCTTGTTCGGCACGGCCTGCGGGAACGGGATGTAGATGGCGGCGCGGTTGCCCAGCCCGGCGTCGAACTCGGACGGGATCTTCTTCTGCGGGCACTTCTGCTGGCAGACGCCGCAGCCGGTGCACTTCGCCATGTCCACCGAGCGCGCCTTCTTGCGGATCGTCACGCGGAAGTTGCCGACGTAGCCCTCGACCTTCTCGACCTCGCTGTAGGTGTGCAGCGTGATCAGCGGGTGCTGGGCGACCTCGACCATGCGCGGCGTGAGGATGCACTGCGAGCAGTCGAGCGTGGGGAAGGTCTCCGACAACTGGCTCATGTGCCCGCCGATGGACGGCTCCTTCTCCACCAGCACGACCGGGATGCCGGCGTTGGCCATGTCGAGCGCCGCCTGGATGCCGGCGATGCCGCCGCCGACCACCAGCGCGCGCCGCGTCAGCGGCACCTTGATCGGGAAGAGGTCCTCGTTGCGCTTGACCTTCTCGACCATCATGCGCACCAGGTCGATCGCCTTGCCGGTGGCCGCCTCGCGGTCCTCGTGCACCCACGAGCACTGCTCGCGCACGTTGACCATCTCGCAGCGGAACGGGTTCAGCCCCTCGCTCGGCGGTGGCGCGGCGGAACGTCGGCTCGTGCATGCGCGGGGCTGCACGCCGCCACGACCACGCCGTCGAGCTTCAGGTCGCGGATCGCGGCGCGGACCATGTTCTGCCCCGGGTCCGAGCACATGTACTTGTAGTCCACGGCGTGGACGACGCCGGGCAGCCTGCCCGCGGCCTCGGCCACCGCGCGCGCAGTCGACGGTGCGGCCGATGTTCTCGCCGCAGTGACAGACGAACACGCCGATCCTAGACATGGTTCGCCTCCCGCGCCGGGATGAGCGCGTCCACGCGGACCGGCACGATGTGGCGGTGCAGGCCGAGCGTCCGCGGGTCGATGCCGAGCGCCAGGCCGATCACCTGGGTGACGTAGAGGACCGGCAGCGCGAAGTCGAACTTCTTCTCCTTCGCGATCGCCGGCTGCTGTCATGTCGAGGTTCGCGTGGCAGAGCGGGCAGGCGACCATCATCGCCTGCGCGCCGCGCGCGTGCGCCATCGCCAGCAGCTTGCCCGACAGGTCGTGCACGATGGCCGGCTCGGGCAGCGCCAGCGACGCGCCGCAGCAGTCCAGCCGCAGCGGCCACGCCACCGGCTCGCCGCCGGCCAGGCGGACGAGATCCTCGAGCAGGGTCGGGTTCTCGGCGTCGTCGAAGGCGTTCTCGCCGCGCGGCCGCGTCAGCAGGCAGCCGTAGTAGCAGGCGATCTTCAGCCCGTTCAGCGGACGCGATCACCTTCGCGGCCACGGCCTCGCGCACCGCGGGGCGCGCCAGCAGCTGCGCCACGTGCAGCACCTCGAGGTCGGGATCGATGCGGCCGCCCACGCGCTGCCGCGGCCGCCGGCGCCGCCGCCGGGTGCGCGCGCAGCTCGGTCGCCCGCGGCGCGCAGCCGCGAGTAGCAGGAGGCGCAGCCGGTCAGCAGCGGGCCGGCGTCCGTCGGCCGTGGCGCGGGCGAGGTTCCAGTCGCCGAGCACGTGCGCCGACTCCGCGTCGATGGCGTGCGCCGGCGTGGCGCCGCAGCAGCACCAGTCCTCGATTTCGCGCAGCTCGAAGCCGAGCGCGCCGGCCACGGCGCGGATCGACTCGTCGTACTCGCGCGCGGTGGCGTGCAGCGAGCAGCCGGGGTAGTAGGCGAAGCGGTTCACGGCCGCCCCTTTCCGCGCCGCGCCTGGCCGGGGCCGCGCAGCGTCTTGCCGTCGAGGCGGATCTTGCCGCGCGTCAGCAGGGCCGGCAGGCTGCCGAGGTTCTGGAACGGGGCCCGCGCGCGCAGGTTGTACTCCGCGCCGAGCATCACCTCGCTCAGGCGCCCGGTGTCGAGCACCTGCCGGAGGAAGATGCGGTTGAACACGCGCGCGCGCCGCGCGCCGGCCGGCACCGTGCCGGCCCGCTCGGCCTCCGCGCGCAGCGCGTCCATCACCCGCGAGAGATCGAGCTCCTGCGGGCAGCGCACCGCACAGGTCTGGCAGCCGACGCACAGCCACGGCTGCACGGCGCGCAGCGGCACGTCGCTGTCGAGCTGCAGATGCCGCATCACCTGGTGCGGCAGCAGATCGCCGCGGCCCGCGGTCGGGCAGCCGGCGGTGCAGCAGCCGCACTGGTAGCAGCGGAAGACGTTCTGATCCGCGGCCCGCGCGACGCGCGCGCGCAACGATTCCGTCGCGCTGTTCATGTCCACGCCCCCGGAATGGGTCAGGTTCGTGTACGGAATTCCGGGGTGAAATCTCGCACCTGATTCCTCAAACTCAAGAAAAGCATAAGAACACAACAATCATCTTCAATAAGCAAGTCCAGTCGACGGCGATCGCGGGCGACGGGCAAGCAGTCCCGGGCCCCTGCCGGTCGCCGGCGGCTGACTTCTAAAGAGGACAGGAACCGCAGACGATAAGAAGGACCGGAACGTACGCCGCGGAATCCTCCCGCGGTCCGGGCGTCTCAAACAGACGGTGTCGCCATGTTTACCCTGATCGGCATCCTGTTCGCCTTCGGCTGCGTGCTCGGCGGGTTCATCATGGAGGGCGGCAAGCCGATGGCCCTCTTCATCCCGGCCGAGTACATCATCATCGCCGGCTGCTCGCTCGGGCACGCTCGTGGCGATGGCGCCGCCGCGCGTGCTCAAGCGCCTGGGCGCCCTGTTCGGCACCATGATCAAGGGCGACAAGAGCAGCAAGGCGAAGTACCTCGAGCTGCTCACCATGCTCTACGAGTTCTTCCAGGTCGCCAAGAAGGACGGCCTGGTCGGCCTCGAGCCGCACGTCGAGGACCCCGCGCAGAGCGCCATCTTCAGCAAGTACCCGACGTTCCTCGCCGATCACCACGCGGTGTCGTTCCTGTGCGACACGGTGAAGATCATCATCACCGCCGGCGTGCCGCCGCACGACCTCGAAATGCTCATGGACGCCGACATCGAGACCCGCCACGCCGAGGAGGCGGCGCCGATCGCGCATCCTGAGCAAGGTCGGCGACGCGCTGCCGGGCCTCGGCATCGTGGCCGCCGTGCTCGGCATCGTGATCACGATGGGCGCCATCGACGGCCCGCGCCGCGGAGATCGGCGAAAAGGTGGCCGCGGCGCTCGTCGGCACGTTCCTCGGCCTGCTGCTCTCCTACGGCATGGTGCAGCCGATGGCGACCAACATCGAACTCGTGGGCCAGGCCGAGATGCGCTACTTCCACGTCATGAAAGCGGCGCTCGTGGCCTTCTGGAAGCACATGCCGGCCATGGTGGCGGTGGAGTTCGCCCGCCGCACCATCGACACCGACCTGCGGCCGACGTTCAAGGAGCTGGAAGAGGCCTGCCGTCCCAGCAAGGGTTGACGGGCGGACACGGCAAGGCTGACCACGGGCGCGCGACGCCGGATGGGCGGGAACCATGGCGGACCAGAAGCACGGCGATGGCGGCGAGCCGCAGGCCCCCATCATCGTCATCAAGAAGGGCGGACACGGCGGGCACCACGGCGGCGCCTGGAAGGTGGCCTACGCCGACTTCGTGACGTCGATGATGTCGCTGTTCATCGTGCTCTGGCTCACGTCGCAGAAGCAGGATGTCAAGGAGGCGGTTGCCGGCTACTTCCGCGACCCCGGCGCCTTCAACAAGGCCGCCCACGGCGGGGTGCTCGACGGCGCGTCGATCCTGCCGGAGCAGGGGGGCGGAGCGGGCCCGAACGGCACGCAGCCCACCCCCGAGCAGGTACGCCAGGAGCAGGAGAAAATCCTCGAAAAGACCGCCGAGAAGGTGCGGGAGGGCCTCGCCGGCATGCCGGACTTCAAGCAGCTCGAGGGGCAGATCGAGATCAAGATGACCGACGTCGGCCTGAACATCCAGCTCGTGGAGAAATCGAACTCCCTCTTCTTCGACGTCGGCAGTCAGAACCTCAGCGCCAGCGCGCGCGAAGTGATGAGCGTGCTCGCCGCGAGCCTCGGGGAACTGCCCAACAAGCTGGCCATCGAGGGGCACACCGACAGCCGCCCCTACCCCGCCGGGGCCGTCTACACGAACTGGGAGCTCTCGGCCGACCGCGCGAACAGTGCGCGCCGCTACATGCTCGAGCACGGGCTGCGAACCGGCCAGGTGGCCGAGGTGCGCGGCTTCGCCGACACCCGTCCCCGCAATCCCGACGATGCCTCCGACGTCCAGAACCGACGCATCAGCATCACGGTGTTGTACGACGACGCGACGCAGAGGGCGGCGGCGGCCGCCGCGGCCGTGGCCGGCGGTGCGGCCGCGACCTTTGCGATTCCGGAAGGCGGCAAGGCCGAAACCGGGGCCGGCGGCGGGCACGAGGCGGCGCCGGCGGGCCACGGGACCGGGCACTGATCAGGCCGAAGTGTCCCGCGCCGGCGGGCCGGCCGCCGCGCGCCCCGCGATCCGGCGCCACACCCAGTAGACCGGCACCCCCAGCGCGACGATGACCAGGCCGGGCCAGGTGTACTTCGGCTTCACGATCAGCAGGTCGACGCAGATCGCGAAGGCGATGATCACGTAGAGCGCCGGCAGCACCGGGTAGCCGGGGGCGCGGTACGGGCGCTCGGCGTGGGGCAGGCGGCGGCGCAGGATGAAGATCCCCACCACGCTCAGCGCGTAGAAGATCAGCACCGAGAAGATCACGTAGTCGAGCAGGTCGCCGTACTTCCCGGTCAGGCAGAGCGCGCACGACCAGATCCCCTGCAGCACGAGCGCCGTGGCCGGCACGTGGCGGCGGTTCAGCGCGCCGGTGCCGCGGAAGAAGAGGCCGTCGCGCGCCATCGCGTAGTAGACGCGGGCGCCGGTGAGGATCATGCCGTTGTTGCAGCCGAAGGTGCTGATCATGATGCAGACGGCCATTATCGCGGCGGCCGCGGGGCCGAGGATGGTCGAGGCGGCGGCGGTGCCGACGCGGTCGTCGGTGGCGAACTGGATGCCGCGGCCGAGCGCGTCGGCGGCGCGCGGATCGCCCGCCACCGGCAGCGCGAGGATGTACGCGAGGTTGGCCAGCATGTAGAGCACTACCACCACCGCCACGCCCAGTACCAGGGCGCGCGTGATCGTGCGGCGCGGATCGACCGTCTCGCCGGCGGTGAAGGTGACGTTGTTCCAGGCGTCGCAGGCGAAGAGCGAGCCGACCGAGGCCGCGCCGATCGCCATGGCGAGCCCCAGTCCGGAGAGCGCCTCGCGGACGACCGATCCGTCGGGGCCGACCACGACGCGGCTGGCGGCCCAGAAGTCGTGGAAGTTGGCGGACAGCGCCGCGGGGTTGCGGCCGAGCGCCAGCCCCAGCGCCACCAGGCCGAGCAGCGCGGCCGCCTTGATGACCGTGAAGCCGTCCTGCACCAGCTTGCCCTCGCGCAGGCCGAGCGTGTTGAGCCAGGTCAGCAGCGCGATGCTCGCGATGGCGAGCAGTTGCGCCGCGTTCACGTGCAGGGCGCCGACGGAGAACAGTACGTGCTGCTCGCCGAGGGCGGGAATCAGCAGCGATGTGTACTTCGCGAAGGCCATGCCGACGGCGGCGATCGAGCCGGTCTGGATCACCATGAACAGGGTCCAGCCGTAGAGGAAGCCGACCATCGGGCCGAAGATCTCGCGCAGGTAGACGTACTGGCCGCCGGCCTGCGGCATCATCGCCGACAGCTCGCCGTAGCAGGCGGCCGCCAGCAGCGTGACCAGCCCGCTGAACAGCCAGACCGCCATCAGCCAGCCGGCCGAGCCGACGGTGCGCGCGATGTCGCTGCTGACGATGAAGATGCCCGACCCGATCATCACCCCCATGACGATCATGGTGGCGTCGAACAGGCGGATCTCGCGGCGGAACTCGCGCTCGTGGCCGGGTGAGGTCATGCCGAACTCCTCGGGATCGCGCGACAGGAGCGACACGGACGGCAACCGCCGCTCGCACCGGGGCGCGAGTCTAGCGCAGGCTGTCGTCATGGGCCAAGATCGTTCCTTCCCTCCTCGAGTCCAGACCCGCGCTGTGGCATGATGGGTCGCTCGCCTGCCCCTGGTGAGCGCCGCCGCGTAGCCGACCCCCGCCCGCGCCGGCCGACCAGGAGCAGCCGGTCGGGCTGCGCGTGACCCTCGATCCCTGGGACGACGCCGAAGCGCCGCTGGTCGTCCGCGGCTTCCGCCTCGCCAAGGGGGCAAGACGCTCTCCCTGATCGCCGAGCTGACCCGGCGCTAAAGCTGTCGATCGAGGGCCATACCGACGGCGCCGACGACGCCAACGCCACGCCCGAGGGCAGGGCCAACAACCGACGCGTGGAACTGGTGCGGATGCCGGGGTAGCGGTGTCGATGGGGGGCTTCGGGGCCCGTATTGACAGAGACTGCTACGGGAGCAAAAAGTGCGCAGGTCGCGCGGCATGGACGGGGGCTTCGGGGCTTGTATTGGCAGAGACTGCTACGGGAGCAAAAAGTGCGCGGCGCGGCTCGATTCCGCCTCCTCCGCCACCGACCACACGCCCCCCTGGCTGAACGGCTCGGAGCGCCACAGAGCGTGAAACGGTTGCAGCCGTAGCAGTCTCTATGAAGACGCACTCGCCCCCCTGCGTCGGCCCATCCCGTGAAACGGTTGCAGCCGTAGCAGTCTCTATGAATACGCACTTCGCCCCCCTCGAGGTCGAGCAGGCCCGCCCGCGGTTGCCGGGCGCCCTCCCGGCTGCCATCATGGGCCGATGCGCGACAACTATCGCAAGGCGGTGCTCTGCCTGTTGCTGTCGGCTTTCGGCTTTTCGCTGATGGCGGCGGCCGTGAAGCTGGCCGGGCCGTTGCCGCTGGCGCAGAAGGTCTTTTTCCGCAACTTCGTCACGCTGATCATTACGACCGGCGCGGCGCTGCGGCTGCGGGAGAACCCGCTGGCGCGCGCGCGGCACCGGAGATTGCTGGTGGCGCGTTCGGTGACCGGTCTGGTCGGGGTCTTCCTGTACTTCTACGCGGTCGACAATCTGACCCTGGCCGACGCCGCCATCCTCACCAAGCTGGCGCCGTTCTTCGTCATGCTGTTCGCGGCCTGGCTGCTGCGCGAGAAGCTGGCGCCGCGCACCTGGCCGCTGCTGGGCGGGGCGCTGGCGGGGGCGGCGCTGGTGGTCAAGCCGCGGTTCGACATGCCGCTCTGGCCGGCGCTGGCGGGGGTGGGGTCGGCGATCGCGTCGGGGCTGGCCTACACGCTGGTGCGGGGGCTGAAGAACCGCGAGCCGGCGCACCGGATCGTCTTCTGGTTTTCGCTCATCTCGACCGCGGTGACGCTGCCGCTGATGCTCGCGGCGTACGTGGCGCCGACGGGGCGGCAGTGGCTCTGCATGCTCGGGACCGGCGTGTTCGCGGCGGTGGGGCAGTTCGCGCTGACCTGGGGGTACCAGCTCGGGATGGCGTCGCGGGTGGCGATCTACGACTACACGCTGATCCTCTGGTCGGTGGGGCTCGACCTGGTGATCTGGCGCACCCGGCCCGACGCGCTGACCCTGCTCGGCGGGACGCTGATCGTGGCGACCGGCGTGATCAACCACCGGCGCGCCATGCGGGAAGACGCCGCCGGGGCGATCTGACGGTCAGACGGCCGCGCCGTGGCGGCGCAGCGTTTTGAGCTTGGCGTTGAGCCCCTGCGGGGTCATGCCCAGGCGCCGGGCCGCTTCGGCCTGCGATTTGGTGGCGCCGAGGAGGCGGGCGATGACGGTCGCCTCGACGGCGAACATCGCTTCGCCGTACGGCTTGCCGGAGGCGAGGAGGCGCTCCACGACGGCGCCGACCCAGTCGTCGCCGCCGGCGGGCGGGGGGGCGTCGGTGCCGAGGCCCTGCTCGTCGAGGGCGCGCGCGACGAGGGCGCGGTCGATCACACGGGCGCCGTCGGGGCCGACCGGGGCGTCCACCAGGCAGCGGGTGAGGATCCCCTGCAGCTCGCGCACGTTGCCGGGCCAGGGGTAGGCGCGCAGGGCGCGCCAGGCGCCGGGGTCGAGCGTGGCGTCGGCGCCGTAGCGCTCGCGCCAGCGGGCGAGCAGGGCGTCGCACAGGAGCGGCAGGTCGTCGAGCCGCTCGCGCAGCGGCGGCAGGCGCAGGGTGTACTGCGCGAGGCGGAAGTAGAGGTCGGGCCGGAAGTCCTCCTGTCGGACGAGGCGGCGCAGGTCGCGGTGGGAGGCGGCGACGATGCGCACGTCGACCCGCTCCGGCTTCGTCGAGCCGGCGCGGTAGACCTCGCCCGCCTGAAGGATCCGCCAGAGGCGCGCCTGCGTTTCGCGGGGGAGGGCGTCGACCTCGTCCAGGAAGAGGGTGCCGCCGTCGGCGGTGCCGACGAGACCGGGGCTGTCGGTGACGGCGCCGGGGAAGGCGCCGCGGACATGCCCGAACAGGTGCGAGTCGATCAGCGTGGGGGGGACGGCGCCGCACTTCACCGGCAGGAACGGTCGGCCGCCGCGGGCGCTGAGCCGGTGGACCCAGGCGGCGAGCAGCTCCTTGCCGGTGCCGCTCTCGCCGACGACCAGCACCGGCGCCTCGGAGCGGGCCACGAGGGCGGCCCGGTCGTAGATCTCGCGGAAGGCCGGCAGGCGGCTGAGCTCGCGGCCGTCGGCGTCGCGCAGGGCGTCGTTGTCGACGCCGCGCTCCTCGTCGAGGGGGGAGGGGGCGGACGTGGGGGCGGCGGCGGCCGGGGCGGCCGCGGTGCGGCGGCGGGTGCTCCGGCGGCCGGCGCCGCGGCACCGGCGCGGCGGTGGCCGCGCCCGGCGGCGGTCGTCGCCCCCGCCTCGGCCCAGCGCAGGCGGACCGTGCGGCGGGCCGGGTCGGGCTCGGCGGGGTCGGACCAGTTGGCGTGGATCTCGCCGGGGTGCGTGGTGCAGCCGATCCAGAGCAGGGCCACCGACATCGCCTTGGTGCCGGGGGTGAGGAGGTAGCAGCGGCGGCCGTCGCGGAACGCCTCGTGCCGCGACGCCACCTCGTCGAGCACCCGCGCGGTGCGTGCGTGGACGTCGTCGAAATCGTCCGGCCGCGGCAGCTCCACGCCGACCATTTCGGCGCGGACCCGCCGGCTCAGCGTGAGCCAGGCGGCGTACCCGGTGGCCGCGGCGCCGCGGTTGTGCAGGAGGAGGACGCGGTCGAACGTGGCCGCGCGCAGGAACTCCGCCACCGGCCCCTCGCCGGGGCCGGGATGCCCCTTGGAGGCGGCCAGATCTTCGTCGCCAAGCCATGTGATGAGCCAGGATGACATGGCGGAAGCATAAACGATCAGCGGATTATTATCAACAAAAAGAATATGAATGTATCGATTGAAGGCCATTTTGATCAAACAATTCCGGAATCATCCCGATCGCGGCGCGGAACGGTCATGCCGGCGGTCTGCACCGAGGGGGGCGGCGGCCTTACTGACAGAGACTGCTACGGCGGTAAAAAGTGCGCGGCGGTCCGGCGGACTCGGTCGGCGCGGCCCGATGAGGTGTCGGGACAACCCGTCGTCGCGACGATTTCCGCTCGGAAACGTCCTGCTCTTCCGTCCCGTCCGCAAACTGATTGCCGCCGTAGCAGTCGCTGTAAGGAAGGCCCCCGCATCCCCCCGACTCTCCCGTCCCGCCGCACCGACCCTCGCCCGCGGTTGCCGAGCGTGGCCCCGCCTGTCATGATGGGCCCATGCGTGAACACGATCGCCGCTGGCGCTGTTGCTTCCGCTCTGCCGCCGGCTCGCCCTGTCGCGCGCTCGCCGCCGTCGCCGTCGCCGCGCCGGCCTGTCTTGCCGTCGTCTCGCCGTCCGCCGCCGACCCGCCGCCGGTCTCCCGGACCATCGATCCGGTCCCTGACGAGGCGCTCCGCCGCGGCGCCCCGGTCGTGCCGGAGCGCCCCGAGGGGGAGCCCGAGGTGACGCCCCGCCGCCCTCGCATCGGCCTCGCCCTCGGCGGCGGCGGCGCCTGCGGCTTCGCCCACGTGGGGGTGCTCCGGGTCCTCGAGGAGCTGCGGATCCCGATCGACTTCATCGCCGGCACGAGCATGGGCTCGGTGGTTGGCGGGCTCTACGCCGTCGGCCTGACCCCCGCCCAGATCGAGTCGGCCCTGGTGCCGCTCGACTGGAACGACATCTTCTCCGACCGTCCCGATCGCGGCGACCGCTCCCTGCGCGCCAAGCTCGACGACCGCGCCGAACTGTTCGACCTCGAGCTCGGCCTCGCCCGCGGCGGCATCGTCCTGCCCCGCGGCCTGGTCGCCGGCCAGAAGCTGGCGTTCGCGCTGCCGGTCCCCGAGCTGCTGGTCCCCCCGCCCGGCGGCTTCGACCGGCTGCCGACCCCCTTCCGCGCCGTCGCCACCGACCTGCGCACCGGCGAAGCCGTCGCCATCACCGGCGGCGACCTGATGCGCGCGATGCGCGCCAGCATGGCGGTGCCGGGCGTCTTCCCCCCGGTCGATCTCGACGGCCGCCTCCTGATGGACGGCGGCCTCTCGCTGACGCTCCCGGTCGAACGTGGCCCGCGCCATGGGCGCCGACGTCGTCATCGCCGTCGACGTGATCCGCCCCCTCGACCGCGCCGCTCCCGAGGACCTGGAGTCCCTCCCCGGCCTCGTCCGCCAGGTCGGCGCCCTGCTGTCCCGGCGCAACACCCGCGACCAGCTCCCCCAGGCCCAGCTCGTCATCGCCCCCGACCTGGAGATGATGAGCAGCGGCTCGTTCGGCCGCGCCGCCTGGGCCGTGGAGCGCGGCGCCGACGCCACCCGCGAGCTGGCCGCGAGGCTGGCCCCCTGGGCCCTCACGCCGGAGGAGTACGCCGCCCACGAGGCCGCCCGCGCCCGCCGCCCCCTGCCGCCGGTGCGCGTGGCCGCCATCGACATCGTCAACCGATCCCCCCTCGACGACTGGGTCGTCGAGAGCCGCCTCGCCCTCGCCCCCACGCAGCGCCTCGACTGGCGCCGCCTCGACCGCGGCATCTGCCGGGTCTGGGAGCTGGGCCTCTTCGAATCGGTCACCGACCGAGCTGCGCCCCCAGGGCGACGCCTGGCGCCTGCGCATCCTGGCCAAGGAAAAGTCCTACGCCCCGAACGTCCTGCGCTTCGGCCTCTCCCTGCAGGACGACTTCGCCGGCGACGCCCGCTACGACCTCAGAGCCCGCTGGACCCGCCACGCCATCAACCCCCTCAACGGCGAGCTCCGCCTCGACGGCGCCATCGGCTCGTCCCCCGGCATCGCCGCCGAGTGGTACCAGCCGTTCGCCTACGACCAGAGCTCGTTCATCTCCCTGCGCGGAGAGCTCGGCACCACCCGCCACACCCTGTACGTGGACGACACCCACCCCGCCGACTACCGCCTCCGCCGCACCCAGGCCGCCGCCGACATCGGACATCAATTCGGCAATAAAGCCGAACTGCGCGCCGGAGCCGTCTACGGCACCGACCACGCCCACCTGACGACCGGCGAAGCCGACCTCGCCCCGCTGTCCGGAAGGCACGGCGGCTGGACCGCCAGGCTGACCTGGGACACGCTGGACGACTGGGGATTTCCGAAGCGAGGCGTCGCCCTGGACGCGGACTGGTACCGGTCCGAGCCGAAGCTGGCCGCGCCATTCGTCTACGACCGGGCGCAGGCGAATCTGCGCGGGTACGCGACGCTGGGGCTGAACACGGTCTGGGCCGGGGTCGAGGGCGGGAGCGATCTGCGGACGGGGATGCCGGAGTTCGACCAGTTCAGGCCGGGGGGGCTGTTCTCGTTTTCGGGGTATCGCGAGGGGCGGCTGGCGGGGCCGACGTACGGCGTGGCGAGAGCGGGGTATTGGCGGGCGATCAATCCGCACGTGGGGAGTTTCCGGCCGCGGCATCACCTCGGGTTCTGGTGGGAGGCGGGGGATGCGTGGGCGGATCCGCGGGAGGCGCGGCTGAGGGAGTTGAAGTGGTCGGTGACGGTGGCGCTGGGGGCGAAGACGCCGGTGGGGCCGGTCTATGTGGCTTGGGCGCGGGCGGATGACGGGGGCGAGGTTTGGTATCTGGCGATCGGGAAGAAGCCCATGGGCTCGCGATGAGCGCTCGGCGCGTTCGAGTGGCATGATTAAATAAAGGCACTTGACGCGCCTGTCATATTGATTATTTAGTCAAGCATGCGAGTGCCAAACCAGCAACAGGCCCTGCGGCAGGTGACCGCACGTCTCGCTGAGCTCCTCGGCGCGGCGCATTCCGAGGTCCGAACCCGTCAGAACCGGCGGGCGCCCGAGGCAGACGCCGTCATCGAGATTGCGGGGACCACCTTCGTCGTCGAGTACAAGAGCTCGGGCGCGACGGCGCCGATCTCCGCCGCGATCGAGCAGGTGCGGCTGTACGCGTCCGCCGTGGGGCCGCGCGCAGTTCCGCTTGTCGTCGTGCCGTTCATGGGCCCGGTGGGCCGTCAGCGCTGTGAGGCGGCCCGGGTCGCCTGGATTGATCTGAGCGGCAACGCGCGGATCTTCGCGCCGGGGATTCGGGTGCTGGTCGAGGGCCAGCCGAATCAGTTCAAGCAGCCGGGGGAGGCCGCCCAGCGCCTTCGCGCCCCAAGAGCGCCCGGATCTCCCGCTGGCTCCTCATGCATCCCCGGCAGCCGATGAAGCAGCGCGAGATCGCGCGAGCGACGGGCATGGACGAGGGCTTCACGAGCCGGATCATCTCACGGCTCGAGGAAGATGACCTCGTCACCCGGGGGCAGGATGGAGGTATCCGACCCCGGGACCCGGATCTCCTCCTCGATGCCTGGCGCGAGGCGTATGACTTCTCGATGCACCAGGTCATCCAAGGCCACCTCGCCGCGCGGTCCGGCGAGGAGACGCTACGCCTCCTCGCCGATGGTCTACAGGGCCAGAAGGTGCGATACGCAGCGACCGGGCTTGCTGCGGCGTGGCTCATGACCAGGTTCGCGGGCTTCCGGCTCGTGACGATGTATGTCACTGAACGCCCGGCGCCAGAAATCCTGGAACGCCTGGGTTTCCGCGAGGAGGCGCGCGGGGCGAACGTATGGATCGTGATCCCCAAGGATGAAGGCGTGTTCCAGGGCGCGAACGAGCGCGACGGGGTGGCGTGCGTGCATCCCGTCCAGGCCTACCTCGATCTCAAGGATCAGCCGGAGCGGGCGAAAGAGGCCGCCGATCACCTGCGCGCCGAATTGCTGAAGTGGAGCGCCGATGCCTGAGAAGCCGACGACCGCAGGCCGGATTACGGCAGCGAACAGGTCGCCCTGGTGCGAGCGACATGCCTGTACGTCGCCACGAAGCTGGGCGATCTGATGGACGACCTGGTGGTGGTCGGCGGTCTGGTTCCGTCGCTGCTCATCGATCAAGAGGGAGCTTGCCGAAGGCGCCGATCCGCACGTCGGGACGATGGACCTCGACGTCGGGACTGGCCGTGGCGCTGCTGGACCAGGGCCGCTACCGGACGATCACCGACCGACTTCGCCGGGCAGGGTTCTGCGCAAGACGTCAACGAGGAGGGCCATCCGACCCGGCAGCGCTGGAGGATTGAAGCGCGCCGGGAAGAGTCACGGTCGATTTTCTGATCTCTCCAACACAACCCGGCGACATCGGTGGGACGCTGCGAAACATCGAGGCCGATTTCGCCGCGGTCATCGTGCCCGGGCTGCATCTGGCGTTCCGGGATCGCCAGCGCGTGGCCCTGTCCGGCCGGACGATCAGGGGCGAGGACGCCACCCGGGATGTGTGGGTGTGCGGACCCGGGTCCTATGTAGTCCTCAAGGCCCTGGCCTTCGGCTCACGAGGCGAGAACAAGGACGCCTACGACCTGTTCTATGTCGTGCGCAACTTCGGATCCGGAGTCGAAGACATCGCCGTGTGCCTCCGACCGCTCCTTGTCGACCCCGCGGGCCGGATGCGTTGGCTCTTCTCAGGCGTGACTTCCAGGATCACAATGGTGTCGGTCCCCGACGCGTGGCGGAGTTTCTGACCGGCGGGCCTGACGACGCCATCCAGGCGGACGTGGTGGGCTTTGTTCGCCAGCTTCTTGAGCGCTGCGGCTGATCTTGGAACTCCGAGCGGGGGCGCTGAGCAGGCTGACGCGTGAGCTCCCCTTTCAGGCGCATAACGCGAAGGTGGAGATACTGTCGGTTGTCCGCTCACCGGAAGCTGGTCTGCGGCCCGCCGCCCGTCACATCCTCCCGGCACGGTCCGGCCCTA
>CAVYVY010000036.1:0-25869 GCA_963772145.1 uncultured bacterium
CGCGATCAACTGGCCGGCGAAGCCGACGGTCGGCACTGTGCGGGGGGGCCGGCGCGGGGCGGAAGCGGTCCGCGTCGATCCCCTTGTAGAGCAGGTGCACGCGCGCCGGATCGAGCCAGGGGGCATTCGCCAGCACGGAGGCGCGGGTGGCCGCGGAGTTGACCAGCACGGTCGTGGCGATCCGGTTGAAGTACCAGCGGTAGTACAGCTTGTTCTTGAGCGGGAAGTCGCTCTCGCGGCTGGCGATCACCACCGGCACGCCGCACAGGCGGGCCGCCACGCCGGCGGCCTTGAGGTCCTTGGTCAGATTGCACCAGACGGCGTCGGGTCGGCGCCGGCGCAGGGCGCGGCAGAGGCGGACGAGGGTCCAGGGGGCGGCGTCGAAGCGGATCGGGATCGCCTCGGCCTCGAGGCCGGCGCCGCGGGCCCGCGCCAGCAGTGCGCTGCCGGGCTGGGCCACGATGCTCACGACGTGTCCGCGCGCGCGCAGGCCGAGCGCCGTGTCGAGAGTCCACACCTCGGCCCCGCCCCAGCCCCGCAGGGAGTTGACGAAACAGACGCTGGGCAGCTTCATGCCATTGTCACCACTGCGCTTAGGATTGCCAGCCGGCTGCGGGGTCCGCGCTGCTTCGCGCGGGGCGACCTTTCCGTTGCCGGGAACCGCGACGGGCATTATCTATAGGCCAGTTTCCCTGCGCGGCAAAGGACGATCCGCCGTCCGCGCGGATACGCGGCGGATGATGTCCTGCCGTACCATTGTGCATTCCCCGTGGAGGTGCCCGTTGGTCAACGACGATCTGGTGGTCAGGATCGGCGGCGAGGGCGGAGACGGCATCATTTCGATGGGCGAGATCCTGTCCAGGGCCGTCGTGCGCGGCGGCCTGAACATCCACGCCTATCGGACCTTCCCCGCGGAGATCCGCGGCGGACTGGCGATGTTCCAGCTCCGGGCCGGCAGTGGATCCACCCTGTCGCTCAAGCAGCAGGTGGACGTCCTGCTGGCGTTCAACCAGGACGCGTACAACACCTATGTGATGAATGTGAAGGCGGGGGGGTCCTGCTGTTCGATCCCAAACTGTGCCAGCCGGATGACCGTCTGGGCGGGCGCGAGCGCGCCGAACTGCCGCTGGAGGATCTCTCCCGCGAGAGCACCGGCGACACGCGCGGCAAGAACATGGTCGCGCTCGGGGCTCTGATGTTCCTGCACGACGTGCCGGTGTCCTACGCCCACGCGATCATCAAGGAGTTCTTCGCCCGCAAGGGCGACGAGGTCGTCGGCAAGAACATCCGCGCGGTCGACGCCGGCGTGGCGTACGCGGCGCAGCATCTCCAGAAGTGGCAGCGACACTTCCGTCTCCAGCCGGACCGCGACCAGATCCTCATCAACGGCAACGAAGCCGTGGCGCTGGGCGCCATCGCCGCGGGCTGCGAGTTCATCGGCGGCTACCCCATCACGCCGGCCACGCCGGTGTTCGAAATGCTCTGCAAGGAACTGCCGAAGTTCGGCGGCGTGGCGGTGCAGATGGAAGACGAGATCGCCTCGCTCGCGTCGGTGATCGGCGCCTCCTTCACCGGCAAGCGCGCGATGACGGCGACTTCGGGCCCGGGTCTCTCGCTGATGAGCGAGACGCTCAATCTCGCCGCGATGGCCGAAACGCCGGTCGTGATCATCAACGTGCAGCGCGCCGGTCCGTCCACCGGCATGCCGACGAAGACCGAGCAGTCGGACCTGAAGTTCGCGATCTACGGCACCAGCGGCGAGTCGCCGCGCTGCATCATCGCGCCGATCTCGGTGGAGGACGCCTTCTACCAGACGGCGCGCGCCTTCCGCATCGCGGAACGCTACCAGATGCCGGTCATCGTGCTGACCGACATGTGCCTGGCCTACAGCACGAACAACATCGACCGTCCCGACCTGGCCCAGATCGAGCAGGCGCGTCGCAAGCGCCCCGAGCCGGGAGCCGAGCAGCGACACCTTCCGGCGCTACGCGTTCACGCCGACCGGCGTGTCGCCGATGCCGGTGCCGGGCGAGGACGATCTCATCTACATGGGCACCGGTCTCGAGCACAACGAGAAGGGCGATCCCAACTATTCCCCGCGAGATGCACATGAGGATGACCGAAAAGCGCTTCCTCAAGCTGAAGACGCTGGGCGACGCCGTGACGCAGCTGCCGGTCGAGGAGCACATGCCGGCCGGCGCCGAGATCGGGGTCATCGGCTGGGGCAGTACGTTCGGCGCGTTGCACGAGGCGGTGGAGATGCTGGCCCGGGACGACGGCATCCAGGTGGCGCACCTGCATCCCGCGGGTGCTGTCGCCGCTGCCCGAATGGCGCATCCGCCGCTTCCTCGGCCCCCTGAAGAAGATCATCGTGGCCGAGGAGAACTTCACCGGCCAGTACGCCCACTTCCTGAAGGGGAAGTTCGGCATCCATCCGATCGAGATCCACAAGTGCGATGGGCATCCCGTTCACGTCCGAGGAGCTTTACGCGTCCCTCAAGGAGGCGATATGAGCACCGACGGAACTGACCGTCGCCAGCTATAAGGCCGATCTCAAGCCGATCTGGTGTCCCGGCTGCGGAGACTACGGCGCGCTCAATCCGTTCTACCAGGCGCTCGTGGAGTGCGGCATCGAGCCGAAGAACACGGTCATCGTTTCGGGCATTGGCTGCTCGGGCCGCTTCCCGTACTTCTGCAAGACGTACGGATTCCACGGTGTGCACGGGCGCGCGCTCCCCACGGCGGCCGGCATGAAGATGGCCAGCCCCAACCTCAACATCTTCGCGGTCGGCGGCGACGGCGACGGACTGGGCATCGGCGGGGGGCACATCGCGCACGTCGCGCGCAAGAACATCGACCTGACCTACATCCTGCTCGACAACTCCATCTACGGCCTGACGAAGGGACAGTCGTCGCCGACGTCGCCGCTGCCGATGTCGAGCAAGACCGCCCCGTACGGGTACGTCGAGGAGCCGCTCAACCCGATGGCCATGTACCTTGCGTACAACGCCTCCTTCGTGGCGCGCGGGTTCTCTGGCAAGCCGAAGCAGCTGAAGGACCTCTTCACGCAGGCGATCCGGCACAAGGGTTTCTCGATGGTGCACATCTTCTCGCCCTGCGTGACCTTCAACAAGGAGGTCACCTTCAAGACGTTCAACGATCTGGTGAAGGAGATCCCGCCCGAGCACGACACGACGAACCGTCTCGAGGCGATGCGGTTCGCGCTCGACGACCAGGCGCTCTGGACCGGGATTTTCTACGAGGCCGACCGGCCGTCCATGCAGGACCGACTCGTGGATCTCGAGCAGCGCGCCGGTCACTACCGGGATCTCAACGAACTGTTCGATCACTTCAGGTAGCAGGGCCGCGGCCCGCCCGATGCGGGCGCGCGGTCACGGAGGCGCGCGTGCGGCGGTTCAGACGCATCCCTGCGGCTCCCCGGCTCCGGTCGGGGAGCCGTCTTGTCAGCGACGGCGCGTTGGCGCGGCGGCTGGCGATCGGCTGGGTGCTGGTGGCGCTGTGCGCCGGCGGTTGTGCCCGCCGCGACCCGCGGATCGTCACGTCCGCGCCGTTTCCGGAGTCGCGGGAAATGGCGCGCGGCGGGGACATCACGCCCGTGCCGCGAAGCGGACCGGCTCTTGAGGCCTACAACCGGGGAGTGGCCGCGTTCGACCGGGGCCGTCTCGCGGAGGCGGAGACCGCCTTCGCCAACGCGCTCGAGGTCGCGCCCGATTTCGGGGCGGCGCGCTACAACCTCGCGCTGGTCTGGCTGAAGCGCGGCCTGTACGACCGCGCGGAGCCGCAGTTGCGCACGCTGGCCGAGGCGAGCCCGCGCGACGCCGACCTCCTGTTCGCGCACGGCAACTGCCTTTTCCACCAGGCCCGTTTCGCGGAGGCCGCCGCCGCCTTCCGGCGTCTCGTGGGGGTCGCTCCCGGTCACCGCGAAGGAGCGTTCAGCCTCGCGCTCAGCCTGCAGGAGGCCGGGCGGCGGACGGAGGCGATCGCCGCGTGGGAGGCCTATCTCCGTCTCGACGCCACCTCGGGCTGGGCGGACAAGGCGCGCCGGGCGCTGCGCGAGTTGCGGGGTGAGTGAGCGGCCGGACATCCTGCTCGCGCTGCGCGGCTGGTCGCTCACGCGCGAAACCGCCGCCGGACCGGTGACTCTTCTGCGGGATCTCGACCTGACCCTCCGGCGTGGCGAGTGGGTCGCCCTGGCCGGCGCCAACGGCTCCGGCAAGACTTCGCTGCTGCGCTGGCTGGCGGGGGAAGACTCGCCGCTGCGCGTCCGCTGCGGCCTGGTGTTCCAGGATCCCGGCGAGCCGCTCGTCGGCGGCGACCGTCGCCGAGGAACTGGCGCTCGGACGTCCCGGGCTGGACCTCCGGCGCCGCTGCTGCGGGAGTTCGGGCTCGACGGCGCCGCCGGGCTCGATCCGCGCGTGCTTTCGGCCGGCGAGCAGCAGCGCCTCGGGCTCGCGGTGGCCGAGGCGGGCGAGCCGGAACTGCTGCTGTGCGACGAGCCGGCGGCGCTCCAGGACGAGGCGCACGCGCGGTGGCTGCGGGAGCGGCTGCGCGCCTGGCGCGTCCGCACCGGCGGGGCGGTCGTGTACGCGACGCAGCGGCGGGCCGAGGCGCTGCTGGCCGATCGGCTCGTGGTGCTCGACGGGGGCCGGATCGTGGCCGACGGCGCCGCCGGTCGTCTCTGGTGGATCGGGCGCCGGCGCTGGATCTGCTGGCGCCGCCGTTCCCGGACCGCGGAGGCGGCCGACGTGTCGCCGCGCGGCCGGACGGGGGCGGCGACCGTCGTGGCCGCCTGGGAAAACGTGTCCTGCCGCTGGCCGGAGGGGGCGCGCGGTTTCGCCGGTGTCTCCCTGCGGCTGCGCGCCGGGGACCGGATCGGCATCACCGGCGCCAGCGGCGCCGGCAAGAGCACCCTGCTGGCCTGCGCGGCCGGTCTGCGGGCGCCGGACACGGGGCGCTGCCGGCTGGCCGGCCGGGCCCTCTGCGCGCGCGGCAGCGCCCGATCTCGAACACGGTCTGCGCGCTGCTGGCGCCGCAGTTTCCCGAGCACCTCTTCACGCGGACGAGCGTGGCGGCGGAAATCGCGCTCGATCCGGCGCTCGCCGCGTGCCGGAGTGGACGGCGTGCTGGCGGCCGCCGGTCTGCCGCCGGCGCTCGCCGGGCGCAATCCGCACGACCTGAGCAGCGGGGAGCGGCGGCGTCTGGCCGTGGCCCTGGTCGGGCTCAGCGGCCGTCCGCTGCTGCTGTTCGACGAGCCGACCGCCGGTCTGGATCGCGGGGGCGCCCGCGGCGTGGCGCATCTGCTGCGGGCGGCGCCGGCGGACGCGGCGGTCGTCGTCGCCTCGCACGATCCCGCGTTCCTGGTCGCCTGCGGTTGCCGCATCTTCAGCCTCGGACCGGACGGTCTGCGGCCCGCGCCTGACCGGGGCGCACGTCCCGTCCGGGAATCTCCCCGCTTGCCCGCGATCCTGCCGCCTGCTATCTTGCCCCCGGTCCGGAACCCGACATTCCTTTTAATGCGGCCCCGCGAGGCCCAAAAGGGGAGGGACGGTCGACGCAAGGCGCAGGCATGGCAGGTCCATGCCTTTTTTGTTGCCCGGCGGCGGCCACAGCGCAGAGGCGGCGTCATGACCTTCGTGGAAAAGGCCGTCATCATGGACGGCAGCGAGATGCAGCGGGCGATCACGCGGATCGCGCATGAGATCATCGAGGCCAACAAGGGGACGGACCAGCTCGTCTTCCTCGGCATCCAGCGGCGCGGCGTGCCGCTGGCGCGGCAGGTCGCCGACGCCATCGCCAAGGTGGAGGGGGTCAAGCTGCCGATCGGCGCGCTCGACATCACCTTCTACCGCGACGATCTCTCGACGCTGGGGCCGGCCCCGCGCGTGGCGCACACCGAGGTGCCGTTCGACGTCTCGGACAAGATCGTCATCCTCGTCGACGACGTGCTCTACACCGGACGGACGGTGCGCGCCGCGCTCGACGAGATCATGGACTGGGGCCGTCCGCGCGCCATCCGGCTGGCGGTCCTGGTGGACCGCGGTCACCGCGAGCTGCCGATCCGCCCCGACTTCGTCGGCAAGAACGTGCCCACGGCCGGGCGCGAGGTCATCAAGGTCAAGGTGCTCGACTTCGACGGCAAGCAGGAGGTCGTGGTCGGGGAGGTGCAGCCGCAGATGATCCTCAAGCGCAAGGACCTGCTGGGGCTCGAGGAACTGTCGGCCGAGGAGATCCTCGGCATCCTCGACGTGGCCGAGCAGTTCCGGGCCATCTTCGACCGTCCGGTGCGCAAGGTGCCGATCATGCGCGGGCGGACGGTGGTGAACCTGTTCTTCGAGCCGAGCACCCGCACCCGGATCAGCTTCGAGCTGGCCGAGAAGCGGCTTTCCGCGGACATCGTCAATTTCAGCGCCTCCACCAGCAGCCTCAAGAAGGGCGAGACGCTGCGCGACACGGCGCGAGAACATCGAGGCGATGAAGATCGACATGATCATCATGCGCCACGCCTCCCCGGGGGCGGCGGTCTACCTGGCGCGCGTGCTCAGGAGTTCGGTCATCAACGCCGGCGACGGCGCGCACGAACACCCGACCCAGGGTCTGCTCGACCTCATGACGATGCGCCAGCGCCTCGGCGATCTGGCCGGGACGCCGGGTCACGATCATCGGCGACATCGCGCACAGCCGCGTGGCGCGCTCGAACATCTGGGGCCTGACCAAGCTGGGCGCCCACGTGACGGTGTGCGGGCCGCCGACGATGATGCCGCCGGAGGTGGAGCGGCTCGGGGTCCGGATGGAATACGACCTCCGGCGCGCCGTGGCGGACGCGGACGTGCTCAACGTGCTGCGCGTCCAGCTCGAGCGCCAGAGCCGCGCCGTGTTCCCCAGCAACCGCGAATACCACCGCATGTTCGGGATCACCGAGGAGATCGTCCGCCTGCTCAAGCCGGACTGTTTCATCATGCATCCGGGACCGATGAACCGCGACGTGGAGATCAGTTCCGAGGTCGCCGACGGGCCGCGCCAGGTGATCCTCGAGCAGGTCACCAATGGCGTGGCCGTGCGCATGGCGGTCATCTACCTGCTTTCCGGCGGCGACCCCGGGTCGCTGCGCGGCGGCGAGACGGACTAGCGCCCGCAGGGCGCGTCCCGGGCCGTGAAAAAGGGAGCCGACGATGGACTGGAACTGGAAGAGCATCCCCGCCGAGTACCTGGTGACGAACACGCGCCTGTGCCGCGGCGGCAAGCTGGCCGGACGGCGGGGCTTTCTGCACGTGCGCAAGGGCCGCGTGGAGGCGATCGGCGTGGGGGCGCCGACGGCCGAGGGGCTGCCGGTGCTCGACGCCGGAGGGCTCGTCTGCGCGCCCGGCCTGGTCGATCTGCACGTGCATTTCCGGGAGCCGGGGCAGGAGGAGAAGGAGACGGTCGCCACCGGCAGCCGTGCGGCCGCCGCCGGCGGATTCACCGCCGTCGTGACGATGCCGAACACCCAGCCGGCGATCGACAACCAGGGGCTCGTCCGCTACCTCATCGACCGCGGCAACGAGACCGGACTCTGCCGGGTCTTTCCCACCGGCGCCATCACCGTGGGACGCGCCGGGGAGGTCCTGACCGAGTTCGGCGAGATGGTGAACGCGGGGGCGGTCGGCTTCACGGACGACGGGGCATCGGTGGCGAACGGGGCGCTGATGCGCAACGCCCTCGAGTATGCCCTGATGTTCGACGTGCCGATCATCGCCCACGCGGAGGACCGCACCCTGGCCGGCTCCGGCGTCATGCACGAGGGCTACTGGTCGACGCGCCTCGGCCTCGAGGGGCTGCCGCGCGCCGCCGAGGACGCCGGCACCTGCCGCGACATCGAGCTCGCCCGCGCCACGGGCAGCCGTCTGCACGTGGCCCATGTCTCGACCCGCGGCTCGGTGGAGCTGGTGCGGCGGGCGAAGGAGGAGGGCGTGCGGGTGACCGCCGAGGCGACGCCGCATCATTTCGCGCTCGATCATTCCCGCTGCCGCGGCTACTCGCCGCTGTTCAAGATGAGCCCGCCGCTGCGCGAGCCCGAGGATATCGCCGCCGTGGCGCAGGCCCTGGCCGATGGCGTGCTCGACTGCATTTCGACCGATCACGCGCCCCACACGGCCACCGAGAAGGAGCTGCAGTTCGACCAGGCGCCGTTCGGTGTCATCGGGCTGGAAACATCTCTGGCGGTCGGGATCACCTATCTGGTGCGGGAGGGCCGGCTCGATCTCGGCCAGCTCGTGCACCTGATGAGCGAGCGGCCGGCGCAGCTCATGAACCTGCCCGTGGGGCGGCTGGAAGAGGGGAACGAAGCCGATTTCGTGCTGTTCGACCCCGACGAGGTCTGGGTCGTCGAGCCGCGCGCGCTGCTGGCCAAGAGCAGGAATACGGCGTTCGCCGGGCAGCGGCTGCACGGCCGGGTCAAGGCCACCTTCCTGCGCGGTCGGTTGACCTGGCACGACGCCAACGGTAGTCTGATGGTCTAGGGGCCGCGGCGAAGGCTCCGGAAGGCGACATCCCCCTGGGACGGAGAGACCACGTCATGTGCCTCGGTCCGCTTCGGGTCGCGACGCCGCAAGGTGGTCTGCGACGACGTGACCGGCTCCCTGGTGGCCGGCGCCTGGCCATCGCGGCGGCGCTTCTGGGCGCCGTTCTGGCCGCCGGCTGCGCGCACTGGAACACCTACTTCAATGCGAACAGGACGTTCCGGGAGGCCGAGCAGGAACGCGAGGACAAACTGAAGGCGGGGGTCGATGCCGAGCAGGCCACCGCCGCCCAGAAGTCGAAGTACGAGCTGGCGCTGCAGAAGACCCAGAAGATCCTGGACGAGTATCCCGGATCCGATCTCATGGATGACGCGCTGTTCCTGATGGCGAAGGCGCACTACCGCCTGACGGCCTACCGCATGTCGATCGCCAAAATCGATCTCCTGTTCGCGAACTTCCCTCGGACGCCGTACGAGGAGGAGGCGATCTATATCCAGGCGCTGGACTACCTCGGCGTGGGGGATCTCGCGAACTCCACCATGGCCATCGAACGGCTGAGCACACGCTTCCCCGAGAGCCGCTTCCGGGCGGAGGCGCTGCGGGTGAGCGCCGAGAACAAGTTCGCACTGAAGGACTGGGAGGGGGCCCGCACCGGTTTCAGCGACTGGCTGGAGAACTTTCCCAGGGGAGCGGATGCGGACCGCCTGGGTTACCAGCTGGGCCAGACATTGTTCGAGTTGAAGGACTACGTGGGGGCCGGACAACGCCTGGAGACCGTGCTGGCCGCCACGACCCGGCGGGAACTCGCCTTCGACGCGCGACTGCTGTTGGCGAGGATCCTGCCTCGGCTCGGCCGGTACGATGATGCTGCGCGCGAAGTGGCGGTTCTGCGCGGCGAGGCCGAGGTCTACAAGTCGCGCGGTGACGTGGTGCTCGTGGAGGCAGAGGGGCTGCTCGCGCAGGGGCGCGTGGAGGAGGTGACGCCCCTGCTCGAGAACATGCCGAAGGACTGGCGCACGCCGATCGTCGTCGCGCGCGCGGCCGACCTGCTGGGGCGTATCTATCTGCGGCAGTGGAAGCTCGATGAGGCCGGCAAGCAGTTCCGTGATGCGACGCGCAACTCCGGCGTCCTCTACGAGCCGCTGGAAACCCGCCGTCTGGCGGATGCCGTGCGCGACTTCCAGGCTGCCGAGCAGGCCCTGACGTCAGCCAAAGAAGACAAGCAGCCGGCACTCAAGCTCAACCAGGCCAATGCGCTCCTGCTCGGGCTCGGTCGGCCGCGACAGGCGCTCGCGCTGTACCTCGAGGTAGCCGGTCTGGCGGTCCAGGACAGCGCGGTCGCCGCGCGCGCCCTTTACGGGGCCGCCCTTGTGTATCGCGACAGCCTCGCCCAGGCTGACTCCGCGGCGACGTTGCTCGCGCGACTGCAGCAGGAGTTCCCGCGCACACCCCAGGCCTTCACGGTCCGTGCCGGCGCGGAGGGTGACCTGCTCGGATTCCTGCTTGCCGAGCGGGCGCGGCGAGCGCTCGTGGCGACGGATGACGACGCACGCGGCAGGCCGGCGCCCACGGAGCCAGATGCCGCGGACACCGTTGCCGCGTGGGCCCCGTCAGCCGGGGCGGCGATCCTGATGGTGGCGCCGTCCGATTCGATCGGCGAGGCACCCGCCGCGCCGGCGCCGGCTGACAGTGTCCCGTTTTCGGGAGGGCAGCGTCCGTGAACGACGCGTTTGGCGCTCCGGTGATGCGCTGTCTGGCCCGCCTGCGCGACCAGCGGCCGGTTTCGGCGAGTGGACTGCGCCTGCTCGAACTGGAGCTGGCGCGGCCGCTCAGGTTCGCGCCGGGGCAGTTCGCCATGGTCAACCTCACCGGCCCCAGAGCGCGGGTCTTCGCCCGGCCGTTTTCGATCCTTGCAAGCGAAGGGACTGTCGTATCGCTGCTCTACCGCGTGGTGGGTGGCGGGACCGGGGCTTTCGCCGCCGCGTCCGCGGGGACCCCGGTGACCTGGCTGGGACCGCTCGGGCGACCGTTCCCGCCGCCGGCGGGGCCGGAGCCGCACCTGCTGCTGGCCGGCGGGGTCGGCCTGCCGCCGCTGCTGGCCTGGCGCGCGCGGCACGGGAGCCCGGACGATCTGGCCTGCTTCGGCGCGCGCGATGTCGGGGATGTCCCCTGGGAACTGCTCGGTCCGGACTGGCAGGTGGCGGTGGACAACCCCGGACCGGCGCCGACCGGTCGGGCCGTTGCGCACGGCACGGTCGTGGCGCGGGCGGAGGCTCTGCTCGCGGCCGGAGGGGTGGCGTTCGCCGGGGCGCATCGGATGCTGGCGTGTGGCCCACTTCCGATGTTGCGTGCCGCCGCCGCACTCGCGGTTGCGCGCGGGTGGCCGTGTCTGGTTTCGGTGGAGGAGCGCATGGGCTGCGGGTACGGCGTTTGCCGCGGCTGCGTCGTACCGGCTAACGGCGGCGGGTGGCTGACGGCCTGCCAGGACGGGCCGGTGCTGGAGGCCCGCGACCTGGATTGGAATCGCTTCGTTCACCGGGAGGGGGGCCTCGGTGTCTCCGACGTCCCCGGCGGCTGTGGTTGCGCTGCGCCGGAGACGCGGTCGTGAGCCCGCGTCCGGACTGGTGGCGTCTCGATGTGCGTGCCCCCTTCCGTCTCGGCCCGCGTGAACTCCCGGGTCGGATCTGGACTGCCTCCGGCTGCTTCGGCTACGGTCTGGACGCTCACGACATCACGGCCGAGGGGTTCGACTCGGCCTACATCGGGGTCGGCATGGTCGTGACCAAGACCGTCACCCCGGATTCGCGGACCGGCAATCCCCAGCCCCGTCTGTGCGAACTGCCCACCGGCGCGCTCAACTCCATCGGTCTGGAAAACGTGGGCCTGACCGCGTTCCTGGCGGAGAAACTGCCGGGTCTGGCCGCGCGCCGCGTGCCGTTCGTGGTCAGCCTCGCCGGCACTGCGCCGCGCGATTTCGGTGTGATGTGCGCGGCGCTGTCGGTGGCGGCGCGCGACGTTCCGGGCTGGCACGGGGTGGAACTGAATGTCAGTTGTCCGAACGTCGCACACGGCGGGGTGGACTTCGGCGCCGATCCGGCAACGGTCGAAGAATGCACGGCGGCCGCGCGTCCACATCTCCCGGATCGCGTGCTGCTGACGAAGCTGACCCCCAATGTGGCGCGCGTGGCCCTGCTCGCCGCGGCGGCGCGGCGCGGCGGCGCCGACGGCGTGACGGCGATCAACAGTCTCATCGGACTCGAGGTGGACCTGCGCTCGGGGCGTCCGGTCCTGCCGCGCCGCTTCGGCGGGTACACCGGACCGGGCGTGCTGCCGGTGGCGCTGGCGAAGGTGGACGAAATCGTGCGGGAGACGGGGATTCCGGTCGTGGCCGTGGGGGGAATCGCCTCCGCGGACGATGCCCTGAAGTTTTTCGCGCTCGGCGCGGTCGCGGTTCAGGTGGGGACGGCCCAGATGCGCGACCCGTTCGCCGCGGCCGGCATCGCCGCGAGCCTCTCTCCCGCGAACGGCTAGTCCTCTTCGTCCTCCTGCGTGTTGTGGTCCTCTTCCTCGGCGCCGAGATCCAGCTCTTCCGGTATCTCGGTGTCGGCCAGGCGGGCGGCGGCGCCGCGGCTGCCGCGAGCGGCGCCGTTCTCGTCGGAGTCCGCCAGTTCCTCGTCGGAGTCCGACGTTGGCAATCCATCCGGGAAATCCGCTTCCAGCAGGTCGAGCAGCGAATCGCCGCTGAGCAGCAACTGCTCGGCCAGGCCCGCGCCGACGCTGACGGCCTGCGCGGCCGGACCGTCGCGGGAGGCGCGATTCACCGAGTCGCCGCTGGGCGAGGCGATTGCGCCGGTGACCAGGATGCGCTTGCCGTCCACGCGCGCCAGGACGCCCACCGCCAGATCCAGATCGGAGGCGATCCGCTCCACGAAGGCGATTTCGGCGTCGAGTTCCCAGGCCGTGGCCTGCGAGTGAAGGGAGTGCGCCGCCTCGCGGGCTTCTTCGTCGTCCTCGCGCGCGAGGACGACCACCACCCCCTGTCCGCCGCCCGGCAGCATCATCTCGGGATAATACAATTCGGAAACCAGCGCCTGGATCCCGAGGTGCTCGGCGACGACGGCCGGCAGCACCAGCCCGTCCACGAGACCGTGCCGCATCATCGATTCGAGGGCGCGTTCGGCGCCGCCGCGCAGCACCCGGACCTCGAGCTGCGGCCACAGCGCCTGCATCTGGGCGCGCGCGCGCAGGTTCAGCACGCCGATCAGCGCGCCGTCGGGCATCTCGTCGGTGATGTGGCCCTGGCGGTTGAGGAAGGCGTCGAAGGGGGTCTCACGCTCCAGCACCGCGGCGCGGACGAGGCCGTCGGGCAGCGGCAGGGCCAGGTCGGCGGCATAGTGCGCGGCCAGACGGAATTCACCCGCCAGCAGTTTGGCGTGGAGCGCCATGGCGGTCGTGCGCGACTCCGCCAGGAAAGGGCCGGCAGCGTCGGTATCTCCGGAGGCGATCTGCACGATCACCTGCTCGCAGGAGAGCCGGGGATGAGCCTCCAGGAGGCACCGCAGCACGGCCGCCGCCTGATTGCGGGCCAGCGGCGAGGGGGCGGAGCCGAGGGTCAGCGGAGCGCGCGTTTTCAAAGTCAGCCTCCCGGGCTCACGGGCGCCGCGGTATTCTCGGCGCGGAGGAAGTCGCGGACGAGTCCGCCGATCCGGCGTGCCGCCGCCTCGGGCAGCGCGGGGTGGATCGGCAGGGTGAGGACCTCCGCTCCTGCCCGTTCCGCCTCGACGAGCGGACCGGCCACGCGGCAGTGCTGGCCGAGCGGGTGGCGGTGGATGGGGGGATGATAGTAGAGACCGGTGTCGATTCCCTCCCCGGCGAGCATCCGTTGCAGTTCGTCGCGACGGTGGGAGCGCACCCAGTACTGGTGGTGCGTCACCCGGTCGCCGCGGGAGGCGTCCGCGGCCGCCAGGCGGTTGGAGTCGGGGATGAGCCCGTTGTAGATGTCGGCCGCGCGGTCACGGTCGCGCTGCTCGTCGCTGAAGCGCGCCAGGCGCACCCGGATGACCATCGACTGCACTTCGTCGATGCGGTAGTTCCAGCCGGGATGCAGCCGGCCGTGAAGTCGGATGGCCTCGTGTCCGCGGAGCTGGCGCAGCGCCGCCGCATCGTCGGCGTGGTGGCAGAAGACCATGCCGGCGTCGCCCATCGCGGGGAGGTTCTTGGTCGGATAGAAGCTCAGGCAGGCCATCCGCCCGAACGAACCGCACGGCCGGCCGTGCTGGAAGGAGCCGAAGGCCTGGGCCATGTCCTCAATCAGGTCGAGACCGTGCCGGGTCGCGATGGCCAGGAGCGGTTCCATGTCGCACGGCGCTCCGAAGATGTGCACCGGCAGGATGACCCGCGTGCGCGGCGTGATCGCCGCCTCGACGAGCGCCGGGTCGAGGTTCAGATCGTGCGGCCGGATGTCCACCAGCACCGGCGTGCCGCCAAGGCGCACGATCGCCTCGACGGTGGCGAGGAACGTGTAGGGGGTCGTGATGACCTCCACGCCCGGTCCGACGCCGGCCAGTTCCAGCGCCATGTGCAGGGCGGAGGAACCGGAGTCGACGCCCACCGCGTCGGCGGTGCCGCAGGCGACCGCCATCTCGCGCTCGAGCGCGTGCACCTCTTCGCCCAGGACGTACTGGCCGGACATCAGGATCCGCTCGAACCCGGCCATGATCTCGTCCCGGCACGGGATCATGGGCGTGACGAGATCGTAGCGGCGGACGCGGTTTGTCACTGCTTCGGACATGCGTGGCCTTTCGCCCTGGTAGCGTGGATCAGAAGTCGCGTCGGGACCAGTCGTAGGGGATGTCGTTGTCGTGCGGGTCGACCCGGCATTCGTCGGGTTCGGCATGGTTGTAGGGATGGGTCGGCACGTTCAGGATCCGGGCGGTCTCCGTGCCGATGCCCTTCATGCCGTGCAGCACGCCGGCCGGGATGACCAGCAGGATGTTGTTGCGGTCGCCCATGAAGAACTCGTTCACTTCGCCGCGGGTGGGCGAATCCTCGCGGCGGTCGTAGAGGACCACCTTGGCCATGCCGTGCACGCAGACGAAGTGGTCGGTCTGCAGCCGGTGCCAGTGCCACCCCTTGACGACGCCGGGGTAGACGACGGTCAGGTAGCACTGACCGAATCCCTGGAAGAACGGGTCGTCGGCGCGCAGCATCTCCATGAGCCAGCCGCGTTCGTCGGGAATCGCCTGGAGCGGCTTGACGATGACGCCGTTGATCATGCCTGTCCTTTCCTGATCGCGGACCGGGCGGTCAGCCGCGGGGCGCCGGTCGGCCGAAGCAGTCGTAGATGAAGCCGTGCGCGGCCAGACGGCGTGGTCGTAGACGTTACGGCAGTCGAGGAACGCCCGGTGTTTCATCGCCGCGCCCAGCCGGTCCAGGTCGAGCTGGCGGAACTCGTTCCACTCGGTGACCAGAACGCAGAGGTCGGCGCCGCTCGCCGCCTCGTAGGCCGATTCGCACGGCACGATTTCCGGGAATACCTCGTGGAACATCGGCATCGCCACGGGGTCGGTGATGCGCACTTTGAAGCCCGGCGTCGAGCAGCAGCCGGGTCAGCGGCCGGCTCGCCGCGGCCCGGATGTCGTCGGTGTTGGGCTTGAAGGTGAGGCCGAGCAGCGCGACCGTGTCGGCCCCCGCGGGCAGCAGCCGCTGCGCCTTGGCGAAGGCGCGGCGCGGCAATTCCTCGTTGCGCGCGATCGCCGCGCGCACGATCGCCATGTCGACGCCCGCCGCCTGGCCGATGTGCACGAGCGCGTGCGTGTCCTTGGGCAGGCAGGATCCGCCGAAGCCGAGCCCCGCGTGCAGGAACTTGGCGCCGATGCGCTTGTCCAGCCCCATCGACCGGGCGATCTTCGAAACGTCGGCGCCGACGCTCTCGGCCAGCGCCGCGATCTCGTTGATGAACGAGATCTTCACCGCCAGGAACGAATTCGAGGCGTACTTGATCAACTCGGCCGTCTCGATCCCGCACATCACGATCGGGGTTTCGAGCAGGTAGAGCGGCCGGTAGATCTCGCGGACCAGGTTGGCGGCCTGCTCAGAGCTCGGCGCCGATGACGACGCGGTCCGGCCGCATGAAGTCCTCGATGCTCGATCCCTCGCGCAGGAATTCCGGGTTGCTGGCGAGATCGAACGGCACCGGCTGCGGCTGCGCCTGCCGGATGACCTGTTCAAGCTGGCGGGCCGTGCCGACCGGCACCGTGCTCTTGGTGACGATCACCTTGTAGCCGGTCATGAGTCGGCCGATCTCGGCGCCCACCTGCATGACATACTGCAGGTCCGCCTCTCCCGATTCCGACTGCGGCGTCTGCACGGCGATGAAGACCACGTCGGCCGCGGCCATCCCCTCGGCGAGCGAGGTCGTGAAATGCAGGCGGTCCGCCTGGACATTCCTGGTGACCAGGATGTCGAGTCCCGGCTCGTAGAACGGGATGACCCCCTTCTTCAGGGCCGCGATCCGCTCGGCGTTGATGTCCACGCACCAGACGTCGTGGCCGAAGTCCGCCATGCAGGCGCCCGAGACGAGCCCGACGTAACCGGTGCCGATCATGCAGATCCTGATCATGCGATCTCCTCTGTCCCTGCGTGGCGCGGCGCTCAGCCGTTCAGCAGCCGCAGCCACTCTTTGTAGATACAGCGGTCCATGACGACGAACAGTCCGGCGGCGCGGGCCCGGGCGGCCGCTCCGGGGTGGACGACATCCTCCTGCATCCAGATCCCGCGCGCGCCGCCGGCGATCGCCGCCTCGACGACCTCCGGCACGGCCTCGCTGCGCCGGAAGATGTCCACGAGATCGAGCGGACCCGGCACCTCGGCCAGCGTGGGGAAGACGGGGCGTCCGAGCACGTTCGTCAGGAGGGGATTCACACCGCAGACATCGTACCCGGCGCCGAGCAGGAATTTGGTGATGCCGTGGCTCGGCCGGTCGCCGCGGTCAGAAATGCCGACCACCGCCACGCGTCGCATCGCGCGCAGGAAGGCGGCAATCTGGTCGTCGGGCGGGTTGGCGAATTCCCCGCCGGGATTCGGGTCACTCATGCTGTTTTTCCTTCGCCGTCGTCGGCAACCGGGGTATCTGGGATCGATCTTGCAAGGTCGGACCCTCGGGCCGGTGCGGCGGGCCGGCCGTGGTCGCGAAATTCGGACCCTGAAACTTTCCAAACCGTTGCAGACATTACGTTTGGACGGACAGAAGATTTCCGGCGGCGCGCCGCGCTGCTCGCGGGGCGCCGCAAACGACGGCAGAACTTGCCCGCGCCAAACACTGCGGGCCCCGGAGAATCTACCCGGTTGCCGGGGCCTTGTCCAGCGCGGGAGCCCTGGTCGCCGCGCCGGTGCCGAGTCGGGATTCGGCCGGACAGATGGGAGACGCAGCTTGTCGAACCTCATCGCCATCGTTCCTCTTGACCGCCCGGGGCCGGCCCTTCCGCAAGGCGTGCTTACCGAGCTCGGGGGACGGCCGCTGCTCGCCTGGACCCTCGCCTCCGCCGCCGAGGTTGCGGCGCTGGACGATCTGGTCGTCGCCGGCGCCGATCCCGAGGCGCTCGCGTGGGCGAGGGACTGGGGTGCGCGGGCGGTGGAAGCGCCCCTGCCGGTCGCGTCGACGGGGTCCGCGGAGATCGCGCTCCACGCGCTGCGGCTCCTCGAGTCGCGGGGAGCCGTACCGGACACCGTGGCCCTGCTCTCGGCCGCGCTGCCGCTGCGGCGGCCGGGCCGGGTCGAGGAGGCGTGCGTCGCTTTCCGCCGCGCCCGCGCCGAATCCCTGCTGTCGGTCTGCGAGGAGGCCCCGTGCTTCTGGTGCCCCTCGCCGGGTGGCCTGATCCCTCTCTACGACCACCAGCGCGGTCGGCCTCAGGCTCCGGGCGAGCCGTGGCTGCGCGAGAACGGCTCGCTCTACCTGGCGCTGAGTTCCGGTCTGGTGCGTCACCGACAGCGTCTGTTCGGCCGCATCACCACGCTCGAGATGGACTGGACCGAGTCGGTGCGCGCCGACGATCCGGCCGGACTCGCGGTCTGCCGGGCCCTGCTCGAGCATGTCCGGGCGCCGATTGCCGCCGCCGCCGCCGCCGCGGTCTGAGCGGCGGGTCGAAGTACCGGCCGGCGATACCGGCCGAGCCTGGCAACGATCCCGACGGCACGAGGTTCCGCTTCCGTGGATGCCGCGCCGCCGCTATCTTCGCGGCGATGCGCGCCCGGCGCGACTCCGGAAAGGGAATCCATGAATCCCGTCGCGATGACCCTGCTGCTGCTGCTGTCCCTCGCCTTCTTCGCCAACACGATCGCCGCCCGCTGGTGGCTGCTGCGCGCCGCCGAGCCGGACCACCGCACCGACCGGCCCTGGGCGCGCCTGCGGGCGCTGCTGGTGATCGGCTTCGGACAGCAGCGCCTGCTGTGGGAGCGGGGCGCCGGGCTGATGCACCTGGGTATCTTCGCCGGCTTCCTCGTCGTGTCGCTGCGCACGCTGACCCTCTTCGGCCGCGGCTTCGCCGCCGATTTCCACCTGCCGCTGCTCGGGGATGGTCCCGGCCTGATCTACGCCACGCTGAAGGACATTTTCGCGGTCGTCGTGATCGTGGCGGTGCTCTACGGCCTCTGGCGGCGGCTGGTCACGCGGCCGGCGCGCCTGCCGCTGTCGGCCGAGGGGGTGCTGATCCTGCTCTGGATCGCGGCGCTCATGCTGAGCGACCTGCTGGGCGACGCGGCGCTGTTGCGCCTGCGCCCCGACCACCCGGAGGCCGGCTACGCGTTCGTCTCGCGCGCGCTGGCGGGGCTGTTCGCCGGGCGTGGACGCCGCCGGCGCGCGCGGCTGGTGGCAGACCATGTACTGGGCGCACTGCGCGCTGGTCCTCGGCTTCCTCAATTACCTGCCGTACGGCAAGCACTTCCACGTCCTGACTTCGCTGCCGGCCGTCTGGCTCAAGCGTCTCACGCCGCCGCTGGCGTCCGATCCGCTGCAGTTCGAGGGGCGCGAATCGTTCGGCGTGGGCCGGGTGGAGGAATTCTCCTGGCGGCGGCTGCTGGACATGTTCACCTGCACGGAGTGCGGACGCTGCAACGAGCACTGTCCGACCGCCGTGACCGGCAAGCCGCTGCGGCCGAAGTCGCTGATCTGCGACGAGCGCGACCATCTGTTCAGCCTGGGCGCGCGGCTGGAGGAGGTCGGCAAGCTGAAGGCGCGGGGCCGGCCCGCCGAGGCGGCGGCGCTGGCCGCGTCGCTGGAGCGCCCGCGTCTGGCGGGCGACGTCAATTCCGACGACACGCTCTGGTCGTGCACGACCTGCGGCTGGTGCCAGACGGCCTGTCCGGTCGTGATCGAGCACGTGCCGCACATCATCGACCAGCGCCGGTACCTGACGATGACCGAGGCGCGGGTTCCCGCCGAGATGCAGAACGCGCTGCGCGGCCTCGAGAACAACAGCAACCCGTGGAACGCGCCGGCGGCGGCGCGCGCCGACTGGATCGGCGAGGCGCCGGTGCCGGTCCTGGGCACGAAGGGGAGCGCGGAGTGGCTCTTCTTCGTCGGCTGCGCCGGCTCGTTCGACGAGCGCAACCGCGCCGTCGTGCGCGCCACCTGCGAGCTGTTCGACCGCGCCGGTCTCGACTACGCCGTGCTCGGTCTCGAGGAGGGGTGCTGCGGCGATCCGTCGCGCCGGCTCGGCCACGAGTACCTGTTCCAGATGCAGGCGCAGCAGAACATCGAGACCTTCAAGCGCTACGGCGCGCGGAAGTTCGTCACCGCCTGCCCGCACTGCTACAACACGCTCCGCAACGAGTACCCGCAGTTCGGCCTCGAGGGCGTCGAGGTCCGCCACCACTCCGAACTGCTCGCCCGCCTCCTCGCCGAGGGGAAGCTGAAGCTGCGCGGCGGCGAGCCGCTCAAGCTGACCTACCACGACTCCTGCTACCTCGGCCGTCACAACGACGTCTACGACGCGCCGCGCGAGGTGCTCCGGTCCGTGCCCGGCCTCGAGCTGGTGGAGATGCCGCGCAACCGCCGCGAGGGCTTCTGCTGCGGCGCCGGCGGCGGCCGCATGTTCCTCGAGGAGAAGCTCGGCACCCGCATCAACCACCACCGCATCGCCGAGGCGGCCGGCACCGGCGCGCGCGAGGTGGCCAGCGCCTGCCCGTTCTGCCTGACGATGCTCGGCGACGGCGTCAAGGAGACCGACCGCGCCGACACGCTGGTCGTGCGCGACATCGCCGAGATGCTGCGGGACCGGCTGGCGGACGGCTGACCGCCGCGACCGATCTTGCGATTCAGGACCGCTGAAGTATGATGATCGCGCCGTCCGGCGGCCCGGGTCCGGGCGATGCCGGTATCGGCGCGTCCGCGCGCGCGAGCGAAGGAGAGACGATGGCGAAGCAGGAGATCGTCCGGTCGACCCCGCGCCTGAGCCGGCTCTGGCGGGCCGGCCAGGATTTCCTCGGCGTCGAACTGCCGATCATGTGCGGCGCGATGACCTGGATCAGCGAGCCGCAGCTGGTCTCGCAGATGAGCGACCTGGGCGCCTTCGGCGTGCTGGCCGCCGGCAACATGCCGCCGGCGCAGTTCGCCGCCTCCATCGACGAGACGCGCGCCCTGACCGACCGGCCGTTCGGCGCGAACATCATCGTCATCGCGCCCAACTACCAGGCGCACCTCGACATCATCTGCGAGAAGCAGCTCAGCCACATGTTCTTCGCCGGCTCGATCCCGCGCCAGAGCGAGGTGCAGAAGGCGAAGGACTCCGGCGCGAAGGTGATCTGCTTCGCCAGCACCGACTCCATCGCCCGGCGCATGATCGACTACGGCGCCGACGCCCTCGTGCTCGAGGGGAGCGAGGCGGGCGGCCACATCGGGCACGTCTCGACGATCGTGCTGCTGCAGGAGATCCTGTTCCGGTTCGACGAGGTGCCGATCTTCGTCGCCGGCGGCATCGCCGACGGCCGCATGATCGGCCATCTCTGCCTGATGGGCGCGGCCGGCGCCCAGCTCGGCACCCGCTTCGTGGTGGCCGAGGAGTGCGGCGCCCACCCGCGCTTCAAGCAGGTCTTCATGAAGGCCCGCTCGCGCGAGGCGATCTCCACGCCGCAGTACAGCAGCAAGCTGCCGGTGGTGGCGGTGCGCGCGCTGCACAACGAGGCCATGGAGGAGTTCGGGCGCCTGCAGCTGACGCTGCTGGAGAAGCTGCGCGCGGGCGAGATCACCCGCCCCGAGGCGCAGTACGAGGTCGAGCACTTCTGGGTGGGCAGCCTGCGGCGCGCCGCGGTGGACGGCGAGGTCGAGACCGGCTCGCTGATGGCCGGCCAGTCCGTGGGGCTCGTCAACCGGGTGCAGCCGCTGCGCGAGATCCTCGCGGAACTCGTCGCCGAGGCGGACAGCGCCCTGGCCGCGGTCGAGACGCGGCTGCGCGGGGGGCGCGTGGCGAACGCGCCGGCGGGCCGGAGGCAGGCTCGCGGCGCGGCGGCCGCCGGGACGCGAACGGGGACTGTCGGCCGGCGGGATCCGTGCGACCATGCGGACAGGCACCCCGGCGAAAGGCGGCGTCCATGTTCTGCCCGAAATGCGCGACCGAATACCAGGCCGGCGTGGCGATCTGCGCCGACTGCGACGTGCCGCTGGTGCCGGAACGCCCGGCCGTGGCCGCCGACGAACTGATCGAGGCCGAGGAGATCCTGGCGACCTACAACGTCGGCGACATCCTCATGATCAAGAGCCTGCTCGACGCCAACGGCATCCCGTATCTCCTCCACGGGGAGACGTTCGCCGTCATCGATCCCCTGATCCAGCCGGCCCGCCTGCTGGTTCCCCCCGCCTGGGCCGCGCAGGTGCGCGAACTCCTGCAGGATCTCGACCTGCACTACATGGGGATCAACGCGGAACGGCGCGAGCTGCCGGATGAAGATGACGACGAGGAACCGGCGGGCTGAGGGCAGGCGGCGCCGGAGCGTCCGCCCGGACCGGCAGTGCGCAGCACCGCACGTCGAGTTTGCCAGACACTCCCGACACAGTCTCGACGCCTGCTCCACCAGATAGAGCGGTAGCGAGAGCAGCCTGAACGGGCGGTTATCGCCGCCGGCCACGGAGGTCTCGGTCGCAAGCAGCGACGGCCGGTCGGTATTCAGCCTCAGTCCGAAGTCCCGCTCCTTCTCCCGCAGAAAGACGTGGAGGCTCTTCAGAGTGCCGGTCTTGCCGGCCTTGATTTCAACCGGCACAACCACGTCGCCTACCGAGATCAGGTAGTCTACCTCGGCGCTCGATTGGCTCTTCTCACGCATCCAGCAATAGAGTTCCGGTTCCGCAAAGAACTCCCCGGAGTGCAGCAAGTGCTGGCCGGCGAACTGCTCGCAAACGCTTCCGGTATTGACCAGCATCAAATCACTGGCATGTTCCATATCGAGGACACTCAGGCCACAACTACGGCACAGCAGTCCCACATCCATGAACAGAACCTTGAAATTGCGGTCATCGGCCTCTGCGCCCAGGGGCACGCCGTTGGCCGACGTGTCGACGGACCCGATAGGCGATCCTGGCCAGACAAAGCAGATCGAGGGCACGGCCAAGCTCCCGCGAGCGCTCCTCCCGGTCGACCTGGCTGTAGCTGAACTTCGAACCCGCCAGGCGGGGAATCTTCGCGAACACCTTGTCCAGCCTCCGGTGATCGAGGCGCTTCCCGTACCTGGCGAAGTCTTCGCGGAAGGTAGAAAGAATCGCCTGGCGCTCCGCTTCGCTGTCCCGGTGGTTTCCTGGTCCGATGAAAGCTGCCACCGATGCGGGCATGCCGCCAACCACCAGAAACTGGCGGAGCAGGCGCAACAGCTCGCCGTGAATGGCCTGTGGCACCTCCTGGCCGACGGCGTACTGGCAGAGGAACTGCTGCAACGACGCCCGGTTCAGGCCGAGAAGGAACTCCGAAAAGCTCATCGGACCCAGGTTGAGGTATTCGATCCTCCCTACGGGCACGGAGAACCCGTGTTCGGCCAGGGCAAAGTCGAGCAGCGACCCCGCCGCGATCACATGAAGCTCGGGCATCCTCTCGTGGAAGTAGCGAAGACCGGCGAATAGTTCGGGAGCGACCTGAATCTCGTCCAGGAAAAGCAGAGTGGCCCCGGCTCTGACGGGCTGCCCGTAACGCGCCTCAAGCAGAGGCACAATGGTTTGGGGGTCCTTCGACGCGAATAGCGACGACGCCTCCGGATCCGTCTCCAGGTTGATCTCGATGAGGTTGTCGAAAATCTCCGCCGCGAGCATTCGGACCAGGTACGATTTCCCGACCTGCCTGGCCCCCCGGAGTACCAGGGGCTTGCGGCTGGGCTTGTTCTTCCAGGTTTTCAGATAAGCGAGAGCGGTTCGGTACACGGGCGGCTCCTTTCTGGCGAAAATCAAGGGTAATTTTAGCCATATATCGGCCAATAACAAGGGTAATTTTCGGCACTTCTCGCAGAATCAGGGAGGCGTTCGAGTGTGGGGGATAGTCATTTCAACCACATATTCCCCCCACCGCAGCCCTCTCCTGACCACCTCATTGTGTCACGCCGCCCGCGCTGTCGTCAATCCGCCCCCGGATTCCCACCCCCGAGCCGCCGATTCCAGGCTCCGCCGCCCTGTTGACGGGCTTTGCGAACACACCGGCCCATCCGCCGCTCTGCAACCAGGCGGCGGTCACCTCAGGTGTGGTCTGTTCGCGGGTTCACTCCCAGCCGTCGCCCAGTCCCGCCGTCTGGTCCATCTCCGGCCAGTCGTCGGGCCCGAGCGTCTGGTCGAACGGGAACTCCCCCTGGGGCGGCGGCCGTGCGGGTCGCACAGCGGGGGGCCTGGTTGGTTCGCCGAGGTGAGCGAGGATCCGCTCGATCACCGGCCGCTCCAGCACGAACGCGATGATCCGCATTGGTTTTCCGCATTTGGGGCAGGTCAGGGGGAAACATTCGTAGATCCGCGCCAGCAGCAGCGCCCAGCAGCGGGCCGCCGCCAGGCGGAGGGGGGTTGGCGCCTCAATTGCGCCCGGCGCCAGTGGCTACCGAGGCCCTGATGGCCTGGCGAGAGGAATGGGATCACGGGGGCCATAATTGAACATTATTTGAGTTCAATGAGCCAAAAAATTAGACAAATGGCTCCATGTCATATAAAATGATCTCAAAAAGGCGGAGTGAGCCAATTCGGAGACGCTGAAAGGAGCCCCTAGTGCATTCCTTGGCTGGCAATTACCTCGACAGTTTGCAGTTCTCGGCGCTGCAGCTCGAGACGCTGCATCGCATCGGTGAATATCAGGGCAAGCAGGCCCTCTACGCCGAGCGTTTGCCGGAAGTGCTCAAGACGATGCGCAGGATCGCCCAGGTCGAATCGGCCGAGTCGTCCAATCGGATCGAGGGAATCCAGGCGCCCCGCAAGCGCATTCAGGGCATCGTGATCGAACACACGACACCGGACAACCGGTCGGAACAGGAGATTGCCGGATATCGCGATGTTCTGGCCCTGATCCACGATGCGGCCGCCGACATGGACGTGACGGCAAACGTCATCCGTCAACTCCACGCGACCATGTATCGCTACCTGCCGCAGCCCGGCGGCAACTGGAAGATGGTGGACAACGAAGTCGTCGAACGCGATCCCACTGGTGTGCTGCGCGTGCGATTCAAACCCGTGCCGGCCGTGGCCACGCCGCAGGCCATGGAGGACCTGACATCCGGCCTGCGCCGTGCCCTGTATGGTGAAGAACGGCCCGGACTGGTCGTGGCGCCCCTGGCCGTTCTCGACTTCCTGTGCATCCACCCCTTCGCCGATGGCAATGGCCGTGTGTCGCGGTTGCTGACCCTGCTTCTGCTCTACCGAATGGGTCACCAGGTGGGCCGGTACATCAGTCTCGAGCGTGTCATCGAGGAATCGAAGGAAACGTACTACGAGGCGCTCGCACGAAGCTCGCGCCAGTGGCATGAATGCCGCCACGATCCGCACCCCTGGCTGGACTACTTCTGGGGTGTTCTGCTGCGGGCCTACTCTGAGTTCACCGAGCGTGTCGGTGCATTGAATCGCGGAGGCGGCAGCAGGGCCGCGCTCGTCCGCGAAGCGGTTGCGCGCATGGTCGGGCCGTTCGCCTTGGCGGACATCAAGGCCCAATGCCCCGGCGTCAGCTTACCGACGATCAAGCGGGAATTGGCCGCCATGCGGGACGAGGGCCTCGTACTGCTGGATGGTCGCGGACGCGGGGCGCGGTGGCGTCGCGTGTCTTGATGCCTTTGGCGGGCCTTTCTGTGCACCGAGATGCCTGAGTCATCGAAGTGGGTTCGGTCACGGGCTTCGGGAATGTGGGGACGGACCACGACACCGCCGCCTTCGCGGTAGCGTCCATCACCGGCAGGTGGTGGCACGAAGGCCGGCGTCTGTATCCCGCAGCGAAGGACATCTTGATCACCGCCGATGGTGGCGGCAGCAACGGACCACGGCTGGAAATCTGTGGAAGCTGGAACTGCAGCGACTGGCGGACACCACGGGACTTTCCATCTCGGTCTGTCACTTCCCGCCGGGAACGATTGTTGCCCGTGTGATGCGGATGTCACCCAACCAGCCGCTGACTCCTCTGGCGATGGGAAACTGAGATGCCACTCCAGGAGAGGCTGCGGTGGGGGGGAGTGTGCGGTTGAAATGACTATCCCCTTCCTGTCGCGCACCGAGCGAACTGCAGCACCTTGCCGGGAGATCGCTTCTACAACTCGCCGGCGGCCAGCATCTTGGCGAGGGTCGCGAACGACAGGACCTCGATGCCGTCTTCGGTCATGAGCCGGGGGCCTTCCGGATAGACGATGAGGCGGCGAGTGAGGCCGGGCAGCGGAGCGATCGCCCGCAATCCCTGGCACCAGCGGTCGGAGAAGGCGGCGCCCGATTTGGCCTCGATGGCAAGGTGCTGTTCACCGCGGGTGAGGACGAAGTCGACCTCTGTGGTGCGGCGCTCGGCGGACCAGTAAGTAATATCGTCACAAAATCCGGTGTAGTCGCGGTAGGCGCGCAGGAGTTGCGCGACCAGACCTTCGAACAGGGCGCCGCGTTCCTCGGGGACCAGCGGACCGTGAGAGCGCCGCATCGCGCGCACGATGCAGGGGTCGCACCAGTACCATTTGGGAAGCTTGCGTTCGCGAAGGCGTAGCTTCGGCTCGAAGCCGGGCACACGGAAGCAAAGTAGCGTCTCCTCGAGGATGTCGAGATAACCCGCGACCGTCGTCCGCGCGACGCCTGCCTCTCGGGCGATATTGGTGATGTTCATGGTCTGCCCGTGGCAGAGCGCCGCGATCGGCAGGAAGCGCGCGAATCCGGGGAGATTGCGGA